>JAZNTA010000191.1:0-102245 GCA_045591525.1 Acutalibacteraceae bacterium | reverse complement strand
ATTGCTGTTGTAGATGATTCAGGCATCAACCTTGCAGAAATCAACCCCATTCGTTACCGTGGGTATTATTATGACGTAGAGACTAAGTTCTATTATCTTCAGAGTAGATATTATAATCCTGAAGTTGGTAGGTTTTTGAATGCGGATGGGTATTTGACTACCGGTCAGGGTGTTCTTAGTTACAATATGTTTGCGTATTGTATGAATAATCCGGTTATGTATTCTGATAATAGCGGTTGTGCTAGTTTTTTTTCATTTTTAACTAAAGTCGTAAACAAAATAAAAACAAACAAAAAGGAACGTTCAAATAGCTTTTTTGAGGATTTATTGGATAGAATAACTGCTCCCAAAAAGCAAGGTTGCACAAATTCATTGAATTTTACATATGGATATACTCAGGGAACTGTATCAGCAAGTAAAAGCAAAACATTTTCTTCTGATACTTCGTATAATTATGCAGTACAAGAAACGGTAAGCACAGGAGGGGCTGTAGGAGAAGGGGGAAGCCTGGGTGTTTCTATATCTTTTACTAATGCAAATAATGTTAACGATTTGAATGATGATTCTACATCTTGGGGATTTACGTTAGCTGGACCAATAGGTGTCTCGTTTGACGTTTTAGAATTTGTTCCAAAATCAAATCCCGAAAAGACTTGTTATGGATTTGGTATTGGCATTTCAATTGGTGGAGAATTCGAAATCCACAATTATAATAATTACACAACAACTCAAAAATATTACCAACCATTCGTTTCGTTAAAGGAGAAGTTGTATGGTTAAAATTAGAAAAAACGTTATCATATCAATTGTTGCTATATCTCTTGTTTTAAATTTTGTAATCAACACTAAGGCTATATATTCAAATAAATATACTAAAATCGAAACAATTGAAGTTACTGAACTGCCGGAAAGTTTTAAGTTTACAATTAGTGAAGTTTGCACTGACCATGCTTTTTTCGAACAAGCAACTGCCAGAAGAGATGGCTATTATGCAATATGCACTTCCGGTGTGGTTGTTGATAGAATACGTTCTGACACGAATAAAAAATTCATTGATTTATATAATTCTGAAAATGAATTTATTTTAGAAATTGCTTTTGAAGCATCTTCGGATATTGCCATTGAATTTACTGATTCAACACTTAATATTTATTTGTATTCAGGAATCATTTGTTATAATGTTGATAGTCAAGAGGTTGTATATTATATTACGCCTGAATATGAGGCTTATAACTCCGGCTTAGTTGATGATTTGAGAAAAGAAGAGTTTACTGTCGGAGAATGGACATACACATATAACAATAATTTTATTGGCTATTCTAAGTTGATGCGAACCAATGGTACAGAAAAGCAAATTTTAATTGAGATGGAAGGGATAAATTCTTCTGACAGTTATGGTAATATTGTGTGTTTAATTAGTGGTATTTTATTTTCAACGTTCGGGATTGTTTGGTTTTTGAGAAAAAAACAAGACGGGGACAATGACCAATCAGGGGACGGTTCTATGATTGAACCGTAAATCCCGTGTATATCAGGGCTTTTCGACCGGGCAAGACAGGGGGCAAGACAGGGGACGGTTCTGTGTCCTGTTCTGAAAATTCTTAACCGCCTTTAAAATCAAAGGTTTCGTTTAAAAATTTTAATAGGATATGGGGATTGTTTGTGTCAAAAAACAAGAGGACACAGAACCGTCCCCTGTCCTAATGCAACTGATCCAAGTGGGCATTCACTTAGTGTAACGCTAGGTATAATGGCTATCGGTGGCTTTATTGGTGCAGTGGTTAGTGGTGTCGCGTCTGCTTTAGTCCAAAAAAAACTTACAGGAAGTATTAATAAAAAGAGTGTTGCGGTAGCTGTTGTTTCTGGTTTTGTGAGTGGTGCAGTAGCTGCGAGTCCATTAGGCATAATTGGACAACAAGTAGCTGGAGGTATAATTGGAGGAGTATCTTATGTTGCAGATAGTTGTGTCAATAAAAAGCCTATTAAAGCAGATGAAGCATTTGTGGCAATAGGAATGGGTGTTATATCTGGTAGGATAGGCGGTAGCGGAGCAAATGAAAGAATGGTTTTAACCAACACAATTAGCTATACTAAAAACACTATTGCTCGAGAATTACGTAGAAGCAACTTGAAATACTCTCAAAAAGTGATTTCATCTGCGTTAGGATACCAAAGTAAAATATTGACAAATGCCACGTGGAACTCTAGTGTTCGGTTTGCAGCTGGAGTTGGTGTAGCCAACGGTTTTACAGGAGCGTATGCGGAACTGGACTTGTTTCCTGAAGAAAAACCAAACGATACAGAAGAATAAAGGTGAAAAATGAAAATTTCAATTGTATTTATGTTTATTGGAATCTCGTTGTTATCTTTTTTTAATTGTAGAAACTCAGCAATAGGTATGATTAATCAACTTGGATTTGTTGATAGATTCTATCCTAAATCATATGTAAAAACAAGCAAAATCTTAAAACGATTATTCAAAATAAAACAATCACAAATTCCCCAATATTTATGCGTAGAGTTGTGGATGTCGCTTGTGTTTGTTTCTTTAGGTCCAGTTAACAGTTTGTTATATTTTATATTTAAAGGCAGTAATACTTTTTTAAAGATAGCTTTTATGTTTCATTTATGTTTAATAATTACTAACGCTTTTGTTTTCGTTGTTATTTCGTTATTGTTTAAACGCCGAAGATGAAACGGCCAGACCAATCAGGAGAACCAATCAGAACCAATCAGGGGACGGTTCTATGATTGAGCCTTAATCCCTTGTATATCAATGTTTTTCAGCATTTTTTAATTTAAAATCAGGGGCGGTTTTTCGGATAAAACAACCCAATCACAGAACCGTCCTCTGATTTTTCGTTAATTATCAACTTAAAATTCTAGAATACCGACCGCAGGTCCCGAAACCTGCTACTTGCAACTTTCAACATACAACTAAAAAAACACCTTTGGTTTTGTTAACCAAAGGTGTTTTGCTATAAGTGGAATTATTTACCCATTTCGCTGAAGCCTAATCCGCCGAAGAAAAGATAAAGTATGTCACTTAACATTTGGAAAATTTGTTTAAGTGCATCACCGAAGTCCATATATGCACCGTTTTCTTTAGTTTCAGGTTCTTTATCTCTATTAAGAATCTGGTCACAAACATCATAGAAATTATCCTTTGCGTCTTCAAATGCTTCAATGTCAACATTTGTCTGGTCGAGCTGTGCTTCTGCTTCTGCAATAGCTTCTTCAAGAAGTGCAATTTCTTCTTCTGTAAGGTCGCTTGTGTCAAAGTTCTTCATTTCAGCAACGTCTTTCATAAGGCCCTTTGAATTTCTGCCAACATTGAACTGAGGGAATTTATCAGGTTTAGAGAATACATCAACGAATGTTTCGTCTGTAAGAAGCTCTGTAACAAGCTTCATAATAACATCGTTTGAACCTGTTTTTTCGTGGTCCTGATTGTAGAAATAGAAGGTTGTTTCAGGAAGAAGACCTGTGCAGGCATCAACAATACCATTGGGGTCTGTGTGGTCGTGGTTCTGGGGGTCAGAGCAATTGTTGTGGGATGCAACATAATCCTCGCCAAGCTGAATATCAACGCCGTAGCTGAAAGCACCCATTGAGGTTGAATCAAGCTGAATGATACCGTCTGCGTTTACATCATCGTAGGAATCTACGAGCTGGTAAAGGGGATAGTTGTAGTCAACGATATCGAATACCTTAACGCCGTCATCAATCGCATTGAGGATGTTTTCATAACGGTTGCATTGTGCGCCATAGAACCAATCAGTCTGTCTGCGGATTTCTTCAAGACCTTCATCCATAAGGTACATTTCGCGACAAGCTTCGTAGTTACCTGAGGGGCAAAGTCCCCACATAAGAGTAGAATATCTCATATAGTCCATAATAAGAGTGTGAACTGCAGTATCAAGAATGCTGTTTACATTTGCGTTGGGCATAATGCGGAGAATAACATTAATAAGATAACTTACCATATCCTCTTCGCCCATAAGAGAGGGAAGCATTGTTGTATAAAGCTCAGCATCATCAATAAGACCATATTGATAAATTTCACCGATAAGAATTGAACCGTCAAGAGCAGGAACAACATAAATGATTCTGTTAATGTCTTCAGCTACTGAACGTCCTTTATCTGCATAAATCTGCATAAGACCGTTTGCAACAGAACCGCCCTGACTGATGGGGACGATGTTAACTTTATCTGAACCGGAATCCTCTTTAACAAACTGGATGAAATCATAAAGCTCTTGAGCAGTGTCAATCATGTTGCCGAATGAAGCGTATGAGAAGAAATAGAGATTCTCGCCTCCTGCAATATCAATATAATTCTGCAATGGAATCTGGTCAAGGATATATTCCTGGTCGTGAGCGTTAAGGTCTGCGAAGCAGTCGTTGTATTTTGTTGCACGTATATCGTGCACAAATTTGCCGTTTTCATCACTGCGGCTTCTTTCCATAAGAGCTTCGCCGAGAACATCTGCAATTGCCTGAGCTGCTCTATTATCTTTATCTTCCTGGGTTGTGATAAGATTCATAATGGGCATAAGAGCTTCTGTAACTGCCAAGCCAACAATTTCAATAGTGGAATCCATAAAGAACGGGGGTTCAGCATTTGTTGCTTTGCCGTCTTCATAGTACTTTGTTTCGCTTTGGAAAATACCGGGGATTACGATTGAGGGTGTATAAGCTTCATCAATTGCAAAAGCAGTTGCGGAGAAGCAACCCATCAACAAAACAACCGAAAGAACCAATGCGATAACTTTCTTTGATGTTTTCATTACTACCATTCCTTTCAAGAATGTAAAATTATACATATATAAGTATAGCACAAAATTTATTTTTGTAAATATTTTCTATAAAAATGTTTATGTGCTTATATTACAAATATAAGGTGGTTTTTGTGTTGAAAATGCTTGACAATTCAAATCAAGGTATGTATAATAACTCTTGCTTGTTTAAAAGCTGTGCTGATATAGCTCAGGCGGTAGAGTGCATCCTTGGTAAGGATGAGGTCACCGGTTCGAATCCGGTTATCAGCTCCAAAGTCTTGAAAACCTTGCGTTTTCAAGGCTTTTTGTTTTTTATTAAAAATTGAGACCGCATCCTTACCAAGGATGCGGTCTGTTTATGTTGATTTAAAAATACATTTCTGCATAACTTTTGATTATGTCTTTTGTCTGTGCTGCAATTTCAGGGTCTTTATCAAGGGCGTGACCCGAATTTTCATAGATTAATAAATCACTTTTTATGCCGTTTTCGTTTAATGTGCTTATAAATTTTTCGATGTGAGAAAATGGTATAAGCTCATCAAGTCTGCCGTGAAAAATGGCTGTTGGAATGCAATGTTCTGAAATATATTCTTGTGGTGAAATCTTTTTCAATGCCTTTTGCTGTTGGGCTTCGAGAAGGTTTTCTCTGTTAATTTCCAGACCGCAACATTTAGAAAGAACACCATATTTCCAATCTTCAAATTCACCTGAAATACCCATTAAAAAATCAGATTTTGAGCAGTCAACAGGCGGGCAATAAGGGCAGACTGCAACGGGTTTTATTGGTGCTTCTTCCATTCTTGTGTAAGCATAAAGAAGAGAAAGATGAGCCCCTGCAGAGCCACCTGACAAGAGAAGTTTTTCAAGGTTGAAACCATATTTTGCAGAGGTGGTTTTTATGGTTTTTAGTGCCTGAGTTATGTCGTTAAGCTCGTCAAAAACATTTATATCTTCCGAAACATAGCGATAGTTCATAGTGGCACAAATGTGACCTGATTTGCAGAAGAAATCGGTATCGTGGTGGTGTCCCGATTTATCACCCTGAATCCAACCACCGCCGTGAATGAAAAGTATAACTCCCGAGGTGCATTTTGGATTTTCGGGTATGAAAATATCAAGTTTGTGTCTTTCGTGGTTTCCGTATGGAATATCTTTTAAAACTGTAAAATTGTGCATAATCATTCCTCTGTGAAAACCTTCTTAATTGCTTCGAGATAACCATAACCATAAAGGTCATCGGGCTGGAGATAGCTTGTTTCAGTCCATTCATTCCAGCTGTTTACGGTAATAAATGGAGCTTTCATAATGCCATTTCCCATTGATTTATCTGCAAACTCTCTTACCTTTTCACAGGCGATTTTATAGTTTTCGGGAGTGTTGTTTTCAACCACACCGGGTACGAAATTGTTGAATCTTACATTATTGTCCCAACCAACAGAAATGTTGGGGTAGAAAGGAATATTGAGCTTTTTCTGCTCTTCGGTTATTGCATCAATATAGTTGTTCGTAACATCAATATAATCTCCGTCAAAATCCGTTGAGCAACCCCAGTTATAGCTCGTTACGGAGTCTGCACCGAGAAAATCATACATTTCGGAAGAGGTGACACCTTTCTGAGAATCCTCATCCTTAAGCCAGCTGAAAATACGATTTCTCCAATGAACAATTTGGAAATGAAGACCTTTAAAGCCTGCTTCAATTGTCTTCTGACGGAATTCTTCAAGAGCTTTTTTGCAGTTGTCACTTGTACCAAAAGAACGGATGAAATTATCAATATCAAAAATCATATAAACGGGGCAACCGTCAATGCAATAATAATTTTCTTTGGAAAAGTATTTTTTAATAGTTCTGTCGCATATTTCCGAGAAAACCTGCGGTGTTACAACGCCACTCCAGATAACAGTTTCAAGGTCTTTGTCAGAGTTGCGCTTATCCCACAAATGAGTGGCATTATGGTTTGCCCACATAAGACAGAATCTCATTTTATTATTGTTTTTTGCTTTCAGGAAACCATCATTGAGGCAGTTTTCAAGAAATGGTCTGTTGTCATACCAATACCAGTCGTAAATAAAAACATTCACTCCATGAGAAACGGCACAATCTATCTGCATTTCCATAACAGAGCTGTCAGCCTCGTTTATATAACCCCAGGTGGGTATGCGAGGCCAACGGCAACCCTTGTAGCCTTTATCGGTCATAGCTTTAACAGTCTGCCATTCACCAATGCCATCAGGCCAGAAAATACGCGTTCTTGGTTCATCACCTGTATAAGACGGCCAAATAAATGCAGCAATATCATAATTTTTCATAATAATCCCTCGCAGAGTGGTTTGGTATTAATTAAATTAATTGTAGCATAAGTGTTTAAACATTTCAATTAACATCAAAATAGATAAATTGATTTGTTTTTTGTGAGTTTAGTATTATTCTACCATCGGTAGAGTGACTATTTCTGCGGATTAATATATAATTTTATCAGAAACATAAGGAGGCGCACAGTTATGAACGCTTTTCAAATTGGTAAATTTATTTCTGAACTGAGAAAAGAAAAAGGACTAACTCAAAAAGAGTTAGCCGAAAAATTAAATGTAACAGATAAAGCGGTTTCAAAGTGGGAAACGGGCAGAAGTGCTCCTGATATAGCTCTTCTGACTGCTTTGTCAGAAATTCTCGGAGTTACAGTTATAGAAATATTACAAGGAGAAAAAATTGAAACGGAAAAACTCCCTGCGGTTAGTGATGAAGTGGTTGTAAGAACAATGAAAAACGATAATAAAAGGCTTAAACGAGCGGTTTTATTTGCTGTAATTATAATAGTTTTGCTGATTTCAGCTTCTGCCTTGTCTTATCCTGTATATCATTTTTTCAACAGCGTGCCAACGGATAATGAAATCGCAATTTTAAACCAAATAAGTAAAAAAGAAAGTTTGGGCGAGTCCGAAAATATGAAAATTATTAAAACCGTAAAAAAAGGAGACTATTTCTTCTATCTCTTGAGCGATGAAAATAAAGTGTCATTAAGAATGTTTGAAAAAGATGAGCTTTTTGATAACAGAATTAAGCTTTGGGGTGGCATAGAGTGTTCTGAACCCAATGAAATCGCCCAATATTGTTGCGGCATGGACGGTGTTACAATTAATGTTTTCTTTGGCTACGGTATGACAGACACAGAATATAGATATTATTACCGTGGTGTTAAATGCACGAAACAAATAGAAGATGAATTTGTTCTTGATGTATTGATAGATATTAATGACTCGTTTACTAATGCAAGTGTTATTTATGATGAATAAGAAAAAACGAATAGAGTTTTAAAGCTCTACTCGTTTTTTGTAAGTTGTATATTCTAATTTTTCACTTAAGCAGTTTTATCGTATAGCCACCAAATGTGTAGGTGTGATCGTCTTTTCTTACAGAACGGGGAGGATAATCCGTTGTGATAATGTGTGAACCGCAGTTATCTGCAAAGTTATACCTTTCATCACTAAAATCAGGGTAATCATCTGCCCTGGTTCTTACCATAAGATTATTTTCATCAACTGTCTTTTTGTTGTTTTCAGCTGCACTTACAGGATCGTTATCAAGAATAAATGATGCATAGGTTTTGTCAATATCCCCGAATCTGAGCATTGGGAACATCGCCTGAGTTTTGATTGATGTGTCAGTGTCGATATATTCCTGTGTAACACTGCAGGGGTGCATCAATACAATAATCTTGCCTGCAACCTGTGTTAGAGCAGGCCAATCGTCAGATTTTCGCATTTCTTCAAAGCTTTCATATTCTCCCATTGCTTGCGCCGGCGTGAGCAACCTATCGCCAAGCACCTGCCTTAGTACCTTGTCAAACTCCAGTGCATATTCAAGAGAGAAGTTCTTCATGTTATTTATTGAAGGAACACCATCTTTAGGCTCAATAAGCAAGTATATCGGTAAATGACCCGGATTGTTATCTGACCACATTGCAATTTCTTCAAGTCCCTTGGCAAAGTTATAAGCACTTGATACATTGTCAATTATAGCACTGTGGGTAACAATAAAACTGGTGTCACCCTCATTATCTACGGTTTCAATATCAATTTCAAGGTTTCTTATTCCATATTCCAACTGCTCGGTAAATGTATCCATTTCAAAAACAGCCTTATTTTCCACCACACCGAAAGAAAAAATCTCAAGAGTCTTCATCAGCCCTCGCTTCGGGAGTGTTCCGAGCAACTGATAGCTGTTGTGAGTTCCCATAACTGCAATTTCGTTAAGCTTCACGCCTTCAGAAAAAGCTTTTTCAATGTCAAAATTCGCAAGCTTTTGTTCGTCACAAGGAACATAAGATTCGGTATAATATTCATTTTTCAGGTATTCAAGGTGCTCGTCTTGGTATTCGGTATTTTTGTCAATCTGCACGAAGCCTGCTATAACAGAAGACACAAAAAGCACAAGGAGTAACATTGCAAGACTAAGGAAAGCAGTAATAAACACTTTAAGAACAGTTTTAAAGATTTGTTTTTTCATATGCACTCCACCTTGATAATTTTTGAATCTGATTAATTATATCACAAATTAATCAATGTTTCAATAAATTGAAAATAACGCATAAAAACAAAAACACCCACTCTGAAAGTGGAAAAAAATAATTGTTCGATGTACTATGGTGTAGACGGTGGGGATCGAGGGGCAAGCCCCTCGCATTTGCTACGCAAATTACCCCGATTATATGTCCCTCGTGCTCCGCCAAGGCGAACCGCACGAGATGGACGATGGGTTCGCTCCCCGTTTTATTTAATCAAAAGAAAAAGAGTAGCAAAAGCGTGGGTGTCCTGAGGACACTCACGCAGTTTTATTCGCCTTGCGGCGAGTGATATTGCTTCGCAGTTATATAATGCTACGCATTGTGATATTGTCCTTCGGACAGTTTTATGCGAATAAAATAACACTGAAATCGAAGATTTCAATATCACTATGCCGAAAAGTGCATAATATCACTCTTTCCGAAGGAAAGAATATCACTTAAAGTTAAAAGCGCACTTACTCACCACTTTTAGTGACAGTGCAAAAAAGTAAGAGTTAATGCAGTTTTTGCTACATTAACTCTTTTTGTCCTTTAGAGTACGACTCAAAAGCTACTCTTTTTCTTTGGTGGAGACGGTGGGGATCGAACCCATGACCTCTTGACTGCCAGTCAAACGCTCTCCCGAATTAACAGGTAAACACCCCCAAAAGAGCTTTAGCGTTTGTAAACAGTTTTTCCCTTGGGTTTAAATTTCCTTATGCCATCGCTATCTTGTTGAAAAACTATAACTTTGTCAAAACTACTTCTATCTCCAGATTTTATTGCTTTTCGACAAACATTAAAAGTACTTTCGGGATTTGTTGTTGCAAAAATATTTATAGTTTTGTATGTATTTTCATTTTCTTTGACTGCATTAATAACAGCATCAACGAATTTATTACTATAATATCTACAGTTAACTAATTCTTTATCTCTTGAAATCCATATTGTTGGATTACCTTTTTTATTTTGTGGTAATTGCTTTTTTTCAATAGGATACGTGTCTGCAATGACTATATTAATTTCATTTGATACTACCGTCATATTTCGCTTATCCTTGGTGAATTTTATATCTTCATGAGTTTCAATGTTTTCCCAAAAATATTCTTTAAATGTATCATTTAAGACAAGTTTAAACTGAAGGTGTATAGGGACTAATACCAAATTGCATTTTTCATATCCTAAAACTTTAGAACAAAACCAATACCAAAAGAAAGGATAATCCTTATAAGTATTTCCATGATTAAAAGAAACATCCTTATTAAATTTCCTCATTAAAAACAATACTGTGATAGAAAAAGCAAAACCGATCGCAATATTACCATAAGACCATAATATCACAAGTAGATTATGCTTTATATCTACACTTACAGTATCATCAGGTGGTGTAAATAGTCCGGTAAAGTCCAATATTATTGGTAGTAGAAAAGCTATTACTATGATTATAATCTGTGATATTGGTCTAGCATTCACTACTATTTTCTTGCAAAAATTTTTCATTCCAATCAACCATTCCAATCAATATAGGTTTAATTTGCTTTTTATTCATTTCCCAAATCGCAATCTGTTGTCTGCCAATAATAAAATGATATTGTTTATCCATTGGATGCTCTTTAGCAATTCTTTTCCAGTTTTTCAAATCAATAATCGAATACCGTGGAACATCTTCCGGATGAGTATGCCATTCACCTACGTATGCATATATACCATTAGTATCTCTATATAATTGATTATAAAAATCTATATGACCTTCATCTTTCCTAATATATCTGCATCGGGTTCTAATATCATTTGGCAAAGGTGTGCTAATGTGTTCTATAATTAAATTTGAATCACTAATATTTTCCCGACCTACTAATATTCCACCAGCTTCGGTGTCACTATGGGTGAATTGTATATATTGTCGCATTATTTGTAAAAGTGTATTATTTACTTTTATTTTTCGTTTATTGGTTTCTAAGATCACTGCAACACACACCACATTCGTTGTTTATAAAATCACTACCATTAATAATCTCGACAGTTTCTGTTTGCTTTAAATATCTATTAGAAACTTTATACCCTTGTTCAATAAAATATTGAGGATTACCTTTTGATGATATTATAAGATTTTCGGATGTTTTTCCAGAAAATATATCTTGTATTAAATCTAAACACATACATACCGTACGTAATGACACTGAGTTACCATATGGAATATACGTATCTGCACAACCACCAATACTTTGGGTAATATCTTGGTTAGGTTCACAATAGGCGGTTCTGTCATACAGTGGTTTTAGATTATCGTCTTTTTTAAAAAGACAATTATAACATCCAGCATTACCATATTTAAAATGTGCAACATGATTACCTATACCTAAAACTTCATTCCATGCATATATAATAGGCACGGAAATTTGATGTTTATAAATATATGAATTCAACCATCTATTAACATTATGATTACCTGTTGCAGAAATTATTAAATCATAGTCTAGTAGATTTATTTCGTTATTAGATATCGCATTTTCTATTTTTTCTACTGAGGTTATTAAGGAAGTTTCGGGAATATTTTTCTCTATTAAATCTTTTAAAGCAACACTCTTGTATTGTGTTAAATATTTTAGGCCAAGAATGTGCCTGAATATATTTTCTTGGCGAAGTTTATCATTATCAACAATAGTTATTTTTTCATATCCAGATTTTGCCAATTCGTTAACAAGATATCCACCAACAGAACCACAGCCTATAACTAATATTCTCTTTTCATGCAAATTAAATTTACTGAAATTAGTTCTAGTCATAAGAAAAGTTTTGTTTAGTATGTTTATATAAACCGGTTGAACTTCATTCGTTTTTTCAAATGAGAAAGAAATTTTATTATCTATTATATTACCAGTTAAATAAAAACCCACATAATTCTTGGTTCCATCAGGTTGTTTTAATAAAAAAACAATAAGTTTTTCTCTGCTAAGTTTTCTTAAAATTGATGCAGCTACATTGTATGGTACTAACTTCAATAATTTATTTAAAAAATCTACAGAAACTTTATTGCGTATATCAGGTGGATAAATATAATCTTTTGCATCTAAAACAAAATATGCAGCGTTAAAAAAAGTTCCTGAATCAATATTCCATTGGTTTAATCTTTCTTGAGTTTCACAAACAAATAATATGGAGCTGTTTTTCGTTTTATTTTTTCCAAAAGTAAATTTAATAACAGCGTTTTTTTCGTCTTTGGGTAAAACAAAATAACATGATTTTTCTTGTGGTAGTTGAATCCAGTATGATTCAAATTCGTCAATAAAATCTTTTTTGTTTGAATCTGTTAATCCATCAAGTAAAATCTTCTTAGCTCTCTCTATAGATTGTTCTACTAAACCTACTAAGTTGTGTTCAATCAACAAACCTTCTGTTTTAAACAAACAAATTTTGCCAAAAACATCCACATGGGGGATGAAATTAAAATTATTATAATTCTTGATATATATATCAATTAATTCGGTTGTCCAATTATTTGGTATACATATCAATATTGGAGTGCTGCAAACTTCTTTTATGATTAAATCACACTCAAAAATACCCCAATAATCATGATTATTAAACTGTTTACATGTATTAATGTGTAAATTTTGTATTTCTGCAAGAGTTGATAACATTAATTCTACATCTTTTAAAGGCATAATCGTTTAGACTCCCGATGCACTGGTTCTAGAAATATATTCAACTTGTTTTTTTGATGCAGTTTCTTTTTCAGGTACCGGGAAAGAGTCACCGAAAATTTTACGCAACTGAACACACTGCTCTACTTCATCAACTTCGGCTTCAACACTTTCTAAATCCGCTATTAATGAATCTACTTTTTCCTTGAAATCTGTCATATAATTATTAGTCATCTTCCTAAAAATATTAACATTATTTTCAAACTTCAGTGTGCTTGGTAAATTATATTCTATTTTGTAAAGTTTTCTACCAGTATCAGATGTACCAACATAGACAAACAAAGTTTTTAATTCCTTCAAAAACTTTAGTAATGCATCAAAATCATTGTATGAATCTTTTTTTGTTAAAACATCATATGTTTTAGAAACCTCAAACATCTCAACAGCTATTAATGTAATACCAATACTAGGTGGTTCAGCATTTCCTGTATTACTAAATCTCTTGTTTTTCCACCTTTTTAAGTATCTTATAATACGTCTAAATTGTTCTCTATCATCTTTATGGTCATCACCATAATACTTTTCACTTACATAATCAACCAATCCAACAGGATCAGACTTTTCCCAACAAGTTTCGTCTGATTCACTACTTTTACCCCGAGCAAGAAAAAGTTGACTACTAGTATCGTCCTTGTCTTCATATGTGTATACTACTAAATCAACATGGTACGCCGCTTCACCATCTTTCTTATATGTAACGGTTACACATGGCTTTTTTATTGTCGCTCCATAATCAGTATGGTTTTTCAATAATTCGTAAATAATATTTTTTAACTCCATGGGGGTGTAATCTTTACTATTAGCATTGAATCTAAGACCAACATCAATATCATATTCTTTATCTAAAGGTTCTACACCCAAATTCATTTTATAACTACCTTGATTGTATTCTGAAAATGAAGGCAAATCATCAGAGTTTCTTAATATGCCTAATAATATATCTCTTTTCTCTTTTAATTCACTTTTAACGTCAAAATCCATTTTTATTGTGTCATTAAACTCAATAAAATATTTTTGTAAACTCATTATAAAACACCCACTTATTAAAGTTTTTATTTTTGTGATCTTGCTAAATAATATCCATATATAATTATGTACTCAATAATATTAGTTGTCAAGCAATAACCTATTAGACATTTATTTAGCAGCGTGTGTACGATTATTATAATTTTTGAGAAACTATTTTGTATATACAGTAGTTCTTATTGTTTTCAATATCTTCCGTAAATTCATCAAAAGTAAACGTTAAACGAAATATTTCACTATATGCTTTTCCAGCAATATCTTGAAAAGAAATTTCCAAGTCTAAAGATAAGGGTTCGTTTATTTCATATTTAGCCAAATCAACTAACATTGGTGCAATGGGGTTTGGAAGATAGAAAAAAATTTTTGTATTGTTTTCGGTTACAGGTAATATATATGGACAATACATGGAGTCCAAATCAACGGAATAGTCCGTAGTTTTTTCAGGATATGTATTTAATACCCATATGCTATCTAGTTTGCTATTTCTATATTGAAAACTATAATTATACAAGTAAGGTTTTCCATGTAAAAGGGTATTACCGTTAAATTCATGAAAACTAACATATGGTTTTAACATGTCCATCAAGGAATAGTAAGCCTTTTCCACACTTTCATAAACCCAGGTTATTTCGCAATTTTGGGCTGTTCCTACTCCGATGTTATGTATTGGTATACTTATAATTTGTTCTGAATAAGTAAATAATTCATATTCAGATTCATCTTTAAAAATATGTATTGCTACATCGGAATTTAAACATACAACATTTGGTAATCTCTCTAGGGTTATCTGATGTAGCAACAATGTTACAGAAATTACAATTGATACTATTGATATTAGAATAGACATTATATCTAACTTGTTATCAGGTGTAAGTTTGCTTCTTTTGGGAGGAGCTTGTTCTTTTTCTGTACTCATGATAGTATACCTCACACAAAGTATTAATATTCATATGTAAAATGCATCTAAATATATATGACAAAATTTTGCAAATACTTCAAAAAAATTTTCGGTTTTTACAAAATTCGACTTTTTCCACAAAAAGCAGGTCTTGTTTTTGGGCAAAAGATCAATTCAAGAAATATAAATATTCATTGCATTTTGTTTTTGTAAATGTTCTCAAAATTAATATTAAACTCAAACTCCAACCGATAACCTTCATAAACATACACTCTGTTTATTATCATACTGGCTATTTGCTTTTTAGTTTCAATAGGACTCTCATCAAAAATCTCTGACCATCTGAGTATTCGAGTATAGTTGTTCGTTAATTCCTGTATTTGTAATTCACCTTGAGTATAGTTGTTTTGAGTTTCTAAATAACTTTTCTTTGCAATTTCTAACGTTTCTTGAGCTGATATCAAAAGTTCTGATAGTATATCTGCATTGTACTTACTTTCACCTTGTATTGATTTTACAACTTCACTTTTCAAGGCATTGTATTCTTTCTCTGCCTTATTCAATTTTGATTTTGCTGCTGATAACTCAATTTTTAGATTTGACATCTGTTTGTCATGAATATGACTTGCCATTTCCTGTGGTGTCATATCTTTCATTTTATCAAAAATCATATGTAAAACTGCGATGACCTTTTCATCCAAGATACGCATAGTGTATCCTGTTTGGCCATCGCAGTTTAATTTTTTTCTTGTCTTATTATAGCAAACGTATCTGACTTTTCTTCTGTGTACAGATGTACCGTCTGCATGTTTTCGGGTTTCACCGTTGGTTGTTAATGTGAGTCTGCCTTTACAATGTCCACAGAACACATTACCGGATAACAGTGATTGACCTGATATATTTAAAGGGATTGTCCTTTCATTGTTTTTTTCATTAGTTCGTAAATTTGTTTGTTTTTGTACTTTATAGAAAGTAGCATCATCAATAATTCTTAATTCTTCATACGGTCCAGATATTGCTGAACCATTCTTTAACATACCTATGTATATATTGTTATGAAGTATATGTCCTACACTTGAATCTACCCATGTACCACCACTACGAGTTTTATAACCACGTTCATTTAATGTGGTAGCAATCTTCCATCTTCCGTATCCGCTGTTTGCAGATAGGTCGAATATAAGTCTTACTATAACAGCTTCTTCTTCGTTTATCTCTAATTTATATACTTCATGTTTTCTTTTGTTAACTATACCGCTTTTTACTGCTCTATATCCAAATGGTGGTATACCACCACGCCATCTGCCATCCATAACCATTTGCTCCATGGCAGTTCTTGTTCTAATTGCAGTTTTTTGGCTTTCACCATCAGCTTGCCAATATCTTATGTAGTTGGTAAGTCTATCTGTATGAGAGTCAAAGCGTTGTTCACCTTCATTGACACTCCAAACCTTAATTCCTTGTGAGCAAAGCCATTCTACAATAAATGGTGTCTCATCTGATTTTCTTCCCAATCTGTCAAACATAAAAACGAGTAATATGTCAAACAAACCTTTTGCAGCATGCTCTTTAATAAGTTGTATCTTATCTCTTTCAGCAGCACTTTTCTTGAATCCGGATACTCCGTTTTCTTGTTCCTCACGAATAATGTCCCAATCCATTTTTTTAGCGAACTCTCTGCAAGCTTTTCGTTGCATAGGTATATCCGCTAAATTATGTTCATCCATATCAACTTGCTTTGAAGTTGATACACGATATAAACAATATACTCTTTCGCCGGCCATTATTGCACCACCTTTACTTGATTTCGACACAACACTATCACAACAACATTTATATATCCAGCATTATTTTGATAATTTTACAATAGAATTCAACAAACATTCTTTGATATTTTTTACTAAAACTTCATTCGGTTCCTTTGAGAATTTCAATGTAATAATAGAACCATCAATCATGGTTGTATAAGTGTTTTCTTGTACCTTATGTAAATCCATAGCTAACCTCCATGTTTTGAAGAAATACTTGTGAATCTTATCAAGCGGCTGATAGCTACTCAGCTCCACGGGAATCTCACCCTCAGCAGGTTCTCTGCCAACTGCCCTCATTGGTTGCGACGGTTTTATCACGCTCGACCTGTGACTAAACAGGAGTATCATTATCACTATTACCGGTTATCGCCATATCAAAAGCTATTTGATATCTATAGCAACTGTTTATCGCTCCCACAACAGAACAAGATGTTGTTAATAAAAAACAACATCTGTTCTGTCGGATCCTGGCGCAGCGCTATTGTGGCTCTTGCCTCTGCAAGAATAATAGCAACGTACTTGATAAAATATCTATTCTGTTGTCAAAGTGCAATCGAGGTTTTAACCCCCTCTACTTGACAACGGACATTTTTTTAGCCTTTGAGCGGGTATCAATTAAAATTTTTATGAAATTTTTTTCTGATAGCATCTCTTATGTCTTTAACTGTTGAGTAAGACAAGTTGTTTTTTCTTGCAAATTCTCGCAACTCCATTCCTTCTAAGATGCAGTTTTTATAAATCAAAAACTGTTTCGGTGTGAGTGTTTTTACAACAGCATCAATTTCTGATTGCGTAAGTACTTGAGTTTCTAAGTCTTTTTCATCAATCAACCATTCACCTGAAGCTTCTTCATCTTCAAAAATTTCATATGACAAAACTGTACCTGCGTTGTTACGGGCATCTTCTATAGCCCTGTATATCTTTTTTTCTTCAGCTCTTAAAAAACGCAATGTTTTCAAGTCAACCTCAACAACTTCCTGTGTTGCACGGATTCTTGCCCAGTAACGCTTAACGCCATTATCATTGGTTGTCCATAAATCGTAATCAAAACTTTTATTTTTATACATTTTATATAATCTCCTTTATTTTTGAATTTCAGTCTCAAAAACCGGAGATTATGGGTATTTAGCTATGTATTCTTCCCATATGTTAATCAAAAATTTCTTTAAATCATTTAATGACAAAGGAAAAGAAGCTAGATGAATAAATTCATCTAGCTTCTTTTTATACATACTATATATGGTTCAAATATTGTTTTGCTGACTAATAAGTGAAATAAAATCTGTTATCTATTGTAGGTAAAAAAATTATATCTTTATTTCAAAATATCAAATTTAAATTTTGAAATATGAAATATCAAGAGTATAAAGCACCCCAAATTTATTCACAGGTGTTTGAATTTATACTTTCTCTATTTATTTTCCCTACCAAAAGTAAAAATCCCTCTAGGATTAGACTTGTGCAACAGGAAGTAAAAACAATATTTATTTTCATAATATAAGAAACTGCTATTACTGTTATGATAACTATGAGAATAACGCGTGTTTTTTTACGAAATGCAATATACTCATCATCTGACAACAGTCTTTGAACAGTATCTAATGGTGCCAATAAAAAAATTACACTAGCACATACTAAAGCTATAGCTAATGTATATGTGAACAGCGCATTTTCGTTAACTAGTTTGATAAAAATAAGACTTAATAAAATAGCTCCAGCAGATAGAATTTCACACCTTGTTTCAGTAGTGGCATGATAACCACCTGCGATCTGACGAATACTTTGAAATGCAATAAAAAAAACAATGCTTTCAAAGACTATACCCAATGCAAATCCAAATATCAGTGTTACGGTGAAATATAGTATTTGAGAAATTAATAAAAATACTCCGTATTGATATAATTCACGCTCTGCTTCGGGTATAGTTTCAAAAGCGATTAGGTACGAAACTATCTTTTCAGATAATCGACCAATCATTTAGAACTGATTTTACTGAATTTTTTCAATTTTGCTGGGGCCTTGGGTTGATGAAGAACAGTTGATGATGTGTTGTTTGCATTAAGTTTTAATGCAGTTTCAATACTGTTTTTCATAATTTGGTTAAATTTGATTTTATAATTTTTCATTTATAACACCTCCGAAAGAATGATATCATAAAAAATAAAGCTCCTTCAATGAATTTTTTAAATTGCTATAAATTTGTGTTTTTTTGCAAGAAATCACAATATTACACAAAAAAACAAATTTTATGCGTAAAAATAATTATATTACAGAATAGTTCTATCAAAATTTGTTTATGCATTTAGTTTTAAATGATACCATAAATAAAAAATGGTGATTTTATGCAATTTGATAATAGACTTATTGGTATACGGATAATGCAAAAACGCAAGGAAAAATCAATAACACAAGAAGAATTGGCTGAAAAACTTTCTCTTTCCAAAAACCATATATCAAGCATGGAAAGAGGGAAATGTCTACCTACAACATCTACTATATTAGATTTGTGTGAAGTTTTAGGCGGTACACCTGATTACTATCTTATTGGTAGAATTGATACGAAAACAGAAAATGATATAATTTGTTTGTTGTCAAAGTGTCCACCAGACAATCAAAAATTTCTTAAATCTTTTATTGAACTGTATATTGGCAGTATTTGACTAAAAATAATATTTGTGCTAAACTTGCTACCACAATCGTGGTAGTTTTTGTTTATAAGAGGAGGTCTTTGTGTGAAAATACTTTTATGTGATGATCAATCCAATTACTTGGATGAATTGAGATTGCATGTTGAAGAATATATGAAAAATCACTTTATTAAACCAGAATATGTCGTTTCAACATCTGCCCAAGAGATTATCACAGGTAAAGATGTTTTTGACTTGGCTTTCTTAGATATCCAATTGGGTAATATTGATGGTTTAACTGTTGCAAAAGAATTAAAACGAAGAAACAGTAAAGTAGTGGTTTTTTTCGTAACCAATTATCCCGAATTTCAGGATGACGCTATGGATTTGCGAGTTTTTAGGTTCTTTGAGAAACCTTTTGATGTTAATAGATTATATTCTGGATTAGATAAAGCATTAGAGTATTTAGACGAAACATATGTTGATGTTTATCTTGCTCAAGGAGGAACACATTTAAAGGTATTGGTAGACGATATCTATTATATTAAGCGAGAAAACAGAGAGATTATTGTTGTCACAAAAAACGGTGAATATAAAATAACTCAGACTTTGGAATATTGGAAAGAAAAATTACCTAATACATTTTTTTATCAAGTTCATAAAAGTTTTCTAATTAATCTGCATTATGTTACAAAGTACTCTTATACAGAAGTTTTTATTAACGAAGATATCAGAATATCCGTTGCAACGAGAAAACAAGCAGATTTCCATAAATATTGGTTTATGTATTTAAGAGGTAAATGACATGTCAGAAATTTTGTCTGTATCAGCAGTATATTTACTTGAACTGTTTATTTCATATTATTTTTTCAGCCAAGTTAGCAATAGAAAAAAGAGCCATCTTTTTTGCTGTGCTATAGGGTTAATAACATTTGGATTAGGTGCAACAGTATATCTTTTCTTTTCAACCATATGGTTGAATCTTGTTTGTTTCCTTATAATAAACATGGTTTTTGCTTTTTGTTGTTTTAATATTAATTTAAAGCAATCCATTTTTTTATCAATTATTCTTGATATCATGTCAACTTGTACTGAATACATAACAATTTTTATTATATCCATAGTGTTAAACAGAGATGTAATTGCAAACTCACATGATGTGTCGCAATATTTGTTAAATGTTGTTATAAGTAAGACTATTTATTTCTTTTGTTGCCTTTTGTTAATTAAATTTATTAAAACAAAAGATACCTCAACTCCGATACCAAAAACATATTATTTTTATCCTATTGTTGTAATTGTTGTATTGTTGTTTTTGTGGAGTATAAATAGTGATTTTCATTTGTCGCAAACTTATAAGTATATAATTTCAATAATAAGTTTTTCGCTTTTGTTGTCAACTATTTTGATTTTTGTTTCTTATAGACGCAGTGTTGACAAAGAAACAAAATTATTGCGGTTGGAAAGTGAACTAACTAAATTGGAAAATGATAAAACATATTATCAGATACTTGAACAACAGAATGAGAATTTAGCTATATATGCTCACGATACACAAAAACATCTTGCTGCAATTAAAGAGTTAAGTTCTAATGAAGAAATTGATAAATATCTTACCAAAATGCAAGTAGAGTTGAGAAAATATAGCCAAACAGCTCATAGTGGCAATCATTATCTTGATGTTATCATAAATAAATACATTACAGAGTGTGAATTGAAAGGAATAAATTTTACTTATGATGTTAGGCTCTCAAATCTTCTGGGTGTAGAGATGTATGATTTAGTTGCAATTTTGGGTAATGTATTAGATAATGCAGTCGAAGCGGCAGAAAAATCAAAAGATAAATATGTTGATTTCTTTACAGATCATAGGAACACATATGATATAGTTGTTGTAAGAAATAGTTGTGATGAAAAACCGATTTCTGATAATTTAATTTTAAAAACAACTAAAAACAATAAAAGATTTCATGGCTTTGGATTGAAAAGTCTAAAAAACACATTGAAAAAATATAATGGCGATTATACTTGGGAATATGATGAACACAATAGAGAATTCATCACAACTATAATGATATTGAAAAACAGATAGAGTTTAACGGTACGGCAAATTGTCGTACCGTTATTTTATATTTCTTGCAATTTGACAAGATTTTCTTGCAGTTTGTTATTTATAGTGACAGATATAGAGAATACTGATAAATTTAAAATAAAGAAGACCATTTGAAAAGGAGGATACTACTTTAGACGATGTGTACACAATGATAAACTTAATACAAAAAATGAAAGGAAGAAATAGTATGAAAAAGTTTTTTCAGTAATAATATCTTTATCTCTAATACTGATATATTTACAGGTACCAGGCTCGGCTAGTGAAAATTTCACCTATAAAACGGGGTTGATACCAGATTCATACGCAGAAATATTAGAACGTATGGAACCAACAGCAGAAACAAGATTAACATTACCAGCGTCTGTCGATAAAACCTCAAACTTTCCAAAGCAAGACAAATAGCAAATGCCAACTTATATAAATGCACTACCCATACAATAGCGGGTATTAAGAATATAAAAGAAAAAATTTATCAGAATTACGGTGTTGTAATAGGTATTGAAATATACCCAGACTTCACTAATTTAAACTCAAACAATAGTATATATGATACTGTTTCAGGCTCTAAACAGGCTAACCATACCATATGCTTAATTGGTTATGATGACAATATGGGGGATAGTGGTGCATTCAAATTTATAAATTCTTGGGGCACAGATTGGGGACTTGGAGGTTATGGCTGGATTTCATATGATACCGTGAAGGATGCCTCAACATTTTTTAATTCCGCTATAGGATATTATATAGAAACAAGTTCAACTGATAGTTATATTATGGGTGATGTAAACAGTGATGGTACAATAACTACAGCTGATGCATCCTTAGCACTTACAGCTTCCAATAATGCAAGCAGTGTTACAGTTGTACAATTTGTATTAGCGGATGTTAACGGAGATGCAAATATTTCACAAGATGATGCGAGAGAAATTTTACGTGTAGCGAGTGGCCAACAGCTAGAATTCTCGCTTTATCAGTAAAAAGGTAATAGCGATGAATAAATTCATAAGTATTGTAGTGCTAATAGTGTTATTAATTGGTTTGTTTATAAGTAATGCTTATGCAACTAATTGTTGGGGTGTTGATGAGAATGGAAAATATTCTTTTCGCAAGATTATTGTAATTATAAAAGACGAATATAGTCAAGAAGCCGAAATTATTATTAATCACTTGCAAAGCACTTATCCAATTGAAAAAGTAGAAATCACTTCTGAAGATGGAAATGTTTCTAGTGAAAACTATTTGATTTTAGTTTTAAACTTACAGGAATTGGATGAAGATAAATTTAATAGTATTTTCGAAGCCCTTTCTAAAGATAATTATGTGGAAAAAGCTTTCAAAGATTATTATATGACGCCCAATAACTCTTATTTAGGTGATATAGATCAAGATGGTAAAATCACGACTGATGATGCACGTACAATATTAAGGGATGCAGCAGGTCAGACACAAATAAGTACGGAAACGGAGAAATATCTCGCAGATGCAAATCAAGATGGAATAATTACAATACAAGATGCTGTAGATGTTCTTAAAATTAGTTGTAAAATTTAAAACAAATGTTCAAATAAGAAGAATAACATTAATATGAATTTTGAAAGAGTTACTGGCATTAGTTTTGGCTAGTGTCAGTAACTCTTTTATATCTATATAAAAATATTTCGTTAGATTTCGCTTCAAAATCTTGCATTTCGACAATATTTTCTTGCAGTTTGTAAAAAACACTTTTTTATATCATCAATTATGATATAAATATTTATTAAACTAATTTTTATATATGTTTTGCTTATTAGTTTTTTCAGTAAACAGTGAGTTTAGTATAAAATTAATATTTAATGAGGGAATAGTATTGAAGAGAATTGTACTGATTATAATTATCATTGCCTATTGTTTTATTAGTTTTTCTATGTTGTTTGAAAATGGCACAGACTTATCAATTGATTATGAACAATTAAGAACACAGAATGAATATGAAGGTAGCATTGATAAAATCCCCGAAAATATAAGCGAAAAAATGCTTTTAACAATAAAAAATAAATATGCAAGTTTAAAAATGGATATAGAAGGGGAATATCAGCGCCAACCGATAACAGATCAAGCTCTAGAACTTGTTTCACATGTAGTTAAAAGTAACCCTGATTTTATGTGGAATAGGACTCAAAGTGAACAAACGCCTGGTAGTAAAACAGATGTTATTATAATATTCACAAGTGATAATTCATGCGTTATATGTTTTCCACTGGAAAATAAAATTAAAACATATGATGTTATATATAACGATAGAACTATCAAATTTATTGATGAAACATTTAGAATAGCCTCTTTTAAGTGTGAATTTTTACACACGCATAATAACGCTGACTACTCTCAAAACAAATTAGAGGAATTAGTTCAAAGTGTGGAATCATCTGATAGTGATAGAAATCAAAATACTGTTATATATAGCGAAAGCGATACTGGTGTTTTGAATACTGGGAATGATTCCTTTATCAAGGAATATATTACGCCAGAGATAATAAGTATAGTATCGAGTGGATTACTTGCATTTTTTTCTTTTTTGATAATATTTAATAAAACCTCTCGTTTAATAAAATACAAATACACAAGAAATCTAAGATATACCTTATTTCCAAGCCAAGAACATTCATGGTTTTCAAATAATTTACCTAACGATATTTACGTTTCAATAAAAGTACACCAAAAAGACGGAGTTAAAGAATATAAGTTGCAAAATTATTTTACTAAAAAACTTAGTGGTAGCCCTTCTGTTTATGCAATACTTGGTAATGCAGGCGAAGGCAAAACTTTTTCTTTATATAAATTAGCTTTGGACATATTGGATGGTGTATATGATACAGCACGCCCTAATAATAAAAAATTTTTAAAAAGAACGTTAAATTCGTCACAGAGAAAGGCGTCTAATAATAGACTTATTCCAATTATCATTAATTTTTCTGATGTTTATAAGTGTAGTAGTGAAGAAGATATTATTGAGTTTATTTATAAAAAAATTTCTGAAATTTCGGGTGTAAAGCGGGGGTGGTTGTTTAGTGAAAAAAAAGAAAAAACTGCAAAAGTTTTAAAACGTTTTTTAAGTACAGGAAAATTTGTGTTAATGTTCGATGGTTACGACGAGATTGTTAACATAGATGATAGACTTGAATTTTCGAAACTTTTATTAGAGTTCATAAACACTTATAGTGAATGTAACTATATTATAACATCTAGAACACAAGTTTATGAATCGGAACGCTTCGAAAATATTAGAATTGAAAATACAGTGTATCTTTCTCCTCTTTCAAAGGAACAAATACGCGAGTTCTTGTCTAAATGGTCTTTCCCAAAAGATAAATCCGATACACAATTTTTTCACAGACTAATTAATACTGTTCAATTAGAAAATGTAGTTTCAAACCCATTGCTGCTTACAATGGTAACTCACACATATTGTAAATCAGATTTTGTGTTTTCCCAAAGTAAAACACATTTATACGAACAATGCTGTAAATGTTTATTAGAAAACTGGGAGGAGCAAAAATCAAGATTAAAACGTTTTAAAAGATTTACATTACTACCAAATGTTCAAATAAAAGTTGAGTTGTTGTCACAATTAGCGTACGAAATATATTCAGGTAATGGAAATAATATATCCGAATCAACAGCTCTTAAATTGTGGAGTTCTCACGAAACGGAAAAAATATACTATCACGGTAGAACGCAAGAGGTTTTAGACAACATAATAAACCAAAGCGGCCTTTTAGAGAAAACAGACACTAATTTATTACGGTTTAGACATCGTTCTTTTTATGAGTATTTTGTTGCTTTATATTTTGTTAAAAACACTTGCACACCACCTAGCTCTTTTCAATATACTAAAGGTAAAGAAAATATAATATTTTTCTATTTATCCTTAGTAGAAAATGATGAAATAGTATTGGATTTTTTATCTAAATATTTGTATGATACAAAAACAGTGTTGGATGTTCTTGTTGAAAGAACGCTATCCGATGAAAAGAATGTTGTTAATATATTAAAAAATATTTTACCATCAATAGATTACGATGAAATAATAAATTTACAAGCAATTGGTTATATAGCGCAGCAATACAGAGCCGTTAGAAGCTTAGTTCTACAAGAATTAATAGCAAAATTGGATTATTGCAAAAGTAAACAAACAAGTGTAAATATTATTGTTGGGTTAATGTCTTTAGGTCCAGATGAACAAATAAAGAGTGCTCTAAATTCTAACATAAATCGTATAAAAATAGATGATTTGGTAAGATTTTCAGGAGAAGAGATAAAAGACTATTCGAATTTAATAATAGACATAATCAATAGACTTGATGAGAAAAGAGATTTTATTGAATGCCTTGCAAAAGAGTATCGTTTTGATGCAATATATAATATATATCTTTATAACGCTTCTAAATATAATAAAGATTTAGCAATAATGGGATTGTTGTTTATGGCTGAAGATAACGAATTGCTTAGTTTTTTAAAATTAAAAAGGTTTGTAAATACATTAGATTATAAAGTAAAAAAGAGTGTTAATGTTCTGCAAGGAAAGTATGGTTGGATAGAAAAATTAGATTATTCTGAAATTGAAGTTTTATATACACTAATATATCTTGTTAAAGAATTAATTAAAGATGGCTTTAATCCAAATATATCACTGATTGATAATCGTGTGAAATTTTTAATTAGTTATATTTTAAGTGATGAGTCGGGTGAGATTCATAGTGATTTAATTAATATACCTGATTTTAAGATGATTTCTTCAGTTGAGTTTTCCTATCATTGGAACAGGTGTAAACAAAACAAATTTAATGATCTATTCGTATATAACGGAGCAATAAATGCTCCAATATTAAATAAAGTTATTATTGCAATAGTTTTTCTCCTATTTATATCACAAACAGTAATATATCTTTTTTATAGGATTCAAATTTATAATTTAGTATACAAGGGATGGGAAGTTAAAAACAGTGCTATAAGTGAAGTTTCAATACTGCCATTTAACTCTATGTACTTGTTGTTTTTAGCCAGTATATTTTTTATATGTTTTATTGTTTACAAATTAATGAAAGTTATTGATTACAGTTATTTTACCATTGCTTTGTCATTATGTGCTAGTTTAGTTTTGTTTACAACATATACTTTTGTTGTACAAAATATAGTGCTTAGACTTGCTATGATAATAGCACTTTCCTGTATTTGTATTTGTGAGAATATAAAGCACCGATATAACTACCCGTCTTTTAAAGAACCTCAGTATAGCCAAATTGTAGCTTATCTACAATAGTATAAACTCTTGTCTGCAGAAACGATACACAACTTTGTTTTGTGTGTCGTTTTTGTTATTTATGAATTGCTTTTTCTTGCAATTTGACAATATTTTCTTGCAGTTTGAATGGTTAACTGACAAGTGATAGTGTAAGTGTTAAAATTGAATTGGGATATAGTATTTAAATATATGGAGGTGAACGTTGTTTTTGTTAGCAATAAATACAAAACAAAAATAGGAGGTATATTATGAAAAAGATCAGTAAGTTTTTATCAGTTGTTTTGAGTTTTTTGATGATTATGGGCATTTTTTCTGTATCAAACCCGGTTTTTGCAGCTGAAATTCAAAATAATGAACATTTGACTCAAACAATAGAACAATTTGCAAATCGAACAGATGCAAACGATTTTGCAGTTGAAATCATAAGCGAACGAGATAAATATACAAAGGTGTTTCAAAATGTTTCAGGCACAAAAACTGCTGTAGTATCAGCAACACCAATTCATTATGAAACAGAAAACGGATGGGAAAATATTGATAATACATTAATAGAATTCAATGAAATTACAGGTAAAGTTTATAAAAATAAAAATAATGACTTCACCACAACTATTCCTAAGGAATTATCATCTAATAAAAAAGTTCAAATAGAAAAAGAGGGTTATTCACTTTCGTTTGAACTTGTCGGTACAGATGTTTTTTCAAAGAATAAAAAAATCAAGGGAAATAAAAAATCTAAAAACAAAAAACATCAGGTTCTTGAAAATGGTGTAGAAACTGATTTTTTAGATAAAACTTCCGCTATTTCTTTTGAAAATGTAGGTGAAAACACTTCAGTAGAATACGCAGTAACTTCAACAGGCCTAAAAGAAAATATTATTCTTAATAAAAAGCCGGCATCTGAAGTAACTTATAAGTATATAATTAATGCAAAAAAATTGAATGCAACGCTTAATAAGGATAAGTCGATAGTATTTAAAAATCCTGACGGACAAATCATTTTCGAAATTCCAGCTCCTATTATGTATGATGCAAATAACATAATATCAGACGATATTGATGTGAATTTAACTGGCAAGAATGGTAAATACACATTAATATATAAACCATCGTACGAATGGTTGTCAGGTGATGTTGAATATCCTGTAGTAATAGACCCTGTCATAAACTCAGCTAACGAAGATTTGGGTATAAAGGATGCAGTAGTATGTGAAGGAGAACCTACTACAAACTATGGAGACATCGAGTTCCTATATACTTGTAAATCTGATTCTGGGGATTATCTTTCTTATATTGATTTATCAAGTTATTATATTTTGAAAAATGGTGCAAAAATAAAATCTGTACTTTTAAGTCTTTATTATGCAGGCGGACTATTTGTTGATAATGATACAACTATTGCTGCATATACAGTAACAAGTGATTGGAGCGAATCAACAGTAACATATAATACAAAACCAACAACAATAAACAGTCTTATAGATAGAAGACCTGTAAGTGAAGGCGATGCTGCAAGATACATAACTTTTGATGTAACGAAAGCATACACAATAAATGAAGACACCTATGGAGTATGTATCAGACAACGAGATGCCGTGGAGAGTGAAGTGTTGACAATGTTTGCTTCATCAGAACATCCAACAGCTTCTCAACAGCCGTATTTTACGATCGAATATTATGAGTCCCAAGGTGTTGAAGAACAGTTCGATTATCACGCTTTTGATGTAGGCAGAGCGGGTACAGCATATTTTAACGATTTTACAGAGCAAATTTATATTGAACGCGATGAACTAGGTTTATCTGGAATAAATATGCCCGTTCAGATAAAGCGCTATTTTAATAGTGGTTTTGGCGGTACAAATTCAATAAATTATTATGCTTTATCCGGATTTGCTTCTCCGTATGGTTTCGGTTGGCGAACCAACTATAATCAAATGATTGAGTATCATGATGAAATTGATGGTAAAGAATATATACTTTACTGTAATGGTGATGGACAAACGACATATTTTGAAAAAACAGATACAGTATCAGAAGGCATAAGAACCTGGAAAGAAGTAGCTGATACATTTTCAAATACTGATGGTTATACCTTATATTTACCATCAACACATGATGGTAATGTTGCCAATAAGTTGCAGTATGCTACGATTAAAGATTCAAGTGGACAGGTATATGAATTCAATTCGTATGGTTTGCTTACAAAAATAATCACTTCAGAAGAAAACTCTGAAAATTGTATAAATATTTCTTATGCATCAGATAATCTCAGAATAGATAAAATAACAGATGGTGTAGGTAGAGAATATCGTTTTACATACACAGAATACGAAGATTGGTTATTACCATTACTTACTTCTATTCAGGCATTTTCGCCAAGCGGTTCAGCAATTACAGTAACTAATGATAGTGGTACCAATGTGCCGTATAAAATGACATATACTTATGAATTCTCAAATTATTGCGGTACAAACGGGCTCCCAATATTAGCATCCGCAACTTATCCGGATGGAGAAACAGTATATTATACTGCAAACGATAATCTCATATCTTTGAAAAATATTGACGGTTATTCTATTGAATTTAATTATCTTGATACTAGTACTGTTATTTCTGAGAAAGTCTATAACCAAAGTGGAACAAGCCTAACCGAAGGCGGAGTTTTAACAGTTACAGATGTCAATGCATATGAAAAAACATTTTCAGATAAAAGTAACGTTGAAATAATCAAGCAGTTTGATATGTATGGTCGTGTTATAAACACAACAAATCCGGATGGCAGTATAATTGCACGTATATACAGCGACAATTACAAGTCACAAGGTTACGTATCATACAGTATGTATAACACAGTTGAACAGAATTCAACATCTGAAGAAACCAATCTTGTTACAAATGGTAGCTTTTCAACAGATGTTAGCGGTTGGACAATTTCAAATACGTCAAAAGTTAAGAGAAATGTCAATTATGATTGCGTAACAGATAACGCAACTCCTGGTTCATTACAGATGAGTGGCACTCAAAGCGGTATTCGCTATGCAAGCCAAATAATAGATGTAGAGAATGGCATATCAGGTGATGAATATCGTCTCGATTATTTTACCAAAAATACAACTCACTCCCATATGGTACTTGAATTATTATATTGGAATACGGTTATTATTGAAGCACGAAATAATGTCAATGGTGATGAAACATGGGAAACAGTTGCCTATGTTGATGCTAATCCGTATAATACAAGTTGGCAGAAATATAGTTATGCCTTTGATATTGATTTTGAATATAATGAAATACAAATAACTCTTGCATATTATTTCCAATATGGTACAGTGCGTTTTGATGATGTTAGCCTTGTTAATACCTATAAGGCAACTGCATCACAAAATGCTGGAAATAATAATACAAGTTCAGGAACATCAGAAGCAACATCAGGATGTGAATGTAATGGTTGCACTACACCGAATTGCCCTTGTACCGAACATTCTGACAACTGTATTTTGCCTTATTGCAACAGAGGTTATAGCTTTGAAAATACTTCTCAGAAAAAATCTTTCTCTATGACCGATGGCGAAAAAACAATGGCTATGGAGCAGAATGTCAGCGGTAACTATTACGGCAGTCAAACAGATTTAAACGGAATTTATAACGGATATAACTATGACCCGATGAATGGTCAGTTATTATCAATGTCTGACGGAAAAGATGAGGTAACAACTTTTTCTTATGATGCTATGAGCCGTCTTAAAAAAGTTTCTAATGATGTTAACGGACTTATAAGTGGAAACAAAATGGAAACCTCATACAGCTATGAGAATGACAGAATAAAGAGCATCACCCATAACGGTTTTTCATATAATTATGAGTATAATGCTTGGGGCAATCCGACTGCGGTTAAAGTAGGGGAACAGGAATTGGTTTCCTATACCTATGATTCAGCAGATAAAACCCGCGACCGATTGAACCGAATAACCTACGGTAACGGAGATTATACAGTCTATACCTATGATGATGCTGATGGTAATATCACATCTATAGAGTCTTATTCTGCAGATGGAACACTGGTTGCTGATTATGTATATGGTTATGTTGATGGTCAGGTTCAGACAATTACAAGCGTTACAGATAATTGTACCGTGAAATATACTGATAACGGATGGGAATATTATAATTCTCAGAATGCTACGGGAACACCGATATATTTCAAAGGTTTTGAAACTGATGAAAACGGAGATGAAATTCCTGTTGAAATTTTAGGTGGATTGAGATACACTGAAAATAAAGGTACAGTTGATTCTGATAGTGTAGAGGGAACTACCACAACTATAAGTTCATTCGGAACTCCGTCTGATAGGAAATACAACCTTTCTTCTGTTACAGATTATTTTGGTCGAACAGACAATAAAAGCTTTTCCTATATTTTATCTCAGGAAAGCGGAGTTAACCATTCAATAAAAAACAATGTTGAATATACCTACAGAGATTATGAGAACGAAGAAGAACCGGGGAAAATCTTTACCACATCTCAGGTAACATCATATAAGACTTCGTTTTCTGAAATAGTTGGTTCAGGTGATGATTCAACTATTACCGAAACTGTTTTAAATGGTAAACAGTATTATTATGAGTATGACGGCAATGGTAACATTACAAGAATAAGTTGTGATGATTATGCATCAGGTGTTTTGCCCATTGCAACCGAAATTTGCAGTTATGTTTATGATGAGGTTGGTCAGCTTGTTAGAGAAAATGATGCAATTGCTGGTGTAACTTCTGTTTATGTATATGATAAAGGTGGTAACCTTGTTCAAAGGAAATTTTATGAGTATTCAACAGGCGATCTTCCTGAAGAACCCGACGATACTTGGGACTACACTTATGATAGCACATGGAAAGATAAATTGACTGCCTTTGAAGATTTCCAGATTGATACTGATGCGATGGGCAATCCGCTGAATTATTTTACAATTGGTATAAGCAATGAGATTTCAGGAATCCTTGAATGGAATGGAAGACAGCTTTCCGCAGTAACAGTCGGAGGAGAACGATATGAATATTCATATAATTCAGATGGTTTGAGAACAAAAGCCGTTTTTCGAGATTCAGAAACTAATGAAATAAATTCAGTATTCAATTATTTCTGGGAAAATGGCAAAATGACAGGATATTGCACAACTGATGCAGATGGAAACGTAGCTGCAGTATTAAAGAATTTCTTTGATAATTCAGGTGAGCAAATAGGGTATGAAATTCACCTTGTTGAAGATAATGAATATATAAGATTTTTCTTTGAAAAGAATTTACAGGGAGATATAATCGGGGTGTATAACGAAGAAGGTGAAAAGGTTCTTACCTATTGGTATGATTCCTGGGGTAATGTTTCGCCTACTTATAATAAAGAAAATAGCGATATTTTAGCTCAATCCGTTCTTGCGGTGATTTTCACACCGATAACTTACAGGGGATACATGTATGACCCGCATACAGGGCTTTATTACCTGCAGTCAAGATATTATAACCCGACTTATGGTAGGTTCTTGAATGCGGATACAATCGAAATCTTGGAAGCAACCCAAGGCACACCTCTTGGAGCTAACCTGTTCGCTTATTGTAATAATAATCCGGTGAATATGGTGGATTACGGGGGGGATTTAGCAGGTTTTATAGTTTTAGGTGGAATGACGATAGCTATAACCACATTTTTACAATATGCATTTGTTATGTTAATTTTATGCGTAGTAATAATCATGCTATGTAATCCGTATGTTTTAGATGCAATAAGTGGCGCTGTTTATAATTTCGGTAATAGTGTGTTAACCGGTGTTGATGGTTTTGTTGAGTTAATACGGCGTACATATACTGAAGTAGAAGCAGAACTTTCTGATGTGATTGATGATATATTGACTAGAGCTAGAAATAATAAGCCGGATTCCAGCCAACAAAAACATCATATTGCACCAAGAAATGTCTATTTTAGTATAAAGGGTGAATTGGTTTATTGCAGTGAATATTTGGATAAGAGCTACATTTCAATAAATGATCCAGTAAATTTAGTTATGTTGGATGCTGCTTTTCATAGAGCCTTAAATACTAATATTTACTATTCACTCATTCATAAATCAACTGAATCTGCTTATGAAAAAGGTGGATATTATGGTGTGTACAGTATACTACTCTTTTACAAAATTTTACTTTCCGGATTGAACACGTTATATTAATAATGGAGGCGTTATGATAAAGTTAGGTTCAATAAAACCGACTGTCTTTAGTGATGATGGTGGTTATTGCTTAAGATACAATTTGTATAGTTCAGGGTTAGCAACCTTGATTAATATGAAAAACAATGAAGAAAATAAAATTCATTTGCCGAAAGCAATAGCTGCTTGTGCAATTTCCAAAAATGGAGATGAAATCGCGAATATTGATGATAGAGGAAATATTTATTTGACAGATACCAAAAGTTTGAAAACAGAAAAAATCACAAACATTTTTTCTGAGTTTAGTCTTGCCGAAGAGGCTATGCCCAGAGCAATGTTTTTTCTGGATGATTTAAATAAAATTGTAACTTTTATTTATTTTGAACAATACAAGCCCAGGGAAGAATTTCAATGTGTAGTTGTTACAGATTTACAAAACAAGAAAAGTGAAATCGCGTTAAAAATTGAAAATAGTTGTTTTTTATCTGTTGAGAAAAAGAGTAATAAATTCACATTATTTTTAATTATGCGAAAGCCAAAGCAACAATACGGATTCATTAAGTTTGAGATTCCTGCAAAGATTACTGTTCTGAATTTTGAATCGGCAAAGCAATATGGTGTAGACAGGTGGTATTTAAAAAATCTATCTCCTTCTATATTTGATTTCTCTGATAGATATTTTTATGGGATAAAAATGCCAGGTGTTTTCGGGATTCATTATAAAAATTGTTGCTTTTTTGACTATAAAAATAAAAGAGTGATTTCAAATGAGGGGGCAGTTTGGAAAGGTAAAACTTTTGAATTTATTAATTGGTTGCCCAAAAATAATTTGTTCTTGTTCAAATTAAAAGATATAGACAATTATTATGTTGGTGATATTGAAAGTAAAAGTGTAATAGCTGGAATTGCTTTTAATGGTTTCGATATTGATATAAGAAAGTATTTTCCAAATACTGAACCAATCACAATAAATTTGGCGAATAAAAAAGATTTTAGTTTCACAAATAAAAGCCAACCTATTAATAGTATGTATGTAGCAAATGACAAGTTTATTGTTTTCGGAAATGGTAAGAGCGAATTTGCTTTGGAAATGGATGCTTTAATGGAAATTTTAGAAGCTCAATCAGAAAAAGTTCAATCCAGGAAGGGTTCGAGACCACTGAAAATATGAGAGTTTAAGCAATACAACCCTCGATAATTTTTGGGGCTTTTAAAGAACCTTTTTTATAAACTCTTTAAATTATTCTTATACAAAAAACACCGATATTGGCTTTTGTGTCAATGTCGGTGTTCTTTTTAAATCAATTTCATAATTCGACAAATCTCGACCAAAAAACTTGCATTTTGACAAAATTTTCTTGCAGTTCGTTTTGGAGGGTTGTTTTAGATTTTATATTTTTATAACATAATGACGTAGTTTTTTGTCTATGTAACTTAATGTTTTTGTTGATTGAAGTGGGTGATTTATTAATGTCTAAAAAGGATTTGCATGTTGATTTGCCAACAATTAAAGAAGAGTACAAGATGTTAAGAGATGAAATAATGCATCATAAAAAAAGGCAAAACACATTCACAGTTTTTTCGTATACAACAGCTGTTACACTATGGGGCGTTGCAATAGATACGAAAAGCCCGTGGATTACAATTATCCCCTTAGTTATAATGTTTGTAACATCGTTGAGGGTATTCGACAGCAGGCAGTCTATAGCAAGAATTTCTTCATATATACAGGTTTTCATTGAACCGAATATAGACTACAAATGGGAAAGTCGATTGCATAAATATAGAGAACATAAATATTTTAGAGAGAATTTTATTTATTTTGCTTCTAAGTGTGATTTTATATTAATTGCAGTATCTTCAAGTGTTTTGTTTTGGTTGCTGGTTTATTGGAATGAAAAAAACATAGAACCTCCAATGTTTTGGTTTACATTAGCAATACAAGTTATTGTTTTATTAACAGAAATTATTCTCACTTTATATTGTTACGATTATGAAAGACTGATAAAGACCAAAAGTAAAAAATGGCACGAAACAGAAAAAAGTTTAATTGAAGAGCAAAGAAGATGCATTTATTGTCCTTATCGTAACTCATCTCATAAAAAGAAAAAATGAGTCATGTTGTAGGTAATGTTAAAATTTTAGATTCGTTTATGGGGAGATATTAATAATGAAAAAATCAAAGATACAAGGGTTGAGCTTATTCAAAAAGACAAAAGGAGCGAAGAAAAAATCACTAGATATTATTCTGAAAGAGACAATAGAACAAATTGATAATTACTATACGTCAGAAAATTGCAAACCAGATAAATTGATTAATAGTTTAAAATATATGAAAATGTATGAATTCTTTAATAATCAAGTTGTGTCTTCAATTGCATTGGCATATCTCTCTTTCGCTGTAACATTTTATGTAGAGCATATAATTACCAATATTGATAAAATTGAAGAAATTTTCTTAAGTATAAAAGAATTTAATTTTTTTATAGCAGTCTTGGTTCTTGTTATGTTGTTTTCTATTCTTTTTGGTATTTTCTTTTTCTTTTTTAAATGGTTAACAACGGATGTTTTGCATTTATTAAATAATGATTACATAGCATTTGTTTTACCATATGAGAAACATTTGGTAGTAGAAAAGCTAAAAGAAAGTGATGATACGTTTAGGCGCATGTTAGAGCAAAGTGAAAAAGACACTTGAGTCAAATATTTATATAATAATTAGCAACAGTACACGAATTTTTTGTGTCTGTTGCTTTTTATGTTTTCTTGCAATTTGACAATATTTTCTTGCAGTTTGTAATGAGAACGGACAAGTTAATGGTGTTAATGCTAATATTGAAATGAAATATAGTATTTAAATGCGTGGGGGTGGAATTTGGTTTTTTTTGAATGCTAATAAATAAAACGTAGGAGGTAAAATATGAATAAAATCAAGAAAATCATAGCGATTATATTAACAGTATTAACAATGATGGGAGTGTTTTCTTCTGCTACAACAGTAATTGCAGCAGATTTCTCAGAAGCACAAGCAAGAAAAGCATATTTTAACGAGAATTTATCGGGTTATTTAAAAAATATAATCAATGCTGATAATGCGGTGAAAATTACAGAAGTTGAAGAAACACAGAAAGCTGAACCAACAGAAGAAGCTGGCATTGTGACAGCGAATGCAAATGCAAGAACCAGTACTGTTCAAACATATTCTTCTGATGCAACAAATAACACTACAGAAAGCGAAACAGATATTGACCACACAAAACTTACTCTTGAACTTGATGATGGCAGTGAGACAGCGTATATGTTTTCTGAACCGGTTAGCTTTATTGATGATAATGGTGAATTAGTATATAAAGATATTAATATTCAACCTTTGTCCAATGCGGAGTTAAATTCTCTCGGTTATAGTTATGAAAATGGAGCAAACGATTATAAAACATATTTTGGAGCGAATTCTGACAACGGTATTATGTTGGTTAATCCCAACGGAAACAGAGTAAGAATTGTTCCTAATAGTTCTATAATAGCGGCAGGTCAAATTGTAACTCTTGAAGATGATGGAAAGGAATTTGATGCATTTTTATATAACGGAGTTTACGATTCTAATACATCACTTCGTTATGCACCGCAGCTTAACGGAATAAAAGAGGAAATTATAGTTGATTCTTATACCGGAAAAACAACATATGAATTTACTCTTTATACAGAAAATGCAGTAGCTGCTATCAACTCTTATGGTGATATTGAAATCATAGATAAGGGCAACCGAGAAATAGTTGATACATTTAAAGCGCCTTTTGTTTATGATTCGTCTGAAGGTTTTGACCAAACATCTGAACATTATGCTGATTGTGAATATGGTCTTGAAAAAATTTCTGAAGTTCAATATAGATTAACCGTTAATATTCCTGCAGAGTACCTTTCTGCTGAAACCACACAGTATCCTATTATCATAGACCCCACCACATCAAATATATCTATGACATATGATACTTCTGTGTATTCCGCCCTTAGTACGGATTCACACAGTTCTAATATTACTGCTTGTTTCGGTAGAACTACATCTAGCGAGTATGGCAGAGGCAGAGCAATGTTCTATTTCAAAATACCCTCAGCTATAGAAAAATATGCTAAGATATCTTCTGCCAAGTTATATTTAAGAGAGACAACCGGTCGCACAGATACAATGTATGTAAGACCATATTTAATAAAAGATACTTGGGATAATTCTGTTACTTGGAGTACCAGACCATCATATACAACCAAAATATCTTATCCCGGAAAAGAAGATCTTGCATTACCAAGAAGAAATATCAATAGTACATCAACAGATGTAAGCGATAGTAATTATTGGTATGCTTTTAACATAACTTATGCAGTAAGAGCTTGGAAAAGCGGAACATCCAATCGTGGTCTTGTGTTTATTGCAGAATGTGATTCTAACAGTGACGATTATCTTTGGAGAGCATTTGCAACCAAAGAACATACAACCTCATCTTACAGACCATATGCAGTTATTAGTTACACTAATGACACAACTGCTCCTGTAATCAGTTCTGTTTCCGGTAATCCCACATCGTATACTAATGGCGATGTTACCTTAAAAGTTACTGCAACAGATGAAACTTATGGTATTTATAGATATAGTTTTGATAATGGGTCAACTTGGCAATCAAGTAACTCAAAAACATTTTCTTCCAATCAAACTGTAAAAATCAAAGTTAAAGACTACGCAGGAAATATTTCTGCTGTAAAATCTGTTTCTATTTCCAAAATAGACAAAACAAAACCGTCTGCTGCATTCACATATGGTGAGGCTACGGACAATTACACACCGGTAGATGTTACGATCACATTAACAGATAATTGTAGTTTGAAAAACTATTCCTTAAATGGTGGTAGTGCCGTTTCAATTAGCGGCACAAAAAAGGTTATCGCAAAGACTTGTGAACCGGGTGTTACATATAGTCTTACTGTTACAGATACAGCAGGAAATAAATTGTCTAAAAACTATGGTGTGGCTTACCCTTACCCTGATGATACAAGCGAACCGGAAGCACCCGATATTTTTGAAGAAAATGGTAAAGTGTATATAAATTCACGTTCATTTGACTTTTCGGAAGATGTGGATACGAACGAGTTTATATCATATTCTGTAGGTGGTCGTACCTATGGTGGATATAATAGTTCTAGCATATCGTTCGACCTTGTTAACACATATGACACAACTATAGAAGCATGGGCACATGATGTCGCAGGTAATATAGGAGAACGAGTATCTATCGATGTTGATAGCAAACTTGGTGAATATCGTAATTCCTATAATGATATAGTGTTCGGAGATGGCGTGTTTCCGGTAGATTTCGAAAGAGTATATTCAAGTAATGATGGTTGGTTCTTCACTTTTAATTCAAATCTTGCTGACTATAGAAATGGCTATGTTTTTACGGACTTTTATGGGGAAAAACATCATTTTATTTCGGATGAAAACGGTCAATATTTTTCGGTTGATGGTGATGAATTAAAAGTTGAAAGCGGAACAATAGCGGGAAATAGTTATGCTTATTGTCTTGAATACGATTCATTAACTTTATATTTTGATTCATCCAAAAAACTTGCTGCCATAGAAGATGAATATAATATAGCAGTATATGCATGGACAGATACAATTCTCACTATTACAAATAAGGTGAAAACCGAAGATTCAAACATTTATACAGATACTGCTACAGCAACAATTAATTTAACAGATAATAAGCCGGATGATATAACAATAACTATAGCCTCATCAACGGAAACCAAAACAGTTTGCTATTATTGGGACGATAATAACTTAACACAATTTGTAGATGCATTAGGCATTGCTCATAACTATGTTTATACAGACGGCGTACTTACAAATGATGATGGAGTAATAGTTGATTATTTAAACGGTAGAATAAAACGTATAACACAAAAAAGCGGAGCGTTTGTAAAATATACATATAATGATACTAAAGCCAGCCAAGATAGTACACTCCCCGATAATATAGGTTGTGTCGCTATTGAAGATAGTAAAGGTGTTGCAGACACTTTTTACTATTCGGATAATATTATTACCAGCGAAAGTGGATTTAATTATACAGATAAAGCTGGCTATTATCCCTCATATATCAATAATTCGTTGACAGCTGATATATTTTCTAATGTTGCTTATGTAATTGAAAGAGCTGATGACGATAATACTGATACGGATAATGATACTGCACTAGATGAATATACAGATAACGAGTACATGGAAGAGGAAGAACTTTCTGATCTCTATGATAAATATGATGACGGAAGTTATATTTTTTATAAATATGATGAAAATGGCAGAGTTATTACTACACTTGAAGTTGCAGCAGGTACTTTTACTGTAACAAACACAACAACATTTGCTGACGCAGAGGCAGTAGCAAAAACTAAAACGGTTACAATTTATGCTGATGAAATAAGTGACAATGTTATTGAAGAGACTATTTTAGTAAGAAATACCGACGGAACACTTGTTAACTCTGAAAGAACATTATATTCATATAATTCAAGAGGTAGTGTTACAAGATATTCAGACAGTAGCAGTTTTGGTGTTGGTTGGATTGAAACGTATATTGAAGAATATGAGTACGATAATTTTGGTAATGTCACCAAAGAAATTATTACTGAAAATGAACAAACGCAAAACGAAGATGACACTGAAATTCAAACAATAACTACGGTGAACACTACAAGTTATGTGTTTAATGAATGGAATCAGCTTATTGAAACTGTATATGACGAAGGTGAAGAAACTGAGTTTTCTGTTTCAACAACATACGACTTATTGGGTAGAGTAATAGAAGAAACTTATGACGACCAAACTACAACATATACATACGATAACGAGGGTAATATAATTAAAGTCGATGCACCTGAAGGGGATACGGACTATACATATATTAATAACTTGTTAACAGAACGGGTTGATACTTACGGTTTTGTTGGAACATACGGGTATGATGATTTCGGTAACCTTGAGAGTCATTCATACAAGGAATATAATTTTACATATAACACTTTCGGAAACATTTCAACTGCTAATGTAGGCACTCAACAAATCGTTGAATATGAATATACTGAAGATACAAAACAAGATGTTACTTCTGCTGATTATGCAAACGAACAGCTGGTAACATATTTATATACAGATGATGATTGGGAAATTATCTGTTTGAATGATTATGTTTTGTACGAAAGTTGTAATGTTCATAATGAAGACGGAAGCATAACAACCACAACCAAAGATTTAGTTAACAATCTTAATAAAATAACTGAAGGAAATAGGGTTGTTGTTTCGGATTCAGAAAATATGACATTATATTCTGTAAGAAAATGTGAAAAGGATGAAACTGACGAAAATAGTTTTGACGGAGAAATAGTTAATATAGGTACAAATGAATATAAGTTAGTATCAAATAATAATGAAGATACTTTCAGTAAAAATGATACGTTGCTATTCTCAAAGACATCTGCAGAGGATTTATCAGGAAATTTAACAAAAGAAACTGTTAACAGTAATATTTCAACCGAATATGGTTACGGTGCAAACTCAAGGGTTACCGTGTTAAAAAATACGGTAGACGACCTGACCTTTTCTTATAATTATTCTTATGATTCTAACGGTAATATTGTAGCAGAAACTTTAACAAGAGAAAGCGAGGGTAATCAAGGGGAAACTATTACAAATTCTGAAACAACGGTGTATACTTATGATAATAAGCATCAGCTTGTTTCTGCCGAAAACGGTACAACAAAATGGGAATATACTTATGATGAAAGAGGCAACATTCTTACTCGGAGAGAATATGTTGTTTCAGTAGACAACAACGGAGAAAAAGTATATAGTTATAAGGATTATGATAGTTGGACTAGGGACGATGTTTGGAAAGATAAACTTGCAAAGTTTAGCGGACAAAATATATCTTATGATGCCATTGGTAATCCCATATCATATAAAGGAAACACACTTACATGGACAATGGGCAGGCAGCTTGCTTCTTACGGTTCAAATACATATAAATATAATGAAGATGGCATAAGAACAAGTAAAACCGTTAACGGCGTAACAACAAAATATTATCTTAATGGAACAGACATAATTGAGCAAACAGACGGAACAAATACTTTGCATTTCTATTATGATAATACAGGTGAAATAATCGGTTTTACATATAATGATAATCAGTATTTCTACATTAAAAATGTACAAGATGATATCATAGCTATTGCTGACAGTTCGGGGGATATTGTTTCTGAATACGCTTACGACCCTTGGGGTTCAGTTATTTCTGTTACAGGTTCAAATACCGAAATTGGTAACCTTAATCCGTTCAGATACCGTTCATATTATTACGATTCTGAAATAGGTATGTATTATCTTCAAAGCCGTTATTATGACCCTGAAATTTGCAGATTTATAAATTGTGATGATGTAAATTACATAGGTATTACTCAATTTGAAATAAGTTATAATCCATTTGCTTATTGTGAAAATGATCCGGTGAATTATGTTGATGAGAGTGGGTATGCTAAGAATTCTATTTCAGGAAAAAAATATAAAAATAGTTATTCAGGATACTACAGAGCTTTATATTACTCATATAGATTATTTTGTTCTATAGGTAAGGTAAGTGTTTTCGCAGATTATAAAAATGGTGTAATACAGGTGTGGAATGAGCAGGATAATATTGATGAAATATTTGGAACAGGAAAAACTAAAACATTCGCATACGTACTGAGAAAATTAGCGAGAAAAATAAACGAAAATGCATTAAAAAAGAGAACGATTAACGGTATTGCTTATGAATTGATTGCTCATTATGTCTGGTATAAAAAAGGTATATACACATCCAAATCTGAGGTTACTGATTGTGGCGCAAGGTCGGGGGAACTGGGTTTTGATTATAATGCATACATATTTGAGGAGGATAGGTCTAAATTTAGTGATGTAGAAAAACTAGTAAAAAAAGGTAAATTGAATTCTGCTTTGAAAAAATTAATTCCAACTTTGGCAAAATTAGGATGGCAAAAAATTACTTCATAATTAAAAAAGGTGTTTTTAGATGAAAATAATAAAAAAAACAATTCTAGTTGTTTTGTCTATAATTATTTTATATTTTTCTGTTTCAGTTGCATTTAGAAGTTACACAAGAGGGAAAAACGAAATCAAATTCCTAAATGAAAAATATACAGTATTCGATTATCTTAATGGTAATTTTATACCTTTTGGTTCGGATAACAGTTGGTATCGGACTGATATTGGTTATTATAATTTATTCGGAATGTCTGTTTTAAAAACTGATAAAGATAGAAATATTATTTATCGAGAGGAAATTTTAGGGAATGAAGTTTATATAAAAAATGACTATAAACTACCAGAGTTTCCTACATCAGATATGACTGATAAACTGATTATGAGTTTAGGTGGGGGAGATAAACATATAACAATTACAAATAACGATCACATTAATGATATTTTAAATGCTTTGTCATCTTTTGAGGTTTCTGTGGATAAGATAAACAAGGACTCAATAGTGTTTTTTGCAGTGTCTAGTGAGATAGGAGGAGTTTTTCAGTTAAATGAAAGTGGAAGTATATATAAAAAAGATAATAACGACATAGGTTTTAGCCATATTATTTCCGGAGATTTGCCTGAAAATGTAAAAGATATTATCAAATTATATATTAACAGTTAATATATGTATTCATTAAGCAGAGATTATCAAATTTCAAATGAAAACTAAAGGAACAATATGTAATATCATAATCAAGTATTTACAAACATTTTTTGTTTATTTAAAGGCCAAAAGTTGTTAGAACAACTTCATTTAGGCGCTTTAAATTATTCGTATCGTTATGCTAATATATTTCAACTGTTTTTGTATTATACTTTAAATATGAAATATAATAAGGTGTGAATATTTAGTGTTAAATAACTGTTATTAATTATTTATTGTATACTTAATTAACCTATTCACAAAGCAAAGGACTACTGTCACCATATAGGTACAGTAGTCCTTTTTATGTTCAAACAATATCTTGTTTCGACAAATTTCTCCCAAAATCCTTGCAATTCGACAATTATTTCTTGCGTTTTGTAAAAATGTAGGTGTTTATATGGATTTTATATTACAATTTAAATAACATTCTATAATACGCTCTGATTTCAGAAAATATAGAGCAGTGTGATTAGAATTCTTTGAAATGAGAAAGGAACATATATATGAACAAGAAACACATTATTAATCAGGGGTATTACAAATATTTCAATGTTGATGTTGTAGACAAAGAAAGTTTTAGCGGAGATGATTTTGATAAACTTTTAGAGTTTATAGGTAGAAACAGAAATTATGGTCGTCAAACGGACAAGGGTAATGGTTATTTCGCTATAAGAAAACGCACTGATGAAATTCTGGGATTAGGTAAAAGGTATTATTATTTAAAAACATCAAAGCGAGAAGTTGCGTCGTTAAGAAAGATATACATAAGTATAGACGGTAATACACATAATTGTATAAAAATCCCTTATAAACTTTGGTATATTTTTCAAGCAGTATGTGAACTGGTAGAAGATATAGAAAAAGAAGGAAACGATATACCTGAAGAATTAAAAAAACTAGTTGGGAAAACTTATAAAGAAGCCTTTTATGAAATGCAAGCAAATGCATATAATATTTTTCGTAGGAATAATGGTATAAATGGTGAACAACACGCTGCTAATCATATAAAAGATGATTTAGAGAATCATACAAGTCCATTAAATAAAATTTTTAAGTGAAAGGAGTTTAGGCTATGTATGAGAAAATAAAATGTTTAGAATTAACCAATCATCAAATGATAAAAAAAACAGCCTCACTTATGGAAGAAACGTCTGAAAAAAAGAATGATAATGTCGTAAATCTTATTGAAGTTGTTTTCTCCTCTGCGTTATCGCTATTTATCGCTTTTCTTACAGAAAAATATATAATCAAAGATATGACGCCATCAACGATTAAATCGATTGTTATATTTTTTATTGTTGCAGTGGTTTTGTATTGTATCCTTTTTATAGTAACAAAAACTATATATTCGTTTATTACAAGAAAAGTGAATAATCTTATTTTCAACAAAAGAAGCCATTCAGTTGATGTTTCTCAGAAAAAAATAGATGAAATAATTGCAGATTTTGATAATATTGCCTTTGATAATTTAATTATATCTGAAAATTTTATTAAAGGTATGAAGTCAAATAGTGATATAAATTTAAGAACATATTATTTTCATGAAGCTTTATATTATTTGCGAATCGCTATGACGAAAACAATTCAAATTACTGATAATTATGTACGAGAAAGAACACTAAATATTAAAACGAATACAACCGGAGTTGATGTGTTTAGATTATATAATGCGTATCATATTATGAAACAATTATACACCACACTTTCGAGTGAATTTTCTTTAAATGAATCAAATTATATTATAAACACATATACTGAAGAACTTGAAGAATGTTTGGCAAAACAGTTAATGGATCTTGATAAGAATTTGATAGAAATAGAAACACGTTGCCAAAAGGCATTAGCGGATTTGAACAAATCAGAATGATAAAAACTTCTAAATAATTCTTTCAAGTAATTTATAAACATACTTTGCAATAATTTTGTTTGAAAATAAAATACTATACCGCACACCAGTGGTTTTGTTTAACTTGTGGTTTAAAATGGTTCGGAGGAGAAATAACATATGGACAAAAATTTATATGGCTATGATTTGTACAAACAAATAAAAAAGAAAAATAAAGTTGATTTCTCGACTGTTAATGAAATCAGACAGGAATTTAAAAATACATATTTTCAAATAAACGATAAAAACCTTGTAACAAACCTTTTGGTGGAAGCAAAACAACGGAGCTTTGCTAAAAACGAAGTATCGTTAAGCATTGCAGTAGGACTTGTTGGTTATTTAATTGGTTGCATTTTAGATAATATTGTCTTTGAATCTATAAAGAATTTAAAATGTTTCAATTTATGTAACACAATAATTTATATACTGTTTCTTTGTTTTATAGCTTTTGTTTTGATTATGGGCGTTCTCTGGTTTTATAACAAAAAGTTTTTAAAACATTATAGAAATATATATACAATTTTTATTTTACCATATGAAATTGAATTACTTGAAGAACGGCTAGACCAGTTAACAAATGGAGAATGGAGTGATGTTTCTTCACTCCCTCAAAAAGAAAAAACTTCTTTAGATGATTCAATCGATAAATAACATTTACTATTTAAATATATATAGGGGGTGGCGTTATGGCATGGGAAGATGGTTGGGTTTCAAATGTTGAAACATTGATAGAGGCTGCTGATTCTGTTTCAAATAAAAACAGAAAAAGAGAATTGTTGAATCAGGCTTTATCAAGTGCAGAATGTATCAAAAATGATACTCAAAGACGTAATTACGTTGCATTAATTAAAGATAAGTTAAGAGATTTAGATTAACGCTTATATCTAACCATTTAAATAAGACGATACACTTGGGTTTGGTGTATCGTCTTTTATTGTTTTGGTTTGTTCAACATATTTTCTTGCGTTTCTACATTTATTTCTTGCATTTTGTCAAAAACTCTAATATACGGATAATATTAATGTTATATTTTACATATAATCCCCATATCTAATAAAAACTGATATCATAATATCAGTTTCATTGTGCGCAAATGATTTCCATAAAAGTGATGATTTAAGTCAAATAATACAAATTTATAACTAAAATTACATTGGAAATGTATAAAACAAAAACTCCACAAAAATGCTGAAATGTTTATATGAGAAACAGCATATATAAATGGGGTGTTATTTAAGAGTATGATTATATGTGTATTCTTAAATAACATTAAAAATATATTTATAAAGACGGTAAATATAACAATGAATGATAACTCCACTAACAATTTGAACGCAAAGAATAATTCCATACAAAGAATACAATCTGTTAAATTGAAAGATTTTTCAAAAGAGGTTTTGCGATTTGTAAACCACTATAATTTAAATAACAATGATGTAGGGAAAGATTACACAAAAAAGCATTTTACATCAAAACGACTAATTGTTTACGCTGATGTAGCTTTTGATAAATACGGAGCAATAGATCATATTTCAGGCTATGGTGATATGCATATATTACAATATGCTACTCCTCTTGATGCCTTCTCAGCTTTCACAAAATACAACAAAAACCCAAATATAAAACTTGTTGTTCCTGATATCGTAATTGAACTGGAAAAGACACACTCATCTGACACATCTAAACTTTCGCTTCACAGAGCTGAAATTCAGCACTCTTGGGGATATGAACGCATCAAAAGTAAAGAAGCATTTGAATACATATTGAAAAATAAACACCTCAATAATTTACCTGATGTTATAGTAGGTATAATCGACGATGGTGTTGAAATGGGAAATGATGACTTTGCATATCGACTTGTGGCTGCACATTGTTTCACAGAAGAACCAGAAAACCCGTTTGCTTCCACTACAGGACACGGAGCAAGGGTTTGTAGCGTTCTGATGGAAAACACACTCCCAAATGTAAAGTTTGTATCATATAAAATTTTCAGTGCTAATGAAACAACATTATCCATTTTGCATTTAGCTGAAATGCAAGCGGAACTTGATGGTGTGGATTTTATTAACAGTAGTTATGGTATGTTTGCTAAATTCAATAGTGGGATATCAAAGCCCTTACACATTGCATCTGTCGGCAATGTCAGAAGTGAACAACCACAGTATCCTGCTGCTTGTGATGGCGTTGTATCTGTTACTGCAATTAATCAATCAGATGAATTATACAAAAAGGCAGCATTTGGTGATTGGGTAAAAGTAGCAGCACCAGGAGAGATTTTAAAATTACCATCTACTTATGCAGATGGAGATTATGTTGAGTTTACAGGAACCTCTTGTGCTGCACCGTTTGTAACTTCGGTTTGTGCAATGATAAAAACTCAACACCCCAACTTAAACAATGAACAAATAAAGCAGGTTTTGTATAACTCTTGTGAAAAGGCAGATATTCCGGTCAAACACGGTATCGTTAACATGTTCAATGCTGTTAGTTATTTGAATAATGTAACACAACCACAGTCAACAAAAAGAATCGTAGATTTTACACCAAAAGACACCGAACCAGCTTTAGTTTAACTTTTGTATGGCAAATTTCGACAAATATCACAACATCACGTTGTGCAAAAAGCAGAAAGGATAAAAAATAAAAAATTTTTTTGAAGTGTTCCGCGAAATTTGTCATATATAAATAGAAATTGTTTACAAATAAAGGATAATTCTCAATTATCCTTTAAGAGAGAGGATAATATGAAAGACTTACAAAACATTCGTTATTATGTTGAAAATGGTGAGAATCACGAAAAATGTGATTTATCTGACTATATTTTTAAAGATATCGATTACACGATAATTGATAATTCAATTTCTTTTTTTAGAAGTGAATTTAATCGCAGTACTTTTCAAAGTTGTACTTTTAATAGGAATGAGTTTGGCAGAGCAGATTTTATCGATACATATTTTTTAAATACCGAATTTAATAATGTGAATTTTGGTTCTTGCCTTATAAAAAATTCATTCTTTGAAAAAACACATTTTTATAAAAATAATTATAGAGGAGTAGCAATACAATACTCTAATTTTAAAAAATGTATTTTTAGAGATGAAGATGTCATTATAAATATGTATCAATGCGAATTTGTGGAATGTACATTTATTAACTGTACCTTTAAAAAATCTTCTCTTGACTGTAACACCTTCACGAACTGTGAATTTATAAAAGTAGACATGTCTGAATGTGTTGCTGAAAATCTTAAATTTGATTCTTGTTCATTAAGAGATGTTTACTTATGTAGCGATCTTTGGACTTCGTATTTATATAAAAATACCGACATATACAATTTTGGATTTAAGTGTCGGGGAGAAGTTGTTGAAATTTGGGATGGGGATTTACAGTTATTTTTATCATCATTAATTAACAAAAAACAATATTTTGAATATTTGAATACACTCATAATTAGTGGTGATTTGCATATAAACATGTTTTGGGGGGAATTTAGTAGGATTTTTTCTTTAATTATTCGTCAAAGACCTTTGATTAGAAAAAGAACATTATTAAAAGTGTTTGATATGATAAAATTCTATTACAATTATGAAAAAATGCCTTTAGAAGACTATTTAAAAGTTTATGATTTTTTGTCAAATTATGAATGGAATTCATTTCCGTTTGATGAAGAAATAATATATCGATCAAAAATATTCGAAATAAACAAACTCCTTGAAAATTTTGATTTAAATATAAAGATGTTGTATTCGGTTTCACCACATTCTGTTTGTTGTTCAAAAATCCATTTGAATTTTAGTAAAAGCGAAGAAGCGATTGATTATCTAGAAACTATATTTGATACAGTTAATGAACAATACTGTAATAGTTACTATAAAAAACCGTATTTTAAAGTTTTGTCAGAAGAAAAAGGTTCAATAATATTTACGATTGTTTCTGCTTCGCTATTAGTATTGCTTGTATCTCACATAGCCAAAAAAACAATGCATAATGTATTTAGTATTCAAATTGAACAAAGTGTAAAAAAAGAGATAATTAAAAAAATTGCTGAATCAGGAGGCGATTTAACAGAAATAAAAAAGATATGTAAACTAGCTGAAAAAAACAATTGGCTTAATGCTCCAGACGATTCTAAAGCAATAAAAGATTTGGCAGATGATTTTGCTAAAGGTGAAATAATTGATATTATTCTAAATTTTTTATTTTAGTTATACCAGTTAATAGTTCGTTCTTGTTAATGAGTAAATTAATTCTGAACGAATACGATGCTGAAGTTCTTAATAAATATCGTGAATGTGGTATAGTTAAAACGCCTTCTCTTTTTAAAATATTCTGGGCAAAAATTAAATCGTCTTCTTTTTCTGCCTTTGGAATAGTTACGAGTGAAAAATAACCACTCATCGACTCAGATAAAATACATGGTGAATCCTTTAAAATACTTTTAATTAATTCGAAATTTCGTTTTGACTCCTCAGCAGTTTCGTATATTTTTTGTATTATCTGATCTTGATTATCTACAGAATATATTTTTTTTGTAATCTCAACTTGTTGTAGTGCCATTGAGCCTACCATAAAAATAGATAATCTTAATATACGCCTCATAAAATCTGGCTGAGAAAAAATAAGTGCAATTTTTATTCCGTTGAAAAAAATCCTTTTAGAAATTGATTCAATAAATATATGTTTATTGGCTAACCGAACCGCTTCATATACAGGATAATTAAAAATGTAGTTGTGTTTATTATCAATATTCCATATAAGCCCACCATAAATATAATCCATAAGAAACCATATGTTATATTTATTACTAATTGAAGATATATTTTTTATTTCATCAATCTTAAGTTCTATCCCCGTACCAAATATTGGATTGTTAATTATAATGGCTTCGATATTGTTTGTTTGTATAACTTTTTCCAAATTTTCAAAATCAATTTCAAATGAATTTTCATATGAGAGATTGTATTCTATAACATCAAAGTCCATTTCATCAAGAAGATTAAGTGTAGAAAAGTACATTGGTGTAAATATAAGAACTTTTTGAATCCCTTTTTCTTTTAATGCAGACATCGTTACCATAAGGCTGGATGTTCCATTAGATGCTATCGTAAAAGTTTCTGGCAAAATATCATCCGAAAATGTCCTTTTGAAATATTCGATTATATTTGTTTTATAGTTTTCTTCATCAGTCCAAAAATAATATTTTTGAATTGCACGGCTTGTTAGATCATTAAAAGCTAAATTGGGCATTTTAATACTTTCAAAATCAGAATCCCAATCGGATAAAAAGACAGGTGCTTCCTTTGAGGTTTTTTCGTAATTATTACGCGCAATCATTAATTCCTTTATGCTTGTCTCATATCTTCTCATTACAGCCATCCTTTGTAAAAACACTAGAATGTTTTTTATAAATACAGTCACAAATCATTTAATATCAGATAATTGAGAATTATCCTTTAAAAGAAAAAACCTTCCACACAACAATTGTGCAGAAGGTATTTGTAATCAGAGTATTATCTTGTTTCTTGGATGTTTTTCTTCAAGAAGCTTATGTATCTTGTTTGTACTGATGTGAGTATAGATTTGGGTTGTTGAAATTGAACTGTGGCCAAGCAGTTGTTGAATATACCTAATATCTACATCTTCATCATGCAGAGCCGTAGCAAAGGTGTGACGGAACATATGAGGCGTTATATGTTGCGTTACACCGGCTGCGCAGGCATGGGTGTTTACCATATTTCTTATTGACTGTTCGGACAACCTGTTTCCTAAACGGTTGGTAAACATATAGCTTGATGTGTTATTTTGAGTGTTTATATATTCAGTTAAGAGTTTCAGAACAGATTCATTTGTTAGACACATTATCCTTTCCTTTGAACCTTTACCCAATATACGAATTGTCCCATCTATTAAATTGATATCGTTAACAGACAAGTGTGAAATCTCAGATACACGCATTCCCGTTGAAAATAGCATTTCTAAAATTAGTACATCTCGTAATCTTGTTTCTTTCTGAATACTTGTTTTACTGTTTTCTTTTTGATTATACGAAAAAATCAATATATTCTTTATATCGTTTAATGAAATGGTCTTGGGTAATACAATTGGTTCTTTGTATTTAATTTTAATTTTATGAAATGGATTATATTCTATGATATCTTCCATTTCCATATATCTATAGAATGCTTTTAGACACGCTATTTTTCTTTTAGCGCTTTTAGGACTGTAAGCTTTATATAAATGGTCGATATATGTTGTCATACATTCTTTAGAAAGCCAGTCCAAATCATTGGCATATTCTTGATATTGTTTCAAATCAATTTTATATGCCTTTATTGTCAGTTTGCTTAAACCCTTAAGATTTTCGCAAACTGCAATATAGTTGTTTATTTCAGATTGTAAACTCACTGACAAAACCTCCGTTTTTTATGTAATTATGACGGATAAGTTTTGTTTTGTCGATGATAAATATAAACTAGCATAACCGAAGTTGTGCTAGTTTGTTGAAGATAGTTTTTTATATAGTTTTATTGTATTGATAATAATGCATCAATCTTTTTATTTAATTCTTTATAATCGTGCTGGCAAGCCTCATTTTGTGTATCTGACATTGTAATTAAAAGTAGTTTTTGCATACTCTTAATTAATGCAGTATATTCATACGAAGAAATGTAGTGGCCTTTTGAAACAACAGAGGATTTTCTGAAAACATTTTTTGAATTGTTTCTTTCGCAAAATAACAAATGCATTTCATTAATACATTTAGCCAAATCATCGGAATAAATCATAATATAATCTGCATCTTGATTATATGTTTGTATTATTGGTAAAATGCTTTTTATGGTCTCTTTAATCCTATTGTAACGTTTTATTATTTCTTTAGTACGATATACATGTTTATGTTTGTATCTAACTGAATTAATTAAATATACTCCTCTTGGTAAAAGGATTGCAATTAAAAACCAAATTAGAAAATAGCTTATTATAACTATTGCCAATTGAGTTTGTGTAGTATATTTTTCAATTTCAAGAAATAACTCTTTTTCGTTTACTATCTTTTTTTCAAAATGTGAAGTTGAAATAATATCATATAATATATTGGTTAGAATACTTGAAACGACGGGTGCCAATGCATTATATAAATTTTTTTCCACACGAGTTTTTTCCATATATTCTCCCTCTCTATATTCATTCACTTATATCATACCGATAAATAACAACCTTTATTCCTCAACGTCATCGATATTTCTCTTGGGAATCGGAGGGAAATCAGAAATATGTGCAATGTATGCTCCTTGGCTTTCAATTTCTCTTTTCACAACATCGTATGATTCTATTAAGAAATGTGCCACAGTATCATCGAAATATTCTGCATAATATGCTTCAACAGCCATGTTTATTGAATTAACACATTTTAAAAGTTCAAAATACAAGTGCTCGCAGTTTGCTTCTTGGGAAGCAATACAACAATACATTGTATGAAGAATTATAAATGCGTATCCCGAAATTTTTCCTTTTCTTTCATTGAGCGCTCGTATCAAACTATTAATTTGACGAATTGAGATGAAAGAGCCTAAAGTCTCGTCTGATAATTCTTCGTCTAATCGGTCACAAAACGCTAAAGCTTTTTCCTGTATCATTTTTTTTGTTTTTCTTAATGCAGGATTTCCGTTTATCACATATTCTCCTGAATCGTTGTCACAAATAAAACTAATTTGTTTGATTATGCTCTCTAAATCTACATCTTCTATATTTTTAAAAAATTCTTTTGACATGTAGAGATAGATCCTAATAAAACAAGGGGTCATTTTACTCGCTCCTTCAAAAAAGATTTTTTTGTATCGAATACGATTTGATTATATCTTTTTCGAAGGAAAAGTCAACATTTTTTTACCATAATTTTTCAATTTTCACACGTTTCAGCGTTACTTACAAATATCGCCAAATAATACTGTAAAATGTTCACAATTGACATTCAATTTAATTAGATTTAAAATAATCAAATATGAAGGATGTGTGTGCAATATGATAGAGGACAATAAAAAATTTATCGATCCCAATGATTTCTACGAAAGAGTTTTGTGTGTTATGGAACAGAAAAACATAACACTTGAAAAACTACATAATACTTTAAATGAAGATATTGGATATCAAATAACACGTAATAATCTATCTATCTATATTCAAAGATTACCAAACATTAATTTTATGATCGCTTTATGTAAAGCACTGGGGGTTTCATCAGATTGTTTATTAGGTTTAAATGATAGTGAATTATATAACAAAGGATTTGATTATAACTATTCTGATAAACGATACGAAAAATACATTTATAACGATTATAATTTCTACTTTTATCCCACGGTATCAAGCTCACCTTCCAAAATTCATAGTGCAAAATTATCGATAGAGTTCGACTCTTTTTTTAAAGTGAAGTTAACAATTATAACTAGTGAAGAAGAAAGAAAAGAATACATAGGAAAACTGATTCTATCAAAAACTTATGATATAGGATATATAACTTTAAAGAATATTGATTTTGGGGAGATGGTATATCTTTCATTTCATGATCCAGTAATAAACGGGAATAATGTAAAAACTGAAATCTTACATGGGGCCATGCTTTCTGTTTCTAGCGGAGATTTAATTAGAATGCCTGTTATGTCAAAATTCGTGCTTTCAAGAAAAAAAATTCCTGATGAATTGCAGGATATCTTGATTGCTAATTTAAAAATGAATAGTAAGTATATTGAAATTGAAGAGGAAGACTTTAAACGTGTTATAGATAATTTACCTTTTGATAAAGAATTAAAGCAAAAAATCTTTCAACGTTTAACAGCGGCTTTTTCGAAAGAAGAGTATTATACATTTGAAGAGGGATATATTTGTAATACTTTAAGTAAAGACTTTAGAATATCTTCTCTTGATTCAATTAAGTTAATTAATTCTTTGCGCTCATATTCATTGGCCAATCCAAATTGTAAGATCAATAATAAAATTGATACCAAACTTTTTGAGTATCTAAATTCTAATAGTAGATAAATATTGTTGAAATCTTTAGTTATTCATCTTCTGTTATTATCTTCTTCACTGTATACTTAATTAGCCCATCCACACTGAAAGGGACTACTGTCACCATATAGGCGCAGTAGTCCCTTGTTAGTTGTTAGAGGCTTTTTTACAACAAATAATATGTGTTGCTTGAAAAAGAGCCGTTGCCTCGTTTTCGTATTTCTTTACGAATTAACTTTTCTTTTTCTAAGTCAGATAATGCTCTACGGACGGTGCTTTCTGAAAGAGATAGATGTCTTGCTATAGTTCTAATACCAGGAAAACACTTGTTTTCCTGGTCGGCTCTGTCTACAAGATATAAATATACTAGCTTAGCACGTGAAGATAACTCAACCTCATAAACTTTTCTTCTATAGTTATCCATTGTTGATATCTCCTTTTTCAGTTCTTAAGACTGTGTGTGGTGCTTTTTGCTCAGCCATATATTCGGACTGTTCTTGCATAACATCTTCAGGTATTGCTTCAACTTCATATTCAGTTAATACTTGACCTGATGTGCCAAAAGGTTTATTTGTAGGGAATTTTTCTTCCCTGTCATTTATCTTTCCTTCGGATGGATACAGCTCGTTTATCGCATCTTCAATAATCTTTCGACTTGTATATTTAACAGTTCTTGAACCTTTATCTTTAGGTACATATGGTTCTGTATCAAACTTTATTCCCCATTTAAAGAACAGTTTCAGTTTAGATATAAAGGGATGAGTACCTGTTTTCATAACGATAAAATTACCCTTATCCATCGATTTAAGCTCATCAGCAGTCATCAATGGTCTTTCTATCATCTGAAGACTTTGAGACGGATCGTTTTTACTTCTTGACACTGAACCGGACATTACAGTTCTTGAACCAAGCGATTTGGATATTATATCTGCCGTTTCAGAAGTAGGAGCAAAACCACCAGCAATAGTTATCTGACAGTTGTCCTGAATAATAGCAGCACCTTCTCTGCCATAGTTCTTTTCAAGCTGTTGAAATGACTGAATAATACTTACTAATGACAGACGTCTTGAACGAGAAGCAGAGTACATCATTTCTGCAGAATTAATTGCAGGAAGAGTACCGAACTCATCCATATAAAACATAACTCTGTCTTTTAATGCACCACCTTGTTCATATGCAACCATAAGTATTTCACGATATAACTGTTGCAAAAGAAGGGATACCATAAAATATGTTGTTGGATTTTCTTCGGGTAATACAATAAAGATGGCACTCTTTTTAGAACAAAACTTTTCAGCATCAATTGCAGTATCGAAGCAGAGTATTTGTTCAAGTTCTGAATCCAGAAACGCATTAAGACGAGACATAGCTGTTGACATAACCGACTGCATGGCCTGGTCACTTGTGTTAAGTGCGGCACCTGCAAACCATTTGGTTTTATGTTCGGGTGGAAGCTTCTCCATGATTTTATGAAATTGAGTTTTACCTTTACCCATATTAGGTGCAGGAGCAAGTAGCTCTTGAATAAGTTTATATACAGAAACTATATGACGTTGTTCGGGTGGAGCAAATTCAGAAACTAATAGGATTGACGAGGTAAGCAAGCCTTCTGCTGCATCATAGAAAAACGCATTTTGACCAAATGAAGCCGCATCTCCTTCGCTAAATATAATTGTCTTACCAATGATTTTTGCATATTTTTCGGCTTTAGCTTTATATGTTAAATTGCTTGGTTCATTCTTGTATAAATCCATATATTTGTTAACAAGATGAAGCAAATTGTTACCATCCGATTTTGTTGGATTTCGAAGGTCTATTATGGCAACATCGTAACCATAATATTCTTTTGAAATGTTACCGTAATTTCTATACAAATCACCCTTTGTATCTGTAGTTAAAAATGACATTCCTGATGCACAAGCATACTCAAGGTTTGGATATAACCAATATGCTGTTTTACCACATCCGGCTGCGCCTATCATCATAGTATGTACATCTGAAGTATCAACCATTGCATAATCATGACCACCTATTGTCCTGCATCCAACAATAACCCCTTGTGGTAATTCATTTTTATTTTTGTTTTTTCTCCATAAATCCGGAGTAAACGGAACATGCTTATACACTTTCTTTTGCTCAAGTTTAGATAAAAATCTTGCCGTACCATGCTGACCATCTCCAACAGTTTTACTTTTGATGCTGTTAAGATTGTATATATGAGAAACAATTGTAATTCCACCTATCAGAGCAAACATTATTACACTCACAACAATTAAGATAATTGGACCATCCACTTTTTATCAACCTCCTGTTTAGAAAATAATAAATCCTCATTCCAATCTTTTAGTGTTGGAATGAGGATTTCTGATTTTATGCCTTTTATAAATAGTTTATCCGAAAGTCTTTGTGCGGCTGTTTGACCTGCATTATCATTATCAAAACAAATATAAACATGTTCAATATGTTTATTATCTTCAAGACATTGAAACAAAACATTATCTGCAACAGAACATGCCGCTGCATAGCTGTTATTTCTCCATTCAATGGGATGCATTGATATAAATGAAAGCATATCTATTGGTGCTTCAAATAAATAAATTTCTTTTCCTGTTCCATGCCAATGAAAACTAAATTTGTTATCACTACCTGTAACATTTCTTTTATAGGCACTTTCTTTAGCTGTTCCTCGTTTGTGAATATGTCTTGGAACACCATCGGAATCATATCCGATGAACAATACATTATGATAATCTGCTGATTCTCGAAGCATTTTAGCATGAACAAATGCAGTAATTATTTCTCGACTAATTCCTCTGTCTTTCATAAGATATTCATATAGTCTTCTCATGTTGGAGTTTGTTTGGGGCATTATTAATTCTTGCGTTCGGTTTTGAGTAGGGGAGGAATATGATATAACAGTACCATTTTCATTAAGTAAATACTTCATTGCTTCACTGTATGTTTTATTAAAAAACTTTTGAAGAAAACTAACCACATTACCGCCTTCTTGCTCGTAATGGTGATACCAAACATTGTTTCTAATAGATACCTTTCCAGTAGGACTTTCCCATATATATTCATTCCCACACCGATTTAACTTCTCACCTTGTTTACGTAAGAGTTCTGCAATATCCATATGATATGCTTTGTCTTTTTGTTCTGGAGAAAAGTGTATATAATTTGACATTGTAGAACCTTCTTTCAAAAAAATAACAGGTTGATTGTAGATTCAATCAACCTGTTTAATAAAAACTACTTATTTTTTTATGAATTTCTTTTTTTCTACAGACTTAATATAATTTTTATATAATTCTTGCGGTTTGTAGAAAAAGTTAGTTTCAGATTTTGTGAGTAAATTGCTTTCTCTTTTTTGTTTGAGCAATTCTATTGAACAAATAAAATCAGCAGATTGCAACAACTGATATTGCTTCGGAGAGGCATTTTTAAACTCAATAGCTGTTAATTTAGCGTGCATAATCACATTAAGAATATAACTCAATTCGTTTTGACCATTGTCATAATATACAACGATCCTATCAAACGAAAAGAAGTATTCTTGGTTATCTTCTATGAATCTCGATAGTTGCTTAGATATACTTGCCGATAAAGCATGTCGATCTTTGCATTCTCGTTTATTAACAATGATATTGAAGTATCTTATCGGACAACTGATAGTAAAACGCAACATTTTATTTAAAATTCTTCTGCGTTCATCAATATTCAAATTGTTATACGGGGATTCTTTCCGGATAATAGGATGCGTATGTACGTATTCATCCTATATGTCACATTCAGCAAGCCAAGACTTTAGTCGCGTTATATTGTTAGTGATGTCGTCAGCTTGATTGTGAAAGACAAGTGTCACAATATAAAAAGGAGATTGATTTACCGCATCTCCAAAATCGCCTGACTCATCAATAAATATACTTAGTTCCTTCAAGATAAACATCCTTTTATAAATAAAAAATGGCGAGGAATATACTCCCCGCCTGCGATGGCCCCAGAGTTTACACCCAAGCCAATGCATTTCGGATACTGCGTATCCCTTTTGCATCATTATTGTACCACAAAAGTAGTATAGTGTCAATAATGTATGAGTGATAAACCTTAATGTTTTTTAGTTATCACTATTATATACTATGCACACACTAATTTCAAATATACAAACTAAAATAAAACTTACATTTTTAATCCCTGTGCATGTTTCTTTTCTTGAATCCTTTTAAGCACCTTTTTGTCAACTTGCTGATCAGTCTGATTATCTTCTTCGAAATTATCTTGTATTGCTTGAGTTAACCTTGCAAATAATCTTGCAGAAGAAAGTGCTATATCAGTTTTCCAATGATACTTTTTAGATGGTTGAAATGAAGCAGGAATAGCTGGGACTTTAGCTTTTTCGGGTAAATATATCTTCTCTACATTTTCATCTGTAAAAGGATATTCAGATATGTCTTTGAGTCTAAGTGCTTCTTGCAGAACTGCATTTCGAATACTTTTAAATTCTTTGTTCGAAGATAATGGTACACGAGGTGGCATTTCTTCACGATAGATTTTAACTATTATTTCCCTTTTTTCATACCAAAGCTCATATAGTTCTTTTATTTTCTCATCTGATGCCATCTCATCAACTATGCCATCAATTAGATTTTTCGCTTTTTTAGGAAGATAACCATACATCATTCTTCCTGAATAATTATCTAATTCGCTTGCTAATTGTTTTAATAAGTCTGCGACAATGGGATTAGAATAGTGACCTTCATTTATTAAAGAAACCACTTCTTCAATCTTGTTTTTAGCTTCTTTTCGCAATTCATTTCGTCTATCTGTTTGTTCAACATATATATTGTGCATCTCAGAAGAAAAAATATCTTTTGCAAAAGTTCTTTTAAGATCATCTAAACGTTTCTCAGTTATGTATGGTTCTCTACCTACAGAATAAGCAACCAAATGTATGTGTGGATGATATGTTTCATTATGAAATGCTGCATACCATCTTAAATCTGAGGGAGGAATGTTCATAGATTTTGCTATAGCAATTGTGTTTCTTTTTAATAATTCTTTCCATCTTATTGAACGAGCGTAGTCTAAGGCTTCAGCATCATTTCGTTTCAAAGACATTATTGTAGTAAAGACTAAACCATCGTGATTAGCAATATTTTTTGCAACACTTTCAAGGTTTATTTCTTCATCATGAAGTGAAAATAAACCATGTGTTCCTTGCTTTTCAACTCGTGGTCGCTTTGCAATATACCCAATATAGTTTTCTTTTTTATCTATTAAATCAAAGTATTCTTCCAGCGTATCATCAATGAATCCACTAGCTAATTCTTTCGTTTTGTTTGATAAATAATCCTCATACATTGGTGTGTGTATTGAATCTGGAAAGTCCTTTATTAAACTATCAATGATTCTTTTCTGTTCAATTGTTGCAGGCTGATATCTCCAACTTTCATCACACTTTTCTACTCCATCTCGAGTTGCAATGTACTTTAGATATTGAGAATTTCTTTTAGGAGATGATTTAAAATATCTCCATTTCAAGACAAATCTTGCCATATAATTTACCTATGTCTTTGATATCTTAATGCATTTTTAAAAGAAATTGAACCATTTAGAGAGCGAACCTCTTTGACACAAGTAGCACGAAGGTCATCTAATTGAGCTTCTGATATGTTGTTCAAAGCAGAAAAGACATGGAGTAGCATTGATAACTCTACAGTATTTTTAAAGATTTGATTACACATTTTATCTTCCAAATTTTGCACTCTGCTTTTGAGTGAATTATCAATTAATTCAGGTAGATATTCATCAGTATTTTGTGTCGAAAGATATCCGCAATAAAATCTTATTGCTTTCTCAATAAACTCTGATTGGCTTTTGCAACCATCATCTTGATACATTTCTTTTACCTTGTTTAACACATCGGGATATGCCCACAAATGAAATTTCTTTTTGTTTGGATCAACTGCCACAAGCATCACTTCCTTCTTAGAATTTATAGGAGTCTTTATGAAATCCTTGAAACAATGGGATTTATCGGCTAATTCTCATAATTGGAGGAAAATCGCAAAATATAGGAGTCCACTTTTTGAAAGCCTTGAAACCCTTTATGCAGTCGGCATCGCCGTCTGCTGTAATCGCACAGGGATGCTTTTGCAACCCCTGTGCTTATTCCTGCAATAAAAATCGGACGAAATAATTCGTTATACACAAGAGCCTGAACGTCCGTTTTTATCGGCTTTTTATTGTGTGTTCGGGTACTTTAACCATTTTTCGTACAACTCGTCAATTTAGGGCAAACAAACGTCAACAAACAGCATTTAAGTGTCATTTATTACCCGTGTTTGAATTAGAATTATCTGAACTTGATTCAATGTAATCTCTGACATTTAACGGTACATTCTTTTTATATAATGAATCTAATGTTTCAACCAATTTTTCTGAAACACTTTTATTACTTTTTTGTTCGAGGAAGTATTTTAAAGCCTTCATTTTAGTTTCATCATATTCAATGCTTATTGAAACCTTTTTCATATGCAACACCTCACATTGTCATATTCATATCTTCATCTGACCAAGCCTGTTCATCCATACTAATGTTACGCAGGTTAGCCTCATTTTCATCGGTATGTATCCACTCGGTATTATCAATGCAACAATTAGTAAAATTAGCATTGCTAACTGAAGTTCGTGAAAATAACGCATCAGCAAAATTCGAATGTGTAAGCATTGCCATAAAGAGATTGCAACCTTTAAACTTTGTACTTCTGCAAGACATTTCCTCACCGGTAATTCGAATCATACTGCAATCGACGAATTTAGTGTGGTCAGCAATTGAGAAGCACAACTCAGCATTAGTGAAATTGCAATTGACGAACTTTGCGTTGTTCAAAATAGAACTGTTTAACGGCCTATCAGAAAAGTCGTAGTTAGAAACAAGACAACCTGAAAAGTTTGCCTGTAATCCACCGGGTTCGTCATAAAGCCATAGCACATGCTTTGCAACCATTATGTCGATTTCCTCTTTTTCCAATTCCCTGTATACAGATTCATCTTCAAACATAGCATATTCAGAAGAAAGTCGCATACCGAATTCTTCGTCATCAAATTCTACTGTATCAAATTCAATTCTGTCACGAAGCATTTCATAAAGAAGTGTAGAAGAAAAGATTTCGGGTTTATAGAACTTATGTATCTCATCCAAATCAATTTTAAATACACCATCATCCTGATCTTTTACCGCTTTATCAACGATATCATTTCTGATATGTAACATCGACTTCATAAACTGTTGCAGAGTAAAAGACTCGTCAGTAAGGTATAAAGTTCTTGCTTTCGGAAGATACGCAAAGTTTTTAGCAAACTCAGTTCCTTCTGAATTTACAATAATACCTTCATCATAATTCTCACGAAGATAGAGGACACATCTGTTAGTTCCTGTTTCGTCCTTATGCATCAGATTTGCGTGTTCAGCAATGAAGTCAAAATTTTTCATGGTATTGTTTTTCAAAAGATTAAAAGCATTTTCAGATAACTCAACAACTTTCACGATAGAACAATACTGAGTTGTGGCCTGTTGCTCATTTCTATCAAATGAAGTTTGAAAAAACATATTATTTCACCTCCATGTTAGGTGACGAGTCAAGATAAGTAATTCGCCCGTCCTTATCAAGCTCATCTATTATTTCTTGGGTAATGAAGCCATAATAACCTTCGGGTCTTTCAACACCAAACTGCTCATACTGGAATTTAAGAACAGGTTCAATTTCTTTTAAACCTTCCTGTGAATAACCGTGCCTGAAGAATTTCCAACGATTTTCTTCGGTATAAACATAGATGTAATCTGCCCATGAGTTGGGATCGTCAAGCTCATTGAACGTATACTCTTTAGCTTCCATACCTTTTTCGCCACGATCTCTGCCGTATGCAACAACCACACCGTCTTGCCTTGTTGTATACTCAAAGCCATGAGGTTTCGAAGGAGCGGGATTAAGATTCGGAGCAAGGCATGAAATACCACCTATATCAATAAGTTCTTTTACTTTTTCGGGTGTATCGTAGTGGTCTATAAGCAAGGCACCGTTATGTGAGAGATAGCCATCACTATGGCAATAAATCGTTCTGTATTTATCAGCACCGATTTGCATTGCAATTAAACTTCGTGTACTCATATTATCAACCGCTTTCTATAAAATTTCTGCTGTCGGCTCACTGGTTTGTTCTTCTTCGATATATGTGATATATGGAATCTTCAACCAGTGAGTCCAACTGTTGTATGACAAAGGTGTTTTTATAACACCTTTTTTTGTATTGGCTGCTTGGATTACATAACCATCACCGATATATATTCCGATATGACCGTTATGCCAAACTGCTACTCCGGGTATTTCGGGAATGGTACCTATTGTGCCTTTCTCTGTAGCTGCAGAGTACATTCCGTCAGCACCAATATCAGGCATACCATTCGTTCCGTAATTGATTTGACCTGTTGCTTCATCAAGCCAACTGTATCCCTTTATGAGACCTATACAGTCAGCTGTTCTGCCACCGAGCCAATTACTTTTGATGAAGTCGTATTTACCACCAACCTCATCGGGATATTGTTTGGCCTTTATGTCGAGAATTTTTTGTGTAAGAACAGTTCCGTATGTTCCGTATACATAACCCCAACCATTTGCAACTGCTTCTTCAGCCCATACGCAAAGGTCAATGTTATTTTTGTATCCGTTATTGGTAAATCCTGATGAGTCAATATAGGTACTGCGAATATCTTTTACTACGGTGGAGTATTCTTCGGCATCAATTTCACTACTGAATTTTGTATTCACAAGCTCAACCAGTTCTGCATCAGACAAGTCATCTTTAAAACAACTTGCCAAGTCACTTGCAAAGTTTTCGTTGTCGGAAAAATCAAAAAGCCCAAGTGCATACAGCACCTGAGTTTCTCGATAATGTCCACCGAGTTCTGCATCGTTCAATGCAGATTCAACAGCTAACATTGTATCATTCATTTTTTGTAATTCTCGGACCTGTGCATCATTTAAGTTCTCTACATAGTTCTCTGCAATTCCATCAATATTAACTTCTACTTTGCCAGTAAGAGCAGCATAAACAGCAAGTAGGGGAGTGGCAAGTGCTACGACAAGGACGAGAACAATGCACAATACTTTTTTTAGAATTTTCGGATTCGTAAGTATAGAGACCGCTATTTTTTTCAAAGCGGCGGCAACAGTTGCACTTATAAATTCCACCTCCAAATAAAAAAGGTGTTCACTAATTGAACACCTTTTTTCTAAAATTTTACTTTAAAAATTTTTTTATTTTGATTTCTTTATCGATTATTTTATCAAACAATGACCACAAAGCCGAAAGCAATAGTGTAACAGTATGAAAAAGTAATCTTATTGGAGCAAGTAGATGTTTTATTTTTTTATAAACTTTACTTTTCTTCGATAATACCTCTGAGGTATCATCAACAATATTATTAGTATTCTCTGCATATTGTTGCGACTTTTTGGAATTAACATTGTCAGAATTTTTTGGTCTTTGCTCATCAAAATCGACAATACTGTATATAGCAATTGCATTAAGATAATCTTTTATGTATCTCTCTCTATTGGAAATAGATACTATTAATACCATATAGGCAAGAATCATTAAGAGCATAGGTATCATTAAATCATTATATTTGATAACCATACTTATTGCTACAATGATTAAAACACATAATATAAATATAAAGATGTTTTTTGCATTTCGGATAATTTTCTCTGTACTTCTACAATCCTTTAACATTAAGTGTATTAGAACTGGAGACGCAAAGCATAAAACCAAATAAACAATAGCGTCATCTATACGTAAATTGTATTGATTAGCATAAAAAAATAATAAAAACGTTGAAATCGCTTCAATAACTAGCGCAGAAAGAAAAAAACCATTAATGGTACTTTCAGTTTTTGCTCTTTCCCAATCAAATTTTACGAGACAAGAAAGATAATCTATTAATTTTTGCTTTTCTTGTTCGAATTTTTGTTTTTCTTTAGTTTTTTCTATTTTCTGCATCACACTATGAATATGCCCATCATTTAGAAAAAACTCTTTTGGGTTGTTGGAAGCAGTGTCGTTTGTATCAATCATTTTTTTACCATAAGGATTAATCCTCATTTGTAGTTTTGTCAGAGGTATATGAATATTGGTCATGTTAGAAGTGTTTATTTCTTCTGAAATTTCTCTTATTTTCTCACGCCAATCTTCACGTTGCTTTATTACAAAACTAGCTTTATTGCTATTATTGGTTTTAAATATTTCTATAAATGCAGCAACCACTGCAGCAATAACACCAGATGTTAATATGGTATTCCAGTCAAAATTATCAATCAAACTCATAAAAAATCACCTCACGACAATTATATCGCAGAGATTGATTTTTTTCAACAACTTGCGTTATCTACCACCTGATTTTCCAAAGAGTTTTGACTTGTATTCGGGTGCAATAACTTGGAGAAGGTATCTTTCGTTACCACATCTATATAAGCAAGTACCACGTTCAGGATACTTAATCAATTCAAATTCGCTCGGCTCTATCTGGAGAACTTCCATATATTCTTTGGGATTGATACTACCAGGGTTAAATAAGAACTGATGTGTAGGAATACTGAACATCGGTTTTGTAAATTCACGGATTGTAGGAATTAAGAAATCCTCAATATTCTGACTCGCAATGATAATTGCAGAGTCCTTTTTACGAACTCGTTTCATTGCATTTCGGATATATTCAATAGCAGTCATATTGGTTAAGAAGAGGTAAAGCTCATCAATTGATGCAACTGTATTACCCACACCTAAAAGCTGATTGCTCATATATGAGAGGATGTTAAACAACATAGCATCCTTTAATCGCTTGTTGGTATCAAGCAAACCTTTAACACCGAAGCACAAGAAGGCATCATCTGTAATGTTGGTGTAACCATTAAAATATTTTGATTCAGCACCTACACACATTGAGTTGATACCAAGACAGATTTCCTGAAGTATTTCTTCTGTATAAAGATTTTTTTCTTCTTTGTTATATGCCTTGAATTCAGCATCGCAGAGATTGTACAAGTCAGTCATAATAGGATAGTCGGTTGCCTTGAGTCTTGAAAAATCGGTTGTATCGGTAATACCAAAGTTACCGTAAAGCTTTCCGAGGAGAATTTCAAGAGTATCAATCTGTGCATCCGTGAAATCTTTATAGCTTCTGAAAAAGTCTTTCAAGAAAGCAATGTGCTGACTGAGTCTTGTAACTCGTCTGAACGCTTCGGGATCTTCCTTGTTATAATCGTTTTCATTATCAGACCATTCCTTCGGTTCAAGTATGTTGATGATGTATTCACCGGACATAAGGTCAATATAGCAACCACCAAGAGTTTCTGTCAATTCCTCATATTCAGATTCGGGGTCAAGACATACAATTCTTTTTCCTGACTCACGTATATTGGTAAGCATAAGTTTCATAAGGAAACTTTTGCCCTGACCTGAGTTACCGAGAATAAGGGCATTGGCATTGGTTTTGTCTTCAGCTCTGTGGTCGAAGTCAACAAGGATATTTGTGCCGTATTTATCTCGTCCGATATATATTCCGTGAGGATCGGTTTTACCTGAGAAGTTAAAGGGATAGAGATTGGCTACACTTGAGACTGGTAATACTCTTTCAAACTGTGTACCGAACATATTTGAGCCCATAGGCATTACCGACAAGAAACCTTCCTTCTGCCTTAATGTAAGACGCTCAACAAGAATTTTTGAACGGGTCAGCTCCATTGATATATCACTCTGAAGTTCTTTGAGTGCTTCAATACTTTTTGCTTTAAGTTCAATGTATACGGCACAATGGAGAAGGACTTCCTTGTTCTTTCTCATATTTGCGAGAAGGTCAACCACATCCTGTAAGTTGCCTTCAGCTTCAACAGTTTCATTAACATCATTACCTGTGCTTTTGAGAGTGTTTCTTCTTGTTGCATTCTGAATGATTTTTCGCTGCTCCGTATGGTCAACCAAGCGATGATATATGCGAAGGGTTACACCATTTCTGTCTGCAAGCTGAGCGAGAATAGCCTGTTCCTCTGTTGTAGGTGGGTATTCTCTTATCGCCCATACACAACGAAAACTGTCACCAACAATATAGTGGTCGGAAAGAAACTTTATTGTACTTGGACAGACACAGTCGAAGAAATCTTTGGTGCGAATTTCTTCTTTCTGTTCCTCTGTTAATATTACTTCTTTCTTATTTCTTTTCATTAAAAAACTCCTCTCTGTCAAAACCTGAAAAAACGTCACTTAAATCAAAATGTTGCTGACCGTCAACATCGGGAAGTCTTTCACCGTTAAATGATGAATCAAAGTAAAGGGCAATAAATCTTTTTATATCATCCTTGCCCATTCTCTGAACCTCGAATCCCTGTTCGGAAATTACTTTTTCTATGTTATTAAGCACAGTAAATACCTGTTCGGGTTTTGCATTTTTACATCTGCCGATTAACATAAACTGACGAGCCGTTGCCATTTCAGTTTGGATTTTATCAAGGAACACAATGTCCTTTTCAATAATTCTTCTGACCTTATTTGATTCCTCTGCAAGTTTTCTTTCTTGCAGATATCTTTTGTTCTCATCAAAGCATTCACTTGCATCGGCACACACAATTTCAATATCGGGAACTGACGATAAAACCATCATTAAGTGATATATCTTTGTTTCAATACTTGCTTTTGAAAGAACTGATATATTTGTGGGAGTAATGTTAAAAAATAAAAGCTCTCCATTTTTAGTGGAAAGCCCATACTTTGTAAAACTCCTTATTCCCAAAAGTTCCTGAACCGATACATCTTTTCTTTTTAATTTCATCGGCTGTTACCTCCATTCAAAGTTTTGCTGTGTAGATATAAGGTATCTACCAGCGTATTTTATAAAATCAAGAATTGTTATATCGTCAATTCTTATTGTAAGAAAGCCATAGCATAATGTTAAGGCAAATGGAATTACGAATGTAAATCGCACCAAGAAAACTATAGATATGAGACCTGCGATTCCTAAAATGCAGAATTCTTTCAATCCCCAAAGCCATATATTCGCCGTAGCTTTTAAGTTCTGTGGATAAATATATGTTTTCATTTTACACCTCCAAATTATTTAAACGCTTTTACAATTGTTCGACCCAAATTTACAGCAGTAGTTGATGCATGGAATACACTCATCATATTAACTCTTACTGAACTATCGAGACCGAACTGTTGTGCAATTCGTGGAACTTCATTAGCTGCTAACATAATACCGAGACCTAATAACATACTTGTTTTGAATGTCATTAAACCAAGATACAGCAAAGTTGTCTGCATAAATGCAGTTAAACATAACGCAGCAATCTGTTTCATCCATTGATTAAAACCATCGGTATATCCTCTTGGTACAGAGAACATATATAAAGCACCGACAGTCATCTGAATGAGCAATATTCCACCTCGTTTAATGTTTTGGAAGAACACTTTAACAACGCAGTATGCAAAGGCAATAAGAGCAAGTAAGCTAAACAAACTTACATGTAATGAACCTGTCTTCATATCAAAGTATATTTTCATTACATCTGAACACAACAGCCCAATATCACGAGCCGCATTTGCACCTGCGAGCGAAGCTAAATCGTGTGCAAAAGTGTTTTGTAAAGTGATACATAATTTATATAACTCAACTGGGACAACACCAATTAAAGAACAAGCAAAGAAACCCTTTAAAATGTTTATTGCTGTGCTTTTGATGTTAGCCCTACCATTTTGATATTCAATTGCCGTATCGAATACGGCTACTACAACTCCGGCAACAAACAATGCCCATCCGAAGGTTGTAAAAAGAAGGATTACGGCTTTCACCCAATCCAAATCAAATAATTCAGCGCCCATTGAAGTGATGTATGTGAAAAAGTCTGCTATTGCACCGAATATTATTTCATATATCCATTGGAGAAATGCTTCGAATATTGATTCTGCAATAGCTTCACCCATTGATGCAACTGTTTCGGAAACAGTACCACCTATAGCTTCAACTATGTCCGTCACCCAATCAAACAAAGGCTGCACCTCCTGTCAAAAAAAGAGCAAGACGAGAAAACCTCGTCTTGCTCTCATAAATCCGATGGATTTATTATTAAGATCTTTTTATTTTTCTGTTTTGCGTATTTTACTGTGTTTCCTGTTCCACTTGGTTTTCCATCCCATACTGCAATTATATAATCGGAATTGTCAACCATATATTTATTCCTTTTTTGCATACAATCTGAAGTGTAGTGGTACTGTAACATAGATTCTTTATCACATTTGGCTAAAATATCATAATATCTATCTCTAAAAGGTTCTGACCACTTTACAGATTGTTCCTCAAAAGGAATAGCAGCTTCTAATTTAATGTGTGGATATGTTTTCTTCAATTCCAATACAATTTCGGCAGCATACATATCTACACCTAATGCCATTCCTGAGATGAATTTGTCAACATCGTATTTAGTGATAAGCAAAACAATTGAATTAAGCAGTAATGCTTTTAATTTTTTGCATGCATCTTCTTCCTCATTAAAACCAAATGGTAAGTTCTGTGGTCTGTGACCTGTAAAACAACATGTATTTCCCATATTAAACTCCTCAAACAAGTGTATAACTTAATAATACGACATTATTTTTACAAATACGACAAACTAAAACAGAACTATTCTTGTAATAGTTGGATTTTTAAAAAATTTTATTTAAATTGCATACTTAAAGACTGCTTGGGATCTTGAAACATTTCGACATAATCGAGCACAGCATCAGAAATTGCCGCTTTCTGTGTCTGTGATACTTTTGTGTACCACTCCGGTTCATTATAATCCCACATATAGGGTTCAATTTTATCTGAAAGTGAATTACAGAAATAACCGATAATATCAGAAAATTTGAAAAGCTGTTTATCAATTACACCATCATTAGAATTAATTATGGTTGACTGAATTGCATTATACTTTCCGGCTGTTGATGTTGATATAAACTGGAGCTTACACAGTTTGTTTTCGTCAAGTCTTCCGAGCATAGTTTTGCCTGTAAACTTGAGGTCTGACATAACTGTGTTATCTCCCAATAAGGTTCGCATTTCTTTTTCAAAAAAATCCATAGTTTACTCCTTATGAAAGAATTGTCCAGATGTAAAGAGGCGCTGTAAGTGTAAAGAGCAAACATGCGAAAAGAATTGCAGGAGCAGTAAACTCAAACTGACCGTGCTTTCTGTAATCGAAATAGGCAGTACCGAGCTTAACAAAGAAGAGGACAGCAAGGATTAAATCGACAGCAGGAAATACAACATTGTTTACAACATCCTTAATCTGACCCTGAGCTGCAGTCCATGTACCTTCGATTGCACCTGCAACATCACCCGCCGCAAAGGCTGTTACTGTAAATACAGAGAGAATTACAGTTACTATTGCAACACAAAGAAGAATTTTTTTAATGTTATTTTTCATCATTAACATCTCCTAACATATTAAATATTTTGTTTTCTTTGATATACTTTATCGGTATTTTCAGATTCTCGCAGAAGCGAATTTCTGATTGCATACCTCTTGTGATTTCATCACCCAAAACCCATAATTCATCGCAAAACCATAAAAGGCTTAACCCTGCCGTGACTCCAAGTTCTCTTTCTCTTGGATCATTATCATTAAGGCAGAGTGCATAAAAGTGTGGCACTACCGGAGCAGTACCACACTTAAGTGCATATTTAGCGTACAGTTTTGCTTTTTCAAGGTTTACAGCAATGTTACCACCAAGAGGAGAACAGATATAAACCTTTTTAAGCATTGTTCCACCTCTTATCTGCGACCTACATACCAATCATCATATGCAGATTCAGATATCTCAATTGAGTTGGTGTTTGCATTTCTTGTAATCATACCTGCAGGTGTCCAGCAATCGCTCTGAACTACACCGATAGTGTATTTGCCATCGGGATACCACAATGGTGTAAAGTGAACATTACCATATGAGCCATTGGTTCTGAATACCCATTTCAAGCCATCTTTACCGAGTGTTCTATATTCATTCTCATTAGTTGAATACTTGTATTCGGGTAAGAGAGCCTTGCAATACTGTGCAGTTGTATATGCAGTATCATCGGGTTTGGTGTAGCTTGTAACAGCACTCATATTATTGTTGAGAGCCATTGTAAGACCATAACCTGATTTCATTGTCCATACACTACCATTTTTCTCTGCTGTTGAATCAGCAGTAGGAGTCAAGTTAGCTCTGTTATTTGAAATACCGATAGCATAGTCAACCTTCGTATATGTGCCGTTCTCATATTTCCATTCCCACCATGATGCCGCACCTGTTTTTGTTTCTAACTTTGAAGGGATAGAGAAGCCACGAGGAGCTTTCTTTTCAAAGTCAGTATCGGGTGTGGCTGATATGTTGTAAGGTGTGGTTTCATATGATGTTATCTTCTTGTTATATGACAAACCATCTTCAACCACTTCGGCATGAATTGAGATATTCGCACCGTTAAGACCTTCGGGAACAGTCCACTTGAAGTATATTAAGTTTTTGTTTTCGGCAGGTACTATTGCCTCATATATACTTATGGAATCAACAAGAGTCTGACCTTTGTATATATTAAATTCAAGAGTGATATTGTTATTTGGTGTGTAGTTGATATCACATCTGTTGTTGAGCCAATAACTTGTGATTACATCTGTACCTTCTCTATATGGTGCATTGGGAGCAATAGGAATTAATGATAACGGATGATTAACCTTACATACTAAAGTCTGTTCATTGTTATTACCGTTGGATTCATATTTTGTGTTTCCTCTGCCCATACCTTCGAGATATACACCACCCCAGATATTAAAGCTACGGGTATTTGCAACTTTGAAGGTATATGCATTTACTCTTGCCTGTGATTTTGCAGGTATAGCGAATACACCGGGTATTTGTGATTTGTCATCCTTAAAGCCTTCAACAAAAATCTTGGTATCTGTGTTGTTTTTGTACACATACTGTACTGTAACTTTCTGTGATACTTCGAGATTGTTTGGGTCGAGAACTGCATTTGTATCTGCATCTATAAGGATGATTTCTGCCAATGCAACGTCAGCCTTTATAACAGGAACATCAATGTTATTTGTTTCTGTTGTATGAGCTGTATCCTTTGTCCATGCAGACTCTAATTTAACACGCAACTTTGTTGTAAGAGGGATAGTGTATTTATCAAGTCTGCTATTGGCTGTTACAGGGTTATTCTTATTCATATGCACACTCTGTGATACATCGGGTTCTCCAACAGGAACTTTAGTCCAAGCATAACCGTTCAAATAATTCATTGTACCTTTTAAGTTTTCAAGTGCAGTCCATGTATTATCCATTTTATAATGGTAAGAGAATTTCACACGCTGACCTGCATAGATTTTACCACTTGTTGTATCACCTGCAGTTGCCACAACTGAACCATCATAACCATAAGCAGTTACACGATGTCTGTGGACAGTAGGTTCAACAGGAACATAGAATCTACGGATTGCACCTGCTTTTCTTACTGTACCATTTGCATCTACCCAGTCCATTTTTGCTTCGATTACAAAGCTATCTTTACTTGCATTAATTGTTTTATTTACACCTGTAAACTGGACAGGGAAAAGAGATGTACTTGCATCACTGCTACTCAATGTAACAATTCGTGTCTGCCATTCTTCAGATCCTGTTCTTACATACTGTCTTACACGAATATCTTCTGCTTCATAAGGGAACTGAACATTGAACCATACTGTGTCATTCATTGACGGATAACCCTTTTTATATGTGTAATCATTAAAGGTTTCACCATCTGAAAAACCGTAGTTAAAGTCGGAATTGCCCTTTTTACCTTCGTATACATGAACCATTCTTACATCAAGTGCAGGATTGTATTCCCACTGTGCAAAGAGATAAATGGTTGCGCCATCAGTAGTTGTAAGGTTTCTTACTGACTGTTTATCAGTATATGATGTACCTGTTCCGTCAGCCCTTGTGTTCCATCCGAGGAAGTTGTAGCTTGGTCGAGTGAAACCATTTGGAGTAAGATTCTTGGCCTGGTTATATACCATTTCCATAGCTGCCATTGTACCTCTTGTAGCACCATTACCGTTAAATCTGATTGTATATGTTATCGGACGCCACTGTGCATAAAGATTGATTACAGCACCTTCTGTTGAAGTCAAATTAATAACTGACTGACGATTGGTGTATCTCGTTCCCGAACCATCGGGTTCTGTGTTCCAACCAGTGAATACATAACCGGTTTTTCTGAAGCCATTTTCTGTTAGGTTAGCTGCAACATCATATGTCATTGCCATTTCAGAAGTTGAACCACCTGTGTGACCGTTTCCGTTAAATACAATTCTATAGGTTATGGGAGTCCACTGTGCATAAAGAGTTACAGTTCCACCATTTGTAGAGGTAAGGTTTCTTACAGTCTGTCTGTTTGTATAGGTTGTACCTGATCCGTTGGCATTTGTATTCCAGTTCTTAAATGTGTAACCTGTTCTTGTATAGCCGTTTGCAGTAAGAGCCTTGCTCTCATCGAACTTCATTGTCATACCTGATGTGCTACCACCTGTATGTCCGTTACCATCAAAGCCTAAGGAATATGCATTGGTTTCCCACTGTGCATAAAGAGTAATAGTCGAACCGTGAGTAGATGAGAGATTCAATACTGATTGCTGATTTGTATAGGTAGTACCTGTTCCGTCAGCCTTTGTATTCCACCCTAAAAAGTGATAACCTGTTTTTGTAAATCCATTTGCAGTAAGATTACTTGCAACATCGTAAGTACATATCATCGCAGCAGTTGAACCACCTGTGTGACCGTTACCATTAAATGCAATAGTATATCTTATAGGATTCCATTGAGCATACATTCTTCTTGAACAATCACCCGAAACAATATCGGGATTGATGTCTGTCGGTTTTATAGTTGCATCATTTTGATTAATAATCTGACCAACGCCATCGGCAGTTGTACACCACCAACCATTAAAGATATATCCTGTTCGTGCGATACCGAATGTACCAACATTGGCAAGACCATTTTCCTTTGTCTTATTATATGGCCAAGACTGATAGAACTGTGTATTATCAGATTTTTTATATACTCGTCCTTCAGAATTCAGCTTGTATGTGTCAGATGAAGCAATACTACCACCATTGGCATCGTAATACACTTTAAGAACATAAGGATTCCACTGTGCATAGAGATTTACTGTTGCACCATGAGTTGAAGTTAGATTGTTTACTGACTGTCTGTTGGAATATGAGGTTCCTGAACCATCTGATTTTCTATTCCAGTTCACGAACTCATGTCCTCTTTTAGTAAATGCATTAGCAGTAAGTTTTTTCGCAGTTCCATAAACCATTGAAAGGTCGCTCATCGAACCACTTGTCGAACCATTACCATTAAACTTGATTTTGTAAGTTTTGTTGGTTGTTTCGGTATATGCAATACCTACACCATAACCTTTATTGATTATGTTGTTAAAGGTTTCTCTATCCGAAAGTGCAGTAGCTGCAGTCCATAAACCCTGACCATTGGGGGTGTATAAGTCATTGGGATAGATTTTATTTGTAAATCTTGAAATGAAACCCCACGTATTAGATTTAGCAGATGAGCCACCGTCACTTGTACCACCGAGCAGATATCTACCGTAAATTGCATATTCAGTTACGGTAACTGAATGATAAGTTGATTGTAGGCAAAGGTCGTATATAGGTTCTACAATGACCTTATCACCGTAATTCAAGTTACTTACACTACCGATACCTAATTTTGAAAGTATCTGATTGATATTTCCGTTATATGTCTGCCAAGTGCCCATTCCTGAAGGAGCAGGGAGAGCAGTTGAAAAAGAAATATCGGTTTCCTTAAAACAGTTAGTTGAGTTTTTTGATGTCGAGAAACTGTTGCCAATTCTATTTATCAACTGTTTCTTATTATATTTACTGGTAAATTTATATCCGTCTGAATAACCAAGCTTACCATATCCTGTATTTCTGTATACATCAATGGATTTTGACGAACGCATACTACCACTTGAATCAACACAACTAAAACGATAACCAATACAGTTATCGCTACTTGTTCTTATGGCATAACCGGGGTCTGAAACACTACCTGCAGCAGTATTACTGGTGACAGAACTACCATCCCAAGAGAGAGCAAATGCCGATGTGGGTAGTACACTTATAACTGTGATTATGGCAAGTATTATTGAAATTACTCGTTTTATATTAATCAACACCTTTCTGTCAATAAAAAAAGACCTGCCGAAGCAGGTCTTTATGTTTGTTTATTTCTTAATGTGAGTGGCATGTCTTTGCTTTTACTGATTTATTGCAGTCGGGACATTTTGTATCTACTGTGAAGTGTACACATGTGCCGTTACTACCTGTTCCTACAGGTTTTCCACAATCTTGACAGTATTTTAAGGGGTCTTTCTTCACATTGTACTGTGGACATTTTGTTTCATCGTAACACGCATTTCCCCATTCGTCTGTGGTATAGAAGCTCTTACATGAGTGTGAGCCACAGTGGTGACAACCTTTGTTTTCAAGCATTGTGGTTATATTGTGAGCTTCTTTGTTGTGACAGCGATGACCATTTACTCCACATGAGTAGATACTTGTATCATCGTCACCATCGATTACTATGCCTTGCGCGTTATCGTTTCTGTTTTCATTTTCTTCTACGGGTTTGTCCACCTTAACCGTATTTTCATTTGTGTTCGGCTTTTCGGTTACTGTATCGACATCTTCGATTTTCAGCATATCGTCATCTTCCACCAAGGTTTCAGGCTCTGTTGTGTCATCCTCTATGTCAGTGGGGATTTCGATTACTGCTTCTTCGGTTGTGATTCCTGTTGTAGGTTCTGTATTGTTCTCGTCTTTGCCGAGACCGATTACAGCTACGATTATCACAGCTACCACTACGATGCCTACGATTGTACCGATAAGTACCTTTTTGTTTTTCATATTATCAGCCTCCTGATTAAAATTTCGGATTGAATTTTGAAGTTACTGTTATTGGTACAGTCACTTCAGTTACTTGTTGACCTGCGAAGTACAGAGGAACTGTTATCGTGTATTCAGCAATTATTTTAAGTCTGTTTTCCTCTATGAGTCGAACTGTCGGTATTGTCTGCCGATACAGTTCTTCGCCATCGTCACCACAACAATACAACATATTTTCATTAAAGTCCAGCGAATTATATTCAGAATATTTAGAAATATATTGTTCAACATCAACAACCTCTGTAAAATCTGTGCCGGTTTTTATTGAATCATATATTTCAATTGAGTTTTCCATTACGAAACTGTCCAATACAATTCGGGCATTTCTTTCTGATATGCGTATCACATTTACTGTTGCAACGAATTCAATAAAAATTGAAAGTATCATACATAGGATTAAAATCATAACACATGTTCCGATGTATCCATCGCCACGCCTGTTCTTCATTATTCCACCTACTTCCAATACTTTTCGGAAAGACCTGACCTTGTAACTGTTACGGTAACTGGGATTTTGAATACTCCCAATCCCTGTACATAGGTATCCTTTGAGATAGTTATCCACATTTTGTCACCGAGCTGCACTCGTTCAAGTGATGTGTTGAACCATTCATCAGCACCATAGTCAATATCGTAGTCATAATACTCACCAAGTAAATCCGAATCTCTTTCCCAAAACTCATCACCGAATTCTCCTGTGTAGGTTGCCGATTTTATAAGCTCCTCGGCTATCTGATCCATTTCCACCTTTAAGGTGATGAAGCTGAACAGATTGAGCGAAAGCACCAATACCATTACAAAAACAACTACACCGACACAGATGTCGATGTAGCCTTCGCCACGTTTATTTAACTTAAACACACCGACACCCCCTTATGTGAAGAGTACGCCCACAGAAGACATAATCTGCGAGAAGATTACCACAACATAAATCAGCATGAAGCATAAGAGAAGGCACATTGATAATCTCTTTACCTTTCTCGGTACTTTCTGTGCTTCAAGTCTTAACTGTTGTCTTTGAATGTCATTGAACTTAATTGATAAGGATGCCCAATACATTTCTGTATCGTCACCACGAAGTATGCCTATAAGACCTCGGCACACGTCACTCATCATTGATGAGCCTACACGGGATTCAAGCCTTGTAATCGCCGCTTCATAGTTACCTGACCTCATATCAGCTACGGTTATTTCTAAATCGTGCTTTATTTCGGGCCCGGCACTTTCCATGTAGCTATCAAGCATATATAACACATCTCGGTTATGCTTCAAGGTTTTCTCAATTGTAAAGACAAGTCTTGGAAGCTCGTATTCAATTTTTCTTCTTTTTGCCTTTATTCTTTTTGAAACTGAACGCACCTCGTTGTTATATAACGCTATGGCTAACACAAGGATTATGGGACTTAATAATGGGAGAATAAATAACACAGGTATTGCAAATGAAGCTATGATGAGAGACTTTACAATCGCATTTGCTTTGAACATTTCGGGAGAGATATTCATCTGTGCCGTGTTCAAGTCATTCTGGAGCTGAGCCTTTTTGAACTCATTAAGTCGCATGTGCTTTGCAAAGAAACCTGCAACACCTTTCAGCCACACATCAAGACCCGATGTTTTTTCTTTCTGTTGTTTCGATATAGATTCAACAGCCTTTGATGTTTTGTAATAAGGGATTGCATACAAATCAACAAGGATATAAAAGAGACCTAATCCACAAAGGATTCCGACAATTGCTTGTATCATATATTCAACCTCCTCATCGTTTGTATTCTATTGGCTTTGTAAATTTCATCATAAACAAAGCTGTTATTAAAATTACCACGCCACATACACCTAACACGGCTTTTCCTGATGTTTCATACATTAGGGTGTTAAACCAGTCTTTGTTAAGCATATATAACAAGGGTATGTTGCCGACAACCAATAACACCATTACCCAATACTCATTCTTTGCAGCAGTAAGCATCGTTTTAAGTTCGCTGTTTGCTATACGAACATCGGTAAGCTTTGCAACAATGGGGAGCAAGGTATCTTTTAGTGTTCGGTCATCCTGACATTGAATTAAGGTGTCGCACCACTCACGGAAAATCTCATCATCAATTTTATCCTTCAAGTTATATAAAGCATGTTTTATATTTGATGAAACGAGAGTTGCTTCTGTTTCAAATGCTTTGAAAACATCTTTTATCGGAGGCTTTATATACTGGATGTTTTCTCTTACTGACGAGACAATATCATCATTACGGATATATGATGTTGTGATAATTGAAAGAGTTGTTTCCAATTCTTCCTTTGTTGTTTTTTCATATATCGCAAGAGTATTTGCAGTGTACACAAAAGGTACTAAAGCAAGTGATATTGAGAGAGCCGGGAGCAAGAAAAGGTTATCAATAAGGACAGCAACGAATGCACCAACAGCAAACAAGATAACGGAAGAAAAACAAACGATTACGAAGTTTTTGGATTTACCTGTTACTGCTAATGCAGTTTTCATTTCCATGAGCTTAGTATAGACACCATGTCTTTTTTTGTTTCCTCTTATAGCCCTTGCTTTCTCACGAAGGGTATCGTGAGGAGTAATGATGTGAATTAAATCATTCGTTACTCTTTCGGGTGTAAGGTCAAGGAAACAGGCAATTGCCACTATAACGCATATGCATGATATGATTGAAAAAATCATCATACATAATCAGCTCCCTTCTGCAAGAACTTTTTCAACTCGCTTTGAGGTACACCGAACTGCATCAACTTGTGTTTAAGATTATCACTCATTATTTCGGGTTGTTCAAAATGACCTTCGATTATGTAGTTATCACCCTGCATAGTGTTGCTTGTGATATTGTATCTGAACAATGTGCGATACTCTCTTTCGCCTGAAGGAGTGATTACACATTCAGATATATCCATAATCTTTCGGGAATTGTCTTCCAGCTTATGAGCGTAAACAACGAGAGGAAATGCCTGACCAGCCTGCATCAGCGATGTCTTAAAGTTTATAGGGAAACGCTTTTGACAAAGGAGTGCTAAACGCATATGAGCTGCATCGGCAGCAGAGGCATGGATAGTTGATACAACCGTATGACCTGTAAGGGATGCTTCAACAGCAGAATAAGCTTCAGTATCTCGCATTTCTCCGACAACTACGATGTCGGGGTTAAATCGCAAGGATGCTACAACCAAATCTTCCTGTGTGATATCGTAAGCTTCGTTATCAGAAGGTCTTGACAATGTATGCACTACATTGTTGGTTATAACATCATCGTTTTTGCGAACAAGGGATAATTCACGAGAACCTGATTCAATACTGAATATTCGCTTATTATCTGGAATTGTTGAAAGCAATGCATTAAGAAGTGTTGTTTTACCTGAACTGGTTGCACCTGCTACAACGAAAGAAACACCATAGCGAAGACACATGCACAAGAAGTCAATCATCTTCTGTGTTGCATTATTACCTTTAACGATTTCATCCTTTGTAACTCTTGAAGGGTGCAAAAGTCGGATTGATACACTGATACCTCTGTCATCATCAACAATAGGTTCTTTAAGAGCTGTGATTCGTGTGTTACCGGGCAAATGACCTTGAGCCATAGGAGTTGCATTATCAATAATCATACCCGAATGGTGAAGAAGCCTTTTAACAATATCAATAGCATGTTGGGGTGAATAAAAATATTCCGTAGTCTTTTCAATATGACCATCGGTATATGTTATGGCAATATCATCCCAACCGTTGATATTAATTTCTTCAATATCCTCACGTCCTAAATACTTTGTTAAGATGGAGTATTCAGCCATTTCACAATAGAGTTTGTCTGACAGTTGTTTGAAGCTCATACCTTCGACCATATAATCGTGGTCATACAAGTATTTATCAATGTAGGTTCTTAACTGACCGTATTTATCCTTATCGGATAATGAAGCTGCATAGTTTTCCGAGATGTATTTCTGTACATTATTAAGAAGTGGAAAAAAACCAATTATTTGGCTCATCAGCTCACCACCTTTGCTAACCTCGAAATGCTATCGCAGAAGACTTTATCGGTGATATGTTCTGATAAAGTTCCCGTAATAGACTGCTGTTTAAGGGAGTGACTGTAAGGGATTTTGATTTCAACATCCTTGAAGTGTTCTTTAACTTCACCTACAGGGAGATAGATGTCGTTGTCTTTTATGTTGATTACCTTTACCACTTTATCTGCAAATGCAATAAACTGGTCACCGTTAGCTGCATAGTATGACATGCATTTAAGTGTCGGTGTTACAACCTGAACAATAACATCAGCTTCTGCTTTGGCAAGAGAAGATATGAGGTCACTTCTGTCGCTCACACAGTCAATAACTATGTAGTCAGCAAGTTCTCTCATATTCATAAACAACTGACTGATTTTGTCTTCTGTCGGTCTTGCATATGTGTATTTGTTTTCGTTTGCCTTGTAACCTAAATAACCGAAGTTAGGCATATTCTTTGTTGTTACAATGCTACGAAGGACATCTTCACGATACACATCCGTTTTATCAAGAACCTTACCGATTGAATACAAATCACTTTCCTTACAATGAGGGAAGATGTAACCCATACAAGGCACCATCAAATCAGGTGAAAAGTAAAGTACTCTTTTCTTTCCTTTGTTATATAAGGTCTGTGCAACTTTAATTGCAACAGATGTCTTACCACTATCGGGTGAGCCACAAACGGCAATAACTTTACTCATTCACAGCACCACCTTCGGTTGTTGTTTCTGTTTTATTCTTAAAGTAGCTATTCTGTGTGGATAAGAACTTATCGGCAGTTGATTTATCACCTCTGTATACAAGTGCCGCATGAATTTCTGCATTACCTTCATATTCTGCAAGTAACTTTGCCTGTTGTGTATTTGCAAGAACAGTAATTGTACTTGGGAGTTCATAACTTCCGTCTTCATTCTTAATTACTGCATCTTTATCAATACCACCCGATGTAGTTGTGGTTATAACCTTCATATATTTAAGTTCGGGAGGAGTTACTGCTTTGTTAGTGTCGTTATTGACAATAAGGAATGTTACGATATCTCCGTTCTGGAGCTTACCTGATACACCTGCCGCAAGACTGTCTACTGTTACGCTGATTGCTACATGTTTACCGTCAAGTGTTGCGAATACATCTTCAGCAGTATTACCATCTTTGGTGAGCTTATCCTTTGTGAAGAAGTCACCGTTATACAGATTGGAAGCAGCATATTTACCTACGACATCAGCTTTATCTTCAATAGCACCTGCAGGGATTGAATCTTTATCAACCTTAACCACCTCAACTACATCTTCTGTAATGGGTGAACCCTGTTTCACATCCTGTGTAAGTCGTACTATCTTTGTTGTGTCGCTTGTAATATTTGTAACAATAGGAGCAACTACGAAGGTCATTACAACAGCAAGCGCCATGCAGATGATACCTATAATTGTTCTGTTTTTCATTTATAAATAACCTCCTGTTAAATGAAATATGCCACCATAAATCCTGTGGCAAGATATGGAACGAGGGGGAAACCCTCTTTTTTGTTTCTTTTAATGTTCATAAGGATTGCAAGTACCAATCCCAAGGTAAGACCTATAACGCTGTTCTTTAAACCAAGCACCAATGAACTTGCGATACAGAACTTTATATCTGCACCACCGATTCTTCCTTTTCCTATGAAGATGCTTAATATCATCAGCAAGGAAATGACGAAACCGGAGAGTAACATGCTTGGTATAGCGGACAACTCAAAGCCTACAAATGCCACTATGACAATCATTACATGGAGCCAGTCATCGCATTCTCTTGATTTAATATCACTAAAAGATGCTAAAAGGAGAATTAAGCTGAACAAAATGCCACGCACCGCCATAGTGGTACATCCAAAAAAACACAGCAAAGCTGCTGTTACTCCGAGACCGATGCCTACAAAACCTGCTATAGTTTTCACCTTTTCGCCACCCCATCTTTTTAGGGCATATTTAGCAATTAATACAGTTGCTAATACAACTGCTCCAAGAATTACCGATACACCAAATATCTTCAGAAGTGTTTCAACTGTTACATCAATAACTTTCGGCATAATCGGACCAACAATTAAATTCATAAAATTCTCCTTTCAAAAGATTGGTGGGAGTATTAAAACTCCCACCGAGCAAGTATTAGTTAACCGGCATAATTAAAGAGCCCCTGTACCTTTGTTACAACAGAAGGCATGATGGTGTCTTCAAAAAGGGCATAGAGAAGAGTGAGAAGGAGCGCACCGATAACAACAGCGATGAGAACCTTGACACCTGTATCAACATAGGTTTCTGCTGTTTTTGTTTCGATAACCTCAACAGCCTTTGCTTTGATGGACATTACTTTATCTTTGATTTTCTTGAACATGAATTTTTACCTCAACTTTCTTATTTTTTAATTACATGGACTGTGAAAAAGCAGCCTCGACATCATCGTCAGGCTGCTCACTCATTGCTTCTGCTTCATCCATGTGAAGTCTTTCTTCGTATGATTTAAGAACGGCTGCATTAATTTCGTTTCTTGCATCTGCCGTAATAGCATGGAATATATCGCTATATTTCTTTTCACCATCTTTGGTATAAACGCTCTGAGGCATCTGAACAAAGAGACCTTTTGATGAGTCAATTACTTTAAGACCGTGAATAGCAAATGCACCTGCAATATTTGCACTGGCATAAGCCTTGATTTTGCTATCTTCCTGATTTACCATGCGATCAATTTTCGCATTTACAAGTGGCTGTTTTTTCTGTGCCATAATTTTTTCCTACCTTTCGATTAATTGAAACTTATAATTGTGAATCCCATGTCCGATTCAACTTCTGCCTGAGAAATCTGTTCGGGTTCTTTGAAGCGTTCCATATATGTCACCACCTCCTCATCTGTAAGTGAACGGAAGTCATCTTCTGTCAAACCAACAATAAAGAAGGGTCCGGCAATGATGGTGCTTTCACCAAGCCTACGGTTACCTGCCATACCCATAAGTTTTGATTCCTCGTTGCCTATAAGACAGACATTGTCATCTTCCATGTATATCGGTTCTATGTATCCACCTACTGCCCTCTGTTCTGCTTCAAGTGTGTGTGCCACCTCTGAAACAAACGGAGGACGGTTTGGTTCAACATAGACGATAGTCATTAAGTTGTCAGGTTTCTGCGTAAGGGTTGCATCAAAATCAACCTTTTGGAAACCTACAGAGTCACAAAAAAAAGCACCCTCATCTGTCTGGACGATGTCCGAAACGGAAAGAGAGTGCCCTCTGTGAAGTGGATGAGATTCTGTATTAAAACGAGTAAAAACATCTTCAAGTGTTTTCGCATCAATATCACCATTGAAAACCTCATCATATATTTGTGGGTCTATTTTATCTGTTTTCTGAATTCGTGCAGTTTTGTCAAGGTTCATAAACTTAACATCGAGTGCATCTCGTTCATTATTGATTTGGAATATTTTAATTTTCAAGATTAACACCTGCCTGTTCCATTGCCCATTTAACCGAAAGATGAACAAGTGCAGCTTTTTGCTGCTCAACGGGAAGTTGATTCAGAAAATCAAATAAAGTCATTTTATCGATTTGTGAGGAATTAGTTAAATTACAGTTATCACAGACTTTTTCTCTTTTAACAATTATTGAATTCCCATCCTCGGATTCGGTAAATGATAAAATATCGTTATGTTTAAAACCGACGGACTGCCTCAATTCAAAAGGAATTGTAACCCTTCCTTTTTTCCCAAGAACACGATATATTTTGACCATTAGCTATCAACCTCGCTTTCGTTATTTGTTATTTTGATTTGTAATGTTCCCATACCTGAATGAGTAGAACACACTCTTTCTACCGAAATGTTTAAACTCTCAAAATCTTCAAGAGGTATAGAAAGAAATATACTGTCTTGATTTAATTCTGAATTCTGCATTGGACGATACACTCCTTTAACACTTTTTCATAATCATATTTATCATCACCATAACAACTGAATAAGGTTAACTGTTGTGGTTTGCTTCGTTCTCTTTCGTATAAGTCATAGTTTGATATAAGCAACTCTTTAAATTCTTTTCCAGCTTCGTACCTTTGTGCCATAGAATGAGTACGAGAAAAATCAAGCATAGAAAAGTCTTTGTACAGTTCCCTTATCTCAGGACAATCGTTATATGAAAGCAAGAACTTACCTTGTATTTTGGAAAGTGTATCCTTTAAGCGCACGTGGTCGTTCCAATTAAAGCCTACAGCATACATATCTTCAGTAGAAAAATATGGGGGATCAGCATAGAAAAAAGTATCCTGTCTGTCGTAGTGTTTTATAAGCGTTTCAAAGTCCTGGTTTTCAACCACTACATTTGCCATTCTGTTTTCAAGTTGTATTATAAGCTCAAACAACTTTCGTATATCAAATGGCTGTGATGCAAAAGACTTACAGCCGCTTGAATAACTGTATCGTAAGAGTTTGAGAAACATTGCTGCTCTACGGACATCATAGTCTTTAGTAATACGAGTTCTTATTTCATTAAGTTCATTTGCTTCGGGTGGTGGAAACATCAGTTCTGTCAACAGTAATTCTTCTCTGTAAAAATCATCTTTGAATTCTTCAAACTCAAAGAACTTTTTAACGGAGTTAAAATCCTCACGTGAGTTAAGATTGCAAAAGCCGATTTCACGAATTGTTGCCATAGTTCGTTCCTTCATGCAATGGAAAAGGTTTACCAAATTCCTGTCATAGTCATTGTAAACCTCGAAGGAGTCAACCTGCTCTTTTCCCAGAAGGACGCTACCGGAACCACCGAACACATCAACAAATCTGCCGTACTGTAAAGGAAATACAGCATAGAGAATGTTGAGTATTGAACTTTTGTTACCAACCCTTGATACAGGGGTTTTCATTTAATCACCTCACTTTTGGGCATAAAAAAAGACGGTATTCATCATTTTGTGATAAATACCGTCTTACTCTTGCTTATTTGATTTTTGAAGTTCTATGATTTTTTCTTCATAGTAATTCTTTTTGTTTATAAAAACGCAACACATCGCTATGGTAGTTACTATACTGCTTAACATAGCACCTATGATAAATGCAAGGATTTCACTCATTGTAATGCAATTCCCTCGCTTTCATCTTCGGTCATGTCTTCGGAGGAGGTGATATTGACATATTCACCGATAACACCGAGAGCTTCGTAATAACTGCCTGATGACCTTACACGCTCACACATTTCTTTGGCTTCATTATCCATACCGTTTTCTTTTAAAGTTCTTGATGCAATACCCATAAGATTGAAAATATTGCCATCTTCTCCAATCAAAGCACAATCGGGTTTGACTTTTTCTTTGACAGAATCATTCTCATTAATGAAACCACCAAGACGATTATCCACATAATCTGAAAACCAAGTACCACCAAGGTCCTGATGTGTCTGCAAACGCCACATTGCCATTTTCCCTAAATCAATGCTAATTTCATCATTGAAGGGGAACAGCAAACAAGTGAGTTCACCGTTTTTAAAGGTATAACAGTCATCTTCTTTGAATTCGCTGTCTTCAAGGAGAATTCCACTCCTTTTAAACAATCCGTTGATGCCGTCAATCCATTCTTTCAGTTCACCACCACAGCCCTGCAACACAATACCTTCGGTACTGGACATGCTACGAAGTTCTTCTGTATTTACTGACGTAACTGACAACTTTCTGCACCTACCATTTCCTGTTCAATTTCTGCCTTATCGTTCATAAACCTTTCAAAAGATACCTCGTCAATATCGGGGAATAAAATTGGTTCTTCTTTAAGGTCTATATAACCTTTTTCACCAAAATCAATAGGTTCATCTGTTATGAGAGTACCACCGAAGTTTACTTTTACCCTTGGTTCAAGAGTTGCTAAGAAACTTTGGTCATCACTTGTTCTGCACTCATAACAGTAGAAGCCTTTAGGAATATCAGCTGCAGACTTTCTGCTTTCAGAGAACAAAAAGACCTTATCTTGAAACTGAACAGCAGATAATTCCTCATGCCAAATAGGAATATAGTCAGTTTCTGTTGAGTTAAGCGAAAGACCTACGGTTTCCATATCTTCATATCCGTGAACCTTTAAGGCAAACTCATAGGCTTCTTTCGTTGTTTCGGGTATATATTCTTCAAGAATTGTATCACCCTTGTACTTTACTCTACCAAGATTATGACCGAAGTCCTCGTCTGCCCATTCGTGTTCAATTTCAACATCGGGATACATCTGTGCAAGTTTTGACAGAATAGGGTGTGGAGCAGACCAAGCAGTATTAAAACAGAGTTCTTTCCGTGCTTCTGCTGCATCTTCAATTTCAATACAGTCGTAGGCATTCCATTTTGTACCCCAATTGTTGATACTCCATTCATACCATGTAGGAAACCCATACTGCTGAATGTTACGGAAAGCCTGACGACCTGCTTTCCATTCATCGTCATTGATATCTGTTCGCTGTTTCAAAAATATTGCTTCTTTTTCTTCGGGGATATTCAAAAGGTCAATATCCTTATTTGCACCGTCAAACAAAAGAACAGCGACAAAATCTTTGTAGACTTTAAGACCTTTATCTGTAACAGAACCTGCTGTAATATTCAATGATTCGGGCATAGGAATTATCTTGTTGAAATCAACAGAACCGAGACCTATTTCATCATTCTTTATAGATTCCATAAGTTCTATGATTTTTTCAGATTCTCCCGAAAACTTAATACGATTAGTAACATGGTTCGGCATACTATCACTCCTTTACAATTTGATATTTTTCATTAACTTCTTTGATTTTTCTGCCGATAGCAGAAATGACCGGTACACTCACAGAGTTACCAGCCATCTTGTATAACTGTCCATCCTTAATGCCAGATGCGACAACTTTATTAAATTGTTTATCTTCAAATCCTTGTAATCGCCAGCACTCAATGGGCATAAGTTTACGGATTCTGCCTTTATGATAAACACCATGTCTATCTTGAGCAGTTATTGTGAACATTTCTTCATTGGGTTCTTTCATCCTTCTGCCTTGCTGACGCACCTTTTCTCTGTCGGGTGTCAATACGGCTCGTGGAGCATCTTCTACTAACACACCTGAATGTTCACCTCTGCGATTGCTTACACCTGAATCTTGTCGTGCAGTTATGCATCGTGCTTGGGAAGTTATCACGGGATCGCTATTCATATCAATGAAATATAACCCTGTTTTACCGCCCATACCACCTCCACCTGCACACAATGTACACGATATACCTGTTATGTCATAGACTCTCTGTCCTTGACTGCCGGGGATGATTTCTTTAAGATTCGCTCCATTGCAGCATTCGACAGGAAATATTTGTCCGGTACATCGCCCATCAAGATATCCGATAATATACAACCGCCTTCTTTGTTGGGGGACTCCGAAATATTTGCTGTTAAGCACACACCATTCGAGATTATACCCCATTTCAACAAGCACGGAGTAGATAGTTTTAAGTGTTTCGCCTGAGTCATGCGATAACAAGCCTTGAACGTTTTCCAAGAATACAAATGCAGGTCTTTTAACTTCAAGGATTCGGGCAACATCAAAGAAGAGAGTTCCTCTTGTATCACTGAATCCCAATCGCTTTCCGGCAACGCTGAAAGCTTGGCAAGGAAATCCTGCACAGAGCAGGTCAAAGTTGGGGAGGTTTTTGGGGTCGATTTCTCGCGCATCTTCATAATATTGCTCACCCCCGGTTTTATACATCGCACAATACGCTGCATTAGCGTATTTATCAATTTCACAATGACCGACACACTCAAAACCTCCTATTTTAGTTAATCCTGTACGAAAACCACCGATACCTGCAAACATATCAAAAAATCGGATTGCCATACAGCATCCGACCATTCTGATTATTTAGTTTTTATACACCTCTTTTTACATTGTTTGTTCTAAATCTTCTGATTCTTCAATTTCAGATTCTTCTGCCAACTCTTCATCGGTGAGCTTTCTGAAATCGTCTTCGCTGGGAACGATTGCAAGTGTTCTGCCGTTATCCCATTTCATATGAATCTGTCCGGCATCATCTACGAAATCAACCGTACCTCTTGTACCGGGTGGAACAGGAGCATACGGGTCATTCATACTATTTAACAGAAGACGAGTACCTTCGGGATATAGCTTCTGCATTCGTTCTGCATATTGAGACATATTGTCAAATGTACTCATAAAATTTCACCTCTTTTACATTTCGATTCCCATTTCTTCAGAGCCATCGGGGTCAAAGATTTCTTCTGTACCGTCCAACGCTTTCTGCATAGGAATAAGGATTTTTAACAATTCTGAACGATACTCCATATCAGAAATTCTATCGATATATATTCCGAAGGTGTTTAAGAACGGAGTTCCGTCTTCGTATGTAATTGTTACATCCCCTGACACACCTTTTTCACATATATATTTTGCAACTTCTTCAATAGAGTTCAGTTCTCTTTCGTCATGATAGGACATACCGATTAATCTCGGATGCTTTTTACCTGTATTCATTAAAATCAACTCCTATTTTTTTGTTTGGTTTTACGGGTGATTCATATTTATCACCAACTCCTTTCATATGGGGATATATAAAAAAACACCGTGTTGTCGTAGTTGCACGAAACACGGTGTCGTTTTTTGTCAAATTTCACGATTTCAAATATTTTTTAAAATTTTTGTGAAGTATTTTGAAATTTTAGTCATATATATATGGAGGTGCATTTAGGATGTTTAAAAAACTTGTATTTTCATTTGCGGCTTTTATATTGAAAAAAGCAACTTGGATGAGAATGAGCGAAAATCCTTTGCTTGAAGAAAATTTAGAATTGCTGTTTCATGCATCTAAAGCAGCAAAGCTTTTACGCAAGCCACTCGGAGAATTAACGCCTGAAGAAAAAGAGGAGTGGATTAAGAGGATTGAGAGTTGTAAAAATACTGATGAATTAAATTGATATATAATCCAAAAGAATATATATAAGGACGTGTTAAAATGTTATATATAGCATATTTGCCAAAAGTAAAAGGAGAAAATGTAGAAGACAGAAAAGTTAATAATGTTTTGGATTGGTATATGTCCAAAACAAATTATGAGTATTCTGTAATTGCAGCACCAGGATATCTTAGTACAACTGATAGTTCAATAGATACATTTCTAAAAGATTTAAGTGAAATATTAGCGAATGGTAGTAAAAAAACAAAAATTGGTTTTTTGAATGGAATGAATGGGCATTATACAACATCAAGCGGAGGCACAATAATTGAAAAACATAACCAAAAAATGTGTTCATATAATTTCGAACAGATAATTTTGACTACCCAAAAGGCGTTCGACCACCGAAAAATGTTATGCTTTTTCAAGTGTGAAAAAGAGACTCAAGAAAAAATAACAATTGAAAAACTAGAGGATTTTCTTAATTGTATCCATGTAGGCGCTGTACTCATTGGTTCGAGTAACCAAAGTAAAAAAACTTATTTTGAGGAGAATGCTTCAAAAGGCGAAGCCGATACTTTTATGTTTGATGCATCTAGCGATTATGAAATTCAAAGATATGTAGATGCTTTATATCCAAACAACCAAATTCTTGATATGAAAGAAAATGATGAATTGTTTAGGGATATAGTTATTGCTAATAGCTTTTATGGTATCGGACATGAAGATACGCAAACTTTTTTAAAAAATATTCTTAAAGATTTATTAGAAAGTGGATTAGAAAAGTAATTAGTTTTTCTTGGTATATGAGTGCTTGGTAGATAATCAGTACGCAAAAAGTGCGGAAGTTGTTATATCTCACAATAAAGAACATTCAAAAAACACAGTAAATTAAGTATGGTAAGTAAAATGAAGTGGAGTTATGAAGAATTAGTAAAACTTGGGTTAAATTTCAAGTCGGGGAGTACTAATCAAAAATTCAAAACTATTATTAGTGATAAAAACACAACGGAAATTGGTAAGCAGATTTTGCCGGAAGATATTGTGAACAGCTTCAAAAATAGGGAGTATAAGACTTTAGTAACATTAGATGATATAATTTTATATCGGGTTTATGGTCTAACTCCTTCTGGAAAGGCTGGTGCTAAACAGAATGGTTCATTTGCAACAACAGAATTTGCCGAATCTCGTATAGACATTAAACTTCGATTGGCTTTAGATCCACAATGGAAAAACGCCTTATATATTGAAGAAAAAATTAAGGTACCCAAAAATGTTATCATAAATGTAGGCGTGGTTGGTTCAGTAAAAATGTTGTCTGGAACCATATTAGAGGGTGGTGCTGATCAAATAATTTTACCTAAAAATTGGCCTGAAAGTTGGGTTATTGGTTATCGATTTGTTACTTCAGAACCATTGATGGATTATCCTGAATATACAGTAGAAAAACCTGATGAAATAAGAAGAAACAATTCGCTATAGTATAACAATATATCTATTACAACTTAAATGTGTCTTATATAATTCTACTTTTATTAAGGAGATAATGTTATGAAGTTAAGTGATTTAATTAACTATAAAAAAAATTATCCAAAACTTAAATTTATTCAAGAGCATAGAAGCGATATCATTCCTTTTATTGGTGCTGGAATTTCTATTGAATGTGGATTGTATTCTTGGAGAGAGATGCTTGATTCAATAGCAAAAGATTTTTTTACGGATGCTGAGATTTGTGATATTCACGAAACCTGTGATTATTACAGTTATGCTGATAAAATTGTAGAAGTAACCGGTAATGCTCATATGGTAATGAAAAAAATAAGTGATTTGTTTAACCAGGCATCAATTAAGATTACAGATTCTCCATATATTTTAACTACATCGTTTTCCAAATTGATTGTTACAACTAACTATGATACAATTTTAGAAACAGCGTCAAGACAAAGCATAAAAGATGAACCATTAAAACCATTGTTGCCCTGTTTAAAAGGTCAGGTTGACGAAGCAATACAAAGTAATGAAAGATGTTTGTTAAAACTTCATGGTTCAACCGAAGAAACAACTTCGTTTATTCTGACATCAAAACAATATCAAGATTTTTATGGTAAACCTTCTGAACGGAATGGTAAACCTTTACCACTGTACCTCGAGCAACTTTTTTCAGGAAAAAAGTTGTTGTTTGTTGGTTGTAGTCTAGAAATGGATAAAACTTTAGAAATTCTTCGCGAATGTGTAACAAAGTACCAAACAATTTCTCATTATGCAATTGTTCCTTGGATTACTGATGATGAAAAAAGAATACAACATGCTAGACACTTAACAAGTTTGGGCATAGAACCTATATTTTACCCAGAAGGAGATTTCGATAGCGTTAACAAACTTTTAAGATTTTTGGCTAAAGAAAATCCGTTTACAACGCAAGTAGAAACAACATTAAAAGAATTGATAAATAATGATCAAATTTTAGATGAATTTGTAGCGGTGGTTAAAGATAGTTTTTATGATACAGCCAAAGAGTTCCCTGAATTATTAGATGATGTTTTTATGCCTTCAGAAGATGCTTTTAGCAAAATGATAAAAAATAAAATGAATACATTATGTGACGATGATGATTTGTATAAAATAGTGTTATTTGTTTTTAAGGCTTATATAAGCTGTGGTTGCTTTTATGCCAAGGATGATATAGTTAAATGTTTTGAAGATATTTATTCGGATTTATGTCTTAGGGAAAGTAAATTGATGGGCATTTTTGAAAAGAAATGGTCTATAAAAAAACATACCGATGTACTGACTAAGGATATTTCGTGGGTGAAAAATTTGTCATTGAAAAATATTAATGAAAATGCACAGGCACTATTAGATAAACTTCAATATAGAAATGGTATGAGTTTTTCTGATATTCAACACTATTATAATTCCGCTAAAGAGTTTGAAAGCCTTGTTGGAGATAAACTTGATTATCATATTCATACCAGATTATTAAACTCAATTGGAGCTTTTTCATATTATTATAATGAAAGTGAAATTGGAATTGCTCATTTGGAAAAAGCTATAACATTAGTTTTAAATAATGAAGAGCAAAAACGTCCGGAACAACTTTTTTTAGCTAAGTGTTATTATAATTTGGCGTTGGCATATGTTACCTCTGGCAATATAATGGATGCCTTGTTGAGTATTCGTAAGGATATTGAATTGAAGGAGAAATTCGATGAACATCCACAAATTTATGCTAGGTCATGCGATTTATATGCAACTATCTTAAAAAATATTGAGCCATTTCATGCAGGGCGAATATATGTTGAAGTAGCTAAAATTAAAGCGAAGTATATTGTTCTTGACAAAGATGAGAATAATTCACATGAAGATATGCTTGCTTCTTGGGCAACAGCACTTTTTAATATAGGTTTGTTGGCTCGTGATATAGGTCTTAATCATATTGCATATGATTATATACTTATTGCAAATGAAATTCGCTCAAAAACATTGGATAAATGCAATAGAGATTTCTGTAGTTCATTGAATGTACAGTCTGAACTTGAATTAATGTTAAATTTGAAAGATACTCCGATTTCAATTATAACAACAATAGAAAGCAAACAGGCTCTTCCTGAAGGGTATTCGAAAATAATGGGGCATACTTTTTATGTATGTGCTTTATATTATTTTACAAAAAAAGACTTTATATCTGCATTTGATTATGCAAACAAATCTTTAATAGAATTAAAAAATGAAAACTCTTCCGATTTAATTCAAGTAATTAAAAGTAGACTTATATCATTGCTTTCACTTCAAACCATAAAACAAAATGGACAAGCACTTAAATACGCTTTACCTAATGATATTTTTAAAGTTATTATTGAGGATATAGAGAAATTATTAGGGAATAATAGTTTCTATTTATCTTACCCATATCAGGCGTTGATTTATAACTCAACAAATCCTCAAGATAAAGAACAGTGTTCAAATAAATATCATAAGCTCATTGATGATTTTTCTGAAGAGATGGAAGATTTGTTGGATATGTTTATAAAATATTTAGCTGAAATTCAGAAAATGATTTATTAAAACAAAAACGTTGTATGCACACCTAAAATAATAATTTTAGTTTCATTAAATTATCGGTGTTAAGTGGTATCAATAACTATACAAACAGCAAAATAAACTATTTTATGGTGCAAATTGTTATAGTTTGAAAAAACAAAAGCATCAATCGATATCCTAATAAATTAATATGTCTAGTTGTTGTTTTGCTGTGATATGGATTGATGGATTTGGGCGTTTATATAAATTTTGTAGATTTTGATAAAAATCGTGCTGCTTGATTTTTGTTAGTATTATTTAATAAAGTTGTATTTGATAATGTGGGTTCTAAAAATTAATCTACATTACCAATAGATATCATTAGGAGGAATATATATGAAACCATATTATATAGAAGAATTAAAAGGTGTTATTGGAAACAATGTGTTGTTGACGGTTGGAATTAATAATTATTTATACAACAATCAATTAATAAATTGTTCATCGGATGCATCAGCAGTATTTGATGTGTTTTGTAGGTCAAAAAACATTCCGTTTGATGACGAAAAAAGCATATTGTTAAATAACTATAGTATATCAAAATCAACATTTAAAGATGCACTTGTTGAAATCTGTACTGAATCTAATGAAAATCAACAGTTTATCTTGTATTTCAGCGGACATGGTATAGAAATAAGTAATGAATTCTATTTCGTTTTTTCCGATTCAAATTCAGATGAAATAAAAACATTTATGTCAATGACAGAGGTTATTGATATTATAAATGCATCTAAATTTAAATCGAAAATTATACTAATAGATGCATGTCGAAATAAATTAGATAATAGCAAAACCTCTAAAGGCAAAAACTTTAATTTTTACAAAAAATACATAAATAATTCTGGTGGTACTTTTATTATTTATTCTTGCAAAAGTGGCGAATATTCTCAAAATGAATATAAAGAAAACCAGATAAGTGCGTTTACATATTTTTTAATAGAAGGATTGACTGGAAAGACTAGAAAATATAATAGAGAAGTTATTTCTGTGGAAAATTTATATCAATATATTGCCGAAGAGTCTCAAAAAGCATCAGGTGAAATCCAGCAAATAATGCAACATCCATGTAAAGTTTTTACTGGCTGTAACGATATAATTATAGGTTTATTTGAAAATGAAGATTTAAATTATAAATATAAAAACACCTGTAAATTTAAAATTAATAGAGGAATACCAATAATATCCGAAAATATTATGCAAAAAATAGTTTTTTTGCTAGATGAAGCTAAATATAAAAATTTGAACACCTTAATAAATGAATTAATTTATAATATCTTTACCCACAATGGAAAAGAGGTTTCTTGTCATATTGAGTTAGCCACAGATCGATTATCTATAATTGATAATGGTCAGAAATTTAATCCATTGGTTGATTTAGAATTAAATAAAAATTCAGACCTATTAAAAGGAAACGGATTAAAAACATTGAAGCAATCGATTGAGTATTATAAAAACATACTAAAGTTTGATTATTCACATGAAGATGGCGTTAATCGCTTTGTTATAAATTTTGCAGAAAAAGCATTTTTAACTGAAGAATTATCAAAAATAGAAGTAAATAGAAAAAATTTTTGGGAATGTGAAGTAACCTATTTGTGCGATTGTAAGTATTATTACTATTATTCTCCAAAGCAACTTGCTTGTATTAGCATGGCGCGTGATTTGTTTTTAGACATATTAAATCAACTACCCGCAGGAAGCAAATTGATTGTTGTGGATTGTTTCAATGATTTAGAGTTAAAAGAATTGATTGAAACACGTAACAACGAAAACTTGATATACCTTGACTATTATCAATAAAACAAATTAATAGCAACAATTTTTCATTGTATTATTCTTATCCTATCTAAAATAAAAAGTTGAAATTGTCGGAAGAAAAATTGTAAAAAACTTACCATAAGCCATATGTTTACAATTACTTGGTACTGTTGAATTATTTGCAAAATTAAAGCCGACCGAGACTAAGTGGGATATTATAAAATTTAATTAAATTAAAAACACACCATTGGTTCAATTGAACCAATGGTGTGTTTTTATCTCTTTAGCAAATACATAAGTATGATTCTACTAGTTGAGAGTAAAAAACGTAGTAGAAACAAAACGTGTCAAAAAATGGCAAGCCACAAAAAGTAGTGAAGAAGGAACTGATTTCTAAGTATGAATAGGAACTTTTGGTAGCCTATTACAAATACGGAAGGTTAAGAATATGATAGAAATATAACAATGGAATAAAAATCACCCCTAAAAAGAAAAAATCCGTGATCATAATGATTACGGATTAATGGTGGAGCATAGGGGGATCGAACCCCTGACCTCTTGACTGCCAGTCAAGCGCTCATCCCAGCTGAGCTAATGCCCCATATGTTTTATTGTGTTTTGTAGCTTGGGGGTGTTTACCTGTTTATTCGCTCTCCCAGCTGAGCTACGCCCCCGTATTTATTCAATGCTTACGCATTGTGTGATATATCTGCTTCGCAGATGTGATATGCACTTTGCGGTGCGCGATATGTTAGCTTTGCTAACGTGATATATTTGCCTGACGGCAAATGTTTAATGGCAAAAGTATAGCATTTCAAGTTTTGTTCGTCAATAGAAAACGGGGTAAAAATATTTGCGTTTTTTCTTATTTTTTGTTCTTTTTCTATTCCATTTTCATTGTATATATGTTATACTCTAATATGTATAATTAGGTGTAATAGGTGCGTTTTGTGCCTTGTAATACGGAAGGACAGTTTAAATGGCAAAAATAATTTCCATTGTTAATCAGAAGGGTGGAGTTGGCAAGACTACAAGTGCTGTTAATCTTGCGGCGGCTTTAGGTGCTCTCGGTAAGCGAGTTTTGCTTGTTGATATTGACCCCCAGGGAAATACCACAAGCGGTTACGGTATTTCCCGTAAAAATCTTACGGCAACCTCTTATGAAATTTTAATAGGCTCGGTTCCTGCCGTAGCCGCGGTTATAAAAACTAAATTTCAGGGAGTTGATATTATTCCCTCAAATATAAATCTTGCAGGTGCAGAGCTTGAATTGGCAGTTATCGAAAAGCGTGAGGCGGTGCTCAAAAATGCCCTCGCTCCCTTGCAGGAGAATTACGATTTTATTTTCTTTGATTGTCCGCCGTCATTGGGACTTATAACTCTCAACGCTCTTACAGCGTCTGACAGCTTTTTAGTCCCCATTCAATGTGAATATTATGCTCTTGAGGGTCTTTCACAGCTTATGGCAACAGTAAGAACAATAAAAAGACTTTACAATCCTTTTATTGAGCTTGAGGGTGTGCTTCTTACAATGTTTGACGGACGGCTTAATCTTACTCAGCAGGTTGTAACAGAGGTTAAAAACTTCTTTCCGAAGAAGGTTTACGCAACAGTTATTCCCCGTAATGTAAGACTTTCCGAAGCACCGTCATTCGGCGAACCTGTTATTTATTATGACAGAGGCTCAAGAGGTAGTGAAAGCTATATGGCTCTTGCAGAAGAATTTTTAAGAAGTCAAATATAAGGAGACAGAAATAAATGGCAGTAAAAAAATCCGGTCTGGGCAGAGGCTTTGATGCAATTTTTGCCGATAACTCCGTCGAAGATATTTCTTCGGGTAACAGCACAACAAAGGTTAAATTGCTCGATATTGAGCCTAATCGTGACCAACCCCGAAAACAATTTGATGAAGAAGCCTTAGCAGAGCTTTCCGACAGTATTGCTCAGCACGGTGTGCTTCAGCCATTGCTTGTAAGACCAATGCCCGATGGTGGTTATCAGCTGGTTGCAGGTGAAAGACGATGGAGAGCTTCCCGAATGGCAGGGCTAACAGAAGTACCCGTTGTAATACGTGATTTAACCGATGCCCAGGTTGCAGAACTTGCTCTCGTCGAAAACCTGCAGAGAGAAAATCTTAACCCTCTTGAAGAAGCTAATGGTTATAAAGAGTTAAGCGAAAAGTTTGGTTATACTCAAGAAAAAATTTCCGAAATTGTCGGTAAATCCCGACCCTCAATTGCAAATGCTTTAAGACTTCTTAATTTGCCTGAGAGTGTTCAGGAAATGGTTTCCGATGGCAGTCTTTCAATGGGGCACGCAAGAGCGATTTTATCTCTTGAAGACGATAAAATGAAAATCGACCTTGCAAAGCTTGTCATACAGAATGACATCTCAGTTAGGGAGACTGAAAGAGTTGCAAGAAACATGATGAAAGAAGCTCCAAAGAAAAGCAAAGCGAAAAAGCGTAATCCCTATTACGATGAAGCAGAGCTTGCTCTTTCAGAGGTTCTCGGCAGAAAAGTAAAAATAACAAAATCTTCTAAAAAAGGTGCACTTGAAATCGAATTCTTTGATGATGCAGACCTAAAAAAGCTTTTGAAGATTTTTGATAATGAATAATAAAGAAAATAAGGAAGAAGGATAAGAAAATGATTGACATTAAATTTTTAAGAGAAAATCCCGAAATCGTAAAACAAAATATTAAAAATAAATTCCAAGATAAAAAAATTGGCCTTGTTGACGAGGTTATTGCCCTTGATGCAGAAAGCAGAAAGGTAAAGGGTGAAGCAGATAATCTCCGCGCTTCAAGAAATAAAAACAGCAAAATGATTGGTGCTCTTATGGCTCAGGGTAAGAAAGATGAAGCAGAGGAAATGAAGAAAAAGGTTTCCGAAGATGCTGCTCGTCTTGCAGAACTTGAGAAAGCAGAAGAAGAGCTTTCAAAGAAAGTTACAGATATTATGATGAATATTCCTAATATCATTGACCCTTCGGTACCGATTGGTAAAGATGACAGTGAAAATGTTGAGGTTGAGCGTTATGGCGAACCGCTTGTACCTGATTTTGAAATTCCTTATCACAGAGAAATTATGGAACGCTTTGAGGGTATTGACCTTGATAGCGCAGGTCGCGTTGCAGGTAACGGCTTCTATTACCTTTGCGGTGATATTGCAAGACTTCATTCTGCAGTTATCTCCTATGCAAGAGATTTTATGATTGACAGAGGATTTACCTACTATATTCCTCCATTTATGATCAGAAGCAATGTTGTAACAGGTGTTATGAGCTTTGCTGAAATGGATGCAATGATGTATAAAATCGAGGGCGAAGACCTTTACCTTATCGGTACAAGCGAGCACTCTATGATTGGTAAATTTATTGACACAATTATTCCCGAGGAAAAGCTTCCCCAGACACTTACCAGCTATTCACCCTGTTTCCGTAAGGAAAAAGGTGCTCATGGTATTGAGGAACGCGGTGTTTACAGAATTCACCAGTTTGAAAAGCAGGAAATGATTGTTGTTTGTAAGCCTGAGGACAGCCCTTATTGGTTCGATCAGCTCTGGAAAAACACAGTTGACCTTTTCCGTTCGCTTGATATTCCCGTTAGAACTCTTGAATGCTGCTCGGGTGACCTTGCAGATCTTAAGGTTAAATCCGTTGATGTTGAGGCTTGGAGTCCCCGTCAGCAGAAATATTTCGAGGTTGGCTCTTGCTCAAATCTTTCCGATGCACAGGCAAGAAGACTTAAAATCCGTGCAGGCGGTAAAGATAAGAAATACTTCCCTCATACTCTTAACAACACAGTTGTTGCTCCCCCCAGAATGCTTATTGCATTCCTTGAAAACAACCTTAATGAAGATGGTAGCGTAAATATTCCTGTAGCATTAAGACCTTATATGGGCGGAAAGGACAAAATTATACCTACCGTATAATTTTGTCAATGCGGAATGCCGAATGCAGAATGCGGAATGAAGGGGACGCAAAGCGTCCGATTATAATAAGGAACTTTTATGTATAGAGATAGAAAAGAAGATAATTTTAAGAAAAATAAAAGAGATTTTGACAGAAGAGATTTCGATGATAGGGATGATTTCAAGAGAGATAATGATAATCAACCCGATAAGGATATAGTTTTCGGGAGGAATTCAGTCAGTGAAGCTATTAAAGCTGAGCGTCCTCTTGACAGTGTTCTTGTTGCAAGGGGAGAGAGAACAGGTTCAATTCCGAAAATTCTTGCCGATGCAAAAAAAGCAGATATTCCCGTTAAAGAGGTTGACCGCAAGAAGCTTGATTTCATGTGTGGTCACGGAAATCATCAGGGGATCGTGGCGGTTGGTGCAGTTAAAGCGTATTCAACTGTGGATGATATTTTTGCTCGTGCAGAGGAAAAAGGCGAAGCACCGTTTATAATTGTGTGCGATGAAATCGAAGACCCACATAACCTTGGTGCAATAATAAGAACCGCAGAAGCTGCAGGTGCTCACGGTGTTATTGTTCCTAAAAGAAGAAGCGCTCCTTTAAGCTTTGCGGTTGCTAAAACTTCTGCAGGTGCAGTGGAATTTATGCATGTGGCAAGAGTTACGAATATTCCCCAGACACTTGAAGAACTTAAACAACGCGGTGTTTGGATTTATTGTGCAGATATGGATGGAGAAAAATTCTATAATGCGAATCTTAAAGGTTCTGTTGCACTTATTATCGGTTCTGAGGGTAAAGGTGTTGGCAGACTTGTTAAAGAAAAATGCGATGTGGTGCTTTCAATGCCTATGAAAGGGCAGATTAACTCCCTTAACGCTTCTGTGGCAGCGGGTATTTTGATGTACGAAATTTCAAAGCAAAGAGATATATAAGAGAAATTTTATATAAAGGATTAGAGAAGAATGGCTGATGAAAGAAAAAGTGGAAGAAAATGGTCTATTGAAGAAATAGATGCACTTCTTCAGGATAGCGGTATGCTTCCTAAAGAAGAGATGGTTGAAGAGTCTGCGTCTGTAAAAAAGGCGGAGGCAATAAATCCGCGTCCTGTCAGGAATGAAGAAATTAAGCATCAGATTATTTCAGAAAAAATTGAACATTCTGAGGGTAGTGGTGAACCACAGGTTTACGGTGCATTCGTCAGCGAAAAATACAGAGATAGATTTTTTAACAGACCCATTCAGAATCTTGAGAAAACTGCGGAACACCCGATTGTTCCCGAAGATGAGCAAAAATATGAAAGAAGCGGTTTTGTAAAGCAGAAAAGCAGTTTCGAGCATACTGCAGATCTTTCTCCGGTTCCAACGCTTGTTCCTGATGACAGAATAAATGAACAGGGTTTATCTGATAAAACTATTGTTTTCGGAGACGTAAAAGAGGAAACCGAAAATGATAAATATCAGGACGCAAAAACAAGAACAATCGGTCTTCGCTCTTTAGCGGTTACGGATGGTAACGCTCATGAGCAAGAGTTGCCCGATGAATATGAGGATTCTCAGCTTTCCTTTGAGGGCTTTCATACCCAAGAGGTTGATATTGTTGATGAAAGAGAAGTTGAGGAAGAACTTATTAAAAAGAGGAAGGTAAAGGCAAGCACTTTTACAATTACAAGCGATATTACCGAAGAAGAAAAGGAAGCGTCACCTAAAAAATACGGGACAGATGAATACCGTACACCCGATGATAAATTCAAGGTTTCATACTATTTGAAAAAAAATAAAAACACTTCTTTTGCAGGAATGGTTGCAAGTTATATTTGTTTTGGTTTGTTGACTGCACTGTCAATATTTGCGATGAATTTTCCTGAAACAGAAAAAGGTATTCTTATTGCCTCTTTAATAGTTTTAATCATAACTATTGGTGCAAATGTGAATACTCTTTTAGATGGGTTTCGTTCCTTTAAGGGAATGAAATTCGGTAAAAATACAGGCTCTGTTTTTTCTGTTTTTGCGGCTTTTATTCAAAATATCGCATTTCTTTTTGCATCGGCAGAGCCATTCGATAATGGTCTTTCTCTTTTAACTGCGGCGGCAGTTTTGCCTTTGGCATTTAATAGAACTGCAGAGTACCTTGAGTATAAGCGAATTGCCGAGAATTTTGAATATATTGCAAATAATGAATTATATTCTATCGGTAAAATTGAGAAAAAACAGACTGCGTTTGAAATAGGCAGAGGTTTGCTTTTAGATGACCCGAGCATTTTGGTATCTCAAAAAACAAGTTTTCCCAGAAGATTTATCGAGTTGTCGCAAAAATTTTATCCGTCGGATGATGTTAATAAACGCCTTGTTCCCATAAGCTTCGGGGCATCTGTTCTTGTGGGTGCTGTAACACTTCTTATTACAAAAGATACTCTTTCTGCGATAACAGCGTTTACGGGTGCGGTTTGCGTGAGTGTTCCGTATTTCTCATATCTTGTTGATGTTCTTATAATTTCCAAAACCTCTAAAAAGCTTTTAGAGAAGGGCGGTGTGCTTGCAGGCTGGGATGCCTTCAATGAATGTACTTCCGCAAATGCAATTGCTTTTGACAGCGCGGATATATTTGATGAAAACGGAGGCAATGTTTTTGGAATTCATCCCTTTTATGACATACAAATCGACGAAGCAATTTTATACACGGCATCACTTCTTATAAAATCAGGGGGTCCTTTGGGAAACCTTTTCAAAAGAATAATTGTAGGAGAAACATCCCTTTTACCGCCTGTTGATTCCCTTACTTATGAAGATAAATTAGGTCTTTCTGCCTGGATTTTCAACAGACGAATTCTTGTTGGTAACGGAGACCTCTTAAGAAATCACAATGTAGTTATTCCTGATGTGGCACTTATTGAACGTCATTTATGCGATGGTAGATATCCGCTTTACCTTGCGATTGACGGCAAAGCGGCGGCAGTTTTCATTGTTTCTTATGATGTGAATAATGAAAATGCAAGACTTCTTAAATCTATTGAGAAAAAGAGTCTTTCTTTACTCGTTCGTTCAGATGATGCGAATATCACAGATGAAATGGTGTCCTCAAAGCTTGCTCTTCCTCAAAGTGGAGTTAAGGTTCTCTCTTCTGTTTCAGGTGATATTTATAAAAATTATTGTTCAGGAGTTACTTCTGCCGCGGACGCTCTTTTAATGCACGACGGAAAGCCTCATTCATTCCTTTCGGCAATAAATGCGGCATTGTCTTTAGGCTCTGTTAAGCATATTCTTAATATTTTCCAGACCTGTGCTATGGGTATAGGTTTTGCAATTGTAAGTGCCCTTGCATTCGTTTCGGGTCTTTCAAGCTTGAATTGCATTCAGTTAATAGTTGTGCAGAGTTTCTTTGCCGCATTTACTATTTTTGTTATGACAGGCAGTCACATTGCAACAAACGGAAAAACAAAGAAGAAAACTAAAAAGTAATCACAGATCATCGGCATCCTGAATGGGTTTCTCTGTTTCAAGCGGGTAACCTGTATAGGAACCGGTAACATCGCTATGAATTTTATCATTGTTAAAGTTTTCAGTAACTTCCAAAGCTTTTTTGGTTGGATTTTTATTTTTCATACTAAAACACCTCACATATATTATGGTGAGTTATCTATAAATTAAACGGAGGATATGATTTTTATGGAAAAAGTTCGTTTAGGAATTATTGGTATTGGTAATATGGGTTCGAGCCATATTAAAAATGCCCTTCAAGGCAAAATGCCCGAAATTGAAATTACTGCAGTTGCAGACATTAAGCCTGATAGATTAGAGTGGGCAAAGGAACAACTTCCAGAGGTTAAAACATTTGATAATGCTTCTGCTCTTATGGATTCAGGCGAGGTTGATGCAGTTCTTATTGCAACACCCCATTATGACCATCCGCCACTTGTTATTGAAGCACTCCAAAAAGGGCTTCACGCAATGAGCGAAAAACCTGCAGGTGTTTATACAAAGCAGGTAAGAGAAATGAATGCAGTTGCAGATAAAAGCGATAAAATTTTCGCTATTATGTTTAATCAGAGAACAAACTGCCTTTACAGAAAAGCTCATGAAATTGTTCATAGCGGGAAATATGGTGAACTTCAAAGAGTGACCTGGATTATTACTGATTGGTATAGAACACAGGCTTACTATAATTCAGGCGGATGGCGTGCAACCTGGTCAGGTGAAGGTGGCGGTGTTCTTCTTAATCAATGTCCTCACCAGCTTGACCTTTGGCAGTGGATTTGCGGTATGCCTGAAAAAATTACCGCGGTTTGTCACGAGGGGAAATGGCATAATATTGAAGTTGAAGACGATGTTATGATTTATGCAGAATATCCCAATGGTGCAACAGGTACATTTATTACAACAACGGGTGATTTCCCCGGAACAAACAGACTTGAAATTACTCTTGACAGAGCAAAGCTTATTTGCGAAGACGGAAAACTTATTGTTAACGAACTTAAAGAATCTGTTTCCGAATTTACTAAAACTGCAGAAGAAGGCTTCGGAAGCATTGAATACGAGACATTTGAAGCAGAGCTTGACGGAAGAAATATTCAGCATCCCGAGGTTATGAATAAATTTGCAGCTGCAATTCTCAGAGGCGAAGAACTTGTTGCATCAGGTCAGGAAGGCATTAACGGTCTTATGATTTCCAATGCAGCGTTCCTTTCCTCATGGTTGGGTGAAGCTGTAACTCTCCCTGTTGACGAAGACCTTTTCTATAAAATGCTTCAGGAAAAAATCGCAAACTCAACTTTCGTTAAGGAAGTTAAAGAGGTTGTTAACGAGAATATGGATTCTACTTATTAAT
>JAZNTA010000190.1:0-1857 GCA_045591525.1 Acutalibacteraceae bacterium | reverse complement strand
CCCTTGCCTTTGAGTTTTGCAAGGTATGTAAGATATGTATGCTTGCAGGCGGGCAACCTGCAAGTCTGGACTCTGTTAAATTTGTTTTTCCTTTACTTCCTTTGATTGTCCCTATATATCAATCCCGCATATTTTCGTCAGCAGGATATTGTCGTCAATTTAAATTCTTCCTTCATCATTTTAATTAATAGCTTACTTTTTCTTCGGCTTATCAGCCAAGTAAATTCTCGTTACCTCGGTTCTGTGATGACCTAAGTTCTCGCTTACAATCTTTCGCGCTCTGCGCGGCCTTTCTTTTAACGCTTCGGCGTAGGTTCTTTGTGCATAGGTGTGTCTAAGTCCGTGCCAAGATATTGTCTCAGTTCTTTTCTTTTTACCGTCTTCGTATAAATCTTCGCGATTTTCTGCTATAAAACTTTTTCGATTATAGCTCATCCAATTCTGTAACGAGCGCTTTTCACGCTTAACCCCGTCTTTTTCGCTTGCGGAGATTAAGTAATCCCTCGGGTATCGGCCCGAGCATCGTGCATAATCCAAATATTTAGTAATAACACTGCGTTGCTTTGCACTCAAATCAATAGCTCTTGTCTGACCACCTTTGCCTTTTATAACAAGTTGCCCGGTCTTTAAGGCTGACATAAGGTATTCAACTCTAAGGGTACAAATCTCTTCAAGCCGTAAACCAAACTCATGGGCAAAGTCTATGGCAATCACCACGTCCTGTCGACCTTGCTCGATAGCCAACTGTCGCATATTATCAATCTCGGTTTTTAACCACGAATGGTCTTTTACGCCTGTCGCACGTTTAGGCAGTGATAGCTTATCATTTTTTGAAAGTCTATTTTTACTACCGGATTTTCTATGGAAATACCGTATGCCTGAAAGATCGGATTGAATAGTTGCAGCAGAATTGTTTTCTTTTAGATGCTCCACATAGGCTTTAAAGTGTCGGTCTTCCACATTCTTAAAGTTTTGCAGACGATAATTATCGGCTAAAAACTTACAGAACCTTTTTGTTGCTTCAAAGTAACGTGCCCTTGTTTTAAAGCTAAGCTCGTTGCTGTGTTTATAGATAGACTCAACTTGAGCAAGCAAGTTCTTATATAAGCCCGGATTTAGCACTGTAATATTATTAGAATCTGACATAGCAAACCGTCTCCTTTCTCTAAAAATTATATTTCAACACAAGGATAGGGACCAATCCTTGCGTAAAAAGCTGTGTACGAAAATAGTAATAATAGATGCATTTTCGTCAATAAAATATCTGGTTTTTTTCTGACGAAAATAATTTTGTGTACGAAAATTTTGCTCTGCTCATTTGCAAATGAAAGTCATATATCATATCAAAACGTAAAGCATAACAAATTGCTTTCAGAGATTGTGCTGACCCAATCACGAAAAGTAAGTAATCTCACACGGACGGTCAGCACAATCCTTTTTTGAGGGAAATGAAAGTAATTTCAAAATATCATCCCGAAATTATAATCATCAAGCATATCGAAAAGTAAATCATCAATCATACAAGAGCCATATTTAGTAACATCATAAATACAAACTATCATCATTTAATGATATCTATAATAAATCTATCATTAACCTATATGGCTCTTAAAAGGAAAGTTCCGCAGGGCATAATACACCCACTGTCAAAGGTGTGTACGAACCTTCATTTCTTACTGATTCTTCTTTGACGCGGGGTATTATGCCCTGCTAATCTCGGCTCTCCGACTGCGTCTCCGAGCCGTTTCTATCTGACTATCGTCCAATAGAAACGGCTCGGCTCCCAAAAAGAGAGTCATAAATCATTTCTAAAGGACAATCATCTATCATCATAGAAATGATAGTCATAGCACCTGC
>JAZNTA010000189.1:0-59727 GCA_045591525.1 Acutalibacteraceae bacterium | reverse complement strand
AATCTGAGTTGTTCGGTATTTGCTTTCACCGGAAGCATTTCTGTCGGATACCTTGTAGATATAGTTATAATAAAGATTGGTGTTTGTTCCGATAACAAGGTTTCGCTGATTGTATCTGTTAAGAGTGCCGTATCTGTAAAGGGCATAGATATCATCATTCAGCTTATACATTGTCGGCAAATTATCCTTCTGATAATCAGCTGAATTTGTGCTTTCAGCAACCTGGGTATAGAAATATTGTTGCTTATTACCCTTACCGCCATAATTTGTTATAAGGCTTGTCAGGTTGTTTCGGATATCATAACCATATTCAGAAAAGCCTACAAATGATGAATCCGAACTATTTTGAACCGTTTCTTTACTTAATCTGCCTAAGGAATCATAGTCACCGATATATTCTAATTGGTTAACATGGTCGGTATGAGTTAAGCCAACACCTGAATCATTATATGTCCAGGAATAGAGCAATTCTTCTGCTGTTGAGTCTGAATTTGCATCTGTGCCATAAATGGCTGCTTTCTGACCGAAATTGTTATATGTAAATCGCTTTATATCACCGTTACCATAAGTTGTTTTTGCCAAAGGTCCGTTATTAGCTTTAAAGGTATTGGTGGAAAGGGATTGCGAACCAACAAGGGTTTGCTTAACATTGCCGAACCCGTCATAAACAAAAGAATATTGCTCTTTTTTTGTGTTCCCGAAAATAATTTTGCTTAACTGTTTATTGGTGTTATAGTCATAGGTTACCTTACTGCCACCCACAGAAACAGATTTTTGTTTGCCGAAGGGTTTGTCGTTATTAGTCGGGTAATATTCATAATTAGTTACAACATTTTTAGCATCAGTAACACTTATAGGTGTACCTGTTTTATGGTCTCTGATATAAGTTGTTGCGTTGCCGTTCTGGTCATAATCTGCAGTTTTATATGCACCCGCATTGATGGTTACGCTGTCTTTGGTAGTTGTTGCGTAATAGTCTGATGTTGTTTTCAAAACTGCAGTTGCTTCTGCAATTTTACCCTTATTGCGCACCTCGGTGCTTGTTACATTACCTTTTGAATCGTAATCATAATTGGTATAAACACCATTGGCAGATTTAACATAGTTTATATTGTTTTTATCCTCATAAGTAAGCTCTGTTTTAAAGCCTGCAGCATCGGTATATGAAGTAAGATTATTATCATCGTTATACTTCATATTGGCTTTTTGCTCGCTGTTTGAAGCCGCACTTATGAGATTTCCCTCATTGTCATAAGTATAACTCGAAGCAACATCTTTTACAAGCATTATTTTATCGAAGAAAACAAAATTTTCCTGATTATGATATCTTGGTATGATTTTAATGCTTTTCGGTGTATATGTTACACCATCTTCTCCGCCTGTATATTTCAATGATATAGGAACAGAAGCGCACTGCCAATCTGTTATTGTTGTGTTAAAGCTTGCAGGGGTTTTGAATTGCGATGGGTCCGAACCGTCGCTTGCAATATAATTAACCTTAACCGCAATTTCAAAGGTAGCTATTTCTTTTTGGTTTTTTCCTGTTCCGCTTGTGTGAAAAGTGCTGTTAAGCGGGAAGCCCTTAGCCCAACCGCTGAGAATATATGTATCATCGGGATTCCCCTCAACCGTTACAGTTTGCGTTACACCTTTTTCAACATCGGCAGAACCTGTAATTTTAAAAGTTTTGCTTTTTATATCATCATAATATGCTTCGTCAGGCAAAGCACTCGGCTCAATCACACCGTTTTTACCTGTTTCGAAAACAAACTTGCTTGTTCCTTCCCAGGATTTTGGCTGGTTGCCGGTTTTCAACATTGTGAAATGTGAATTTTCAAGCATATTATAATTGTTAGCAGTTCCGCCTTTTTCAAGCTGAATACCGTCAAAGCATACAGAACCTTCCATATTACGCAAGAAAAGATAACAACGAAGAGAATTTACATTTGTACCTGTTTTAACTGTACAGCTTAATCTGCGCCAACCGTTATTTACATTCAAGTCGGTTCTTTCTGTTATTATCTGCGACCTTGCATTTACGCTACTAATTGCATTACCGCTTGAATCATATCCGATTATCTGAATAAAAGCACCCTTCAAATCGCCTTTCGAATATGCCTCCAAATCACCTGTTTTTACATAAGCAGAGAGCGTATATTCCGTATTATCTTTAATATTATCAGTATAATTTTGTCTGTAATAGCATCTGCCATTTGCGCCCTCAACTTCATTAATTATGAGCTTGAGTGATTTTTTGCCTATATATTTACTTGCTGTGCTTATATCAGGTTCAGCATTAACATTTCCTGAAGTGCCAAATGACCAATAAGTATCACTTTCTGCATTACCGCCATAGAGCAAGTTTTCAACATATTTGCCCGTTGCGCCGCTACCGCTGACTTTGTTTTTAAAGCCTGATGCAGTATCGTCAGAATCACTTGTTGTATATGCACATGAGCCTGCACTGATTTCATCACCTGAGCCGAATTTCATTTGCTGTGAAATCGCTCTGCCCATATTATCATATTGTATGGTTGTGATTATATCATCATTACCTTTTGAGGAATCGTCAATATAATGTTTACCGTCGAGACCGCAGGAACGCATTATTGTTGTATTATATTTCGTTCGGTCAAATGTAATCACCTGACCTTTTTCTGTTCCTTCACCATATTCTTTAACGGTTTTTACACGTCTTCCTGTTTTCTTTGAGGTATAGTCAAAATTAAGTTCATAAATTCCGTTAGAATAAACTGCATTGATTCTGCCCTCAGAAGAATCACCACTGCTGATGTTATAATCAAAAGTTACTTCATTTCCGTCAGGATATGTAACTTTCTGCAATAAACCGCTTGAAACATAGAATCTGTATTCTCTGCCGCCATCATCTGTGATTCTGCTTACATAATCCATTTCAACACCGTTTGACTCTTTCACATTGTAAGTGAATTTATAGGTGTGACCTGCACCATCAACAATTTTATCAATTCTTGATTTATCGGGCAAATCATCCGCAGAACTTGCATCTTTATATATAATCTTTGTTTCGTTTCCGTTGCTATCCTTTATTTTGAAAAGATTACCCTTATTATTGAAATAGTAATTGTTATGTTCCTTATCTGTTAACTGATATGTTGCTGATATATCACAATCTTTTGTAAGCGTAAGTCCGAGACCATCTTCATCTTTATAGGTAATTTTTTCGTTATCTTCTCCCTCGTTTTCAATTACCTTTTGAATATAATGCTCCGTTCCGTCATCATCGGTATATACATAGGGATATGTTTCAGCGTTATTACCTGTTAATCCGTATTTAGATGATGGAAGAACTGTCTGTTGATAGCTCAATCTGAATCCGCGACCGATTGATGTTCTTACGTTTTCTGCCTCGGTTTCACGAATAAGCTCATTGGCACAATAGTTGTTATAATAACCCACTATGCTGACAGGCATTATTTCACTGATACTTGAAGCTACAGGCAATTCATAAACAAGATTACCTGTGTAATCATTAACATGTGCTGTTCCTACCGCACCAACACCAAAGCTTGAATAATCCCAATAGCCTTCAAGACCTTTGTTATTGCGAAAATTAACATAAATAGCAGGATATGCCCCATCCGCACTGTTTTCTGCGGAAAAGAGTTGTACTCGGTTTACTGCTGATTCATTTTTGGTTTTTAACATCAAACCATAATTAGTTTCGCCCTCATACCATCCTTTAACGGTACGAGTTATATCAAATTCATAAGCTCTTGCCTCGTTACCCTCGTTTAATTGAATCTTTGAATAATCAAGAACTTTATCATCAAACTTTGGTTTGTCGTTCCAAGTTGGCAATAGACTTGAATCTGTATTGTTCCAATTTTCAATTACCTTATGAATTGTTAAATAACCATCAGAACTACCTTTATCAACGCTGTTTTGATAGAACAAAATAAATGCATTGGTAATTATACAGTTATCATCAGGCAAATCAGGTAAATTGAATTTGATATATGTTCTTGTTTTACCTAATGAACTGTGTCCGGCGTAAATGTGATATGCATAAGGATGGGATTCTGTTGCTTCTGAATTATCAATATAATTATCTATAACATCGGTACGGCTTATGTTAAGGTTTATTGTGGGGTCAATAACAACAGGGTAATCTCGAGCCTTGTCGTTAAGCCAATTTTCATCTGCAGTTACGGTTAAAATATATTCTTCTCCGTTTTCTTTGATTGACATTGTAACCGCATCGGAATATTCACCTTTCGAGTCCAACATATATGGTGCTTCAATTTTTGCAACGGAATTTTTGCCGTTTTTATCTGAGCAAAGGTTGATTGACCCATCCTCACAAATTATCGGATTAAGCCCGCCAAAATCCATATTGAAGCTGAACACATAGTTTTCTTGTTTTTTATTTAAAACTATGCTTTCTTTAAGTTTAGAATTGTTTAATTCATATTCTAAATCAACATTGTTGAAAACTTCTTCGTAAACAACTGCTCCGCTTTTATTTGCAATTTTAAACTTTTCAGTTCTTTTATGTTCTTTTGTATCTGTTTTTTCAGCATTATTTGTTGATTTTAATATTGTTGTCTCTTGATTTAATTTCTCATTTGCAGTTTCAACAATTTTAACAGAATCTAAATCGTCTCTTTCTTTAATTTTGCCGTTGGAATTATTTAAACTTTTTTGATTTCCCTTTGGAGAAAAGCTTATTGTATATTTTCCTGCGGTAACACTTATTTCGTTATTACCATTTTGATTAAATTCTTCAGGAAAACTGGCAGGGGTATTTGTGTTTTCAGCCACAAATTCTTCACCCGTTCCCGAAACTGATTTTGAGGTTAATGTGTTATCTATTTCTTTCCATTCACCATTTTCTCTATAGTGAACAGGATAAGCATACTGCGCTGCAGTATATGAACCATCTGAGTTGCGGAAATATTTTGTGCTTTCAGTTCGCCATTCCACCATTTCATTAAGTATTTCAGGCTCGTCCGTTGCAGTTTGTTCTTCTGCTTCTTCTGTATTTAATGTTTCAGAACCCTCTTCTGCATTTTCTGTTAATTCGGTTACTTCCACCGCTAAAACAGGAGTTGCTGCTGATATAACACTCATTAGTGTTAATACCGTAAGCAGAATTGCGATAATTTTTCGCACTTTTTTCATTTTTCTCACCTTTTTCTATATATTTTCGAGGTTTTTCACCCTCGTATATATATGTCGAAAATTGAGGAAAATTACATTGTAAGTATTCATAAAATTTTATACAAAGGTTTATATAAAATATCTAAACACTTTGATTTTTAATAGAACAAAAAAACGTCTGACAGGTTCTAGTTTCCTGTCAGACATTTTAATATCTTATTCACTTAACAAATAACCAAATGCACTTTCAACCTTGCCGTTTTTCATATAAACCCTTGTAACACGGCTATTGATATTGCAGATTATTTCATAATTTATTGTATTTGCTTTTTTTGCGATTTCATCAACTGAAATCGATTCTTCTCCGTCTGTACCGAAAATTGTTGCAGTATCTCCTGCTTCAACATCGGGTATATCTGTAACATCAACCATAAACTGGTCCATACAAACTCTACCTATAATCTTTGCACGTTTGCCTCTTATGAGCACCTCGCCATTGTTGGAAAGCACTCTTGTTACTCCATCGGCATAACCTGCACAAAGAGTTGCAACAATTGTTTCCTTTTCAGTAGTATAAGTGCAACCATAGCTTATGCTCTCTCCCGCAGACAAGGTTTTAACCTGAACCACTCGGGTTTTCATAGACATTACAGGCTTTGGTGCCTTAATATTTTTAAACTCAACCTCATCAGAGGGACTCAAGCCATAAAGAATGATGCCCTGCCTTACCATATCATATTTCTTTTCCAAATCAACAATGGCAGCAGAATTATAAAGGTGCTTTATAGGGACATCTACACCTGTTTCGGAAAGCATCTTAACAAAAGCATCAAATTTTTCTGCCTGCATTTTTGTATATGCCTTATCAAGCATATCCGCCGCCGCAAGATGACTGAAAACTCCTTCGATTATAATATTGGGGAGTTCTTTTATTTTTTTTATTTTTTCAACAGAATTTCCATCACATTTAAAACCGATTCGATTCATACCTGTATCAACGGCAATATGCAAAGGTGCAATAACACCTGCTTTAACTGAGGCTTTTGAAAGAAGCTCTGCTTCATAATAATCTGAAATTGTTGGAGTTATATTATATTTTACAATATTATCATAATCCCCGTAAGGAATATGACCTAAAATAAGGATAGGACAATTAATTCCGTTTTTCCGAAGCTCCAATGCTTCATCCGTTGCAGCAACTGCAAGGTAATCCACCTTATCCTCAAGAAATTTTGACACACCAATAGCACCGTGACCATAAGCATTCGCTTTAACCACAGCTAAAATCTTAATATTTTCAGGGAGCATTTCCCTGACAGCGTCAAAATTGCACCCCAGTGCATCAAGATTTATCTCCACCCAAGTGCGCAAGGAATTAAAAATTTCGTTCATTAAAAATTATTTTCCCAAAAGTGTATTCATAAGTGCGGAATCGTCTGTAATAAGACCATCAACACCATATTTTATAAGCTTTTTTGCAACGCTTTCTTTATTAACGGTCCAGGGGTTAACCTGAAGACCTGCTCTATGAGCCCTTTCAACATAAAGGCGATTTACAAGCATATAGTAAGGATGCAATGCATCTGCACCGATTTCTCTTGCAAATGCAACAGGTCTTGGTGCAATTTTTAAACCAATAAATTTATCGGGAGCATATAGAATACCCGTTTTGCAGTTTTTATCAATCTTTTTGCAAACAACAAGAATTGCAGGGTCAAAGCTTGAAATGAGAAGCTTATCAAAAAGACCATGATTTTTAACTGCGTCAATGGTTTTTTCCGCAAGTTCTGTTCCCGCTTCACCGAAATGCTCGCTCTTAAGCTCAATATCGAGGAATTTCATTCTATCGCCCATTGATTTGCTGAGCTCTAAAAATTCGTCTAAAGTAGGGATTTTTGCACCTTCGTATTCAGCACCTTTATAGCTGCCAAAATCAAACTGACGCAATTCCTCCAAGGTCATATCCTTAATTGCACCAACGCCGTTTGAGGTTTCGTCAATGGTAAAATTATGGCAAATAACAGGAATACCGTCTTTTGTTAAATGAATATCTGTTTCAAAGCCGTCGCAACCGATTTCCTTCGACATTTTAAAGGCTTCAATTGTATTCTGGGGTGCAACAATATTGGCACCTCTGTGAGCAATAACATTACATTCTGCCATTGTAATCCCTCACTTTCTTTTCTTTCAGATAATTATACTTTAAATCCGCGTTTAATGTCAACTTATTTTAATAATTTAACAATTCCCGCTGTTACGGCACCTAACCCAACAACGCCGCCTGCGATAAGGGCAATTTTTTGTTTAACAAAGCCATCCGCATCCCAGATAAATGCAAGCTCGTTTATGATGCCGTTACCCATAAGCTCTTTATATGTATAGAATTTTGTTTCATAATTGCCCTTTTCATCAATATCAAAAATTCTTACACCACGGTCTCTCGTACCATAGCAACGGAAAGACGCACAAGCCGTTTGAACAATATTAATACCGTCCACAACTCCCTCAAAGCAGTTACAATGGTCGTGACCGAAAACTACGGCTTTAATATCACCGCATTCTTTCATTGCTTCAAGCTGACCTGTTTTTTCATCAACAACGCAAGGATATTCACCCATAACACCTTTGCAGGAGGCTTTTAATTTAATATATTTACCATCAGGAGTTCTTATTGCACCTTTGGCATCTTTCGAGCATTCTTCCGTAAGCTCAAAAGTCTCAATCAAAGGAATATGCTGGAACATTATAGACGGAACAGGTTCACCGCCGTTGTTTTCTTTAAGCTCTGCGCTTTTCTTTTTGTACCACTCAATTGCCTCGGGTTTAACAAGACTGAAGCATTTATCAAGTTCTTTATCTTTCCAGGCAGAGTCCATCATCCAGATATTAAACTTAATCTTTTCGCCATCCTCGGAATAAATAGGAAGATTATATGTTGCAACATCGGGAGATGTTTCGTCATCAAGACCAAGACAGGTGCTGTATTTTCTATACATATCTGCCTGCTCATCCTTAGTCAGACGGTTCATATCATCGTGGTTACCATAAATCATCGCGAAAGGAATTTTTCTTTCTTCAATGGGGGCAACAAGCTTATCAATAGCAATTTCCATTGCCTTTGCTTCGCCCTCTTTATCTTTAATAACCAATCTTGAACCTATTCTTGCATCGCAAAGGTGATTACCTAAAATATTATCACCTGTAAGCACAATAAGGTCGGGATTAAGAGTATCATAAGCCTTGTTGAGCATACGAATCATTGTAGGTCTTACAAATTGCAGATCCTGCGGGTCGCTGACCTGCATTACTCTGATTTTCCCGTTTCTGAACTTGATTTTCATACAATACCTCTAAAATTTTATTACATTAATTCGGGCAAAATAGCTTTTGCTATACCGAAATAAACTATAAGTGAAACACCGTCCACAACGGTTGTAATAAACGGACTTGCCATAACTGCAGGGTCAAGCTTCAATCTTTTTGCAATAATGGGAAGAACGCAACCGATAAACTTTGCGCAAATAACAGTCAAACACAAAGTAAGTGCAACAACAAGTGCTACATTATTATTAACACCGGGGGTTTTTAGAAGAAAACCGTCAATTAAAATGATTTTCACAAAACAGGCAATTGCAAGAGATACACCGCAAAGAATAGAAACTCTGAATTCTTTCCACATAACCTTGAAAATATCTTTTACATCTACCTCGCCTAATGAAAGACCACGAATAACTGTTACCGACGCCTGACTACCTGAGTTACCGCCCGTACCCATAAGCATAGGAATAAATGCAGTAAGCACAACTAATTTTGAAAGAGCATCTTCAAAAGAAGAGATTATCATTCCCGTAAAAGTGGCAGAAAGCATAAGAAGAAGCAACCAGGGTATTCTGCCTCTCCAAAGCTCCCATACAGAGATTTTAAGATATGGTGTATCAGTATTGGGGGCAATAGCTGCCATTTTCTGGAAGTCTTCTTCCGCTTCTTCCTGAATAACGTCAATAGCATCGTCAAAGGTAACAATACCCACCATACAGTTTTCGTTATCAACAACGGGAATTGAAACCATATCATATTTATTGAACATCTGAGCAACTTCTTCCTGGTCACTCAGGGTCTTGACTGTTATGGGATTTTCATCCATAACATCGGAAAGCAACTCATCGTCATCACAGGTGAGCAAATCCATAGCTGTAATAGTACCTAAAAGCTTGTGCTTTTCGATAACATAACAAACGTTAACTGTTTCGGAATATTCTCCTCGGGATTTGATTTTCTTTAAAGCATCACCGATTGTCATGGCAGGATGAAGACTGATATACTCTAAAGTCATAATGCTACCGGCACTATCCTCGGGATAGTTGAGAATAGTGTTAATAGCAGTTCTTTTATCCCCTGCCATACGAAGCATTCTTTCAACTACGTTTGCAGGCATTTCTTCAATAACATCAACAGTATCATCAATGAACATATCGTCCATAATAAGCTTTAATTCGCTATCGGTAAAAGCTTCAATAAGAACCTGCTCCTGCTCGGGCTCCATATAAGTAAAAACCATTGCAGCATTTTCTTTCGGAATAAGTCGGAAAAGCATAACCATCTGCTTATCTTCAAATTCCGGCAAAAGCAATGCCGTATCAACAGGATTCATTGTATCAAAAATACTTTTAATTGCTTTATATTGTTTTTCAATTAATAATCTTTCAAAAACTTCTTTTGTCACTATTTTTCCTCCTTTTTCTGTTTTGCAGAATAGAGGGTGAACCGCAAATAAAAAAACTGAGCATAAACGCTCAGCGACAAAAAGACACATTAGCCGAAAAGATTTTATTCTCTTCCGCTATCCGTAGTACTGCAACTGCAGTTAGAATGTGTTAACAACCTGCAACTTCATCAGGCTGTTTTATCGCTGTTTTAATACCTATGCAACTTCGCCCATGCCCGTTACTGCCTGAATCCATTACTATGTCACGCTCCTTATATATTATGTTAATTATATAGCATTAAATCCACATTTTAATATAAACCAATAACGCTTCTTTGTCAAGAAAAAGAGGTATAAAAAAAGAACTCCCGAAGGAGTTCTTTCAAACGATTACATAAACAATGCAAGGATTTCATTAATCAATCCCATAAACCATTCCATAAAGCCTAAAAGACCGGTATACTGTGATGTTCTTACATGGCCACAGACTGTGCAAACCTTATTTTGAGAAGTTGCATCTGCTGAAAGATGATCGTGACCACCTTTATCTGCCTGGCCGCCGCAATCATCACAAACACGCCAATGGTCTGTTCCGCTATACTGATAATCCCCGATAGGTTTATGAGCTACTCTGACAGCACACTCATTTGAATATTCATAGTTGCCATCGTAATCAACAACAAAATATCTCAAATTAAAATCTACTTGTCTTTCTCCGATTGCAGCACCATTATACTGAACCCAGGAACCATCAGAATTTTGAACTTCCCAACCTGCTTTTTTAGGATAACCTTTAACAACAGGCTCTTCAATTACAGAAGAATCAATAACCTTTCCGGGGCAAATTCTAACGCTTTTAACAATTTCGCCAACTTCAACTGTTGCAGCACTTGCCACACAAGCCATTACACTAAAAAGAAGGCATACTGTAAGTATTGTAGCCAACACTCTTTTTTTCATTTTTCTTCCGTCCTTTCAATGACAGTTTTTTATATCTTACCATTATTGGTTAAAAAATGCAAGTGTTTTAGAAAATTCTGATAAATTTATTCAAAACAAATCACTTCATTTTTCTCTGAAGACTCAATAATTGCTTCCATAAGCTTCATAAGTCTTCTCTGTTGGTCATGGGTAATTAATTGTTTTGCACCGTTCCTTAAAACATCATAAATATTGTTATAATAATCCGCCCATTGAACCTCTATAACCTCAAGAGGGAATTTCTGAATTGTTTCTGGAGTTCTCGGTGCCATTGTTTTTGTTATACCTGCTCCCATCTGAACAGGAACTGCATCCATTTTTTCCCAATCCTTGATTTTAACGATTTCGCCCTCAATATCCCAAGTCCTTACAATAGCAGTTCCGTTTTCGCCTGCCATATACCAACGGGGAGCCTCAATAAAGTTATTGGTAAGCACTTCAACAAGACATTCAGGACCATCCTCAAACTTGATAATTGCACGGAAGCCGTCGTCAACCTTAAGCGACGTAACATTTGTTAATGAACCATAAACACTTTTGATTTTCTTGCCCTCATTGAGCATAAGAATCTGGTCTAAAAGGTGAACGCCCCAGTCAAGAAGCATTCCACCACCGTGTTCCTTTTCTGCACGCCAACCTTTCGGCACACCGCGAGAGCCGTAAACCTTTGATTCCATTGAGAAAATGGGACCAAGTTCATTTTTATCAAGAATATTTTTTATTGTTCTGTAATCATTATCCCACCGTCTGTTCTGATGAACTGTAAAAAGCTTACCTGTTTCGTTTGCAACAGCAATTATTTCTTCCAAATCCTCAGAGCAAAGAGTAACAGGCTTTTCAGATATAACATTCTTCCCTGCTCTCATAGCACGGATTGCTATATCCTTATGCACATCATTATATGTAGCGCAAACAATAAGTTCAACATTTTCATCCTCAAGCACTGCTTCAAAGGATGGGTAAACATAAAAGCCTTTGCTTTCTGCAAATTCGCATCTTTCAGGTTTTATATCATAAATACCTGCAAGATTAAAATTTTCAAAGCTATCTATTCTTTCAGCGTGGTAATTACCCATTCCGCCGTAACCAACCACAACAACATTAATTTTATCCATAATAACATCCCTACAGTAAAAATTCATTCAAACATTTAAAGCCTTAGTGTGCGTGGATTTTGTGATTTACGAAACCCGAAGCGTACAAAGGTACGCGAGTTTGGTTGAGAAAATCGCAAAAGTCGCGTGCAATCAGGCTTTAAATCCACCAAGCAGCCTCTAATTTTTCTTTAATTATGCAATTCTTAAGAAGTGCAACCGCTTTTTCAAGACCTTCATTCTGGCTCATAAGTGAATCCTCGTGCTCAATGGAAATTGCATAGTCATATCCAACCATACGAAGATTACTGATAACATCTCGCCAGTAGGATTCACCATTACCGAAACCAACTGAACGGAAAATCCATGAACGGTTGATTTCATCTGCATAAGATTTTGTATCAAGAACACCGTTAACCGCTGTGTTTATAGCATCAATTTTTGTATCTTTTGCGTGGAAATGGAAAATTGCGTCTTCTTTACCCAATGCACGAATAACTACAATTGGGTCCATACCCTGCCAGATAAGATGGGAAAGGTCAAGATTTGCACCGATTTCCTTACCAACAGCATTACGAAGCTTAAGGAGACTTTCTGTATTATAAACGCAGAAGCCGGGATGAAGCTCAAGAGCAATTTTATCAACACCATGGGCAGTACTGAATTCAACAAATTCTTTCCAATAAGGAATAAGAACCTCGTTCCACTGATATTCAAGAATTTCGCCGAAATCATTGGGCCAAGGGCAAGTTACCCAGTTAGGATATTTTGCAGTTTCGCAGTCACCGGGGCAACCTGAGAAGGTGTTAATCTGATGAACGCCCAATTTTTCTGCAAGAAGAACTGCTTTTCTCATATCCTCATCAAAGGATTTTGCAACCTCCTTATTGGGATGAACGGGATTGCCGTGACAGCTTAAAGCACTGATTTCAACATCATATTTTTTGAGAAGTGCTTTAAAATCCTCCAATGCTTTTTCATCATTGAGAAGAATATCAGGGTCTGCATGGTCTTTACCGGGATAGCCACCACAACCGATTTCAACCATTTCAAGACCGAGAGATTTAAAATATTTCAACGCTTCCTCAAGGGAAACTGAACCTAATAAATTAGTAAGAACGCCAAGTTTCATAAGTACATTATACCTTTCTTGCTTTTATTTAAAATTTTTCTGCAACCACTGGTAGCTGCGAGCGATGTCCTCAAGACCGGTTGGTACAGGGTCATCATTTTCAAGAACAACCCATTGGAGACCGATTGCATTTACACCATCGATAACCTTTGCTAAATCATTTTCGCCCTCACCGAGAGCAGTAGGCTTGCGATTAACACCATCTTTAATATGGATAAGAATGATTTTATCTTTATTTTCGGGAAGATACTTGCTGTTATCAATACCTGCGCAGAAGCTCCAATATGTATCAACCTCAAGCTTACAGCCATTTTCGGCAATAATGTCCATTGCATTCTTGCCGTCTTTAAGGTCTTCAAATTCTTCTGTATGATTATGGTAATAAGTATCCATACCCATTTCGCGAGCCTTAACACCTGCAGCACTGAGAACATCACCTGTATTCTTTGCTTCTTCGTAAGTGGAGTGAGGCGCACCGCCAACACCCAGATACTTTGCACCGAGTGCTTTGCCGTATTCAAGGGTTTTATCAAGATTTTCGGGAAGATAATCATCTAAACCAAGGTGACTGCCAACAACCTCAAGCCCTAATTCTTCACATCTTGCACGAAGCTCTTCAGCAGAAAGGTCAAAATAGCCTGCGAACTCAACACCATCAAAACCGATTTCTTTAACCTTGCCGAGAATTTCTAACATATCATTTCCGTCTTTGATGTGGTCACGAACGGAATAAAGCTGTACTGCAAATTTCATTATATTATCTCCTTATCAATCTTTAAAATATACGGGTGCACCCGTCTTCGCGGATTCATATATAGCCTCTAAAATTCTTGTTACGCAAAGTGCCTGACGGGGTAAAACAACGGGGTCTGTGTCAGTTCTTATTGCGTTAATCCATGAAGATGCTTCCATTTCTGCGGGAGAACCATCCTTCTGACCCTCGAAGAATGCTGCACCGCCTGCTTCAAGATTGGGTTCTTCAATGCACTGACGCTGATGCTTTATGTAATTTATTCTTGCCTTATCGTCAATGGTATCTGCACCACCCTTATCACCGCAAACCATATAACAAGCTTCGTGATAATCGGCAATATTAAGCGCCCAACTGGATTCAAGGTTAATAACCGCACCGTTTTTCATTCTTATGAAACCGAATGCAGAATCTTCAACTGTATATTCTTTCGGATCCCATTTGCCCCAGGCGTTGCCCTGTTCTTCCTGGTCTGCAAGCTTGCGGAAGGTCTGACCAACAACCATTTCAGGCTCATAGTTATTCATAACCCAGAGGGTCATATCAAGAGCGTGAGTACCGATATCAATAAGAGGACCGCCACCTTGTTCAAATTCATTAAGGAAAACGCCCCATGTAGGAACTGCACGACGACGGAGAGCAAGAGCCTTACCATAGTAAATTTCACCGAAATCGCCGTTATCAGCACATTTTTTAACATAGAGGTTCTGAGGTGTCTGACGGTTCTGATAGCCGATAGAAAGCTTCTTACCTGTTCTCTCTGCAGCCTCGCACATAGCCTTTGCTTCTTCATAGGTTTTTGCCATAGGCTTTTCGCACATAACGTGCTTACCTGCTTCAAGAGAATCGATAGTAATAAAGCTATGTGAACGGTTAGGCGTGCAAACGTGAACTACATCAATGCTCTCATCCTTGAGAAGTTCTTTATAATCTTCATATACCTTTGCATCGGGAGTACCGAATTTTTCTGCTGCCTTTTCAGCTCTTTCTTTAATAATGTCGCAGAAAGCAACCATTTCTACACCCTCAACCTTTTTAAGAGCGGGCATATGCTTACCATTAGCAATACCACCGCAACCGATGATACCGATTTTTAAAATTTTATCCATAATTCAGATCATCCTTTCAGACAGAAATTTTCACCTTCTATTATATTTCTTTTGCCATATATTTCAACAATTTTAAAACATTTATCATACCAAAAAATAACCTTGATATTTGGGAATTTTTCACATATAAATTCTGTTGCAAAGGTATAGTAAATGTAATATAATTTTTTCCATAAATGTTTGCATTAGGAGATGTGTTATGGGAAAGAAAAAGATTTACACTATTGCAACAGCTCACCTTGATACAGTATGGAGCTGGGATTTGGAAGAAAGTATTGACCAATATATAGATGATACATTCAAGCAAAACTTCTATTTATTAGAAAAATATCCCACCTACAAATTCAATTTTGAAGGTGCTTACAGATACGAGCTTATGGAGGAATATTACCCCAAAGAGTTTAAAAAAATGACTGAATATATCAAAAACGGTCGTTGGAATGTTTGCGGTTCTGCTTATGAGAACGGTGATGTTAATGTTCCCTCCCCGGAAGCTCTTTTCAGAAATATTCTTATAGGTAACTCCTATTTCCGCAACAAATTCGGCAAAACCTCCTGCGATATTTATCTTCCCGACTGCTTCGGCTTCGGTTGGGCATTACCAAGCATTATGCACCATGCAAATCTCAAAGGCTTCACCACTCAGAAATTAAGCTGGGGCGGTGCTTTTGGTGTACCCTTTGACACAGGCAGATGGCGTGGTGTTGACGGCAACGAGGTTTATTCAACCTTAAAATTAGGCTCTTACAGCAAATCCCTCGATAACTTACGTAATTGGGATTTTATAGAAGAGAAATTCAAGGAAAACGAGAGGTATGATTTCCCTTGGACAACTGTTTTCCACGGTGTTGGAGACAGAGGCGGTGCGCCTAAAGAAAAATCTGTTGCCTATGTTGAACAGGAAATCAACAAAAATGATGAAAGTGATATTGAGGTTATCGCTGCAACAGCAGACCAATATTATAAAGATATTGATGAACAGCTCTCTCCTGAGCAAAAAGAGAAGCTTCCTGTTTGGAATAACGAACTTGTTATGAGTGAACACGCTATCGGTGGCTACACATCAAGGGTTATGAGCAAACGCTGGAACAGACGTGCAGAGGAACTTGCAGATATGGCAGAACGCAGTTCCGTTCTTGGTGATTGGCTCGGCACATACGACTATAACCGCGAAAGTCTTACTCGCTCCTGGAAGAGAGTTCTTTCTCACCATTTCCACGATGATATGCCCGGCACATCCTGTCAGCGAGTTTATAAACGCTCATGGAACGACCTTTATGTTTCAATGAATCAGTTCAGTAGCGAAATTGAAGGTGCAGTTTCTTCTGTTGCTAAATTAATGAACACAAGTAATTGCAAAGGTATTCCCGTTACTGTTTATAACCCAATTGAAGCAGACAGACACGGTGCAGTTACAGTCCGCCTTGATAATGTCAAGAGCGACTTTGTAAAAGTCTTTGATGGCGAAACAGAAATCAAAGCACAGAGCAAAAAGCTCGAGAACGGCAAAACCGACATTACATTTATTGCTGATGTAAAAAGCCTCGGCTTAAAGGTTTATGATATTCGTGAAAGCAGTTCACCCTGCTCAGTTAATCCTGAAATTTCAATTGGCAATAGCACTCTTGAAAATGGTAAATATATCGTCAAGCTCAATGATAATGGCGATATCTGTTCAATAATTGATAAAACGCTTAACAACAAAGAAATTCTCAAGGCACCTGTTGAAATCGGTCTTTTCAACTACACAGGCTCTTGGGATTGGCCCGCTTGGGAAATGAACTTTGATGAAGCAAACAAAAAGCCTGACAGAAAACCAACACTTATAAAATTTGAAGAGCTTGAAAACGGCGTTGCAAGAGTTGCATATAAAGTAACTCAGAAGGATGACAGAAGCACATTTACAAATATAGTTGCACTTTCCGACGGTGGCGAAACAGTTGAAGTTTATTCCGAAATTGAATGGCAATCACTTCAGACAATGGCTAAAAATATCTTCTCCTTTACTGCAGACAATGAGAATGCCCTTTATGACCTTGGCCTTGGTGCAATCGAACGCGGTAATATGACAAAGCAGCTCTATGAAGTTCCTGCGCAGAAATGGGCAGATATTACAGATAAAAGCGCTGAATTCGGCATTTCTGTTATCAGCGAATGTAAATATGGTTGGGACAAGTTTGACAACAACACTCTCCGCCTTACAGTTGTTCACACACCTAAGGGCAACTACCGTATTGACTCAATGCAGTCTATGATGGATTTGGGACTTAACAGATACTCATTCGGCATTTTCAGTCACAATGGTAAAGTGGGTACAGATACACAACTTCAGGCAAGAATGTTTACTCAGCCTATGTGTGCTGCTGTTTGTGACAAGCACGATGGTGCTCTCGGCACAGAATATTCCTTTGGTGGCGTTTCAACAAATGATATCATTATCCGTGCTATGAAAAAAGCAGAAGAAAGCGATGAAATTATCGTCCGTCTTGGCGAAGGTACAAAGAACAATGTTGACAACTTCACTCTTACATTAGGCAACGGGATCCTTAGTGCAAGAGAAGTATATGCAAGTGAAGAACACATTTGCAAAGCAAAGGTTGTTGACGGAAAGCTTGTTACCGACTTCAAGCCCTATGAAATCAAATCCTTTGCTCTTACCCTTAAAAAATCTTCAATAAAAACGGAAAAAGCGATCTCAACTCCCGTTGATTTGAAGCCCACCAAACAGTTGATTTCAAAACAAGGCAAATTAGGTGATTTCAAATATACAATTCCCTATGAAATCGCACCCGACAGCATCACTATCGGTGGAGTAGATTTTGAAATAAATAAAGACGGTAAAAATGCAATTATCTGCAAAGGTCAGAAAATTACTGTTAATAACAATGCAACAAAGCTTGTTCTTCTTTGTAACTCTGTTGACGGCGATAAAAATGCTAAATTCAAGGTTGGAAAAGGAACAATAACCAAATTTATTCCCGATGCATTCCAGAGACCTGCTCGTTGGGATATGTATGATTTCGGGGAAACCGCAAGAATCAAAGACTGTAAAGTGGCTTATGAATTTACTCATTGCCACAAGGATTTTGCAGATGTTACCGCAAAATCAATGTATTTCTTCGCAGTAGAAATTGATTTGAATGGTGAAACTGAAATCACACTTCCCAAAGACAAAGACATTGTTATTCTTTCCGCAACTGAAATTAACGGCACTCTCGGTGGTCTTGCAACACCTCTTTGCGAGGAAGTTAAGGAAAGAAAATTCAAATTCAAAATGAACCGCAAAGAGAAAAAACAGTATAAAAAGGAAAGGAAGAAAAAGAATTTGCACGATAAAAAGTTTTATAATCGTAAAAATTGGGGTAGAAATTATTAAAAGCAACGCTGTTCAGTCAAAACTGGACAGCGTTGTTTTTAAAACAACTGCAAAAATATTTTAGTCACAACAAACCCTATAATTCCACAACCGGGGAAAGTTAAAAGCCAAGTTAATGCAATTTCTTTTATAACTGACGGGTTCAGAGATTTTATGTTTTTCGCACTACCTGCACCCATCATAGCGGTGGTTTTTGCATGAGTTGTGGAAACGGGAAAACCTAAAACAGTGCTGACAAGAAGAGAAAGGGATGCTGAAAGGTCTGCGGAAAAGCCCTGATATTTTTCCAGCTTCACCATATCCATTCCAACGGATTTTATAATCTTTTTACCACCGCACATTGTACCCAAAGCCATCACAACAGAGCAAAGGAGAATAATTTTCCAATTATTTTGTATTTTGTCAGCTTGTGCATTTCCTGAAAAGCTCATACAAAGCATTAAAACTGCAATAAATTTCTGTCCGTCCTGAGCACCGTGCATAAAGCTCATTCCTGCAGCGGCAAAAACCTGCCCGAATTTAAAGAATCTTTCTGCATTTTTCCTTTTAATATTTTTTAAAAGAATTATTATCAGTTTGCAAATGATAAAACCCATAATAAAACCAAATAAACAAGAAACAAAAAGTCCATTAATTGCCTTAGTCCATTCTCCCCCGTTAATACCTGCAAGTCCACCATTAATTGCTATAGCACTTCCCGATAGTCCTGCTATAAGAGCGTGGCTTTCGCTTGTAGGAATGCCGAAATACCAGGCAAGTACCGCCCAGAAAACGATACTGAAAAGTGCAGCAGAAAGTGCAACCGAGGCAGAATATGTATCGTCTCCGAAATCCGCTATATTTGTAACCGTCACAGTAACAGAATTATTTACAACACTCATAACTGAAACACCGAGAAAATTAAATACAGCTGACATTATAAGAGCAGATTTTAGTTTCATACACCTTGTTACAGTTGCGGTAGAAATGGCATTGGGAGCATCGGTTAAACCGTTTACGAAAACAACTGCCAATGTCAGAATTATTGATGTTACTGTTAAAGTCGAAAAGCGCAAAAATAATCTCCACCTTTAATTTAGACTATTTATACAGTTTATTCACAGCTTTTTCATTTAATATATACGAAAATATAAAATACAGTAAAAATATAAAAAATATTCAAAAAACACTTGCAAAATACGAAACGATATGCTATTATATCTTTCGCTATCTGGGTGTGGCGCAGTTGGTAGCGCGCTTGACTGGGGGTCAAGAGGCCGGAAGTTCAAGTCTTCTCACTCAGACCAATAAAGCAAATAACTCATTCGAGTTGTTTGCTTTATTTTTTTATTTCTACAATAAAAGAAGACTTGAACTTCCACTCGCCGAAGGCGAACACAATCGGGTTAGCGAGCTTGCGAGCGTGAAGGGCAAAGCCCTTCAAGTCTTCTCACTCAGACCAAAAAGAACAGGTAACCATCGGTTATCTGTTCTTTTTTTGTTTTAATACAGTAAAGGAAGACTTGAACTTCCCTCGCCGAAGGCGAACACAATCGGGTTAGTGAGCTTGCGAGCGTGAAGGGCTTTGCCCTTCAAGTCTTCTCACTCAGACCAAAAAAGACCAAGGCTTCGCCTTGATTAGCTTAGCAAAACTTTTACGATATACTATAATTAGAGGGTCAAGACCCTCCCCTACTGTTGCTCTCATCAACAATGTAAAGAGGGCGCGTGCCAACCCACAACCATTTTGAATTCGTAATGCTTAATGTGTAATTCGTAATTAATGTTTTGCTATTATTGTACTTATTTCCGTATTTGTTGTACCACCCACCGCTAACGCGGTCCCCCCTCCTTTTTCGTTTCACGAAAAAAGAGGGATAGGCTTCGCACCACTTTAGCATATTTAAAACTCAACAAAAAGCAACATCACCGTCAAAAAATTTTGACGGTGATGTTACAATATTCATCATATTAATTCAACTTCAAACTCCACAAACTCGCAATCGCCTTTTACATATTCGCCAAACATAAAGTTACGGGCAACGAAAACTATTTTATCGTCGTAAACCTCTGCACAATAACCCATTCCGCAGGGCTTGATGCCGAAATTATTTTCTTTTCTGTAACCGGGAACACTCAATGAGCAAACATTGTTTTCTTTGTTGAGATATTCAAAGGTTTTCTCATAAATACCGCCATGAAGATGGCCGTTGATGAAGATAACATTTTTATATTTCTCCATAACTGCTCTGACTTGGTCACTTTGCTCACCCATATCCCCTGTTTTCCATACCTCAGGAAGACCGTGGGTTTCAAGAAAAGCCTGATGGCACATTACGAAAACAGGTTTCCCATCCTTTGTACCCCTTGCAAGCTCTTTATCAAGGAAATCAATTTGCTCTTGTGTAATATGAGCTTTTTCAAGAACTCGTTTTTCAGTACCGATAACAACAAATGTATAGCCATTTATGTCATAGGAATAAAAGCTTTTACCGTTAGTATTGATTTTTAGATGCTCATTAACCTTGTCCATTATAATTTTCTGATTTTTGCTATAGAAAAAGCGGACATCGTGATTACCCATTGTAACAAAATTATAGGGTATAACCTTCTGATTATCAACAACTCTGAAAAATCTCTGATATTCCTTTTTCAAGCCGTATTCTGCAATATCGCCTGCCATAAGGAAAGCATCAAACTTTTCTTTTGAATTGCCGATATCCTCGAAAACATTTGCGAGATTTTTTTCTGCTATTTCATTATCAATCAAATGAGTGTCTGCAATTGTTACAAAGGAAAGCTTAACATTTTCGCTGTCTTTAAATGTAATAGGCTCTGTCTTTGAAACCTCATACTGAACATCATATTTCGGATTAACAGCCTTTAGCTGAGCTTCCCATTTAGTTATAAACGTTTTTAATGACATATTTTTTCTCCGATTATTCAATTATTCCTAAAAATCTGCCTAACCAATAAATGAAAATAAAGGACATTCCGTTTTCATAGGTTATTCCGTTTCCGCCGTCAACCTTAAAGGGATTAATCCCCAAGGTTGCAAACGGTCTTTCATCCCAGGCGAAAGGCTCTTTTATATGGGGCACCTCGTACCATTCAAGAGGCTCATTGTCCATTTCGATGTTTCTGCGGTTGCTGTTAATCATTTTATAATTCTTCATATCGCAAGGATAATCCTTAAGAGCCTTAACAACATTATCAACATCACAGGGGGCTCCCGTAAAGCCCTTATAAATAAAGGCGTAATAAGGATTACCCTCTATTTTCTCATATTCATAATGAGATGTAAGTCCCATAAGAAGATACTGCCTGATTGCAGGGTCTTTTTCAACAAGCAAATAAGAAAGAGTGTTGAGCATTGCAAGATTATCGTCAATGTGGCAGGAATGGCCATCTGCTCTCTTGTGGTAAGCAGCGTTAATAAGAAAATGATGGTCTTTTATAAGGCTCTGATATTTCTCATTATATCTTTCATTACCTGACATATAATAAGATATTTTAAGGAAATTGAGCATTTCCAAGGAGTTTACACCCTTTTCCCACATCCATGCATTATCAAGATTAAGAGCACTCTCATTCCAGCAAGCCCAGGATGTAGGCTTGCCGTCCTTGTCAATAAGATAGCCGTCATTATCTAAAATATGGTCTGTTATATTGCATATTGCTTCGCAGATTTCCTTCTTTTCTTCCTCGTTTGCACATAAATCATAGTAAAGATAGAAGCCTGCATAATGGCCTGTCATTTCATCACTAGAGGTTTCGCCCAACCATTCATAGCTACCGTCAGAAGAACGGTGCCACTCGTTACCGATGCTGTCAGATTCAAGGTTAGTTCCCCAATTTTCTTCACCGGGGAAGCGTACCGCACGAGCAGTAAAGCCTTTTATTTCAGGTGCTCTTGTAAGGAAAAGCATTGCATCCTTTGTTCGTCTTGCAGCCTTAAGCACCTCTTCGTCTTTTGTTACTGCATACCACATTGCAAGACCTGCAAGATAGGACTGTGTCCAGAGTCCGTCATTATCAGTGGGATGGGAGCAATCCTTACCATCAAGAGATCTCACATAGGTAACAAAACCCGGCTTACGAGGGAAATATTTTTCTGTATTTTCGAAAAGCAATCTTGATTTTTCTTCAAGAGTCATAAGCTTTTCGCTTATTTTAACAATACCGCCCTCGGATGCTGTATAAAGAACACCACCCAAAGAAGCCAATGATGTCACCTTGGTGTCAAATGCGTAACGGGTTGCAGGTAAATATTTTGCAAGTCCGTTTTTAATATGTACTGCGCCTGCATCGCTACCAACAAGGAAGCTACCATCATCGCAAACGCATATAGAATAAATGCTTTCGCTTGGCAAAACCGAAATTTCGTTTTTACCATACCAACCGCTTTTATAGTCATAAATGAAAAGTCCTTCATCGGCACCAACAAGAAGATAGCCTGTTTTATCAAAGGCAATAACATTTATATGTATTTCGGGCATTGTGGAATATGCAGGGAAAATGCAACGCCATGTTCTGCGTTTACCCTCCATTCTCTGCAAGCAGGTTTTGCTTGCAACGCAAACCTTTTCGCCCTGAACTGCGAGAGAAACTTCATCCTGATCCATATTCTGAAGGGTAAAGAAACCGTCACCCTGCTCAACATGGAGAGAATGCTCTGTAAGAACATAAATTTCATTCTCACCGCACAAATCAACAATAGGAAACTCAAATTCAGCAATTTTTTCTGCTCCGCCACCTGTTATTTCATAAAGAGTTTTTTCAAGTGATGCAAAAATCCTACCTTTTTCATCGCAATAGACTTTAGAGAAAACTCCATCGAAAAAGAGCTTGTTCCATTCGCCGTCTTTAAAACGGCAAAGTCCCTTTTCAGAGCAAGCATAGATTTCGCCGTCTTTTGCTACAGCGATTGAAGAAATTTTTCCCTCAAGCTCAATATGTTCAGTTATTCTTTGAGTATATTTGCCTATTCTGAGTTTTTCCAATTACAAACACAACCTTAATATTTTAATTTCTCGTTAGCGGCTTTCATAACCTCAGGAGTAACCTTAATAACCTCTCGGTCATAGGTAAGAAGACCGTTACATTCATCCTCAACGTCACTTACCTCGGTATAAATAATTGCGGAAAGACCTTTATTTACCATACAGTTATAAATTCTGTTTTCATAAAGATTTTTAATAGCCTTATCAAAGCTTTCCTGATTGAAGTATTTTCTGTAACCGAAGAATTTATCTTTATTAAAGCTATGGTCTTTGAACTGCATTGAATAACCACCAAACTCTGTAAGAGCAATGGGGCGTTCATCATTTTTGTTATATTTCGGGAAAAGGAAGGGTGTGAAATAGATATGGAAGCTATTAACATCACCTGAACCATGGTCAACCCAACCGCTTGCATGGTCAACAAGACGAGTGGGATCTTTTTCCTTATAGAAAGCACAAGCTTTAACGCTGTCAAACTGACCCCAGCCCTCGTTCATAGGAGTCCAGAGAGCGAGAGAAGTAACATTATAAAGAAGCTCTATCATTTTTTCGGAATCCTCGTAGAATTCCTTTCTGCCATCTTCATCCTGTCTTGCAAAATATCTGTAATGCTTTGGTCCGTCAGAAACCTTACCTACATGCTTATTGTTGAAAATCATTGAAAGTGCAGGAGCAGTACCGATAGCCATAAAGTTATATGCTCCGCCACCGTTAATCATATCCTGCCAGACAATCATACCAAGTCTGTCACAATGATAGTACCAACGGAGAGGCTCGATTTTAATATGCTTTCTTAAGGTATTGAAGCCTAAATCCTTCATTGTCTGAATATCGTAAATAAGAGCTTCATCAGAGGGAGCGGTATACATACCGTCGCTCCAGTAGCCCTGATCAAGAAGACCATTGTAGAAATAAGGTTTATTGTTAAGCATAAGTCTGGATACACCCTCTGCATCCTTACCTACGCTATATTTTCTCATACCGAAATAGCTGTCAACCCTGTCATTACCTGCGGCAATTTTAAGGTCATAGAGGTAAGGATTTTCAGGACTCCAGAGTTCGTAATCAGAAAGCTTGATTGTACCTTTGCCGTTTACAAGCTTAACTGCGCCTTTTACCTCACCCTTGTCCATAACAACTGCTGCCATTTCATCTTCGGGCTTGCCGTTGTATTTGATTTCAATATTGATTTCATCATTATCAATATCGGGAGTAAGCTTAATATTTTCAATATAACCCTCGCAAACCTCTTCAAGCCAAACTGTCTGCCAGATACCTGACTGAGGTGTGTACCATATACCGCCACGCTTAAAGGTCTGTTTACCTCTTGCCTGATGGCCCTCAGTTGTGGGGTCAGTTACTGTAAGTCTTAAATCGTTTTCACCATCAAGAATGAGAGTTGTTACATCAAAGGTAAAGGGAAGATAACCGCCCTTATGCTCACCAACAACGCTGTTATTAAGAGTTACTGTGCATTTATAGTCAACTGCACCGAAATGAAGAAGAACGCGGTGATTAGTTCTCTTGAAATTGAAAGTCTTTTGATAGTAGAGAACATCAGTTGGCTGAACCATTTTTTCAACACCACTTAAAATACACTCAGGACTGAAAGGTACTGTAATCTTCCCCTGATAACCGTTAAACTTTTTAAATTCATCAAGAATTGCATAGTTCCACTCACCGTTAAGGTTTATGAAGCTGTCGCGTTTCATCTGGGGTCTGGGATAATCGTTAAGGGGTAAATTCTTATCAAGAGTTTTTCCCCATCTTGTAAGTAATCTTTCCATAATATACTCCAAATTTTTAAAATTTTCTTGCATAGATATTTTTATAATACCATATCATTGTTTATTTTTCAATAATATGTGTCTTCATTTTTTACCAAAGTATTACAAATTTTCATTGACTATCTGTTTTTTTGGTGATATAATCGTGTCGTATAAAATAATATAAAAAGGTAGGGTAATTATGCAAGCAATTATCAACTTATTTCAGGAAATTGCCTCAATTCTCTTGTCAATTGTTATGGTGTTCGGTGGCGTTACAACTCCCGCAACAGGCGACCTTCTCAGAAATTTCTCTGATGATGTAAACATCGACTTCGTTTTAACAGGTGACACTCAGGTTTGTGACTATATGCCTGAACGTGAAGCAAATCTTATCTCTTTCGCAGAAGATATGAACAACTCCGACATCGAGCTTGATGCATTCCTTATCGTAGGCGATATCGCTGAAAATGGTATGCAGGAAGAATTCGATAGAGTTACAAGCCACATTTCAGGTTTCAACGCTAAGAATTTCATTATGTGCACAGGTAACCACGATATCCGACTTCGTGAATATGAGCAGTCTAAAGAACGCTTCCTTAACTTTATGAATGCTCTTAATTCAGAAGAAAACGCAAAAGATAATGTTTATTTCAAATATATGGTTGACGACTATACCTTCTTGGTAATGGGTTCTGAAGAAAGCAGATTTGAAGATGCTTACATTTCAAACGCTCAGCTTCAGTGGCTTAACATTGAACTTAAAGAGGCTACCAAAGATGGTAAACCTGTATTTGTTATCTGCCACTATCCTCTCGCAGAAGGTCACGGTCTTCCTGATACATGGGGTTCTGCAAACAGTGATGCAGGCGATGAAACACTCCCCGTTTATGAAAGAAAAGACGATTATGATATGACAGGTTGCATCGGCGACCAGACAAACGATGTTTATGACATTCTTACAAAATATGAAAATGTATTCTTTGTAACAGGTCACCTTCATACAGGTTTCGGTAAATTCACTTACGAAACAATCAGCGAGGAAAACAATGTTCAGGGCGTTAATGTTCCCTCCGTTGGTATCAACAATAAAGACGGCGTTTACAACAACCCCGGTACAGGTCTTTTCGTTGAGGTTACAGATTCTCAGGTTGTCTTCTATGCAAGAGACTTTGCAAACGGCAAATTCCTTTCAACTGATGATTGGTCAAAGGCTGTTATGGCATTTGATATTCAGTAAAAAATCCTTTAATAATTAACTAATTAGTCAACACAGAAATCTGTGTTGACTAATTTTTTATACAGTATGTAACCACTACCGCAACTTTTACATATTATAGAGAAAAAGCAAAGTGTTATTATTGCCTGCGGCATAGTGATATTGAAACATTCATTTCAGTGTTATTTTATTCGCCAATAACTTGCGAAGCAAATAACACTATGCGCAGCATAATATCACTACTTCAGCAATATCACTCGCCCTCAGGCGAATAAAACTGAAATAGTGTTTATAACACTATTTCTTGCGAGAGGTGTTTTTTATGTTATCTGATATAGTTGCTTTATTTCTGGCAGTAGTTGGTGTAGTTTTTATCCTTTTTACAATAATATTTAAGCTTATGGTCTGGAAAGAAAGCGGTATTGTTATTTCAATTCCATTAAATTCTGATGATAAAGCTATTTATGAGAGAATAACAAATCTTTGGGAAATCTGCTCTTTTTTAGGAATACAAAAGCAATGCACCATAGCTGTTATAAACTATGGTGCATCAGAAAATTTTATAAAAAAATTAATAAATCACTTTTGTCAATATGATTTTCTTAAAATAATTGATAAAGAAGAACCAATCAAAGAGTTGCATACATAACCGCTTTAATAGTGTGCATTCTGTTTTCTGCTTCCTGGAAAACAACTGACTGTTCACTTTCGAACACCTCATCTGTAACTTCCATAGCAGAGCGGTTGAATTTTTCACACATTCTTTTACCGATTTCGGTTTTCTTATCATGATATGCAGGAAGGCAATGCATAAATATTGCGTTGTCGCCTGCATTTTTCATTAATTCTGCATTAACCTGATAGGGTGAAAGCTCATTAATTCTTTCTGCCCAAACAAGCTCAGGCTCACCCATCGAAACCCAAACATCAGTATAAATAACATCTGCATTTTTGGTTGCTTTCTTGGGATCAACCTCAAATTTGAGAGTTGCACCGCTTTGCTTTGCAATTTTTTTACATTCATCAACAAGGTCACTATCAGGAAAATATTTTTCAGGAGCGCAAGCGGTAAAATTAAGACCCATAATAGCGCAACCAACCATAAGTGAGTTACCCATATTATATCTTGCATCGCCCATATAAACAAAGTTTATACCTTTGAGCTTGCCAAATCTCTCCTTAATAGTAAGAAAGTCTGCAAGAATCTGTGTGGGATGGAATTCATTTGTAAGACCATTCCATACAGGAACTTTAGAATATTTTGCAAGCTCTTCAACAATTTCCTGACCATAACCGCGATATTCAATTCCGTCATAAATGGAGCTGAGAACTCTTGCTGTATCAGCAATACTCTCTTTTCTGCCTATCTGAGAAGCGTTAGGATCAAGATAGGTTACACCCATACCCAAATCTCTTGCTGCAACCTCAAAGCTACAACGGGTTCTTGTGCTTGTTTTTTCAAATATAAGCGCAATATTTTTGCCTTTAAGAGTATCGTGAGGAATGCCGTTTTTCTTTTTCTTTTTAAGGTCTGCCGCAAGATTTATGAGGTATTCCATCTCCTCACTTGTGTAATCAAGAAGCTTTAAAAAATCTCTGCCTTTTAAATTCATTTTTTATACCTCACAAGCTTTTTTAATAATATCTATCGCCTTTTCCAAATCCTCAAAGGAAATGTTAAGAGGTGGTAAAAGTCTTAATTTATTTTTTGCTTTAATAGGAAGAACACCGTTCTGCTGACAGAATGAAAGAACTTCATTTACATCTTTTTCTGTTTCAATGCCAAGCATGAGCCCTAAACCGCTGATGCTTTTAACACCATTACAATTTGAAAGTTCATCTATAATATACTTACTTTTCTTTTCAACATCACAAAGAAATACATCATTAAGTCTTTCGATAATGCTTATTGCTCCTGCACAGGAAACTGGGTTGCCGCCAAAGGTTGAACCATGGGAACCCGGTGTATAAACATTCTCAGTTTTCTCAAAAAGCATTGTTGCACCTAAGGGAAGACCCCCACCGATACCCTTTGCAGTTGAAACAATATCGGGATTAATGCCGTATTTCATATAGCCGTAAAGAGCACCTGTTCTTCCGTTACCTGTCTGCACCTCGTCAACAACAAGAAGAATATCATTTTCTTCCGCCAATTTTGCAAGACCTTTGACAAATTCTTTTTCGAGAGGAACAACTCCGCCCTCGCCCTGAACGGTTTCAAACATAATTGCGGCAACTTTTTCTTCTTTTATATATTTTTCAATAGTTTCTAAATCCCCTGAATCTGCATAAAGGAAACCGTCAGTAAGAGGAAGGAAGTCCTTATGAAAACTTTCCTGTCCTGTTGCAGCAAGAGTTGTTATTGTTCTGCCGTGGAAGCTGTTATTAAGGGTTATGATTTTATAAAAATCTACACCTTTTTTCTCTGCGGCATATTTTCTTGCAGCTTTAATTGCACATTCATTTGCTTCTGCACCTGAGTTTGAAAAGAACACTTTCTTTGCACCTGTTTTAGTGCAAAGAAGCTCTGCAAGTTTAGCGCAAGGAGATGTATAGTATAAGTTTGATGTATGCTGAAGAGTTGTAAGCTGTTCAGTTACTGCTTTAACCCATTCTTCATCACCAACACCGAAGGCACTTACACCAATACCTGTGCCCATATCAATATATTCTTTACCGTCGCTGTCATAAAGCTTACTACCCTTACCCGAAACCAATTCGATAGAAAAACGGGCATAGGTATTGGCAACATATTTATTATCAATTTCTTTTATATTCATTACTCTACACCTTTAACTAAAGTACCTGCACCTTCATCGGTGAGAAGCTCAAGAAGAAGTGCGTGAGGTACTCTACCATCAAGAATTGTTACTCTTCTTACACCTTTTTCAATAGCTTCAATGCAACATTCAACCTTAGGAATCATACCGCCTGAAATAATTCCGTCTGCAAATAACTGACGTGCTTCTTCCGTGGTAACTCTCTTGATAATTGAATCAGGATCGTTAACATCTCTTAAAATACCTGGAATGTCAGTCATTGTAATAAGTCTTTCCGCTTTCATTGCGCCTGCAATATAGGAAGCGGCAGTATCAGCATTAATGTTATAAGCATTACCCTCTTTATCGCAACCAACAGTTGAAACAACAGGAATATATTCCTTCTCAATAAGGTCAAGAATAGGTTGAACGTTTACATTGGTAATTTCACCAACAAAGCCAAGTCTTTCATCCTTAACCTTTGCTTCAATAAGGTGACCGTCAATACCTGAAATACCAACTGCATTGCCACCGAATTCACCTAAAAGGTTAACAAGCTGTTTGTTGATTTTACCTGCAAGAACCATCTGAACAATTTCTGCAGTTTCCTTGTCTGTAACGCGAAGTCCGTCAACAAACTCACTTTTCTTGCCTACTTTTTTAAGCATATCAGAAATTTCAGGGCCTCCACCATGAACAAGAACGGGCTTAACACCGATAAGCCACAAAAGAACCAAGTCCTCCATAACCTGAAGCTTAAGTTCTTCACTTATCATTGCATTACCACCGTATTTAACAACAATGATTTTATTGTGATATTTCTGAATATAGGGAAGTGCCTGAGTGATAACCTCTGCTCGTTGAAGATTTGTAATATTCAAATTTTCCATTTTCTCACGTCCTGTAATCGCCGTTGATTTTTACATATTCATAAGTAAGGTCGCAACCCCAGGCAGTTGAAGAAGCTTCGCCTGAATTAAGACCAACATTTATAATGATTTCTTTTTCAAGAAGTATTTCTTTTGCTGTTTCTTCGGAGAATTCAATTCCCGAACCGTCCTTGCAAACGGGTATTGTGCCTTTAGCTGATTCAAAGGAAACATCAACCTTATTAACATCAACCTCTGCACCGCTATAGCCTATTGCACAAAGAACTCTGCCCCAATTAGCATCTGCACCAAACATTGCCGCCTTTGTAAGAGAAGAGCAAATAACACTCTTGGCAACTGTTTTTGCTGTTTTTTCATCAGAAGCACCTGTTACTCTGCATTCAAGAAGCTTTGTTGCACCCTCGCCGTCACCTGCAATCATTCTGCAAAGGTGAACGGTTACAGTATTAAGTGCTTTCATAAAGGTATCAAAATCTTCGCCCTCTTCGGTAATTTCCTTATTACCTGCCATACCGTTTGCAAGAACGCAAACCATATCGTTTGTTGAGGTGTCACCATCAACGCTAACCATATTAAATGTATTCTGAATATCGGAAGAAAGTGCTTTCTGAAGCATTTCGGGAGCGATTGCAACGTCACTTGTAATGAAAACAAGCATTGTTGCCATATTAGGATGAATCATTCCGCTACCCTTTGCAATACCACCGATTTTGCATTCTACTCCGCCACTCTCAAAAGAAACTGCAATCTCTTTTTTAACAGTATCAGTTGTCATAATACCTTCTGCGGCATATTCGCTATTGTTATTACCAAGTGCATTTTTAAGAGCAGGAAGACCGTTTTTAATAGGGGTTATATCAAGAGGCTGACCAATAACACCTGTTGAAGCAACAACAACATCTTCTACATCAATTCCAAGCTCTTCTGCAGTAAGCTTTGCCATAGTCTTTGCAACTTCTATACCGTCTGCATTACAGGTATTGGCATTACCGCTGTTGCAGATAACTGCTTGTGCCTTGCCATCCATAAGATGCATTTTAGTTACAGCCAAGGGTGCACCTTTAACAAGGTTAGTTGTATATACTGCCGCTGCACTTGCTTTCTTTTCACTGAAAATCAAAGCAAGGTCGCGTTTAGTTTTATTCTTTCTTATACCGCAGTGAACACCACTTGCAGTAAAGCCTTTTGCGGCACAAATACCGCCGTTAATGAGTTCCATAACTATATCTCCAAACCCTTTGTATCGTCATTTCCAAGAACAATATTAAGACATTCAACTGCTGCACCTGATGCGCCTTTTCCAAGGTTATCGTATCTTGCGGTGAGAATGATTCTGTCCTCATTTCCGAAAACGGAAATAATCATACTGTCTTTTCCTGAAAGAAGACCTGCTGAAATAAAGCCTTCTTCGCTTAAATTGTCTTCGAATTTAACCAAAGGTCCGTTATATTTATTTTTATAAATTTCTTTGATTTTTTCTATATCAAAGCCATTTTTTAAATCGCTTTTGAATACTGGAACAGTTACTTCCATACCTGAATAGAAATTTGAAACAATAGGGCAAAATGCAGGAGCATTCTCAAGTCCTGAAATCTTAACCATTTCCTTTAAATGCTTGTGGTTCTGAGTAAGCCCGTATTGACGAGGAGCACCTAAAAGTTCATCAGGCTCTTCCTCGTATTCGGCAATCATTTTTTTACCGCCACCGCTGTAGCCTGTAAGAGAAAAGCAGGAAAGATTTTCTGTGCCGTCAAGAGCACCTGCTTCAACAAGGGGATAAATAAGAGAAATAAAACCACTTGCGTGGCATCCCGGGACGGCAATTCTTTTTGAAGCCTTAACTTTCTCTCTGTGTGAAGCGGAGAGTTCGGGAAAACCATACGCCCAATCGTCAAGAGTTCTGTGAGCAGTTGAGGTATCAATCACAACTGTATTTTCATTTTCTATAAGAGAAACTGACTCTCTTGCTGCATCATCAGGTAAACAAAGGAATGCAATATCTGCATTGTTAAGTGCTTCTTTTCTGCATTCTCTGTCTTTTCTTTTTTCTTCTGAAAGACTTATAAGTTCAATTCCTTCAAACTTTTCAAGCCTTTCATATATTCTTAAACCGGTTGTTCCGGCTTTACCGTCAATAAATACTTTCTTTGCCATTGATAAACTCCGTTACCTGTTCAATTTGTTTTTCTACTGATTTATAGCCTGTTGAACCTGCGGAAATTCTTTTTGAAATGCAGGTTTCAAGTGAAATTTCGTTGAATAAATCCTCTTCAAAAAGGTCGCTGTGTGCTTTATATTCTTCCATTGTAAGTGTATCAAGCACCTTATTCTTTTCGATACACTCTGCAACAGTCTGACCAACAATTTTGTATGCAGTTCTGAAGGGCATACCCTTTTTAACAAGGTAATCTGCAAGGTCAGTTGCATTGATAAAGCCTTTCTGCGCTGCAGAATACATATTCTCTTTAAGAACTGTCATTGTTGCAATCATAGGAGCGAAAATACTGAGGCATTTTTCAACCGTTTCTATGCTATCAAAGATCGCTTCCTTATCTTCCTGCATATCCTTGTTATATGCAAGAGGAAGACCCTTAAGAGATGTGAGAAGAGCGAAAAGGTCGCCGTAAACTCTGCCTGTTTTACCTCTTACAAGCTCTGCCATATCGGGATTTTTCTTCTGAGGCATAATGCTTGAGCCTGTAGTATATGCATCATCAAGCTCAACGAATTTGAATTCCCATGAGGACCAGAGAATAACTTCTTCAGAGAATCTTGAAAGATGCATCATAATAACAGAAAATGCGCTCATAAGTTCAACGCAGAAATCCCTGTCGGAAACACCGTCAATACTGTTATGCATAATTCCGTAGAAACCTAATTTTTCAGCTTCAAATTCTCTGTCTGTATTATAAGTTGTACCTGAAAGGGCGCAGGAACCGAGAGGAGAATAGTTCATTCTCTTAACTGCATCCTGAAGTCTTCCACAGTCACGCATAAACATCTGGGCATAAGCAAGCAAATGATGAGCAAAGGTAATAGGCTGGGCTCTCTGAAGATGAGTGTAACCGGGAAGAATTGCATCCTGATTTTCAGCTGCTTTATCGCGGATAACCTCAATAAGACTGTAAAGCAAATCGTTTACTTTTTCAGCCTCGTCGCGAAGGTAAAGTCTTATATCAACTGCAACCTGGTCATTACGGCTTCTTGCAGTATGAAGACGCTTACCAACATCACCTTTTCTCTGTGTCAATTCGCTTTCGATAAACATATGTATATCTTCTGCATCACTGTCAAAAGTAAGCTTTCCGCTTTCAATATCTTCTAAAATGCCTGAAAGACCATCAACAATTTCCTCGCAGTCCTTTTCGGTAATGATGCCTTGTTTTGCAAGCATTCCCGCATGTGCTATTGAACCGCATATATCCTGACGGAACATTTTGCAGTCAAAGTGAAGTGATGAGTTAAAATCATCTGCTTCCTTATCAAGAGCTTTTGTAAACCTGCCTGCCCACATTTTATCCATAATAATTTATACCCTTTCAAAAACTACTTTTGCACATTCGGAATAAAGCACCGAATGTGCAAAGTTTGTAACTATTTCATTTTATAATCGCGTCGCAGACCCTTAACTCTGGCATCTGGCATCTGGCGACTGGTAGCTAAATAATTATTCTCCGAGATTTGCAAGACCTGCTTTATCTCTCATATTTGCCATAACCTTGATGGGAAGACCATAAAGGTTAATGAAGCCTGCGCTGTCTTTCTGGTCGTAAACATCATCCTCATCAAATGTTGCCATATCAGCATCATAAAGTGAGTAAGGTGAGCAAACGCCTGCATTAATCATATTACCCTTATAGAGTTTAAGCTTAACATCACCTGTAACTGTTTCCTGAGTTGAATCAACGAAAGCAAGGATTGCTTTTGTAAGAGGTGTGTACCACTGTGCATTGTAAATAAGCTCTGCAAGCTTCTGAGCAACAAGTGCTTTATAATGAGCAGTTTCTTTATCAAGGCAGATTGTTTCGAGAACTGAATGTGCTTTATAAAGGATTGCTCCACCGGGAGTTTCATATACGCCACGGCATTTCATGCCAACAAGTCTGTTTTCAACGATGTCAAGAAGACCGATACCATTTGCACCGCCAAGCTCGTTAAGCTTTGTAACAAGCTCAACTGCACCCATTTCAATGCCGTCAACTGCGGTGGGAACACCTTTTTCAAAGTGAATTGTAACATAGGTAGGTTTATCGGGAGCCATCACAGGAGAAACGCCCATTTCAAGGAAGCCTTCTTTGTTGTAAAGAGGTTCATTCATTGGGTCTTCAAGGTCAAGACCTTCGTGAGAAAGGTGCCAGATGTTTTTATCTTTTGAGTAGTTTGTTTCTCTGTTGATTTTAAGAGGAACATTATGTGCTTCTGCGTAAGCAATTTCTTCTTCTCTTGATTTGATGTCCCATTCTCTCCATGGAGCGATGATGGGCATATTAGGAGCAAAAGCCTTGATAGCAAGTTCAAATCTTACCTGGTCGTTACCTTTACCTGTGCAACCATGGCAGATAGCATCAGCGCCTTCAGCAATAGCTATTTCAGCAATTCTTTTTGCAATGGGAGGACGTGCAAAAGCAGTACCGAGAAGATATTCTTCATAAATTGCACCCGCTTTAAGACCGGGGAATACATAGTCTTCGAGAAATTCTTTTGTAAGGTCTTCAATATAGATTTTTGAAGCGCCTGTTGCGATTGCTTTTTCTTCAAGACCTTCAAGCTCGCTTGCCTGACCAACGTTACCGGAAACCGCAATAACCTCGCAGTTGTTGTAATTTTCTTTGAGCCAGGGGATAATGATTGATGTATCAAGACCGCCTGAGTAAGCAAGAACTACTTTCTTAATGTTTTTCTTATCCATTTTTATTTCCTCCAAATTGCAATTTCTGCAAAAATATTCATTCGATATGCATAGTTATACACCTTTAATGTAAAAAAGTCAACTGTTTTAAACAAATAATTTATTTTTTATGTATTTTCGACTTTTTGCAGTAAAACCGCTTGTTTTAATAGTATTTTTTGTGTATTTTTCAGCAGATTTTTCTGCAGATATTATTTATAAATATAATGTAATATATAAAACCGTACGCTTTCGACTGTATATTCTTGCATATTATTCATTTTTTATGCACAAAACGCACCAAACCACACAAAATCTATAATATATTATTTATCATTATCATTGTCATTGTCATTATCATTATCATTATCATTATCATTATCATTATCATTGTCATTATCGGCATATTTTTTATGCAATGGCATATTTTTTATGCGTTCGCATTACACTACTTTTACTTATTCTAAACTGTTGTACCACCCATCACCTGCGGTGGTCCCCCTCCTTTTTCGCTTCTCGAAAAAAGAGGGATAGTATTCGCATTACTTTTATATACTGGCATCTGGCAACTGGCATCTGGCAACTGGCATCCGGCAACTGGCATCCGGCAACTAAAAAAGCACCGCTCTTTCGAGCGATGCTTTTTATCATAATACATATATAATAATATCTCTTCTGCCCCAGGTTCTGCACTGTGCCTCGGAATTCATATACAAGTCAACTGTCCAGTCAACATCGTAGATATAGCTACCTGTGTCAGCAGCGATACAATAGCCGTAAACATATCTGCCGTCTGCTGAAACGATATACATTTCTGTGCCGTAGGGAATTTCCTTGGGGTCAACTGCAATATAGCCTGTTTGCGCCCTTTTACCTGTTGAGGTAATACCACCGGGAATGCAATATGCAGTTGCCTGAGCATTGATAACTGATTTGTAGTTAGTGGGCAAACCATTTGCGCCGATTTTAAGGTATGAAGGCTCAGCCATTTCGCTGATAGGAGTTCCAACAGGAAGACCTGTTGTTACAGCATTTACCTTTGTACCAACCTGAACAAGCTCTCTCTGAGGATTTTCAATAACTTTTTCAGATTTCTTTTCACTGCTAAGAAGCTCACCATTTATATAGGTATCTTCATAAACAATTGCTTTTGTACCCTCTTTACCGCTTTCAAGAGTTCTTGTGCGGTTTCTGTAAAGAGAATCGGAATAGGTATATTCTGTTTCGTAAGGAATTGCTTCCTCTTCTGTTCTCTTTTTAGTTTCAACTCTGAAAACGGCAATTTCCATTCCGTTTTTGAGTTCTTTGTTGAGAGCAGGTTCTGTGAAATCTTCACCCTTCAATTCAACACCGAGAACGCTTAAAGCATCCTCTACTGTTTTACCGGAAACCTTTTTAGTAATGGTTTTTCCGTCAACTGTAAGAGTGATTTTATAAATATCATAGATTTCGATTGTCATACCGTCTTCTAAAAGTGTATCTGCAGAATAGTTAAGTGCAGTACCTTTTTTGAGAGTGATTTCTGCTTTTTCGAGAGCATCCTTAACTGTGCCCAAAGCATAAACGGTATTTTTTGTGCCGTCAAAGCTTTCAATAGTAACCTTAACGCCTCTTCTTATGATGATGGTACTTCCGTCTTTACCGTCAAAATTTGCAAGGCTCACTTCATCAGCCTTTTCTTCATTGATTTCAATTCCTGCATCTGCAAGAATTTCATCAGCAGTGTTTTTTGAGGTCAAAACTTCTGTAACCGAATTACCGTCGTAAATTGTAACGTTATACATTACGGGCGGTACGGCGAACGCTGTAGCTGAAACGAAGAATACAACCGCTAAAATCAAAAGAGCAATTCTTTTGAGCGGCGAATGAACAGACGTTTCGCCTATTTTTCTGACTGTCATGGTATAAATATCTCCTTAGACAAGCAACTTTTCTGTTTATAATTAGTTTTGTGACATTTCTGCCGTGAAAAGCTGCCGTTGTAGGCGTTTTTATCAGCAATAAAAAGTTGAATTGTCACCGTTTCAGCCTTAAATTACCAATAAAAATGCCGTAGTTATCCGATGGCATTTGGTATTATAACCAAGTTTTCTTAAAAGTCAAATAATAAAAAATGTGCTTTTTGTTGACTTTTCACAAAGGTTTTGAACACAAATTCAAGCTACCCCCTACATTTTGTGGCGAATTCTGGAAGAACCACAAGCATTTACTCAATTCTTTTGGCAAAAGTGCAGAAATTACAAACTGTAACTTTTACCCCCGTTTTTGCCCCATTTTTTGCCAATTTCTTCTCAAATTGTAATTATTTATTGACAGAAAAGAATTTTTTCAACATAATAAATGTTGAGGTGTTAACTCCTATGACTATATGTATTCCTGACAACGTAAAAGTAATACTACAAAAATTAAAAAACGCAGGGTTTGAGGCTTACTGTGTGGGCGGAGCTGTGCGCGATAGTATTATGGGTGTTACCCCCGGCGACTGGGATATTACAACCTCTGCCCTTCCCGAAGAAACAAGAGAGCTCTTTAAAGATTTCAGAACAGTTGATACAGGTTTAAAGCACGGAACTCTTACTGTAATAATTGACAGAACACCCTATGAGGTTACAACCTTTCGTATAGATGGTGAATACGGAGATAACCGTCATCCCGAAAATGTTACATTCACAAGCAAAATTGGTGACGATTTGGCAAGAAGAGATTTCACGGTAAATGCTCTTGCATATAACGAAGAAAGCGAGCTTATTGATTTATACGGCGGACAGGATGATATATATAATAGTATAATAAGAACAGTCGGAGATGCAGACACTCGTTTTAATGAAGACGGACTTCGAATTATGAGAGCTTTGCGCTTTTCTGCCACTCTCGGCTTTGAAATAGAAGATGAAACAAAAAAATCCATTCATAAGAATAAAGATTTACTAAAAAACATTTCTGCCGAAAGAATTACGGTTGAATTAACGAAGCTCCTTTGCGGTAAAAATGCTTTTAATATTCTTATGGAATATCCCGATGTTCTTTCTGTGTTCATCCCCGAAATCGCACCTACTGTGAATTTCACTCAATACGGCAAAAAGCACGCCTATGATGTATGGGAACATATCTGCCACACAGTTGACACAATTCCTCAAGACAGAATATTACGTCTGACAATGCTTCTCCACGATTTAGGCAAAGTTCCTACTCATAAATTAAATGACAGTGGCGACAGCACATTTAAAAATCACGCAACAGTTGGCGGTGAAATGGCAAAAGAAATACTGACACGCCTTAAATTTGATAAAAAGACTATAAACAGAGTTTCTTTTCTTGTTGGTTGCCACGATTTTGAACCACCTGAAACAAAAACTGAACTTAAAAAGCATCTGAAAACCAAATCTCCCGAAGATATAAAAACTCTTCTTGTTATCAAGAAAAGTGACAGAGGTGCTTTAAGCGAAAGTTATCGTGACATAAGCGAAGGCACGTCACAAACTTTAAAATGGCTTGAAGAAATCGAAAACAATAACGAATGCTGCACAATCCCTCAACTTGCAGTAAACGGCAAGGATTTGGAAAAGATGGGTCTAAAAGGAGAAGAAATAGGAAATACCCTTAATTCTCTTTTAGATGCAGTTATCGAAAACCAAGTAGAAAACACTAAATCAGATTTATTGACATATATGTGATATATATTATAATAGTATATATATGCACGAAGAAAGGGTGTTAAAATGCGTACTGCACATTCTCTCAACTTTGGTTGGAAATATTCTCCCGAGTTTTCGGAAGATATGATAAAAGCGTCATTTGATGACAGTAAATTCGAAACTGTTGATATTCCTCACACAAACAAGGAATTACCTCTTAACTATTTTGACGAAAAATGTTATCAGTTCGTTAGCTGTTATCGTAAGAATTTTGATATCGGCAAAAAAACAAAGGACAAAAGATATATTCTTCATTTTGAAGGTGCATCTCTTTATTCAAAGGTATATCTTAACGATGATTTTATAGGTGAATATAAGGGTGCATACAACGCCTTCTCTTTTGATATTACCGATAAAGTAAAAGCAAAGGACAACTTACTTGTTGTTGAACTTGACTCAACTGAAAGAAAAGAAATTCCGCCCTTTGGTAATGTTGTTGACTACCTTGTTTATGGCGGTATTTATCGTGAAGTATGGCTTGAAGAAGTAAGCGAAACATATATTGACAATGCATTTGTCAGAACTCTCAATGTTCTTCAGCCAAAAAAGGTTCTTGATATTGATGTAACTCTTTCAGAAAGTGCAAAGGGTGAACTGACCTTTACCCTTTTTGACGGTGATGAGGTTATCGGCGAAAAGAAAACCGATTTCAGCGGACGAGTTATCAATGCAAAATGGGCAGTAACAGATGTTGAGCTCTGGGACACAGAAAACCCGAAGCTTTACACACTTAAAGTTAAACTTGATGACAAAGACGAAATCTCTGTTCGCTTCGGTTTCAGAGAATGCAGATTTTTAACAGACGGCTTCTATCTTAACGGCAAGAAAATCAAAATCCGTGGTCTTAACCGTCACCAGAGCTACCCTTATGTTGGCTATGCTATGCCTAAGAATGTGCAGAAGGCAGATGCAGACTTACTTAAATACGAATTAGGCGTTAACCTTGTAAGAACATCTCATTACCCTGACAGCGTTCATTTCCTTGAACGTTGTGATGAAATAGGTCTTTTGGTATTCACCGAAATGCCCTCATGGCAGCATTTAGGCGAGGGCGAATGGAGAGATATCTGCCTTGACAATGTTCGCAGAATGGTTCTTCGTGACAGAAACCACCCCTGTGTAATTCTTTGGGGTGTTCGTGTTAACGAGGGTCTTGACTGTGACGAATTTTATGAACAGACCAATGCTCTTGCAAGAGAGCTTGATAACACCCGTCAGACAGGTGGCGTAAGAAATATGCCTTTCAGCCACCTTCTTGAAGACGTTTATACAATGAATGACTTTATTCATTCAGGTAGCTTTATAAATCTCTTGCCCCCTGCTTTTGTTACAAAGAGCCTTACTGCACCTTATCTTGTTACAGAGCATAACGGTCATATGTTCCCAACAAAGAGCTTTGATAAAGAGGGTGTCAGAGCTGAACACGCTCTTCGCCACACAAGAGTTCTCAACTCCGCTTACGGTAACCAAAGAACCAGCGGTGCTATCGGTTGGTGTATGGCAGACTATAACACTCATAAAGACTTCGGCAGCGGTGACAGAATTTGCTACCACGGTGTTACAGATATGTTCCGCGTTCCCAAAATGGGTGCGGCAATTTACCGTTCTCAGCAGGATGACAAGCCATTCCTTGAGGTAACCTCTGCTATGGATATCGGCGAGCATCCCGGCGGAACAATCGGCGATGTCTGGGTATTTACAAACTGCGATTATGTTAAGCTCTATAAAAACGGTAAATATACAAGTACAATTTACCCCGACAGCTCTAAATTCAAAAATCTTCCTCATCCCCCGATGATTGCATCTGACTTTATCGGTGATTCATTGGTAACAGATGACGGACTTGACCCCAAAGCTGCAGCACTTCTTACAGATACACTTGTTGCTGCTCAGACAAAGCAATGGAAATTGCCACCCTCAAAATTCCTTAAAGCAGGAGCCGCAATGGTTGTTGGCAAAATCCCATTTAACAGAATGTTTGATATTGTTACAAAATATATCGGCGGTTGGGGTAACGAACAGATCACCTATGCTTTTGAGGGTTACAAGAACGGCGAATGTGTTGCAACAGTTGTGAGAACTGCTGTTACAGAGCTTCACCTCGATGTTAAAGCAGATTCCTATGTTCTTAAAGAAGAAGATACCTACGATGCAACAAGAATTGAAATCGTTGCAAAAGACCAGAACGGCAATAGAGTTCCTTTTGCAGACAGTTCTGTTAAGGTAACGGTTAAAGGTGCTGCAGAAATCATCGGACCTTCCGAATTCCCACTTATCGGTGGCGACAGAGCCTTCTGGATTCGTACAAACGGACAGAAAGGTGATATAACAGTTACCATTGATGCAAAATCAATCGGCAAGGTTAAACTTGACTTAAAGAGCGAATAATACTATAATAACTTGCAAACCGCCTCTCCCATTCGAGAGGCGGAAAACTCTAAATCATATATTAAGGAGAAAAAACGAAAATGAAACAGCCCTATTACATTACCACTGCAATTGCATACACCTCAAGAAAGCCCCATATCGGAAACTCTTATGAAATCGTGCTTTCCGACGCTTTGGCAAGGTTCAAACGAATGCAGGGCTATGACGTTTTCTTCCAGACAGGTACTGACGAGCACGGTCAGAAAATCGAGGAATACGCTGCTGCGGCAGGTGTTTCACCCAAAGAATATGTTGATAAGGTTGCAGGAGAAATCAAAGATATCTGCGATTGCCTTAACACAACCTATGATAAATTCATTCGTACTACCGACAAAGAGCACGAAGAATCCGTACAGAAAATCTTCAAAAAGCTTATTGATAAAGGCGATGTTTACAAGAGTGAGTACGAAGGTTGGTACTGTGTTCCCTGCGAAAGCTTCTTCACAGATTCTCAGCTTGTTGATGGCAAGTGCCCCGACTGCGGAAGAGAAGTTCGCAAGGAAAAGGAAGAAGCTTATTTCTTCAAAATGAGCAAATATCAGAAACAGCTTGAAGAATATATTGAAGAAAATCCCAATTTCATTTATCCCGAAAGCCGTAAAAAAGAAATGATAAATAACTTTATCAAGCCCGGTCTTCAGGATTTGTGTATTTCTCGTTCCACATTCAAATGGGGTATTCCCTTCCCCGGTGATGAAAAGCATGTTATCTATGTTTGGGTAGATGCTCTTCTCAACTATATTACAGGTCTTGGCTATGACCCTGAAAACAATTCAGAAATGTATAAGAAATACTGGCCCGCTAATGTTCACATTATCGGTAAAGATATTCTTCGTTTCCACACAATTTACTGGCCCATTATGCTTATGGCATTAGGTGAGCCTCTTCCTAAACAGGTATTCGGTCACCCTTGGCTTCTTTCTGGTAATGACAAAATGAGCAAATCCCGTGGCAATGTTATTTATGCTGACGACCTTTGCAACCGCTTTGGTGTTGATGCTGTCCGTTACTATCTTCTTTCCGAAATGCCTCATGCTCAGGACGGAACAATCACCTATGAAACAATTATCGAGCGTTTCAATTCTGACCTTGCAAACACTCTCGGAAACCTTGTTAACCGTACAGTTGCTATGAATAACAAGTATTTTGACGGTGTTATTCAGTCACCCGACGCAGTAGAAGATATCGATAACGAGCTTAAAGAAATGGCGCTTTCCACTTTAGGCGAGGTTACAAAGCTTCTTGATACCTACAAGGTAAGCGATGCTCTCTCTAAGATTTTTGACCTTGCAAAGCGTTGCAATAAATATATTGACGAAACAATGCCCTGGGCACTTGCTAAGGACGAAGAAAAGAAAGCAAGACTCGGCACAGTTCTTTATAACCTTCTTGAAGGTATCCGCTTTATTGCAGTTCTTCTTGAACCATTTATGCCCGAAACAAGCGTTAAAATTCTTGAGCAAATCGGCACAGATGTTAACACTCTCGATTCTCTCGCAGAATTCGGTGCAGTTAAAGCAGGCGACAAGGTAGGAATTGCAACTCCCCTCTTCTCTCGTCTTGATGTTGAAAAAACTCTTGCAGAAATTGAAGCATCTCTTCCCCAGCCTGAAGCAGAAGAAGAGGAAGAAAATGAAATCGTTGGTCTTGCTGAAATTCAGTATGATGATTTTGCTAAAGTAGAGCTTCGAGTTTGCGAAGTAATTGACTGCAAACCCATTAAAAAAGCTAAAAAGCTTCTCGAACTCACCCTTAATGACGGCACCAAAGAACCCCGAACAGTTGCATCAGGTATTGCAAAATGGTACAAGCCCGAAGAGCTTATCGGCAAAAAGGTTATTGTTGTTGCAAACCTTGCTCCCAGAACTCTCTGCGGTGTTGAAAGCCATGGTATGATTCTTGCAGGTGAAATTACCGAAGATGATATTAAAGTTGCATTCGTCGACGGTCTTCCTGCAGGTACACAGTTAAGCTAATTAGATGCCAGATGCCAGCTGCCGGTGTAGTAGTGGAAAATTGAAAATGGTAAATTGAAAGTTTCGGGACCTGCGGTCGGCATTTATAATTATAATGTTTGGAAGCGTAGCTTCCCCTTAATTTTCCACTTTCCACTTTCAATTCTACACTCTTCATTCGCTAATGTTACAACATTAGTTTAAATGTTCTGAATACTTTTAACTTTTGATTATGTATAAAAATATTTTCGATTCACACGCACATTACACAGATAAAGCGTTCAATGACGACCGCGAAAATATGCTCGGCTCTCTCAAAGAGTCGGGCATTTGCGGTGTTATAAACTGTGGTGCGGATTTACAAAGCTCAAAAGCATCCTTGGAACTTGCTGATAAGTATGATTATATTTACTTTGCTTGCGGTATTCATCCCGAAGAGGTTGAAAATCTTTCCGAAAACTATATTGAAATACTAAGAGATATGGCAAAACACAAAAAATGTGTGGCAATCGGTGAAATCGGACTTGATTATTATTGGCGACAAGATACAAAAGAAAAGCAGAAAGAAGTTTTTGAAAAACAAATTCTTCTTGCAAAAGAGCTTGATTTGCCAATAATCGTTCACGACCGAGAAGCTCACGGAGATACTCTTGAAATTCTCAAAAAGCATAAGCCAAAAGGAGTTTTGCATTGTTTTTCAGGTAGCGTTGAAACTGCAAAAGAGGTTTTAAAGCTTGGAATGTATATAGGCTTTGGCGGTGCATTAACCTTTAAAAATGCAAGAAAAGCTGTTGAAGTTGCAGAAATGCTCCCCCTTGACAGACTTCTTCTTGAAACAGACTGTCCCTATATGGCGCCTGTACCAATGAGAGGAAAAAGAAATGATTCAACCCTTATTCCCTATGTTTCAGAAAAAATAGCAGAAATAAAAAACACCGATGCTCAGTCGGTGCTCAATATTGCAACAAACAATACCAAAGAATTATTTAACATATAAAAAACAGTACAGTAAAACGAATTTCGATTTTGTTTACTGTACTGTTTTTTTATTTATTTATATAAACAATCTTTTTATTGTCTCCGTCAAGAGTACTGATGCTGAAATCCGTTCTTAAATAATCCGCCACACCCTGCATCAAATCAGTCACAGCATTCTCTGTTATCTTTTTTCCTTTAATGATTACAGCAAAAATATCCTCCTCGGTATTTCTATATGCCTCAGAAATCTTTTTTACTGCACCATCTTCATCAATACTGTTAAGTGTGCAAGCGATAAATATTGTATCAACATTACATTCAGGTACGATTTTTGTAAAAATATGTTTTTGTGGTTGTGCTTTATCAGAAAATGCAAATCCACTATATAAATCCTTTCTCCAATCCTCTTTCAGAACCTCGCTGGAGGCAGTTGCATCAATATTGTACCATTTACCGTCAAGAAAAGCTGCGTTCCATGTGTGCCCTACTTCATCCTTAGGCGGATTGTCCATTTTTTCAAAATTCTTTATACCATTCATACTGCAAAGAAGAGAAAAAGTATTGGCAAAACCATCACAATTGGTTTTCTTTTTGCAAATTGCATCATAAAGATAGTGGGTTTTCATAATCACCTTATTTTGATTTTTGCTATCATCATTTACATACTCCACATTTTCGCCCAAATATGTATAAATAATTTTAGCTTTTTCCAAATCAGTCATATCGTCCGTAAAATCGAAGTTGATTTTCTTTGCTTGTTTTATAGCCTCTTGTTTTTTATCTGCTTTCTTTTTTGTGAAGTTATCTATATTAATATAAGAGCCTTCCAGTTCTCTTTCAACAAATTTATACAAAAATTGATTATCAATTTTATAGCTACCATCATCTTCTCCGCAAACAAGATTCTGCTCCATAACAGGCGAATCCAACGCAAACATTTTTAGAATTTCCGTTAGTGTATAATCACATTCAGAAATAAGCGATTCTTCAAAAAAGAGATGCGTTATATTGTTTTCCATAGCATACTTATAGGTATCGTAAACGAATTTTTCCTGAGAATTTAATTCATTATAATAAATCTCACTGCTATAAAAATCCTGTTTGTTTTTATAAGTTTTAATTTCGTCCACAGTTTTAAACTGCACTTCATTGTTATAGGTATCTTCATTTGAAATACCCACATATTCAATTGCATTCCACTCTTCCACCTGCTTATCAATATACATTTCACACCCGCAGTATACACCTAAAAGTACGATTGCACAAATAACACCCTCTATGAGCTCCTTTTTTAAGCGTTTTTTCATTTTTACGGACATCGCCATATCAACACAACCTCTAATTTGTTAGACTTTATTATATTTTATCAAAACTAATTGCTATTGTCAAACATAAACAACCTCAACGAGAAAACTTTCTCATTGAGGTTGTAGGTTTTATTACATTATTTCAGAATCTGTTGATTCTTCGGGATTTGCTGGTATTTCGGGGTATTCAGTAGTTTCTGGTTCTTCAGGCTCAATAGGTGTTTCCGGCTCTGTAGGTTCTTCGGGTTCTATAGGTTCTTCGGGTTCTATAGGTTCCTCGGGTTCTATGGGTTCCTCAGGTTCTATGGGCTCCTCGGGCTCTACGGGCTCCTCGGGCTCTGTGGGTTCCTCGGGGTTTATAGGCTCTTCAGGAACTACCGGTGTTTCAGGCTCTTCGGGAAGTGCCCACAAGAACTCCGCACCAATTTCATTTATAGCTTCGCCTCTCAAAGGTGCAGAAACTTCAATTGTATATGTGTACAGAACACCCTGTTCAATTGTGTCGTCCACATATTTTAATTCATTTTCTGCAGAAACTTCTCCCAAAATTTCCCATTCGGTATCTGCTGTTTTTCTTAAAACTTTATAAAGTTCAGCATGCTGAGATGCATCCCAGGTAATAACTGCAACTGTTGCGTTTTCTACAACCTCTTCCTTAGCAACAATTCCTGCAACGGGTTCAACAGGTGTATAAACAACTGTTGTTTTGCCGTCCTCATTGAAAAGACTGTCTCTATCAGATGCGATTGCTTTTACAGTATAATAATAACTTGTTTCTTCATCTATATCCTTATCTGTAAACGCAAATACATTCTCTGTAATTTCTTCTGCACCTACTGTGCCAATTTTATTCCATTCAGCATCTGCAGATGCTTTTCTGTAAATCTCGTAACCTTCTGCAAACTCTACAGGAGTAAACTCAACAGTGATAAATGAACCATCCTCGCTATAGGTTGGAACAACATCAAATTCAACCTCAACAAGAGGAGCATGGGGATATTTTGCACTTGCAGATTTTTCAACAGAAAGCTTACCTGCTTTAATAGGCTTAATTGTGTATGTGTATTCTGTACCAATAGAAATATCTTCATCAGGTATCTGTGTGATACCCATATCAGGAGTGAAAGTGCCATAGGGAACAATATCATCACCAACGCCCTTGAAGAGTTCAACACTTTCAACGCCTTCATCGAAAGTCCAATTAACAGTAATATTGGGAAGAGCTGTTTCTGTAGCAGGGTTAAATTCAGCAGTAAACTCTGTTGCCTCAACAAAGTTCTTCATACCAACCGTATCATAATCACTCTTATAACCATCAGCTTCTGCAGATACCGTATAATAGAAAGGTGTTGTTTTGGCTTCTTCAGAAGTATCAACAAAGGAATTAAGCGAATATGAACCAAGGGTTTCCCAATTACCGCCTACTGCTTTTCTGTGAATATAGTAAGCATCTGCGCCTTCTATTGCAGTCCAATTGAGAGTAATACCGCTATCTGTAACCTGAACACTTTCCATAACAGGTCTGTTTAAAGCAACGATATAAACTGAATTATATCGGCTTCTTGCTGAACCGTTAACAGCTCTCACTGCGTAACGATATTGAACATTGTTGCTGACCTTTGCATCATAATATGTTGTGGAAGTAACATTACTTGCAATACATTTGAAATCGCTTTGACCGGGTGCTCGTCTGTAAATATTATAACTTTTCGCACCTTTTATAGCATTCCATGTAATTTTAACATTTACATTACCCTCTTCTGACATAACGTTATTAAGTTTTGCGGAGGGATTTGAAAGAAACATATTGCTGATGCCTTTTTCGTTATAATAACTTGTTGCATCCTTGCTAACAGCCCTGATGGTATATTGATAAGTATCACCGGATTTTTTGGTGATTTTATCAAGATATGATTTCTTTGTACTACCTTTTACTGTTGCAATTTCAGTCCAGTCCTTTGCAGAATTGATTTTTCTGAACACCTTATAAGATGTTGCTCCGCTGACTGTTGACCATGTAACCTTAGCTCTATTGCTTGAATCAAAAGTAACTGCGCCCAATTTAGGCATTGCAAGATAACTTACTTTTATGCCCTTTGATTTATAGGCACCCACATTATTTTTGCTTACAGGTTTAACTGTATAAGTATATGTTTTTCCGCTTTTTGCAGTTTTATCTGTAAAATATTTCTTTGTTGTTGTACCAACTTTTTTCCAACCGGATGAGGTTTTTCTGTAAACATAATATTTTTCAACCTCATCATTTGAATAACTCCAGGTGATTTTAGCACCATCTGTATATGAATATGCTTTCTTTAAAGAAGGTGCTTTCATATAATTAAAGTCAACACCATCAGAATTATATGTGCTTTTGCTGGAACCGTTAACTGCTCTTACAGAATATGAATAATACCAATCTGTTTTAGTTGCTGTTTTGTCAACATATGTTACAGTATTTTTACCCTTTACTGTTGCAATTTTCTTCCATTCGGAATTACTTAAAGAGCCACCTTTGCGATAAATTTCATAATTTTTTGCACCTGAGACAGCTTTCCATTTTATTTTCGCATATCCTGACGAGGTAGTTCCTGCCGCATCAACAAGTTTAGGTGTTGAAAGGTAGGTTATAGAAAGACCTGTTTTGTTGTATTTGCTCTTATAATCACCATCATAGCATCTTACGGTATATGTATATTTTTTACCGCTTTTTACAGATTCGTCTGTATATGTGTATGCACCTTTACCAAGAGTCTGAATGGTTGTCCACTTTTTGTCACCCTCGGCCTTTCGCATAACCTTATACTTTGTTGCAGTAGTAATAGGTGACCATGTAATCTTAACTCCGTCGGAAGTATTTTTTACAGATTTAACATTGACCGTTTTTTTGCTTAATCGGTCAATTTTAATTTTAAAGGTTTCAATAGAATCGGTATCTATTACATCACCATCATCTCTTGAAATATAGGTATAGCATTTACCGTAATATGTTCCGCTGGGAGTATTTTTAAAATTCCATGCGATTGCCAAAGGAGTATTACCTTTTGAAGAATCAAACTCACCTGACATACTTCTTATAAGCTCTTTGCAAGCTTTATCAGAGTAAATTTCCACGGCATAATTAGCATTTTTCTTACCTTCACTTATACGCATAAAGTAAAGATTTGCTTTATCTCCATAGAAAGTAAAGCTTGTTTTACGTGCCTCAAGCTTTGAATCAGTAGGAACAATTTGCCCATATTTATTGTCATAGGAAGCAGATTTTTCAGCAGCAAGGGAAACCACTGTCATAGCACCTATCACAAGCAATGTAACAATAAGTGTCAGAAGCACTTTTGTTTTATAACCTGTTTTTTTCACGGAATAACCTCCATTGATGTTATAGTTTTTTGCTATTGTATTATAATATATAAACTTGTTCTTTTCAATAATATTTTGTGAAATAAATGTTACTAATTTATCGACAGATTTCGTTTGTTCCTTTTCTGTTAAAACGCTGTTCACAATATTAATACAGTGTTAATATCCTTTATAAACTCTAACCAAAAAATCACTTTTATTTTTGGTGGTGAAAATCTTTACATTTTGATTGATTTTTGCACTTAAAAATGATATTATGTTTTATATAATTGGGTTAACTATGAGGTGCAAAATGGCAGCAAACGAAAACCACAGCCAAAACATTCACTTGTGTAAAGCCGCATTTGATAAAATACCTAAAGAAAAACGCGACAGAATTCTTAATGTTGCTATTGAAGAATTCGCAAATAACGGATTCCAGAACACTTCAATCCAACAAATCGCAAAAAAATCAGGTATCAGCGTCGGCTCTGTATACAAATATTTTGAAAATAAAGAAACACTTTTTTCAATGGTAGTTCATGAAGGGATGTCCTCTTTAGAGGAACTTCTTGTGGGACTTGCAGATTCTTCTGACGATATTATCATAAAAGCAGAAAAAATCATTCGCGAACTCTTAAAATATTCCCGTAAGCATCCCGCCTTAATCAAACTTTACTGCCAACTCACAACAAGTGATAATTCTGAATTTTTAAACGGAATCTCCCAACGCATCGAAGCTGTTTCTGCTTCAATATACACTGTTACCATCAGTAAGGCTCAAGAAACCGGTGATGTACGAAATGACATTAACCCTGCATTCTTTGCATTCTTGCTTGATAACATTTTTATGATGTTGCAATTTGCAACTGCTTGCGACTACTACAAAGAAAGGTTTTTTATCTACACAGGAAAGCAAGCAACTGAAAGTGACGATTTAATCGTCGAACAAACTCTTAAGTTCTTAAAAGCGGCATTCAATTTCAAATAAAAGGTGATTTTATGAAAAAAACAATTAGTCTTCTCCTTACAATCTGCATTTTCTTTTCGGTTCTTTCAATAAGCTCTTTTGCAGCTTATACCACCCCCGAAGAAATTGTTTTAAACTTTGACTATAATTCAGATGGCAAAATCGACCTATCTGATGCAAGAACAGTTTTGCGAATTTCTGCAAAGCTCGAAGAACCCAAAGAAGGTTTTATTTACGACATAACCGGCAATGGTGACGGCGTAACAATGGAAGATGTGAAAAAGGTTATCAGCATCGTTACGGGTATTGACAGTGAAGTTAATGAATGCGCTGAATTTAATCTCCAGCTTTTCAAAGCTGAGCTCAATAGCGTAAAAACCGTTAAACCCGGTTTCAAGAAAACTGCAACCGCAAAATGCCATTCCATGAAAGTAACAACACAAAATGCTCCGGATGCTTCTCTTAATGTTACAAATATGGAGTTTGATGTTTATACAAACAAATCCTGTGATTTTATGGAATCATATTTAAGTGGTGCAACCGGTGCTATTTTAGAGCTCACAAATCCTGAGTTAGTGGCTGAAATGAGAGCACAAATTGCAGATTTAAGAAAACAAGCCAAGGAAATGTACGAATTAAAAACAACCACTAAAACAATAAACAAATACAGTAGCCATGTATATCAGTTCCCCATAAATGCAAATCTTAATTCTTGCTTATTGCAAATAGAAGATATTAAATCTATCGAGTGCTATGAGGAAGACGGTTTCATTGTAAGAAAAGTTACAATGAATGAAGATACCTATGTGGGAGATGAATTCCCAACAGGCAACGAAGGCAACACAGACAGATTAAAGAAAATTTCTTATGCAAAAGTTTTTAACATCCCTGACTTTGATGAAACTGAAGGCGTAAAGAAAACATCCGTTTTGAACAAGGTAACATTCAAAGATGGTGTCATTATTTCAAAAATTGATAAGCTCTCAGGTATTCCTGTCAGTGTCGAATATTCTTATTCTTATGTTGCCGATGTTTCTTCAATACCCGAAGTTGGTGAAGATGGTAAAGAAGGAATTCAGATGGATTCCGTTACTCAAGCAACAAACACAGAAAGTTATGTAATTAATCCCGTAACCAAAAATTAAGGAGTATATACAATTTATGGAAAAAATCAAAGTCACAATGGAAAACGGTGAAAGCTTTATTATTGAGCTTTGCCCCGAACAAGCACCCATCACTTGCGAAAACTTTTTAAAGCTTGTTAAAAGCGGTTTTTATAACGGACTTACATTCCACCGCGTTATTGACGGCTTTATGGCTCAGGGTGGCGACCCTGAAGGAACAGGCTGTGGCGGAAGCAACGAAAACATCAAAGGCGAATTTGCAATGAATGGTGTAAACAACACACTTTCCCACACCCGTGGTGTTATTTCAATGGCACGTTCACAGAATCCCAACTCAGCAAGCAGTCAATTTTTCATCTGCTACGGGGACTGCACCTTCCTTGATGGTCAGTATGCCGCATTCGGTAAAGTTATTGAAGGTATGGAAACAGTTGATAATTTCCTTAAAATTGACCGCAGAATGAGCTTCGGCGGAGAGCGTTCCACACCTGTTGAACCCATCGTTATGAAAACTGTAGAGGTTTTGTAATACAAATAAAAATCAAACTAAAGGAGAAAAAGGAATGAATTCAAAAATCAACGGATTGCTTCATAAGCTTTACGGTACAACACCAAATGACGGCAATCTCCAACCCAAAGAAGCTCTTGCTTACGGTATTGCGGGCTTCGGCCAGAACTTTATATGCACCATCATCGGTTCATATCTGACAATCTTCCTTACAGACGCACTTCTTTTCGGTGCAGAAGGTGTTACAATCGGTAATATTGCCGGTTCAATGGCTGTTGCATACCTTATGCTTGGCACTCGTATCTTTGACGCTTTCAACGACCCCATTATGGGCTCAATCGTTGATAAAACCCGTACAAAATGGGGTAAATGCCGTCCCTACCTTAAATGGATGGCTTTCCCTATCGCTATTATGACAATAGCTTGCTTCCTGCCCATTTTCCAGGCAAAAGCACATTGGTCCTTTGTTGTTGTAGCAATTATTTATGTTTTATGGTCCGTTGCTTACACAGTTGCAGACGTTCCCTACTGGGGTCTTTCAACTTGTATGACAAACGATACTGTTGTTCGTGGTAATCTTCTCACTGTTACCCGTCTTCTTTGCACATTGGGTGCAGGTATCGTTACTGTTTTCCTTCCCATCATCACAGGTTCTATTACAGCTAAGTATAAATATCCTGATACTGCCGAAGGTATTTCGCAGATTATGGCTGATAAGGGAGTTGATGCTGAAACTGCAAAAACCTTTGTTGGTACTGTTATTGCAGGTCAGGAAATTGCAAATGCTGATACTCTTAAATGGACATATTTCATTGCTGCAGTTGTTCTTGTTGTTGCCGCAATTCCCATGTTCTTCTATGGCTTCAAACACACTAAAGAACGTTACACAGCAGACGATAACCCTCCCAGCTTCGGACACAACATCAAGCTCCTTTTCAAAAACAAAGAGCTTCTTCTCATTGTTCTTTCAGGTATCCTCGGTGGTGCAAGAATGGTTTATACATACACCGGCGGTCTTTACTTCGCAAAATATGTTCTTCAGAACGAAGGTATGTATAGCCTTATAACTCTTCTTGTTGTTCCCGGTGGTCTTGTAGCTTCTATACTCGTTCCTTGGATGAGTAAGAAATTCACAAAGAAATGGGCATACATCGCAGTTCACATTTTCGGCGGTATTGTGATGGCAGTTATGTATTTCGTTGGTTACGATGCTCCCTGGAAGCTTGTTGTTGCTGCTATCGCTCTTGTTCTTCTCGGTATTCCTCAGGGTGTTAACAACATCATCACCTACGCTATGATTGGTGACACTGTTGACTACCTTGAATGGAAAACAGGCGAACGCGGTGAAGGTATCTGCTTTGCTATGCAGACACTTATTAACAAAATCGGTATGGCAGTTGGTGCTTTCATTGGTGTTATTTCGTTCGCTGCAGCAGGTATCAACGCAGAAACAGGTTTCATCTCTGCAGAAGGTAAACAGACTCTTTGGAATATGCTTGTTCTTTCAGGTGTTATCAGTATGTTTGCTTGTGCAGTTCCCATGTTCTTCTATACAATTACAGAAAAACGTCAGGCAGAAATGGTTGCCGAGGTTGAAGCAAGAAAAGTTAATAAATAATAGCAATTTCAAACCCCTTAATGCGAACAAGTTTTGCATTAAGGGGTTTGCTCATTTCAGTCCCAAATAATTTATGGCATAATTCGTTTTAGTTTCAGGATATGCTTTCACACTTAAGCTTTCAACAACAAATAAGGCTTTTGAAAGCTTAAAATAAGGAATCACATAGATAAAAGGTATAACAAACCCACAGCTTAAAAACCAAGCTAAGAACGAGCTTTCTAAAAGCACACTATCCCGAAGAAAGCCATCTGTAAAATTTATACTCTTTATAATAGCCTCTTTAGGACTTATATCTTTATTAAGGCAAACATAATATGGGGCGGCATTGTATCTGAAAAAGGCTGCACGCCACATAAATATGCAATATGATAAAAGAATTGAAGCACCAGCCAGCATAATATAGAAAACTATTGGCAAAAGATTTCCGTCAGAATACAAATAAAATGTCAGTCCATAGCACACAATACACGGCAAAAGAAAATATAAAAGCCATAAAATTTTCAAAACGGTCAGCCTTGCATAAAGAGAAAAGGCTCTGAAGCTTTTTTCAAAGGTGAAAAAGCTGAAAAATATTCCCGTTCTGCCACTTCCGCCTGAAGCTTTAATAAAATACAAAAATTGTTCACCTAATTTCAGCGCACTAATAAATAGAAATAATATTGACGTAACAAACCCAATATCAAAAATAACAACACAATAAACAAGGATATCGTTATAGTTATCAAAATAAGAATTCAAAATACCGTTTTTAAATAAATTCACAATACAATAAAGCCAGACTGCAAAAGTTCCCCACCTTGCAATAAAGCTGAAAAATGAAATAAAAAACAATCGTAAAGTATCTCCTTTTATTATTGTTTTGCTTTTTATTTTTATATTGCTATTCATAAAATCACCAAAAAACAAAAATACATCTGTGTGTTAATTAATACACAGATATATTTTTTACTGTTTTTTGTAGTTTTAATCACTGACGCTTAAGAATTCCTTTCATATTTTCCAAAACATAATAAGGAATGCTCAAATCTCCTTTACCAATCCCCATTGAAATATAAGGCTTCATACCGCCATGGAAATCAGAACCACCTGAAAGCGAAAGAGAAAGCTTTTCCGCCAAGGCTCTGTATTGAGCAATATGCTCGGGTGTATATTCGGGATAATAGCCCTCAATACCATTCAAACCCGCCTCTTTAAGCTGAGTCAAAAGCTTTTCAAGCTGTTCTGTATCATAACCGGTTTGGTTAAGATGAGCAAGATATGCAAGTCCGCCTGAAGCACGAATTGCTTCGACTGCCTCAACTGCAGAAAGCTCATTTTTCTCAGCATAAGCAGGCTTACCAAGACCTATATACTTATCAAAACACTCTTTGACAGTTTGACAATACCCCTTTTCCACCATAAGCTTTGCAATATGGGCTCTGCCAACAAATTTACCTCCTGCCAAAGCCAAAGCTTCATCATGTGTAATATCAAAACCCATCAGCCTCAGCTTACTGCAAACCTCTTCCATTCGTCTTTTCCGGCTACCTTTAAGCTTTTTAATAGTCTTTAGTAAGGTTTCATTTTCCGGGTTAATAAAAAGGCCTATAATATGGGTTTCGGTGCTTTCTGCTGCAGAAAATTCTATTCCGGGTATAAACTCTAACCCTATTTCTTCAGCTCTCTTCTGTGCCTCTTCAATTCCGTCAACGCTATCATGGTCAGTAAGAGCAAAAGCTGAAAGGCCGCATTTTTTAGCGTGGTCCACAAGCTCTGCAGGAGTAAACGTACCATCAGAACAGGTTGAATGGGTATGAAAATCAACCGTCCTTTTATCAAAAATTATTTCGCGGACTTCTTTCAAACCTGCCACAGTATAGGCATTATGCTCTTCAAGGAGTTTTCTTCCCTGATGACCATAGGCAACAAGAACGCAATCGATGCCTAAAGCATTGGCAGTTTCAAGGTCGTGAAGAGTATCACCAATAAGAATAGCATCATTTCTGTTTATGCCATTTAAATCAAAAAAGACCTTTGCCCTTTCTATTTTGCTTTCTGCAAGAGTATTATCTGCTCCCAGAATTTCATCGAAGTATTCGAAAATACCGAATCTTTTGGTTAATTCAATAGTTTCACCAATAAAATTAGAGGTGATTATGTATTGGCGTGCACTATTTTCTTTTAATTCTTTTAACAATTCCTCTGCTCCGCTTGCCAAGGTTGTTTCCTCTAAATGACGAGCGTAATCAGAATGATATTCCTTTGTAATTACGGTGAAGTCCACTTCTTCCGGTGGTAATATTCTGTAATAGAAATTTATAATGGGAGTTTCAACATAGTCATAATATTCCGTAAGGTTAATTGATTTCATCCCTTTTCTTTCAAGCATATCATTAACGCAGGAAAGGGCATTATGAACATCATCGATAATAGTCCCGTTAAAATCCCAGAGTATATGCTTATATCTCATATTTAATCACCACCATTTTTTATTTTACCACAACGCAAAATAATTAGCAACTCATAAAAGAGTTGCTGAAGCAAGACCAACCACAACACCCGTTATAAAAACGGTAGCGATTATAAATATATTTTTTATTCGGCCATTCTTGTATTTATAATGCCTTACAGGCGGTTTACCTGCATTCTCTATCTCTTTTCTTGCACTTTCCCTGAGCCTTCCTTCCCCCATTCCGCTATATTCAGGCTTAACGAAAAAAATTGCTTTCTCAAAAAAACCATTCTGGGTTTCATTGATTTCCAGAACCTGTTTATTAACACCTTTTATCATTTTTCTTTCTCCTTTTATACTACTCTTTTTTATGGTGTGTTTTTCTCTTATCTTTTATACCAAAAATTTAATTTTTCACTATCGAAAGTTCGAATATTTTTTCACAATCTGTAACTATTTATTGCCAAAAAAGAATATAGTTTTTTACGATTTCGGTAAACATTTTTAGTATTTGGCAAAAATGACAAACCACAAATTATACAATTTGTATATTCGACTTTTCTATGAAAATTGTTCAAAACTGTGTTCAAAATGTTTACAACTCACCCCTCAAACCCTATATAACAATAGGTTTTCGACATTTTTTACACTTTTTTTGACAAATTTTAGTAGATTGTAAAATATACGATTTGTTGTAGTGCCTTTACTAATTATACAAAGTGGAAAGTAATTTTCAAGCATAAAAATAAATGTTCGTTGTCAAAAATACACAACTATAAAATATCACAAAACCACCTCAAAAATACTGTTAAAAAAGTAGAAAAATTTTAATTTTCTAAAAATAGGTTGACAAAAAACTTTACTGTTTTCAGGAAATATGTTAAGGTTATTTTGGTGATAAAATGAACATTCAACTCATTGATGAAAATATTATTTTAAAAGATACCAAACATTTAAATATACCTCTTTGCCTTGACTGCGGGCAGGCTTTCAGATGGAAAGAAATCGAAGATGGTCTTTGGCAAGGTGTCGCCTGTGGCAAGCTTCTTACTTTAAAGCAAGAAAAAAACGTAATTATCTTCTTCAACACAACGAAAGAAGATTTTTACAACCTTTGGGTTAAATATTTTGATTTAGAAAGAGATTATGAAAAAATACTTTCTTCTTACGATGAAGAAAAACTCATAACCGCTTGTAGGACATTCCCCGGAATTCGAATTTTAAAACAAGATGAATGGGAAGCAATATGCTCCTTCATAATTTCTGCCAACAATAACATCCCCCGAATAAAAGGAATAATTGAAAGACTTTGCGAAAATTTTGGTAAAAAAATTGATGGTGGCTATGCTTTCCCGACTCCCGAAAAGCTTGCAAATCTTCAGGTTGAAGATTTAGCCGTTATTCGTTCGGGCTTTCGTGCAAAATATATTATTGATGCCGCAAGAAAAATTTCAAGTGGTGAAGTTGATTTGGAAAAAGTGAAAGTAATGGATTTTGAAGATGCCAAAAACGAGCTTTTAAAAATAAAGGGCGTTGGCGAAAAGGTTGCTCAATGTGCTCTTCTTTACGGCTTCGGCAGAATGGAAGCCTTTCCTGTTGATGTGTGGGTAAAAAGAATTGTTGCCGAGCTTTATCCCGATGGACTGCCCGAATGTATCAAAGGAACAGAGGGCATAGCTCAGCAATATCTTTTTCATTGGCGCAGAAATTTATAAAAGTTGCAAATTGAAAGTGGCAAGTGGCAAGTTTCGGGGAAGCTTTGCTTCCAAACATTATATTGCTTCGCAAAACTTTTACTTTTCCCATAACAAATATAAAAGGATTCAGGACAACAAAATGTCTTGAATCCTTTAACTATTTTACAAGCGGCTAAATGCCAAAATTTGCCATTTAGAATTTACAATTACAATGCTGTGCGCAGCACCCGAAACTTTCCGCTTTCCATTTGTCACTTTCAACTATCAAACGCAGTGCTTATATTGTTCTCAATATCTTTTCCCCTATATCATTAATGATCTCAAAATCCGTTGCTTTGATATAATAATCTTCAAGCTGATCGTGGATATCTTTGGCAATTGAAAGCTTTTTCACCGCTTCGTCAATCAGCTCTCTTTTCGCTCTTTTCTGAAGAGCGAGTTTTTCTTTATTGGCATAAAAGCCTTCCTTATCATAAAAGCGTGTAGCGTGAACCATTCGTTCACCATCGTCAATGGAATAATGGTAACTATTTTGCGTGAAAATTGCGGTTTTAAGCTGAGGAATTATAATATGCTCAATTTTCATATTAGGGAATAAAGGACAATAGCATTGATATACATCATAGCCTTTTTCTACTGCACAGTTGCTTATATATTCAGCAATAAAGGGAGATACCACAGAAAACTCATCTTCAATTGTGATGATTTTTTCTGATAAAGCAACAACCGTTTCATATTTTACATCAATACCTTCAGGTGAAACCGCGCTTAAAAATCTTTTATGAATTTTTCCTCTTTCATCACTTCTCTTTTCGGGAATTATTCTATTTTCAAGGCGCTTTACATAACGCATAAGTTTTTCTTCATCAATAGCATCAGCGCAGATTGCTGTGCTTTCCACCTCAATAGCAGAAGCCACCCTCAAAAACTCCACTGTCTTTTTATGCTGAAGAGCATTTTCTTTCATAAGCTTTCCGATTTCTTCAATATGAGAATTAAGATATTTCCTGTCCCACGCAACACCTAAATCGATAATATGCTCACTTGTTCCCGGCATTTTCGGGTCAAATGTATGAGGAGCAGTACCATCGCAAATTGAAAAATTGATTTCGGGAACTAATACCACATCAAGAGAGTTTGGGTCTGCACTGCAAAAACCTCGTTCTACATAATAACCTTTTCTTTCTGCCTTTTCCGCAACCTTTCTCATAAGGGTAGATTTTCCCGTACCGGGACCACCTTTAAGAATGAGATGCTTTCCTTCTATGTATGGGTCATAAAGACAGTTATAAAGTGAGCAATACCCTGCTTTATTATTCGCACCAAAAAAGAATGATACGGGGAGAACTGTTTTTTTCAAAATATCAACTCATTTCGCCTAAAACTTATATCTCATACTATGATTTTTTCCATTTTTTGTTACTCTCTTCATTGACTTTTTACTTTAGTAAATATATACTGTTAGTGTATGTAAACTTTTACTGAAAAGAGGTTTTCTAATGTCAAGATATGAAGAAGCAAAGAAGATTTATTCTTCTTTTGGCGTTGATACAGAAAAAGCCCTCAACACTCTCAAGGATGTAACAATTTCTGTTCATTGCTGGCAGGGTGACGATGTTGTTGGCTTTGACAGTAAAGAAAGTCTTTCCGGCGGTATTCAGACAACAGGCAACTACCCCGGTAAAGCTACCACTCCCGAGGAGCTTATGGCAGACTTGGATAAGGCTTTCTCTCTTATTCCCAGCAAGAAAAAGCTTAATCTTCACGCGAGCTATGCTATTTTCGAAGACGGTGAATTTGCAGACAGAAACGCTTTGGAACCCAAGCACTTCAAAAAATGGGTTGATTTTGCAAAAGAAAGAAATATGGGAATTGATTTTAATCCCACATATTTCTCTCACGCTATGGTTAAAGATGGTCTTACTCTTTCTTCTCCCGATGAAGAGGTAAGAAAATTCTGGGTAGAACACGGCAAGGCTTGTCTTAAAATCTCCGAATACTTTGCAGAGGAAACAGGTATTCCCTGCGTTATGAACATCTGGATTCCTGATGGTTATAAAGATATTCCTGCAGACAGATTTGCACCAAGAGCAAGATTCAAAAAATCTCTTGATGAAATTCTTGCAACAGATTACGATAAATCAAAGGTTTATGTAACACTTGAATCAAAGGTTTTCGGTATTGGTCTTGAAAGCTATACAGTTGGCTCTGCAGAATTCTGCCTTTCCTATTCTGGAAGCAAGGGCATCACTCCTCTTATGGATAACGGTCACTACCACCCAACAGAATTAGTTTCCGACAAAATCTCCTCTCTTCTTCTCTTCAACGAGAAAATTGCGCTTCACGTTACAAGAGGTGTTCGTTGGGACTCAGACCACGTTGTTATTCTCGATGATGAAACAAAGGAAATTGCTAAAGAAATCGTTTCTCACGATGCACTTAACAGAGTGTTTATTGCAACTGACTATTTCGATGCTTCAATAAACAGAATTTCCGCTTGGGTAACAGGTGTAAGAAATGTGCAGAAGGCTCTTCTCAACGCACTTCTTTTACCCACAGATAAAATGAAAGCTCTTCAGGAAGAAAGCTCATTCACAGAGCTTATGTGCCTTCAGGAAGAAATTAAAACTGCTCCATTTGGTGATATCTGGGCAGAATACCTCGCAAGAGAAAATGTTAATAATGATTACTTTAAAGAAATCAAAGAATATGAAGAAAAGGTATTGGTGAAAAGAGTATGAAAGATCTTTTAACAGCTCCCTTTGTGGAAGAAATGAAAAGAGCAACCGCTAATATGTACCGTCAGGGCTGGGACGAAAGGAACGGCGGTAACATCAGCTATATGCACGAAGAGGAAGAGGTTGCAGAATACCTTGACCTTAAC
>JAZNTA010000188.1:0-1848 GCA_045591525.1 Acutalibacteraceae bacterium | reverse complement strand
GGTAATATCTACGGCAAAGGCACTAAGCGAATTGAGAACTACATGAGCGATAATCGGTGCCCACAAACTTTTAGTTTTATAGAACAAAGCCACAAACAAATAACCGATTGCAATCGCCGATACAACCTGACAAATGTTTGGTAAAAGTTCTGCACCGCTACCATTTATAAGGTTCACAAAATGTCCAATACCAAAGGTAATGCTCGAAACGATAATTGCAGATTTCAAATTATTCTCCGCCATTGCCTTAAATAAGAAACCGCGGAAAATAATTTCCTCCAAAAATCCAACAAGAATCATACTGAGAATATAAAAAACGGTTATGCACCACTTGTAATTTACAGTAACGCCGAACCACAGATTGCAGGACGCAATGACGATAAGCGGAATATAGTATAGTAGTCTTTTAGGGCTAATCTCTGCTTTGCAAAGACCGAACTCACGAAACAAATCATTCTTTTTCATCCAAAGAAGAGCAACCGCCGTCATAATGGCAAGAAAAATGACAGTTATGCTTTTCTCCATATTCACAAGCCTTGATAATTCATCGGCACAACTTGCGCCGATTACATAACTGATTATCCAAGTAAGCGCAAATCTGATTTTGCTTTTTTCATATAGATTTTTCACTCGAACCTACGCCTTTCTCATATCTCTTTATTAGCTTAATAATGCGCGGACGGTTATATCTTTGCATAATAACAAACATAAGGTCGAAGCCTGCGGATAAAACCGATGTGATGATAAAAACAGGCAGTGAACCGAACCAGACGGCTGAAACAATCGGCAAAAAGCTAAAGACAATTATTGTTTCGTGCACAATCTCCGATTGGCACATCGCCTGTGCAATTTCATCCCACGAATGCTCGCCCGAGTCAAAAAGCGATTTATCATAGGTTGGCATTTTACCTTTCCAGTTCTTAACTTTGAGTTTGTTGTATAAACCAAGCTCGGTTTTGCCGACCTTAAACCACTTTTTGTTATAATCAACTTTATTATGTAGCAATGCATTTATAACCTCGCCCACAAGCAACCGCATACAAAAATGGTAGGCTATAGTTCCAAAGGTTATTGCCAACGTGAGCAGAATGTCATTTGCTGTTTTAATATGCAACAGAGTGCAAATTACCGTTAACAGCAAGGATAGAATTGCTGTGATTTTCATTGCCTTTGCCATAAAATTATCCTTTAAACATAAAACATTCTTCTTCATGCGAGAAAATAACGCCGATTGCCTGCAGATAGGAATAAATAATAGTACTGCCCACAAATTTCATTCCACGCTTTACAAGGTCTGCTGACAAAGCATCCGACAAAGGTGACATGGTTTTGTCCACTTCTATAATCTGCTTTTCGTTAGTGAACCCTTTCAGATACTCACGGAAACTACCGCATTCTTTTTGAATTTCTAAAAAGATTTTCGCATTATTTACCGCCGCCCGAATTTTCAGTTTATTGCGGATGATATCTTTATTGTTTTGAAGTTCGGCGATTTTATTATCGTCATAAGATGCAATCTTTCCAGCATTAAAGCCATCAAAGGCTTTGCGGAAAGCCTCACGTTTGTTAAGCACGCATTCCCAAGAAAGCCCCGCCTGAAAGGATTCGAGAATCAGCATTTCAAATAAATACTGCTCGTCGAAATTCGGCACACCCCACTCTTCGTCGTGGTATTTTATGTATATGGGATTTTTAAGGTTGCACCATTTACAGCGTTTCAGTTCACTCATTTTTATGCTCCAAAACTATTTTTTGCACTTTTTATCGGTCAGTTCAAAACTGACATCAATCAAAAAAGACAACATTTCTTCACTAACCGTTCCGTCAAGCAACACAGATATCCAACAG
>JAZNTA010000187.1:0-1580 GCA_045591525.1 Acutalibacteraceae bacterium | reverse complement strand
ACAAGAATACTTATGCAAAACGGTTTTGATGCCTACAATTTTGCAGGCGGATACAGACTTTATGGCACGATGTACTATGATGAGGTTGTATCAAAAAATGCATATGACTGCGGAATGGAGAAATAAATGTTAAATAAATTACTAAAAAGCGTATTGGACCAGGACACAGCCCCTGTGGTTGTTTGTGATATAGATGATATTATTGTATATATGAATCAGTCAGCCATAAAGCGTTATCATAAGGATTTGACGGGCAAAAGCATTAAAGACTGCCATCCGCCAAAGGCAAATGAGCAGATTAGCAAGGTGGTTGCGTGGTTTCGCGAAAGCAAGGATAATAACATCATATACACCTATCGCAATGACGAGGAAAATAAGGATGTGTATATGGTCGCTCTGCGTGATGAGGACAAAAACTTAATCGGTTATTACGAAAAGCACGAATATAGAAATAGAGAAACAGATACACTGTATAATTTTGAGTAGGTAACGAAAATGAATGATAAAATAATCACACCTATGGGTGAAATAAAAATTTTAATAGATGATGTTGAAACACAATATGCGCCATTAAAAGGTGCTCCTATTGAAAATTTATGTCCTGATGTTATAGGCAGATATCAAATTGAAATTCAGTTTCTTCCTGATGGCAAGGAGCATACTATTTCGTGTGTTTTTCCACAAGATAAGTCCATTAAAGGTTATGTAGAATCAGGAGAAAATTTAGAGTGTCAAGGGTTTTATAACAATAACGGCATAAAGTTATCAATTGGAACAGAAGGAGAAGCAAGCATTTACACAGACTATGATTATGACATTGAGTATCTTGAGAATGGTATGCAGTGTATAATATTACCCGATACTCAAACGCAAAAATATGTTTTTGGTATTAGTTGGATAAATAATATAGATATTGATGATCAAAGCGAAGAAATGATAGCAAGAGATACACAAACTTGGTTTGGAGCAGATCCATCTTTGTGGATTGAGCAGAAATGAAGGTGAATCTTATGAAGAAAATATTATGTATCACATCAATTTTACTTTGCATACTGCTCTCAGGTTGCGGAGATGCTACAAGTATTGGAATTATAGGCGGTGCAGACGGACCGACATCAATAATCGTCGCAGAAAAAGGAGAAAAAGCAATGTACGAACAAATTACGCCTGAAGAGGCGAAAAAGATAATGGATTCAGGCGAAGAACATATCCTTTTAGACGCAAGAGAACAGGACGAGTTTGACGAGGGGCACATTTCAGGAGCAATCTTGATTCCATATACTGAAATTGAAAACAAGGCAATCGAGCTGATGCCTGATAAGGACAAACTGATTTTAGTATATTGCCGCAGTGGCAGACGAAGCAAAATTGCAGCCGAAAGTCTTGCAAAACTTGGTTACACCAATGTAAAAGAGTTTGGCGGAATCATTGATTGGCCGTATGAGGTAGAAAAATGAGTGAAGAATGTTTAATTTGCAAAGCACCGCTTGAGTATCTGGAAACGGATACAATGATGGAATGTGTGATTTGCCACAAAAAAGAAAACAGCAAAACAAGATGCGTAAACGGGCATTATGTCT
>JAZNTA010000186.1:0-1819 GCA_045591525.1 Acutalibacteraceae bacterium | reverse complement strand
ATTAAAAAATATAATCCTACTGTATTAATTGCAAAAACTATAACGCACACCACACTTATAATTACTATTTTCTTTCCTTTGCTCATCACTTCACCGACCTTTAGTGTATTATAGCTTAAATTTTCACGAAGTACAACATCGTTGAGCGTAAGCCCACATCGTTTTGTGTCCGTCAAGACAGAATGATGTTAGCCAAAGGCTAAATGAGGTTTGCGGTTTCACCTCAAAACGATATTGTGTCCGAAAAAGAACTGATCAAAAACCGAGGATTTTTAACCCCAAAATATGATGTTTAACAGAAGAACTGTGAAAACCGGCAATAAAACCACAAAGAGCAGAATGCTCAACGTTATCTTTTTGGGAACTCTTTCTATGATACATACCTTGATGTATTTTATCAAACAGATAATAAATGCTGCTAAACAAACCACGGCTATAACAGCAAGGATAACCAATATCCAAAGGGCATTGCTTTCCACTCCGTGCATAGTTCCTGCTATGCCCGAAAGCGCCAGACTAAAAATCGCCGAAGCACCGAAAGCAAGGCATCCGCTTGCGCAAAACGCCAGCACCGCCGCCAAAATATATAGTGTCAAGTCAATCCCTCCTTTAGTGTATTATAGCATAGAAGAGGTAAAGGCGCAATGCTTCTTACTATTCTCTATTACTTTTTACTTAAGGCACACAACGAATTAGTGTAAAATGAAGAGTGAATAGGTAATAATTAAAAATCCGAAAAAGAACTGGTCAAAAACCGAGGATTTTTAATCAGATAATTGTGTCTGCTAATTTTTTAATCAAGTAATTATTCTTACCCTGTAATAAAATATCCGTATTGTTGTTATCTTCATCCATTTTAACAAGAGTCTTGCGAAAGGCGTAAGAAGATATATCGATACTCCCATCTTTCCACATAGTAAGCATTTGAGTGATTTTGGTGTTTTTATCGTGTTTTATTTTTTGGCAGATTATTCCATCAATATCATTAACTGCTACATAAACATTATTGTTATTAGATAAAAGCACTGTAACTTGCGGTGCTGGTAATCCTTCAATAATTTCATCTATTGTCGCAAGTTTATTTTTTGCAATGAAAATCATTTCTTCAAACATTTAATCACCGCCTATGCGTTTATTATAGCATAAAAGCGGAAAAGTGGCAAGGGATAATGATATATCGCTAACGCGATATGATATACGACTTGCGTCGTATGATATATTTGCGTTGCAAATATGATATAATATCCGTTCCTTCATATGCCAAAGGCATATATCATCCACCGCAGGTGGATATCATATCGAAGATATATCACCCGTTCCGACGAGGAACGGATATCATTGAAAAAACCTCTTTACTTTCGTAAAGAGGTTTTTCCTGGCTCCCCTTGTTGGACTCGAACCAACGACCTGCGGATTAACAGTCCGTCGCTCTACCGACTGAGCTAAAGAGGAATATTTGTGTTGGCATTACCTATTTTCACGGCCAGTCGCCCGGCAACTATCGTCGGCGCACGTGTGCTTAACTTCTGTGTTCGGGATGGGAACAGGTGGACCCACACGGCAATCAAAACCAACTCATATGGATGGGATGTAACCCATCTTTTATAGTCAAAAGCCGCATTGGCTTCTAACAGCATAAGGATTATAGCACCTTGCTAAGCACTTGTCAAGAGAAAAATTGGTGACCCATACCGGATTCGAACCGATGTTAACGGCGTGAGAGGCCGCTGTCTTAACCACTTGACCAATGGGCCATTGGTGCACCTTCACGGACTCGAACCGGGGACCCACTGATTAAGAGTCAGTTGCTCTACCAACT
>JAZNTA010000185.1:0-1531 GCA_045591525.1 Acutalibacteraceae bacterium | reverse complement strand
CCAATGCAAAAAGCATTGCAAAACTACTCTTATTTTTATACAATAAAGAGGAAAGGTCCGGCGTAATTCTTATTGGATTAACACATCCGCGCGATAAACTGTCGACCGCCTCTTATTGTAAGCATTCGAGTAAACAGGTTGAAGCATAGCCTTCGTGTAACGAACCAAAATGAGTGTCAGTAAGAGTAAGTGGTTCTACCTTTCAATTATTTTATCAAGGAGGAATACTCTATGATCAGTGTAGGCATTGACATCTCAAAAGAGAAAAGCACAGTCTGTATGCTCCGACCTTATGGTGAAATCGTAGAAGCTCCGTTTGATGTTGAACATAATGAACAAGCATTAAATGCACTCGTTGAGCATATTAAAAGCTTTGACGAGGATGTAAAGGTTGTTCTTGAAGCAACAGGCGGTTATCACCAAGTAGTTGTGACAAAGCTGCTTGAATCTGAAATCTTCACCGTTGTAGTAAATCCCTACATAATGAAAAGGTATTGTGCAGCGTCACTCAGAAAAGCAAAAACAGATAAAATTGATTCTATCCGTATTGCAAATTACGGTATTGACCATTGGTTTTCTATGACAGCATATTGTCCGCCTGATGAGATTTATGCAGAACTGAAATTACTCGGCAGACAGTATGACCAATATGTTCGCTTAAAAATTAACTGCAAAATTCAGCTTGCTAATCTTCTGGATGGTGTTATGCCTGGCATCAAGAAGATTTTAACAGGAACAGTTCCTGCATCCAGCACGAAAGACAAGCTTTGTGATTTCGTTGAAAAGTACTGGCATTTTGATAATATCAAGAAAATGAGCGAAAGCAAATTCGTTGCTGATTATCAGAAATGGGCAAAAAAGAAAGGATATCGTTACAGTGAAAGTCAAGCGATAGCGATATATCAGCTTTCACAGAACAATATCCCAACTCTTAAATCCAGTACCCCATCAACCAAAATGCTGGTACTGCAAGCGGTAAAGTCCCTCAGAGATGTGGAACTTACCTTGTCTCTCATTATATCACAAATGCAGGAAATTGCAAGTACCTTGCCAGAATATTCGGTTGTTCGTGAGATGAAAGGCGTTGGGGAAGTATTATCTGTAAGGCTTATCGCTGAAATCGGTGATATTAGACGTTTTCATAACGGCAGTGCATTAGTTGCTTTTGCGGGCATTGACGCTCCACCTTATGAATCTGGTAAATTTGTGGGTACAAAGCGAAATATTTCTAAACGAGGTTCTGCTACGCTTCGTAAAATCGGCTATGAAATTATGCATAGCCTTAAATCAACGAAACCTACCGAAGATTCTGCCGTTTATGATTTTATTGTCAAAAAAGAACTGGAGGGCAAACCTAAACGAGTTGCCAAAATCGCAGGGGTTAACAAATTTCTTCGTATTTACTATGCAAGAGTAATGGAAGTTTACTGCTAATTCCTAATCAATTCGAATATCATAATCAAGCTGAAAAACATCACTTTATTCGGCTTTATTGTTATGCATTTTTTCATAATTTCATTTAATGAAAAAA
>JAZNTA010000184.1:0-1815 GCA_045591525.1 Acutalibacteraceae bacterium | reverse complement strand
AATTATGGGAACCAGCTGACTGCAGAGGACGTTGGTTCCCTTTTGTTTTTTCTACAAAATCATGATTAAATGTGAAAAGGAGATTACATTATGGAAGTACAACTCCAAGAGTTAATTGAGCAAATCAAAAAGGATGGCGTTGCGGTTGCTGAGACAGAAGCCAAGAACATAGTCGATGCTGCAAAGGCAGACGCCGAAAAGATCATTGCCGAAGCACAGGTACAGGCAGAGAAAATTATGGCTGAAGCAAAAGCTGAAACTGAGAAAATGACAAAATCAAGCGAGGATGCAATTCGTCAAGCAGGTCGCAATCTGTTAATATCTTTCAGAGAAAGTGTAACAAGAGAGCTTAAAACAATTATTAGTGAAAATGTTAACACCATATATTCATCAGATGAACTTGCAGGACTAATTATCAATATTATTGAGTGTTGGGCGAACAAGCCGGATGCAGAAGATATTACTGTGATAATGAACAGTCAAGACATTAATAGATTTGAAGATAACATTCTTGAGTCCCTTAAAGAAAAAATGCTAAATGGTATTACTTTGAAAGCCAATGATAATTTTGACGGCGGTTTTCGCATTGCTGTGAATAACGGCACTGCTTATTATGATTATTCTGCAGAGGCTGTAGTGGACATGCTTTCGAATTATCTCAGTCCAAAGGTTACTGAACTTTTGAAAGAGGCGCAGGAATAAATTATGGCTGAATATTATTTGATTTCACAATTGCCGTCTTTGGATGGAGTAAGTGAGAATGTTCCGCTTCCGATTACCGAAGAACGCTTCAATGAACTTTGCGAACGCTTCTTAGGAAAAAAATCTCAAGAAGCTATAAAGAAGATTAGCTTATCTCCCCCAAAAAATGCAGAAAGATTGGGTTCATCTTTGATTGATGCATGGAACGAATGTGAGATAAATCTTCGATTTGCTCTCGGCAAGGTTCGGGCAGAAAAAATGAATAAAGTTTTCGATACAGAAAACAGGATTTTACCTGTGGAATACATCAAAGTTGCTAATACCGCAATAGAAAAAGAAAACCCGATGGAAGCGGAAAAATATCTCAATAGTTATCGTTTAGAAATATTGGAAACACTCAGACCTATGGATGCTTTTTCTGATGAGTATATTTTCTATTACGGACTTAAATTAAAATTGCTTCTCCGCATAAGACAGTTTGATACAGAGACAGGAAAAAAAGCATACAGAAATATATATAACTCCATTATAAAAGGAGATAATTTGGAGGCAGAACAATGACTGAAAATAAAGGAAAGGTAGTAAGCATAAACGGAAACTTGGTGTCAGTTGAGTTTGATGGCAATGTTTCTATGAATGAGATATGCTTTGTAAAAGTGGGCAATACAGCCCTAAAGAGTGAAATAATTCGTATAAGAGGCAATGTTGCTCAGGTGCAGGTTTATGAAATGACTGACGGTATTAAATGCGGAGATACAGTAGAGTTCACAGGTGATATGCTGTCCGCAGAGCTTGGTCCCGGGTTGCTTGGTCAAATATATGACGGGCTTCAGAATCCGCTTCCGGTTTTAGCAAAACAGGCTGGTTGGTTTTTAGAAAGAGGTGTATACGCAGACGGGCTTGATACCGAAAAAAAGTGGGAATTTACACCTACTGCTAAAATTGGTGATGTTGTTCGTGCAGGTGAATATTTAGGAACTGTTCCAGAAGGTCCGTTTACACATAAAATTTTCGTGCCATTTTATCTGCTCGGAAACTATACAGTGAAATCCATTGTACAAAAGGGCGAATATACCGTAAGGGAAACTGTTGCGGTCATAACTGATGAAAGAG
>JAZNTA010000183.1:0-5142 GCA_045591525.1 Acutalibacteraceae bacterium | reverse complement strand
TTTGTTATTGCAAAATTGATGCTTTTTATGTATTTGTTTAAATTCTCCTGTTTGACATTTGCATGAATAAATTGTCCACCAAAAATATTTTGAAGTTTAATTAGGTCTTCGATAGTTTCATTATTATCAGAAATGAGTAATGAACTGTACTCGTTTCCTTCTTCATCTTTCTTAATGATATATTCATTGTTGTGTGATGACATACTAAGTCTAATAATGCCCTTTGCAATTTCTTCACATCCAAACGAAGCAAGCGCGCGCTGAATTCGTTCAGCTGATATCTGATTATCTCCGAGTTTAAATCCTATTAGTCTAACTATCAACAGAGCAGTAAAGCATATCATGAAATGTGCCCTGATGTGATCGTCTGTATGCACAAACATAGGTCTTGCATTCAAATCACTCTTACATATTCTAAAGCTTTCCTCGATTTTTGATAATTCTCCGTACACCTCATGAATTTTTAATCTGTCATAATCAAGCTCAGATGTTACAATGCAAAAGAATCCATCAAATTTTGCATCATTTTCAGCCTTCTCAGTATCAACAGCTTTAACTACTTTATCAGAAACCGCACCTGTACTGGAGTCAATATGTTCTTCTTTTACGTAATCTGTTGCATCATGCTTTAATCCATAAGCATTATTGGCTGCGAATTTTTCTGCTTTTTTGAGCTTTAGTTCTCGCTTATGTGCCTCCCGGTCTGCTATTGATTTTTTCCAGTAAATAAGGACTTTTCTTTTTGCAGTTTCTTTTTTTATGATCTTTCCTTTTTCATCTTTCTGAACATATTGAAAATCTTCCTCAAATATTCTGTATTTGTAGGTTTTGTCTTCATTGTAAATAAACTCTTCGTCTTCAAACATTTTTTCATGATATCTTTTTCCTTTTTTCCCTTTAAGAATCTGAGAAAAAACATATCCGTCTCCGTTGAAGTGAATATACGAAATGTTGTTTGTGCTGTTCATTCCTTTATCAGCTACAGATACTATTCGATCATATCCATATTTGTTTTTTAAAGATTTTATCATAGGGAGATAAGTAGTCGAATCTGAAGTATTTCCGGGAAAAACCTGCATTCTTACCGGAAGTTTATTTGAATCCATGAACATTCCGTATTGAACTATTGGCTCTGTTCTATGTTCTTTACTTACGCCTTTCTGTCCGAGAGTTCCTTCTTCTGCATAATCTTTCTCCATGTAAAAGTTTGTAGTATCGTAAAAGACATACTCTGTTTTTCTTCCGACTTTATGCTTGATTACCTTATTAAGATGATCCTGAAGTGATTCCATATTATCTTCGATTAAATCAAGACAACGTATTATTTGATGATACTGAAAATCACATTCATACCCATATCTGTTTTCTGACTTTTGAAAACAAGAACGAATAGAATCAGCATGAAGTATTCTTTCTGTAACGAGATATCTGAATATTTTTTTGTAATCATAATCAACTTTGACTTTCAATGCTTCAAGGAACTTGTCAATTTCAAGAAAATCATATACTGCATCAAGATATTTATATCCAAGTTCAAATCTTTTGGTGTCTTTTAATGTTTCCGAAGGATCAAGCTGTACTTCAATGCTTTCTTTTGATTCTTTAAACTTACGTTCCTCTTCTTCAACCATTTTCCAGAACGCATCCTGATCCTCGTAGTCTTCTGCGTAACCTAGATTTTTTATTTGTCTTTGTTTAGGAGCCATACCCGGACCTGGGCGATATCCTTCTACAATTCTGACATTTGTTTTATATGTTCCGTCTTTATATTTTATTTTGTGTTTTGATATCATTGCGATCCTCCCTTGATGAATAGATGTAAATATATTATATCATATTTCAAGCGAAAATGCAATAACTTGCAATAACAATTAATAAATTGTTTACAATTAGGTTTTACGTGGTTTAGAACTGTTTTTTGTACTCAAAGTGTAAAACTCGGGTTCATTATATTTTTATAATTGATATATCATGTTTTGAAAATTAACGTGAATAGTACACAAGGGCGAGAATGATTTTTGTGATTTTCTATAAACTTGATTTTTTTTTTTTTCCTCTTTACTGATGAATTATTTATGATATAATTAAAGTAGTAGAAGATAATCGAAAAGGGGTGATTAAGATGGTTTAAAATAACAGGATGATTAGAAAAAAGGTAACCGTCAAATAAACCTACGTCTACAAAATTACTCATAATAGGTCTATAATAAGACTATAAAAGGTAAACAGAGTCTGACGAGGTCCGAACAACTCCAACAATAATCAACTAGGGAGATCATAGCGGCTAATCAGCTCAAATGAAGTCCAAAGAGAAAAATAGACCTGATTAGAAAAAGGAGTTGACGTATGGAAGATACAACAAAAGTAATAGCCACAATAAAAAACGAAGTACAGCTACAAAAGTGGAGCGAAGAAATTCGTTCATGTACTGAAAGTGGAATGAAGGTAAAAGAATGGTGTACGTTAAATGGAGTAAATATCAAGACATATTATTACCACTTAAGAAAAGTACGAGAAAGTATATGTAAAACAGAACCGGATAAACAGATTGTAGTACCAATCAGAACAACGGATATAAAAGAACAAAATCAAGAAAATAATATTTTGATAAAAAATCACAATGTAAGTGTAAGTTTACCAATCAGCATAGACCCTAATCTCTTGATAAGATTAGCTAAGGAATTAAGCGCATGCTAAATGAATTTGCAGAAAATCTCCCTGTATATCTGATAACAGGATATACAGACATGAGAAAATCAATAGATGGTCTGGCTATGATAATACAAAGTAACCTATCACTTGATCCGTTTAATAAATCATTGTTCTTGTTTTGTGGTAAACGCTGTGACAGAATTAAAGGTCTTTTATGGGAAGGCGATGGTTTTTTGATGTTGTACAAAAGAGTTGAAAATTCAAAGTTTCAATGGCCACGAAATGAAACAGAAGCATTGCAATTAACTGCACAACAAACCCGTTGGCTTCTTGAAGGCCTGAAAATCGAGCAGCCAAGAGCAATCAAAGAAACAACACCGGGAGTCATGTATTAAAAATACATAATTTGTTCAAATAAAATATACAACTAACCTCTGAATTTATGATACAATTAGTATATCAAAATACGGAGGTTAGTTGTTATGCAATTAAATAATAAAGATATGATCATCGAAAAACAGAATAATGAATTAACAGCACTTCGTAACGAAAATGCTGTACTTAAAGATGCATTGATTGAATTACAGCAACAAATGAACTGGATGAAAAAGCAGATTTTCGGAAGCAAAAGTGAAAAATCCTGTACTTTAATGAACGATGGTGAACAACTTTCAATGTTTTCTCAAACAGATTCTGAAAAAGCAAAAGTTTCAGATAAAGAAGAAACTATAAACGTTCCTGCACATAAAAGAAAGAAAAAACGTACACATGATGACTGGATGAGCAAGCTTGAAATAGAAGAAGTAGTACACCATATAGACACTGCAGCTCTTATCTGTGATAAATGTGGCTCTGAAATGAAAGTAGTAGGAACAGAAAAAGCCTGGGATGAACTTGTATATGTTCCGGCAAAATACTATGTCAGACGTCATATGACAGAAACAGCAAAATGTCTCAACTGTGGTTCAGATGAATCACTGGATTCAATGCATGATGACATTGATAAATGTTCATTTCGTAAATCAACAGCACCATCACCATTGATTCCACATAGTTTTTGTTCTCGTGAACTGATAGCCAACATCATTTATGATAAATACAATAATGCTGTACCATTATACAGAAAGGAAAAATCTCTTGCCAATAAAGCCATTTACCTTTTGCGTGAAACAATGTCAAACTGGGTAATTCATATGGCTGAAAACTGGGGTGTCCCAGTTGTGACAGCAATGAAAACAGAGCTTTTGAAAAGCAGTGTTATCCATGCTGATGAAACTCCGTTCAGAGTGCTTCACGAAGAAGGCAGAAAAGCAACTGCAGATTCTAAGATGTGGGTTTACTGCAATGGAAAACTTTCTGATAAAAGTATAGTGATCTTTGATTACAAGCCAACAAGAAAATCCGAACATCCTGTTAATTTTCTTAAAGGTTTTTCCGGATATCTTGTATGCGACGGATATCAAGGTTACAATGCTGTTCCGGAAGTAACCAGATGTGCATGTTTAGCTCATATCAGACGTAAGTTTCTCAAAACTCTTCCGGCTGATAAAAAACAGCAACAAACATCTGCATCAGCTAAGGTGATTGAATATATCACAAAAATATATTCAATAGAAGAAAAACTGAAAGATGTATCTCCGGAAATCAGATATGATCAACGTCTGGCGGAAACAAAACCTCTGCTTGACGCTTTATACTCATACCTTGAATCAGTTACAACATTAAAAGGTTCTTTTAGCGAAGCTGTAAAATATACTTTAAACGAAAAGAAATATATGTACAGCTTTTTAGAATCTCCAGATGTTCCTGTTGACAATAATCGCTGTGAGAACAGTATCCGCCCCTTCACTGTCGGAAGAAAAAACTGGTTACACGCTAATACTCCATCCGGTGCTAAAGCTAATGCAATATGGTACTCCATCATTTCTACTGCCTATGCAAACGGCTTGAATGTTGAGCAGTATCTTATTGATTTGTTTTCAAATCCCGCCGGAAATATTATTCTTCCGTGGAATGAATAAGCTTTAATAGAGGCTATCCGATTTTCAATCTATCGGCTGCCTCTATTTATTATACAAGCTATTATTGAATATTGATATACACGTAAATATTAGACGCTTACCTTACACATACAATACAGAAGGAAATATTGCTTCCAAAACTGTTGGCAGTAAAAATAAAATCACTTATCAGTATACAGCATCAGACAGTATAAAAGAAACAAATGCAGATGGAAAGATAGAAAAGTTCTTTTATAACAGTGATGGAAGACTGGAAAAATCCATTGATCCAAGCGGAAATGAAATAACATACACTTACACACCGCAAGGATTAATTTCAAAGGAAGAAGTAAAAAAATCGGGAAAAGTTGCTATTACCAAAGAATACACATATGATAAAAACGGAAATGTATTAAAATCAACAGTAACAGAGAACGGTAAGGAATACTACATTTACAGAGAATATGATGAACTTGGAAGAGTAACGAAA
>JAZNTA010000182.1:0-100379 GCA_045591525.1 Acutalibacteraceae bacterium | reverse complement strand
GAATGTCCTTTAGAACATACGACAATCTGCTTTTTGTGGGAGGCGGCGGACACCGTACAGGAAAGCAGGGAGGAAACTGGAAGGAAATATCAGACTTTGCAGATAAGTACTATCCCCGGGCACTTCTAAAATACACATGGGCTACACAGGACTGCATGAGCCTTGACTCAGTTCCATATATAGGAAGATATTCTAAAAGCACACCGGATTTGTTTGTTGCATCAGGCTTTAATAAGTGGGGTATGACATCCTCAATGGCGGCAGCAATGATACTTTCTGATATGGTTCAGGAGAAAAAGAACGACCTTTCAGAAGTGTTTTCACCAGAGCGAAGTATATTAAAACCACAACTACTTGTAAACAGCTTTGAATCAACCGTCAATCTCTTAACCCCCACAACGAGACGCTGTCCGCACCTTGGCTGTGCATTAAAATGGAACAAAGCAGAGCATTCATGGGACTGCCCTTGCCACGGTTCAAGATTCACAGAAAAAGGTAAACTATTAGAAAACCCTGCAAATGGTGATTTAAAATAATGTTGTCTTAAAAGGCAACATTATTTTTGTTTATATGCAGTTAATCATCTGTTTATTAAAATGGTTTATAATTTTTGTGACCAAGCATTCGTCTGATTTGTATTAAGAGTGAAAGGAGAACGATATGAGTACTAATATTGACTTTCAGAAAAAATATAAAGAATACGGCGAAATGCTTTACAGAATTGCTTTTGTTTTTCTCGGAAACCCTGATGATACGGAAGATATTCTGCAAGAGGTTTTTATTACTCTTCTTTATAACTCCCCCGATTTTAAAACAAAAGAACACGAAAAAGCCTGGCTCATAAGAATAACCCAGAATAAATGTATCAATTTTCTTAAAAGCTCCGGGAGAAAAACTCTTCCCATTGATGAACTGAAACTCCCTACATATAGCGAAAACAACGAAGAGAAAATTGATATTGTGAAAAGTATTATTTCGTTACCACCAAAATATAAAACCGCCGTAATTCTTTATTATTACAATGATTACTCTGTCGAGGAAATCGCAGAAATACTGAAAATAAGTAAATCTGCAGTTAAAATGCGACTCAAACGAGGCAGAGAAATTTTAAAAATTGAATTGGAGGATTACAACTATGAAGAAAAATGACATTAAGAACAGTTTGAAAGAAATAAAACCTACACCCTATCTTGAAACCCGCCTTGAAGCAAAAGTAAAAGCATTTGAGCCTACACCAAGAAGAAACAAAAAACTCGCCGTTTCAACCTTTTCAATGTGTGCATTAGTGCTTGCTTTGGGCTTATTTGCAGGAACAAAGCTTATTAAAACAGAAGCACCACCTATTGAAAAAACAAGTGCAACAATTGAAACCCATCAGGCACAAATGAACACAGAAAAAGTCAAAGAAAGTGTTGACAGCAACAAAAGCATATTGGAAAGTCACCCCAACGAGTTTTATCAGTATACCGAAGAATTCAATACAGACGGCATTACCCTTACCGTCTTAGGTGAGGATATCACCGATGGAAACTATATTAAATTCTATCCGGAAAAAGATTATGTTGATTTGCCTTTAGAGGCAATTTTTGAAAAGCTTGGTGGTAAATTCACATGGATTAATAATGTTACAGCCTCTTTGGAAATAGACGGAAAAACCTATAATTACAATGCCGAATTTGCAAATATGCACATAAGAGGCGATGATAAACACATTGATTTTCGTTCTGATAAATATGTTCTAAGCGGTCATAGAAAAATCAATGGAAAATATATAATTGACAATGAATCCCTTGACATGCTTTTAGAATATTTCGGTTATGAAATTAGTGTTGATTTTGATGCAAAAGTAATCGAAATTAAATAATTCCCTTTCAAACTCTGCCCGAATAAACGGACAGAGTTTTTTGTTTTAAAAAATATAAATATTTCCTTTACATATTGCAATAATTTAGGTATAATATTTATTTGTAAAAATATGTAATTAAATACTTTTAAAAATGTATTTGAAAGGAAAATATATATGCTTCAGTTTGAAGAATTAAGACTTGAGCTCCTCTCCTATGAGGACAAATTAAAAGACCTTGCAGAAGCTCTTGGTCTTCAGAAAATGAAAGATGAAGTTGCAGAGCTTGAAGCAGAAAGTGCAAAGGACGGTTTCTGGGATGATATTCAGCGTTCCCAGAAAATCACTCAGCATATGGCAGCTCTCAAAAACAAAATCAAGGCTTATGATGACCTTTGCGGTGTTTTTGATGATACTTTAACTCTTATTGAGCTTGCTAATGAAGAAGAGGATGAAAGCCTTTTCGATGAATGTCGAGAGGGTGTTGATGGATTTATTTCTGCTCTTGACGCTATGACTCTTTCGACTCTTCTTACAGGTGAATACGATAAAAACAACGCTATTCTCACCTTCCATGCAGGCGCAGGTGGAACAGAAGCTCAGGACTGGGCTCAGATGCTTTTCCGTATGTATAACCGTTGGGGTGAGCGTCACGGCTTCAAGGTTTCAACTCTTGACTATCTTGACGGTGATGAAGCAGGTCTTAAATCTGCAGTTATTCTTATTGAGGGCGAAAATGCTTACGGCTATATGAAGAGTGAAAGCGGTATTCACAGACTTGTTCGTGTTTCTCCCTTTGACGCATCAGGAAGAAGACACACTTCATTTGCATCTCTTGAAGTTATGCCCGAAATTGATGACAGTATAGAAGTTGAAATCGCACCCGAAGACATCAAAATGGACGTTTATCGTTCATCAGGTGCAGGCGGTCAGAAGGTTAACAAAACCTCTTCCGCAGTTCGTCTTACACATATTCCCACAGGTATTGTCTGCTCCTGTCAGGTTGAAAGAAGCCAGCATCAGAACCGCGAGGTTGCTATGCGTATGCTTAAATCCAAGCTTATTGAAATCAAAGAGCGTGAGCATCTTGATAAAATCAGCGACATTAAAGGTGTTCAAAAGGAAATTGCCTGGGGTAGCCAGATTCGTTCTTATGTGTTTATGCCCTATACCCTTGCTAAAGACCACAGAACAAGCTTTGAAAACGGTAACATCAATGCGGTTATGGATGGCGACCTTGACGGATTTATTAACGCATACCTAAAAATGCAGGCAAATAAGGAATAAAACTAATTATGGACATCAAAGAACAATCCTTAAAAAAACATTACGAATGGAACGGAAAAATTGAAGTAATTTCCCGTTGCCCCGTTGAAACGAGAGAAGATATGGCTTTGGCATACACCCCCGGTGTTGCCGAGGCTTGTCTTGTTATAAAGGACGATATCAATAAATCCTTTGAGCTTACAAGAAGAAATAACCTTGTTGCCGTTGTAACTGACGGAACTGCGGTTTTAGGTCTTGGCGATATAGGTCCCGAGGCGGGAATGCCCGTTATGGAAGGCAAATGCGCTCTTTTCAAAAAATTTGCGGATGTTGACGCATTCCCCCTTTGCATCAAGTCAAAAGATGTTGATGAAATTGTGAGAACAATTTATCTTCTTTCGGGTAGCTTCGGAGGAATAAACCTTGAAGATATTGCTGCTCCCAGGTGCTTTGAAATTGAAAAGAAGCTTAAAGAAATTTGTGATATCCCCATATTCCACGATGACCAGCATGGAACTGCAGTTGTTGTTTTAGCAGGTGTTCTCAATGCTCTTAAAGTAGTAAAAAAAGATATTAAAAATGTAAAAATCGTTGTTAACGGACTTGGTGCTGCAGGTACTGCAATCAGTAAAATGCTTATTGCCGCAGGGGCACAAAATATGGTGCTTGTTGACAGAACAGGTATTATTAACGAAAATGACGAATTCCTTGGAGAAGAAAGGCAAAACCTTGCAAAAATCACAAACCCCGAAAAGCTTACAGGCGGTTTAGATATTGCAATTAAAAATGCCGATGTTTTCGTTGGTGTTTCCGCACCGAATATTCTTTCAGAAGAACTGGTTAAATCAATGAACGCAGATGCAATTGTTTTTGCAATGGCAAACCCAACCCCCGAAATTATGCCCGATAAGGCAAAAGAAGCAGGGGCAAAAGTTGTGGGAACAGGTCGTTCGGATTTTCCCAATCAAATTAACAATGTTCTTGTTTTCCCGGGTATTTTCAGAGGTGCTCTTGATTGTGGAGCAACAGCAATAACTGAAGAAATGAAGCTTGCCGCCGCTTATGCTCTTGCAAATCATATTCCCGAAAACCAGCTAAATGAAGAAAACATAATACCCTCCGCCCTTGACAGAAGCGTTGCTTTTGAAATAGCCGAGGCAGTAAAAAAATCCGCTATCGAAAACGGTGTAATAAGATAAAAAAATCTATGACCCTATCATCATTTCAAAAAATGATGATAGGGTCATTTGCTTTATGCTTCGTTGAAATATTTAACAAGATATTCTACAACTGCACCAAACATGGGGTGAGAGTGGGAATGTGCCCCATCCCAGTTTTCCCAAAGGGTTGTAGCACCATGCTTTTTCATATTATAGAAAGTGTTTTCTTTTTCGCTTGTAAGAAGCTTGAAAGCCAAATCCTTATGACCGTTTTCGCAAAGAGTCCTGATAAGAATATCTGTTCCGAAAATACCGGTATCAAACTGACCAAGCTTTTCATATTTATCTACAATAGCTTGGAGTGTTTTCTCGTTACCTAAGCCTAAATCATAGCCATAGGCATCACAAGCCTCGGTAGATTTATAGAAAGTGCCTGTTTTCTTGTCATAGTATTTATCAAGAAAAGCCTTTTTAACTTTCTCATAACGAGCTTTAAGCTCTTTATTGGGTTTGCCGATAATTTCTGCTATTTCCATAGTCATCTTAAGAGTTTTAAGATGGAAATAGGTATTTACAAAGGGTTCGGGAATAAGGTTTCTGTCCTTTGGTGAGCACCAGTCACCTAAACACCAACCGCCCTTTTCTTCTCTGACTACCAAGCCTTTTTCACTGTGACTTTCCATATAATCAAGATAGCGGAGCATATTAGGATAATATCTTTCAAGCAGGTCTTTGTCGCCATAATGCTTATAGAAGGCATATGGCACAATTACCATTGCACCGCCCCATCCACCGGGACCTCCGCCACCGCCGTAAAATGGTGCGGTATGCTGAACATGACCGTTAAAAATGTCCTGACAGTCTGCAATATCTTGAATCCATTTGCGGTACATACTTTCCGCATCAAAGCAGGTCATAACCACATTTGCAGTTAACTGACCATCACCTGTATAGCCAAGTCTTTCTCTGTGAGGGCAATCCGATGGAACACAGCCGTGAATGTTTGAATTTTGGGTTCTTATATAAGCATCAAAAATCCATTGAAGAGTTTCATTTGAGGATTTGAATTTAACAATTGGTTTTAAATCCGTATGAACAACTCTGTATTCTTTTACATTCACTCTGCCCAGAACATCAAAATATCTTGCTCCGTGCCAAGTAAATTGAGGATGAAATTCCTTGCATTTATTATCGTAAATATATGTATCCTTCTGCATACGGAATTCGCCCCCTGCAGAATGGAACTGGAGGCTACCATCTTCGTTTAACTCTTCTGCAAAGCGCATAGTACAGCTTTCGCCTGTATAGGCATCCTCAATAAATTCTATAACCGGGTAACCCGCAACATTTTCACCCACATCATAAATTGCATAATCGCCATTTTTATAGATGCACTTAGGTTTAAGCTTTCTTATAGTTCTATCGGGAGTGAAGTCCGCTTCATTGAGAACAGAAACGGGTGCGGAAATTATCTCGGGAGTTTTCCAGTTTTCAGTTGAATATGAAACATCAGAAAAATCATAATAACCTTTTCTTGCATCCTGGTCCTCACCATAATATACACTTGCTCTCTGAACATAGGATTTAATATATTTAAGGTTGCTATCACTTTTTGCAATAACCTTATCACCTTGAGCAAGTTTGAAGCAAAGCTTAAGCTTTCCGTTTCCGTAGCATTTAACACCTTCATTGGGGCATTCATGCTGGGCATACCAACCGCCACCAATATGGAAAAGAATAGTGTTTTTGCCTTTTTTCAAAAACCTTGAAACATCAATTTTTTCATAAAGAATTCTGTATGTCATTTTATCAAATATGGGGTAAGACATACTTGCGGTGTCCATAAATTCAAAGTTAGTCCATGCGGGTGAAAGCACCTTATCGCTTATGCTTTTGCCGTTGATATAAACATTACAGTAACCGAGACCCGTAACAAAAAGCTCTGTGGGGAGCTTTCTGTCTAAATCAAAATCGCAACGGACAATAACCGCTTCTGTATCCTTGAATTCAACCCAATCTGCATCCTCAAAAACAAGGTTAAGATTATATTTTATATATCTTTTGCCGTCTTTTTCAAATGCAATATTTTCGTAGGGGAAACCGTTTTTAGTGAAGAAATCAAGAACCTCAGCTCTGCTTTCACCGACAATAGTTTTAGCACCATTTTCAATAGCAATTTTTTTCAATTCTTTTAAAATATTGCTACCTATATTAAATTTTCTGTAGTCCTTACTTACTGCAATTTTTGAAATTTCAAATTCACCGTTGCCATTGTCATAAAGGCTACCACAGCCTAAAAGGTCATCACCTATTGCACAAGCAATGTGAAAAGCCTTTTCATCACGACTATCTTTAATAAAAGTAGGCTTTTCACCCTCTTCACCGCAGAAAACCTCACGGCGAAGAGAGATAATATTTTTAAAAAGCTTGTGAGAAAAATCTATTTTTTCGTATCTTTGTTCCATAATACACCTTATTTATCTGCTTTCTGAGGAGCAATTACAAAGTTGAATGTATGTTCTTTAGAAGCATCAATGCTGTACTCGGGAAGAGTTGCGGGACCGCAGCTACCTGTACCTGTGCCCTTTGTAAACCCGTTGAGAGTTACAAAGGTTGTTTTCTGGTCGTAAACATCTTCTCTGTGGTCTGCTTTCTGAAGAAGAGCCTGAGTATAGTTATGAACATTGAAATCAAATCTCTTGTCAGAGTAAATGAGGATTTCCTCGCCCTTTTCATTCTTAAGCTTCAAATAAGAAACATCTGAATGGTTGGAGTTATCCTGAGGACGAATATATGGCTCATGCTCATCTGCAACCTTTGCAGTATAAAGACCGATAGGTGCATGAGAATTAAAGTCATTGTAGTTTTCCTTTTCGCCTCTGCCGAAATATTCAATTTCATTAAATTTCTTATCCGCCTCAAAGGTAAGACCGAGAGCAGCAACATCATAGAACTGTTCTTTACTGTCCTTATCGGGAGCAATTGCAACCTCAATATCAACCACACCGTTTGCACCGATAATATAAAGAATATTTGCATTAAAGAGAATGTCCTCTTTACCGTGAACAGTAATATACTGACTTACGGATGCTACGCCTGATTTAACCTCTGCGCTCATATCTTCAAGAACAATTTTGGGGTCAACAAGATTATGTTTTTCCCAATCCTCAATAATCCAACGATCGTTATCAACATAGGCTCTTGAAAGGTTAAGAAGAAAGCCTTTATGAGAAGTAGGTTTTTTGTTAAGTACCTGAACTCCGTTTGCCTTGTAGGAAACCATTTCGCCTGTTTCCTCGGAAAATTCGATTGAACCATTTTCAAATTTAACAGTAAGCTTCTCACCATCAGAAGCAATTGAAACCTTGCCCATTTCAAGTGAAGGCTGAATGAAAGGTGCTTCGGAAAGTGTTAACTGTTCACTTGCAATTTCAAAATCACCATCAAGGTAGCTAAGATTGAGATATGTGTTTTTATCGTAATTTACCTTGGGTAAATCAAGCTTATATGTTGCATCCTTTTCGGGAGCAATATCTGTACTGAAGCTACCGCATTTAAGAGTAACACCATTTTCCTGAACCTCCCAATAAACCTCGATATTTGAGGACGACAAGAAGCGGTTTGTATTAACGATAGTAAGCTTATTACCTGAAAGTCTGCGTACTCTCAAGGGTCTATAGCAATTCTTCATTTCGTATGCACCGGTATGGGGTGTGCGGTCGGGATAGAAAAGACCGTCAACGCAGAAGCAACCATCGTGAAGAAGCTCACCGTGGTCTCCACCATAAGTATATTGATATTTGTATTTATCACTACCATCGTGAAGAACAGAATGGTCTGCCCATTCCCAGATACATCCACCCATAAAAATATCATCAGAGAAGAAAATCTGCATATATTCTTCCAATGCACCGGGACCAACGCCCATAGCGTGACAATATTCGCAAAGGTAGAAAGGTACCTCCTGATACTGTTTGCCTCGTTTTCTGTCACGTATTTTTTTGAGATCATCCTGATGGGTATACATTTCGGAGAACACGTCATAGTGATAACGTTTTGTTCTGCAAACGCCCTCATAATGAACAGGAATATCTGTTAATTCTTTAAGCATTTCATAGCATTTATCGTGGCATTTATAGCCCCAGGATTCGTTGCCCAAGCTCCACATAATAATTGAAGGATGGGTTCTGTCACGGAAATACATTCTTCTTACTCTGTCAGTATATCTGGATGCCCATTTCAATTTATGGCTGATTTCGCCACCCTCACAGCCTAAATCCCAGATGCCGTGAGTTTCAATGTCTGCTTCATCAACACAGTAAAGACCATAATGGTCGCAAAGTTCAAGAAAGAAGGGGTCAGGAGGATAGTGAGACGTACGGACGCAGTTTACGTTAAACTCTTTCATAAGCTCAACATCTTTAATAAGGTCCTCGAAACCCATAGCGTAACCTTTAGTCTGATGCGTATCGTGGTGGTTAACGCCTTTAAGCTTAATCTTTTTGCCGTTGAAATAAAAAACTGCATCCTTGATTTCAATATTTTTGAAGCCAACATACTGACGGATTGTCATAACCTCTTTTTTCCCATTATAAAGAGTAATGAAAAGCTCATAAAGACGAGGAATTTCTGCACTCCATTCCTCAACATCAAGACCTTTAAAGGTAATAGAATTTTTCTTTTCGCCCTCAACTGTACTTTCAGCTAAAAGATTTTTCCCGTCATAAAGTGATGCTTTAACAGATGCACCTTTAACAGCACCTTTAAGCTCTGTTTCAATATCGAGATTATATTTTTTGCCTTTTTTCTTTGCTATTGCCTGAAAATCATTGATATATGTTTTCTCATATGTATAAAGAAGAACATCACGGAAAATACCGTTTTCTCTGAACATATCCTGAGCTTCAAGATATGAGCCTGTGCACCATTTATAAACAACAACGATAATTTCGTTGTCACCTTCTTTAAGAAAATCGGTAATATCAAATTCATAAGAATTGTGAGCAGCCTCACCATAACCTACAAAAATGCCATTAATATATAAATCGACGCAAGGAGTAACACCTAAAAATGTAAGTATATAATTTTTTGAAATATCGGAAATATTTACGATTTTGCGATAAACACCGCAGGAAAAATCCTCAGGAAGCTCCGGAGGTTTAACACCCTCGCCCTTAGGAAGACCAAATGCTCTTGGGTCAAAGCTATACGGACAGTTAATATATGCAGGCTCTTCATAGCCTGTTCTCTGCCAGGTGCAAGGAACATTAACTTTATCAAATTTAACCTTATTGGTGTCAAGGGTTGCAGGAAGCCTTGATTTTTTCTTATAATATTTAAACTCCCATTCACCTGATAAAATTGTTACCATATCGCTATTATAACGCTCGGTTTTATAATCTGCTTTTTTAGCATCCTTAATCTTTGAATGGGGAATTGCATAAGCTCTGGGAGCCAATCTTCCCAATTCAACTGTTTTAAAATTACAATGGTTTATTTTGTCTATAATATACTTCATTTTTTATTCCTCCATTGGAAAAAATGTACAAGATAATTCTACCATACCCTAACATTCTTTTCAATTATTTTGAAAAATATATTCTAAAAAATAATACAATATGTTAAAATAGAACAAAGAGCCTTACCTCTCTTGTGAAGAGAGGGGGACCGCGCCGAAGCTTGTCTTTGGCGTGGTGGAGAGTTATAGTGCCGTAAGGCGCGTATAATAAAATCCTTTACCTTATATTTGTTGGAGTTATCAATGGACTTTCAAGAAGAAAAAATAACCGCTACAGTTGAGGAAATCACCTTTCAGAATGACACTAACGGTTTTACCGTTATGGATGTTTCTGTGAATGATGATTTTTTCACCGCTGTGGGAGTTATGCCCGGTGTAAGTGCCGGTGAAACTGTTACCCTTACGGGTAGTTTTATAATACATCAGTCTTTCGGCAGGCAGTTTAAGGTAACTGCCTTTTCTCGCTGTATGCCTGAAACAACCGAGCAGATTTATAAATACCTTGCATCAGGTGTAATACGCGGAATCGGTCCGAAAAAGGCTCTGAGCATTGTCGAAAAATTCGGTACCGAAACGCTTGAAATTCTTGATACCTCTCCCGAGAGACTTGCTTTAATAAAAGGCATTTCCGAAGAGCAGGCTAAAAATATCGGTGAAGAATTCAAAAAGCAGTATGCTATGAGAACTGTTATGTTAGGGCTTGAGAAATATGGTTTTTCTCCTACAGAATGTATAAAAATATTCAGAAAATTAGGTATAAATGCTGTTTCAAAGGTTGAAGAAAATCCATACATACTTTGCGGATTGAGTATTGGTATCACCTTTGAAAGAGCGGAAATGATTGAAGAAAAGCTCCCCCAGAAACCCTTACCCGATTACAGAATAAGTGAGGGTATTGTTCACGTTGTAAGGCACAACTCCGTTTCTCGCGGTCACACCTGCATCCCAAGAGAAAAGCTCTTGAAACCCTGCTCGGATTTGCTTTCTGTAACACAAGATGATATTGACATCGCTATTGATAAATTAGTTAATACCGCACAACTAAAAATGCATGTTATTGACGGAAAAGAGTTTGTTTTTCTCCCCTCTTCATATAATGCAGAAAAGAAAATTGCTGACAGAATTGATATAATTGCAAACTTTCCGCCCCAAGGTGCACCAAGACTTGCAGATTGGATTGATGAAATTGAAAACATCAACCAAATCAAATATGAAGACCAGCAGCGAATTGCTATTGCCACCGCCGCTAAAAAAGGTCTCCTTGTTTTAACAGGCGGTCCCGGTACAGGAAAAACCACAACAATTAAAGGTATTATTAATATCTTTGAATATCAGAACCTTGATATTGCTCTTGCAGCACCAACAGGCAGAGCTGCAAAGCGAATGAGCGAGGTTACGGGTATGGAAGCCAAAACCATTCACCGACTTTTAGAGGTTGAGTGGGATGAGGATGATAAACCATATTTCCGCAGAAACATTGAAAACCCTCTTGATTGCAACGCACTTATTCTCGACGAGCTTTCAATGATTGATATTCATCTTTTTGCCCATCTTCTTGAAGCACTCCCTCTCGGCTGCCGTCTTATTCTTGTTGGTGACAGCGACCAGCTACCCCCTGTTGGCTCGGGTAATGTGCTTCACGATTTAATTCTTTCTGAAAAGCTTCCTGTAGTTTGTTTAACTCAGGTTTTCCGTCAGGCCTTGGAAAGCAAAATCATAACCAATGCTCATAAAATCGTGAATGGTGAAATGCCCGATTTAACTAATGACGGAAAAGACTTTTTTCATTTGGAAAGACCTAATCCGTATCTGTCTGCCCAGACTGTTGTCAGTCTTTGCAGTGAGCGGCTGCCTAAAGCTTACGGATGGGATGCACTTTCAGATATTCAGGTTATCTGCCCCTCTAAAAAAGGCGAAACAGGTACACAAAATCTTAACAGACTTTTGCAGAGTGCTCTCAACCCACCTGATAAAGACAAAGGCGAAATCACTATTGCAGGTCAAATTTTCCGTACCGGTGACAAGGTTATGCAAGTAAAAAACAATTACAATATTGAGTGGGAAAGCAAGGATGATAAAGGTCTCGGCATATTCAATGGTGATATTGGGATTCTCAAATCAATTGATGCAAAATCCTCTACTGTTGAAATTGATTTTGACGGAAGAGAAGTAACCCTACCTGCTGAAAGCTTAACAGAAATTGAACTTGCTTATGCCGTTACCGTTCACAAGAGTCAAGGCAGTGAGTTTAAATCGGTAATTCTTCCTGTAATAGGAATCGTCCCTAATCTTGCCTACAGGAATCTGCTCTACACCGCAGTTACGAGAGCAAAAGATATGCTCATAACTGTCGGTTCTGCAGAGCAAATTCAATATATGACCTTTAATGATAAAAAGGCAAAACGCTATTCAGCATTGAAAGCGTTTCTATACAAAAAAGAATTCTGACCATCAAAAGTCAGAATTCTTTTCTTCTTTTTTATTAGTTATAGCAACAGTTAAGCAAAACACCTCTGCGGCTCCGCCTATGAGGAGCATCTTTGCACATTCATTAAGGGTTGACCCCGTAGTTTTAACGTCATCAATCAAAAGAATACGCTTATTATCTAAATCAACATAATCCTTAAGTTCAATTGCACCTGCGAGGTTACCGCTTCGCTCTGCACTTGATAAACTGTGTTGCACTTGAGTTGAAAAATTTTTTATAAGCAACTCTTCGCATTTCAACCCTGTTATTTCGCAAAAATCTTTAGCAAGAAGCTCTGCCTGATTATAGCCTCGTCTTTTAAAATCTTCTTTTGCAGATGGCACAAAGGTACACAAATCAAAATCATATCCGTTATAGTGATTGTTGAAGCACTCTGCCATATCCTCTGCAAAAACTTTTGACAGATTTGTTGCATTACGGAACTTAAATCTCCATATCGCTCTGCTTGCCGCACCATCATAATAAAATGGTGCACAGATATATTTATAATAATGCTTTTTATGACCACATTTGCAATCATTTATATTTGCACCGCATAATTTACAAATGTCGCCCTCTATTTTCTTCAATGTGTTTTCGCAAGTATGGCAGATTTCACGGCGGATATCAATAACATTGTTACAATATTTGCACCTCTGCGGATATAGCAACTTTATTATAATGTTTCTCTTTTTCATTTCCCACTAAACAAATAACGCAAAGAAAACCTTTGCGTTATTATATATTAAAGCATTTCTTTTCTTAATTCTTCGCCACTTTTAGTGGAAAGATATGCCGGAGGAATATCAAAAACAGTTTTGCAACCACTCTGCCCCTCGGCATTAAGTCTGTATGCAGCTCTTACAAATGCTACAATTACACTTGATGTAAATTCGGGGTTGGAATCAAGCTTTAAGCTATATTCAATAACATGATTGTGTTCAAGGTCTTTGCCTGTTTTGCCTGTTCTGATAACAAAGCCTCCGTGAGGAATACCCTTATGGTCGCGGTTTAACTCTTCCTGCGAAATAAAGTTTACTGTTGTGTCATATTCATCAAAATAGTTTTTCATAGTTACTATTTCATTCTTTATTCTTTCAAGGTCTGCACCCTCTTCAGCCACAACAAAGCACTCTCTTGTGTGCTTCTGCCTTGTTGTAAGCTGAGGCTGACTACCGCTTCTTACGGCATCAAGTGCTTCTTCAACAGGAATCGTGTACTGCCTTGCGTCAACAACACCTTCTATTCTTCTGACAGCATCGCTATGGCCCTGACTCACGCCCTTGCCCCAGAAGGTATAATCTGCACCATCGGGAAGAATACAACTGCCGTAAAGTCTGTTAAGAGAAAACATACCAGGGTCCCAACCCACAGAAATAATACCGATTTTACCACCATTTTTTGCTGCAGCATCTACATTTGAAAAATGCTCAGGAATTCTTTTGTGAGTGTCAAAGCTGTCAACAACGTTGAAATGCTCTGCCATCGCAGGAGTTTGCTCAGGTAAATCCGTTGCACTACCGCCACACATTACGAGGACATCAATTTCATCTTTATAATTTAAAATATCGCTAGTTTTATAAACCTTTGCCCCCGAAATTGTTGAAACTGTTTCAGGATTTCTTCTTGTGAAAACACAAGTAACTTCCATATCTTTGTTCTGTTTTACGGCACATTCAACACCTTTAGCAATATTGCCATAGCCGTAAAGACCAATCTTTATCATCTGCATCACCCTACGTTGTAAATTTGAGATATTTTTTATTTTATTACCAAATTATTTTTCAGTCAATAACTTTTTCAAATTTATTCTCTGCTTAATTTTAATGCTCTTTCGCTTTTACGCTTATAAAGATATTTATCAGCAGAAGAAATAAATTCTGCTATATTTTTTATTTCGGGAGTATATTTAAAATAACCTATGCTCATATGAAGAGTATAGTCTTTTTCTCTTGTTTTAGTTTCTTCTTCTAAATTCTGATTTATTAATTCACAAAATTCATCAGGGTTAAAATCAGGTTTCACTTCCCCGACTATAACAAACTCGTCACCCCCATATCTGCAAACAAAAAGGCTTGTTTTTCTTACAGATTTTTTAAGGGCATCAGCAACTATTGTTATGGCTGTATCTCCTTCAACATGTCCGAATTTATCGTTTATTTTCTTGAAATAGTCCACATCCATTATAAAGAGATACAGTTCCTTATTAGGATTTCTGTTTTTCATTTTATTATCAAGAAAACGAATCATTTCTGTTCTATTATTAAGTTTTGTCAGCGGGTCAACTGAAATAAGCTGTTCACGAGAATTAATATAAACTTGAATTGCCGCAAATGTCACCCCGGCACTAATCATAGGTGAACCAACCAAAATCACTTGAAAAACGCCTGAAATCAAAGGAAATACACAAAATGATGCCAATGAACGATATTTCACTCTGACAACATAGTTCTTTTTATAAAAAGACCCTATAAATGCCTTTATTGATGTGAGGAGGATATAGGAAAAACAAATTCCTATATGAAGAATATACAAGGGACCTCGCTCATAAACACCTTCACCATTGATATAAAAAACTGCGTTTGTCCAATAAGAACTGATAATGATAGAAACACCTATAATAAACGGTATCATACTTATAACAAGACCTTTTTTAGTTGTGGTTGTGCGTGTTCCCATTTCACTTTCTGAAAACAAATACCACATATAAGCAGTTACCAATGTAAATATATGGTAAACACTATTTACCAGAAAATCTATTGAATCAGAGAATTGCCAGGTGTACGAAAAATCAATAATCCCCCATATTAAATCACTGGCACACAAAATGGCTGAAGAAACTATAAACCAAGAATAAACCATCTGAGACATTCTTTTGTCCGAACTTTTCAAAATCTGCAACAAAATCATTATCAATATTGAAAGGCAAAATAAATTTAATGCACAATATAGTATTCCGTCCATAATTTCTCCTCCTTTAATTATTATCTTTCCAATAAAACAACACTTTCTATATGAGCTGTATACGGAAACATATCCACAGGTTGAATTTTTTTTACCTTATAACCATTTTTTATAAGATAAAACAAATCTCTTTGTTGTGTTTCGGGGTTACAAGAAATATATACTATTCTATCCGGTAAAAGAGGTACTGCACAAGAAAGGAATTTTTTATCACTTCCGGCTCTTGGCGGATCCATAAAAAGAACATCACATTTCTCGCCTTGTTCTTTCATTTCCAGCATAAATTCACCCGCATCCGCACAGACAAATTTAATGTTTTTAACACCATTGATTTTGGCATTGATTTTAGCATCTCTGACCGCATCAGGATTCAATTCACAGCCTATAACTTCGCCTGCATTTTTAGCTGATACCATACCAATTGTGCCAATACCGCAATAGGCATCAATTACTTTTTCTTTTCCGCTAAGTTTTGCAAATTCTATTGCTTTTCCATAAAGAACTTCGGTTTGAACAGGGTTTATCTGATAAAATGATTTAGGCGATATTCTGAATGTTAATCCGCATAAAACATCTTCAATATATCCTTTTCCATAAAGTACATTTTCCTTTTCTCCAAGAACCATACTTGTAAATTTATTATTTACATTCTGAACTATTGTTGTGATTTCAGGGTGCCTCTTTAAAAGTTCTTTTACAAAATTATTTTTCGAGGGAAAAACAGATGTACCGGTAACAAGCACCACCATTATTTCTCCTGTTGCAAAACCTGTTTTCACAAGCACATGGCGAAGAAATCCGCTACCGTTTCTTTCATCGTATACTGTAAGCTTAAATTTCTTTACCATTTTTCTTATCGTAACAATTATTTCATCAGCTTTTTCATCCTCAATTAAACAATGCTCTGTTTTCACAATATTATGGGTGCTTGACTGATAAACACCGGATATTATTTCTCCACCGCGTGTTCTTCCGAAGGCAGCTTGTACTTTGTTTCTGTAATGAAAAGGATTTGCCATACCAAGTATTGTATTGACTCTGTGAAAACTACCTAATAATTTCACAACCTTTGCTTGTTTAAATTTAAGCTGTTCGGGATAGCTTAAATTCATAAGCTGACAGCCACCGCATTTTCTGGAAACGGGGCATATTCTTTTTTTGTTTGCATTATTTTCAGACATTAGCTTTTTCCTTTGTTGCTGTATTCATACTATCTCTATATACAAAGAAACGGCAGAACAAGAATTCTGTAACCATATTGGTCATCATTGTTACACCTAAAATTATATACTCTGCAAATTCCCAGGTTGTTCTTTGTGCTACCATCTCACCTATAATTGTTGAAACCGGTGTAAAAACACAATAGAAGCCAAATACCTTTATCATTGCAATAGGAATATTAGTGGCAGATTTAAAAGTAAATTTACGATTAAACGTAAAATTCCAAAGAACAGAGCAAACCAATGCCACAAGGTAACTTGCACCATATTCAGAATTGAAAAACCATTGTAAAATTGCATTTGAACTATCCGTCTTAGGCAGTAATTCATTAAGCAATGTAAATGTTACAACCTGAATAACCCCTGCTGAAGCAGAAAAGGCTGCAAATTTCACTGCTTGAAGTACATTTTCCTTTTTTGTCATCTGTTCTGCCATATTCATCCACCTTTTATAAAAGAACTATATGTATTAAGTATATCACAAGGTCTTTTCTATTTCAATTACAATTCCATTAAAAAACAAAGACGTGCCCGAAAGCACGTCTTTAAAGTTTGTTTAGAAATCAATTCCTGCTGCCATTGAAAGAATATCTTTAGCATCAGTTGTTGTAATTTTGCTGTCTTCGTCGATATCGCCAAGAGCAAGCTGTTCATCTGTAGGTTTCTTCTGACCTGCAGCTAATTTAAGAGCAACTCTTGCATCAAGTGTTGTAATAGCTCCGCTACCATCAAGGTCACCTATAATGCCATCAACACTGATAGGAGTAACTTTTCTCTTATATGTGTTATAGAGTGAGAACTGAGGATAATTTTCTTTATCGCTCTGAACTGTCATCTGTTCATCTGCACTAAGAAGCCACATAACAATATCTGTTGTACCGTAATCTGCATTGTAGCCATTGTGCTGTAAGTTTTTATAGAACCAAGTCTGTTCAGGGAACATACATGTTGAAGCGTCAATCTTATAATCCCAGGAAACATGGTTATGACCATCTTTAACTTCCTGTTTATAGATATTGGTCCAATCATCAAATGCCTGAAGATACTTTGAACATGTTGCACCACCACTTGCATGTTTAACATCGATAATTGTGTCGCTCTGTTCGTATTCATCACTAATCGGAATCATCTGGCAGTTGTAACCAACAACAATACCGAAAGTCATACCATCATCCATTGCTTCTTCAAGGATAGCCTTAGCATTATTCTTTTTCTGGATTTCATTATATGCATCAAGCTTTGCTTCAAGAGCAGCATCCATACCCTCTGCGAAGAGGAATTCCTTAGCAGCTTCATAATCCTCTTCAGGAATAAGGCTCCAGAAACCGGGCATACCTGCAATATAAGGAATAACAGTATCTGTATAAAGACGAGGAAGAATACCTGCAACAGCTTTATTAATGTCGCCGAAATATTCTTTTGAAAGACCGTCGTAAGTTGCGATATATGAAATTATGAAAGCAGTAATATGAGTTGTTGCACTGACATTAGCCATCTGAACGAGGTAGTTTTCTACTGTAAACATATCAAATTCGATATTGTTTTTAGCAACATTACCTGCAAGGCTTGTGCCCTGCCATGCGGGAGAGGTGAAAACAAGGTTATTGATGTTCTCGCCACCAAATTCTGCAAGGTATGCAAGAACAACATTAGCACCCATGCTGTGAGCAACAATGTTTACCTTTTTAACACCGATTTCGTCTTTAAGCTCAGTAATATACTGGTCTAAAGCTACTGCACTATCTATGGGAGATACACGCCAGTCATAGCAGAAGTTATAAACGTTATCCTCACCGAATTCTTTTGCATATACACCTGCAAATACAGAAAGACCTGTTTTTTCCTCTTCTGTATATTGGGACATAGGTTTGTTGTTCTGAACAAAGCCTACTGTAGCATCAACAGGAGTTCCATCAGGATTAAATCCTATAGGCTCAACATACTTATTAAGCACGGGATAGAACTTATCTGCAAATGCATTATAGTCCTTTTTATTAACACCATAATTGATACAACCGCCAATAAATGAACCAAGAATTTCTTTAATCATTGCTTCAAGAGCTGCATCATCAGTAGCAAAAGCCGGTGTTTCCTCCTCCGTACCTACATTTTTGTACAAGGTTGTTGAGAAGATACCATCAACAATAACAAGAGGGTAAACCTTTGCAGCACTAACAGGCATTACAAAAGCTACAACCGCAAGAGTTATTGCTAAGATAACACTAACAATTTTCTTAGTTGCTTTCATATTAATCCTCCTAAACAGATAAGATAGCATACACCTAGAGATAGTACACTACCATATATACAAACAGATTTTACCACACAATTCTTTCAATTGCAATAGTATTGAGAAATTTTTACACATATACTATGACAATTTTGGAGGGGTGTTTATTGTTAAAAATGAATAATTTTTATTTAACACGTACAGATATTTCACCTGAACATAGTTTTTCTGTTTTACCATCAGGCAATTCTACTACTAAATTACAATTCTCATCAATATCAACTGCTTTTCCGTTTCTTATTTTTTCACCTTGTATAATTGTAATTTCTTTCCCTAAAACAAAGCTTTTTTCTTTATATTCTTTTAAATGATTTTTTAAGGACAAAGTATTATAATAACCGAAAAACGCATTAAGAAATTCTGCTATAAATTTATTACGCAAATTTTCTCTTCTTTCGGAGAAAACCGAACCTGCAATATCTTTTATTTCATCAGGAAATCCTTCTTGGGATTCATATATATTTATACCAACACCAAGAATTGCAAAATCTAATGTTTTACTTTCTGAATTAAAACTTGATTCGGTTAAAATACCGCAAACCTTCTTATTACCTATATATATATCATTCACCCATTTGATTTTGGAATCAGAAATACCAAAAAGCTCTAAAGCTTTGCAAACAGAAACTGCCGCAGCAGTTGTTATCTGAACTGCATCCTCAGGCTGAATTTCAGGTTTCAAAAGCAAACTAAGATAAACACCCAAATCACCGGGAGAAAAAAACGAACGTCCCATTCTTCCTCGACCTGCAGTCTGCTCACCTGCAATAATAACAAGGCCTTCCTCATTTTCTGAGGCAAACTCCCTGACAAGAGTATTTGTTGAAGTGGCTTTATCTAAAATCTTGAAATTTATTTTCTTTTTTAAATTACTATTCAAGTGTTCAAATATCTTTTGAGAGTTAATTATATCTACCATAAATTAAAATCCTTTACAGATTAAAAAACAGCGTCTCAAGGACGCTGTTTTTATTATGTATTTTAATTAGTAAGCAACTGTATATTCTGTGATAACCTGAATACCTACTTTAGCACCATTGATTGAAAGCGGACCCATTGCTGCATCAAGACCAAGAATGCAAGGAGAATTGAGATTAAGAGCTGTAAGGTTGCCTGTTGCTTTATCGATTGTTGCTACAGTTGTAACATTTTCGTAATCAAGACTAATGTTCTGAAGCTTAAGAAGAGGGAAAGAACCGATAGCACCTGTAATCTGAGATTCTTCAATTACACCGGAAATAGAACCAATACCATCAGTACCCGCTTTGGGATTCTTTGCATTTTTTGCAACAAGAGTAACAACATATTTGTCACCCTTATCTTCGTAAGATATTTTCTGAAGACCGTTTGTTGTAAGAGCACTTGCATCAGGAAGCTTTTCTTTTTCCCAAGGTTCATTTTTTGCTTCAATTGAAGCTTCGTCAGCAGCCATAAATGCACCCATCAATGAACTTGCAACACTTGAAAGTGCACCTGCCTCAACAACACCCTTGTAGTTGATTGCACCATCTTTAACACGAACAACTGAAGATGACTTTGTTCTTGCAGCATTAACTGCTTTTTTATACAAATCAACAACTTCTTTGTCAGAAAGTTTTTTAGCTGAGTCTGCATTTGCAGAACCTTTATCATCTGCAGGAGTTTTATCATCTGCACTATTATCTGTTGATGTATTATTTGATGAAGAATTGTTATCAGCTGCAGGAGCTGTTGTTTCTGTGTTATTAGTAGCAGTATTATCAGTTGCGGTATTACCTGTTGAACCGCCCTGAGAATTATTTGTTGCCTGATTCTGCTGAACAGGTTTATTTGTCTGAACGGTTTGCTGAGTTGCAGAATCTGCTTCTCTTGAAGCAACAATAAGCATAACAGATGCCATATTATTTGCAGTAATGAGAGATAAAGCAACTGTAATCGCTGCCAAACCGATAACTATTTTCTTAATAGGTGACATTTTCATTCCAATGCACACTCCATTCCAATTTTAATCCCTTTTATTATAGATAATGAAAACGAAAATGTCAACAGATTTCAACGAATTGATAAACTCTCTTTTTAAAATTTTTAGTTTCGGTATTGTTTATTTTTTACAATTATTGTAGAATACTAAAGTATTATTAATTGAGGAACTACGTATGAATAGTATATTAGGACAACAAAATCTGAAAAATGACATTCTTGCAGGTCTTACGGGAGCTATGCTTTTAGGGTCTTATGCCCTTTGCTCAGCTGCCTCTGTGGGGCTTGGCCTTTGGAATGTCTTTCTCTGCATTGTTATCTGCGCATTATTTTCTTTAAAACTCAAAAATAAAATTTATGCTCCCGACGTTTTTCTCCTTATTCCCGTTCATTATGTAGTTTCCGAATGCGGAAACTATTATTTGCCTGTTTGTATTGTTGGCGGAGTTGTTTTTTATTATTTGATTTCAAAGGTTATAAAAAGAAACGAACGCATGAATTCAATTATTGCCTGGGCAACATTAATACTCGCACTTGTTGCCACAGTTATTCTCACAAACCATTATTTCGGAATTGGTGCCTCGGGCAGTACCGCAATTGAAATGCTTAAAAGCTATCGTTCTTTAGGCTTCCACCCTCATTTCAGAGGTCTTCTTTACGGAACAATCACGCTTTTTGCGATGATTACTTATCCCTTTAAGTTCCGAAAGCTTAATAAAAGAGTGCCGGCAGAATTTATGACCTTGTTAATTCCGTTAATTCTTAATTTATTCTTGAACCCACAAAAAGAATTAACAACCATAAATGAAATTGAAACTTTTAAAATCCCCTTTGCTTTTCCGAAGGCTTTCGAAAAAGCAGATTTTGTTCCGGTTATGTTTGGTTGTTTATATTTCGGATTCACCCTTTTCTTAAGGTCAGATGAAAAGAAAACTTCACGAAACACCCTTACAAATCTAACCAACAGTATAATTTCATTTTTACCGGCAAGACCGTTTAATATAACAAGCTTTTCTGCTGTTTCTGCTGTTGTAACAATAGCTGTAAGCAGTGCAATTATATTCCTTTTCCCTGATGTCTTATCAAGAATACCCATGCATTGCGTCGGAGCTCTTCTTATTGTTTCAGCTTGGCAACAAGTGCCTTACAGAAATCTGCCTCTCTTATTTAAAAAATCAAATAAGGGGGTTAAAGAATGATAAAAGATAAAAAGAAATTAGCCAGAGTTATTGCCACCTGGGTTGTAACATCTGTTATGCTATCAGTATTTATTCTTGATATTATTGTTGTTGCCCTCGGCAATAAATATGTTAATGAAATCCCTGTTTCAAATGAACTGTTTGATTATAAAAACGGTGATGACCGGATACACTTTCTTAATACTGCCAATTCCGATTGCATAATTCTTGAAAGCAACGGCAAATTTGCTCTTATAGACTCCGGCGAAGGCAACGAAAACCCTCGAAGAAAAACTGAATACAAAGGCTATCGCGACGAGGTTATATCGTATATCAAAAAGGTTGCTTCTGATGAAAACGGTTTTGTGATTTTTGAGTTTGTTTTAGGCACTCATATTCACTATGACCACGCAGGAAACTTTGAAGCAATTTTCAAAGATGATAAAATCACAGCTAAAAAAGCATTTTTTAAAGAATTTAATGAAAAGGTTGCAACAGAATTAGATGCAAACGCTTGGGGCAACAAGGAAACCTACCAAAAAATCATAAAAGCTCTTAAAAGCAAAAATATTCCTGTTATAAATGATTTGCCCGATAACGAATTTATCTTTGGTGACTTCACATTAAGATTCATAAATACCCGAACCCCTGAAGAAGTTTTCGGAAAAGGTGAAAACGCAAGTAGCGTAGGTGTAATCGTAAAAAAAGGCGAAAAAACTGCATTCTTAGGAGCAGACTTCACCAATGATTCAGGGCTTGAAGATATTTATGCTGACGATATAGGTGATATTGACCTTTTAAAGATAGGTCACCATGGTTATTATGGCTCATCCTCAAAAAACTTTCTAAAAGCTTTAAAGCCTGAAATAACAATTGTTACAAACCATATCGGAAAAGTTTATCCCAATGTCAAGTGGAATCTGACAATGGTTGCAAAAGCCCCAACCTTTTCTACTGCCCACAGAAACGGAATTATTGCAACCTTTACAGACAGCAACCAAATTTTATTAACTCAGAATATAATGTAAATCAGAAGCAGATTTCGCAACGGGAATCTGCTTCTGATTTTATATTTTTAATATATTATTTTCAATTATTCCGTTTTCGTCATTGAAAATAACCTCTATATTATCCTTGTTAAAAACGAAGCCACTACCTGCGAAATAATTTTTTCTCTTATCAACCTGAGAACCTACAACAACAGGGCAAGGCTGACCGAAAGCATCATTTTCACAACCGGGCATATCAACTGAAAATTTGTGTATATGTCCGCAAATCATAAGTTGAGGCTTTATTTTCTCTTTAAGAATTTTTGCCCAATAGGTAAAAGTATCTTCTTCAATATTAAAAGGCTCAGGATATCTTCTTGTAAAAGGGTTGTGGGCGATAACAATTTTGTGTTCAACCCCTGAATCATTAAAGTGAGTTGCTCCGTTTTCTGCCAACTTTTCCAAAAAAAAGGTCTGTTTTTCTCTGAAAAAGCTACAAGCCACCATATTGCCGTATTCTTTATCGGAATCAGGTTTATCTTCGCCACAATCCAATACCAATCCCCATATTTTACCTAATCTGAAAGTAAAATAGGAGTTACCGTTTTCGCAAGGTGTATATTCTGCGATATTTTCAGCAAAAACACCTCTTGTATCGTGATTTCCTCTTGAGAATATTACAGGAATTTCACCTTTGGTTATTTGAGAAATAATTTCATATATTGTATCAAAATTCTTGATTTTGTCACTATCTTCAGGCACATCACCATTAAGAATAAGAAAATCTATATCTCCGATTTCTTTTATAAACTTTTGAGCACATTTAACTGGTTCTTTTATCATATTATGAGCATCTGCAATATGATAGGCTTTTATTTGTTCTCCTGAAACTCTTTTAAAACCATATGTTTTTTCTTCTGCTGAATGAGTTAAAGAAAAATAAGCTTTTCTCTTTATAACCCTTCTGTAACAGACTGTATATTCACACTCTTGTTCAAGAATTTCTGCAGGAACAGTCATTTTATGAATTCTTTTAGCAGAACGCAAAATGCCGTTTGACTCATCATAAAAGCATTTCTCGCCTACCCTGACCCACATAACTGTTTCGCAGTTAACAAGAACGGTTATCTGATAATTATCGCCTACCGCAAAAACAGCAGGATTTGTTTTTAAAACATTCTTCATAATTCAATTAAAACATCTGTGAAAAAATATTAAATATAGGGAAAAGCAAATTAAACAAGCGAGGGAACACCATTGCAAAAAGAATAGCAACAACAAAAGTTACTGAATATCTTTCAAGAATTCCAAAGCCGTAAATAACTGCAAAAAAAGGAGCAAGAAGGATTTTTACAATAGGTTTTGTTCCTTTGTTATAAAAATTCTCTTTAAAGGAAAGAACATCTTCAAAAGAGGGCACACAGTTTGCAGCGAATGAGATACCCAACCACAAAAACATCCAAGATGTTATTGTTTTAAAATCGCCAATATAAATCACGCGATACGCTCCGCTCAAAAGAAAGCAAACTGCCATTATAAAATTCAGAATAAAAGGTAAAAAACAAACCCAGAAACAATGTTTTTTATTTTTTATAAGCTCATGCTCCACATGACCGCAAAGCTCAGAAACCTTAAACGCTCTTACATCCTCAATCGGCACACCGCAAATCCGACAAGCAATATGCTCCCAAAAGGCTCTCATCAATGCTCCGAAAAAGGTCAGAACGCGTGTTACAACATAAAGATTCGTCATTCTACATCACCTGTACCTTTCGTAAACATATCCTGAGCAGAGACTTTCCCTTTAAGATATTTCTGAGTTTTTTCGGAAATTTCCACATTATTTTCCTTCATAATATCTTTTAGTTCTTTAACACGGTCCTTATTACCAAGCTCATTTTCCACAACCATAGCAGTCATAGTCAACATTCCGTAATTGTCGGTTTCAAGAACCTCATCTATAATTTTTTTTGCAGACTCAAAATCTCCGTCTGCAGCATATGCCATGGCTTTAATTCTGTATAATTCTGTATTCTCAGAGGATACCTCGATGCCTTTTTCCGCCCATTCTATAGCACTATCAATATTACCGGACAATCTGCAAATTATTGATTGCAACGCAAAAGCATCCGGCAGCTCGCTGTTGCTTTCATACAAAGCATCCGCTAGGAACTGAGCTTTTTCCTTGTTTCCTTTTTGAAGCTCTGCCATACCGAGTTCATATGCATACAACCACAAGTATGACGGTTCAAGCTCACTGACCTTATTCATATACTGGTATGAATCAGCATAGTGACCATTTGCATAAGCAAACATATACTGACAATATCTTACTATAACTTCACTTGCAGGAACCAGCTCACTTGTTTTTTTATCTAAAGATGTCACTGTCACTTGTTTATCAATTATTGAACCAATTTCGGTCATAGTTTCCTTATATTGCTCTTCATCTTTGAAGTCATATTCCGCATATTTCTCATCATTGAGCATGGCATAAAATTCATTCAATGTTCCATAAAGAACCTGAACCTCCTTATGCATATCAACATAAGAACTATACAAAGGAATTTTTGATTCAATATCGCTGAGTACAGTTTCTATTTTACTTGTAATATTACTCATTGCATAAATGCCATCAGGCATTGAGTGGTATAAAATTTTAATGTTTTTATAATACAAATTTTCCGCAAGAACATTTTCATCATTGAAAGCAGAAATTGCACCTTCATAAGAATCCAATGCGGAATAGAGTTTATTTTCTGACAGATACTTATCACCCTGACGGACAGTGTTATAAATATTATAGTCTGCCGCAAATGAAAAAACAGAAACTACGGCAATAAACACCATTGCAGCCAATGTAATAATGCCTGGAACACTCAGAGGATAACGGCGCATAGCCTCGCGACAAGCTATGCAATACTCATAATTCTCACCATAATTTTTGTCCCTACGCTGTTCTCCGCAACACTTGCAAAGTTCTTCTTTGGGAATCGCGCCTTCATCATCTTCATATTGTTGAATAACAATTCCGCTCTTTACAAGCTCTTCCTCAGTCATTGCCTGAGCTTTTTTTAACTCCTGACGGAAAGTTTGTGCAAGCTTTTCCAATTCATCGTCAAGAGCTTTATTGGAATAATCCTGCGATTTATCTATTGCACTTGAAAAATTATCCTCTGTTACTGCAGTTTTATCAACTGCCTCCGATAATTCATCTTTAGTCAAACCTAAATCGTTTATATCTTTCAAGGAAAAACCTCCTCATTGTATATCTGTTTTTTTCATTGTATCACCATTTATGGCAAATTTCAAATAAAAACAGAAATTAATGAGGAGGTTTACAAAATATTAACTTTTTAGCTTTGGGATTCTTTGCGTTTTTTCACTCTTATTTCTTTTGAATTCAAATCAAAAATAGAAGCAAGAACAACACAGCCCACAACAGTTATTACTAATTCAGGCACCATATATCCCGCATTATAAGTGAAAGAATATTTCCAAACTGCCTGAGCACCTTCGGCATAATCGCCCCAAATTGTAACACCACTTATAAAATGGCAAATGAATCTGATTACAGAAACGACTGCACCACCTAAAGCAATTGCAATAATGGGGTTTTTGATTTTATTTTTAAACATACCGCCAAAGCCCAAAGCCCCGAATGCAATTATATAGTCTGCAAAAATCAATATGAGATAAGCAACAATACCGCTTACATAAGCAAAATTACCCATACCGAAAAGCATCTGAATCACACCCATACAAACACCTGCAAATGCTCCCCATTTAATGCCGTAGCGGTATGATATAACCACCATAGGCACCTGACTGAAAATTGTAACACTTCCGCCAAATGGAAATTTAATTATGGCAAACTCTGCCAGAAGAGTTGAGAGAGCGAGCATTAATGCACTTTCCACTAACCTTCGTATTTTATCTTTTTTTGTTAAAGTCATAGTAATTTAATACCTCCGAATAAAAAATCTCCCTACGGCGGTAACACTGCCATAGAGAGAAATAAATCCATCAGTATTTTTCCTACGGCGGCATTATCCGCATCAGGTTATTAGGGTCAGAAAAGGATTGTTTTCTTTCTCAGCCGGCGTCCGCCAGCTCCCCTGTTTTATTTTCGGCAAAATTTGTAGCTACTTTATTTTGCAAATTAATTATATAACTTTGAAATCAAAAGTCAACAAAAAATTACAGATTTTTTGCTCTGAAAGGAATATTTTCACCACAGAGTCTTTTTGAAATCCTCAAAAATGCACTGTTACCCTTGCAACCGTAAGGAATATTTCCACCATTAACACCTGCATAAACCTCTTGCGAATCAGGAATTATGCCCAGAAGCCTTGCACCAACAGTATCAATAATTTCATCGACATTGATTTTCTTATGAAGCTTTTTATTGAATTTATTAACCACAAGGCGAACATCCTGAACACCGTTTTTTCTTGCATTTTCACAAGCATATGATGCGGCACGGATACTGATATTATCGGGAGTTGAAAGAATAATACAGCTTTCACTTGCCTTTGCAGAAAGCAAGAAACCGCTTTCAAGACCTGCAGGAGAATCAAGAAATATAAAATCAAAATCCTTTTTATATTTCTCAATACATTCAGAGAATCTTTCGGGTGTATATTCTTCAGAAAAATCAATGGGTGCAGGAAGTAAAAAGAGGTTTCGATTTGCCTCAATAACCGCTTTTCTGTAATCAACATTATTTTTAACAACATCGCCCCAGTTATAAACGGTTCTTTCTGATACACCCAAAAGAATATCAAGACTTCTTACACCTATATCCATATCAACAAGAAGAACTCTTTTATCGTGAAGAGCCAACATTCTGCCAACACTTGCACAAAATGTTGATTTACCTACACCGCCCTTGGCAGATGCAACAGATATAACTTTCATTTTATCACGTCACCTTATGGTATCAATTCATTTACCGTTCCTGCGGAGTCGAAGCTTGTTTTCTGACCGAAATAGTAGTTATAAACAGGAACTGCAGCCTGAGAAGTCTGACTACCCGACAAGGCATTTTCCGCTACTATCGCTATAGCAATTTCAGGGTCATCGTACGGAGCAAAGGAAATAAAGAAACCATTATTACAATCCATCGTCACACCGCTTTTTGTAGTCCTCTTAAGCTGAGATGTACCCGTTTTACCTGCGGCTTCAACAATGCAATCCTGAAAATAATAGGAGCTGCCACCATTCTGTATAACCTGACGCATACCTTGTTTTACTATTTTAAGTGTTTTCTCACTTACATTTATAGTGTTCAGCACTTCAGGTTGAGTTTCATAAATAACCTCAGACATATCTGCAGAAAGAACGGATTTTATAATATAAGGTTTATATCGTGTTCCGCCGTTTGCAATTGTTGCACAGTAGTTAGCAAGCTGTAGAGGTGTGAAAAGGTTGTCCGACTGACCAATTGCAGCCTGAACTGTGTCACCGGGGTTCCACACCTGACCTGCCGCCTCTTTATTTGCGATGCTTGCAAGAACCCCCTCTGCTTCGGGAATCTCAATACCCGTTTTCTGACCTAAGCCCAAAAGACTGCAGTATTTATTCATTTTATCAATTCCCAGTTTTTTACCCATTTCAAAGAAATAAATGTTACAGGATTTTTCCAAAGCTGATGTAACATTAAGATATCCGTGAGATTGAAGGCATTTAAAGGTCTGGTCTTCAAGAGTATAGGAGCCGCCGCAATAGCATGCTGTATTGATATCTGCCGCTCCCTCCTCTAATGCTGCAATAGAGATTGCAGGTTTCATAGTAGAACCCGGAGCATAGGCACTCTGCACGCCTCTGTTCCACAAAGGACTTTCGGTATCTGCAACAAGTTTACTGTAATCCTTGAAATATCTTGTTATATCATAAGTGGGCAAAGACACGTTTGCAAGAACCGCACCTGTTTTGCAATTCATAACAATCATTGCACCTGCAGTTCCGAAATACGATGAATTTTTGTTATCAACAAGCATTTCTTGCAGAGCTTTTGCCGCAACTTTTTGAAGTTCACTATCAATTGTTGTAACAACAGTATTCCCCTGTTGAGGCTTAGAAAGATAATCTTCTGTAACTGTGCCATCAGAATTTGTCGTTGTAGTTTTAATTCCGTTAACCCCACGAAGATAGCTTTCCATTGTAGCTTCAATACCGCTTTTTCCGTAGCTGTCATTAAGAGTATAGGCATTGTTTTTCAAAACCTTGATTTCTTTGGCAGTAAGAGTATCGTCGTTCAATTTTTCATTAAGTTTATTTGTTTCAAGCTCATATTCCTCTGCACTTATAGAGCCTACCACCCCAAGAATATGTGAATAACTGGTTTTATCGCTATATTCACGATAGCTGACGCTCTCTGCATCAACCCCCGGGAATGTACTGCTTTTTTCTTTAATTGCAGAAACAATTTCTGTTGGTACATCTTCTGCAAAGGTATAAGGTGAAGAAACAGAAAAATAAGAATATTTCATACCGAAGCATACTGATGCAATTTTTCGCGCATCCTCTCTGCCATAACTTTCCAAGCCGTATCTTTCAATAAGGGCATCTAGACATTCTTCCGCTGTTGACTTTTTTCCTTTTTCCATTTCAAGCATATTTTCTGAAACCATATATTCAAATTCGGTTTCTTTTTCTTTATCAATTATAAGCTTGCCTTTTTGGTATATTAACGGAAGCGGGTCACGCCACTCTATATCATTTTTCTCAAAAAGATTTATAAGTGAAAAAATCAAAGCATTTCTTTCTTCCTGCTTTTTCGAGGACGGGAACTCGGAATATTTAAACACGACAGAATTCCCCTGTCTGTTTGTGACAAGGGGATTACCGTTGCAGTCAAGAATTTCACCTCTTGAGGCTTTGACAGAACTGCTGGAAACTGCCAGACTATCCGCCGCGGCTTTATATTGCTCTGCATCAATCAGCTGGGTTTTCACAAGGCCAAAAACCAAAAATAAGAAGAGCAAACCTATAATTACCGTACCTGCAATTCTTCTGTTTTTTCTCAATTCAATAGACATATTTTTTACTCAGCAATCTTGTAATGATTATATATTGATTTAACTATAAAATAACAAACAGGAACAAAAGCAACCGTAATAATGAGAGATGGCAGATAGAATGCAAATATCTGCCTTACGGGGTTTCCGGCTCCCCAGAACCTTACGGCAAAGTAAAGAAGCTCATATGCTGTAACACTTCCGGCACCTAACACAAATGCAGTTATAAGGTTGTTTCTCATAATGTGGCTTATAAGAAGACTGTTTACAGCACACAAAGCCATTAAAATAATGGAATTGAATCCGTCAACACCGCTTGAAACATCCCATAAAGCACCTGCTAATGCACCAAAAATTGCCGCCGGAACTTCTCGTTCAAACATTGCAATTGCAACGCAAAAAGGAATTGAGAGAAAAACCCTTGCTCCTAAAAATTCCAACAAACCACCAACAGAATTCTGTAATAAAACAGAAACTGCCAGTAGCACACCGAAAATTGCCCATCTGATATATTTGGGCTTGTTATCTCCATAATGCAAGGGAATCACCTCTTTTCTTTTCTATCAGCAAGCTTTACTCTTCGCCCTGACCTTCAAAGGATGTAATAACAAAAACATCGGAAACCTTTGAAAGCTCTGCGAATGGCTTAATTTCTGCATAAAAGCCTGAAGAAACATCATCATTATGCACTGCTTTAACCTGTCCTATAAGAAGACCATCAGGGAAAACTCCACCTGCCCCTGAAGTGCACACCACTCCACCTCCGACAACCGAAGTTGAAGCATCAAGTCCTGATAATTTGCATAAACCATCTTTGTAAAGTGATGCATCACCGGAAACATAGCCATACTCCCTTGTTGCCGACTCCAACGCACCGATATTAACCCGTGGGTCAATAAGGGTATAAACAACACAGGTAGAAAAATTAACTTTTTTAACAATACCCACTACATATTCACCATATATAACAGGGTCATCCACTTCTACCCCATCCTTTGAACCAACATTCAATGTAAATGAGTCATAAGCATCTGCCGCATCGCGAGATAAAACGACACCATAGCTAAATTCAAAGTCGGGGTTTTGCTTCTTTATGCCATAGAATTCTTCATAAGAATCCACTTTCTTTTTCATTTCATTATAATCTGCAAGCTTTTTGCGATATTCTTCCAATTCTTTTTTCAGTTCTTTGTTCTCCTCTTCATAAACAGCTGCAGATTCGAAAGAGACTGAAAGTTCATCTAAATTTTCGGAAATCATCGCAGATAATTTCTGCAAGGGAAAAAACACTGTTCCCAATGCGGATGTAACGGGTGATGAAGCATTATGCGTGAACGTTGCAGTAAGTACACCCAAGAAAATAACAACCGCAATAACAACAAGATTTTTGAACCCTTGGCTACGGAAAAATCTTTTCATATTATTAGCCTTTCCTAAATCCTAAAAGGTCTTTTTCAAGACAAATTCCTGTTCCGTTAACAACGCAATCAATAGGATTCTTTGCAACATTAACAGGCATACCTGTTTCAGAAGAAATAAGCTTATCAAGTCCGCGGAGAAGTGCACCGCCACCTGTAAGAGTGATACCTCTTTCAATGATATCTGCCGCAAGCTCGGGAGGAGTTCTGTCAAGCGTATAGCGAATAGAATCAAGAATTTGGTCAACAGGATCAGCAAGAGCCTGACGAACCTGCTCACTTGTAATCTCAACTGATTTGGGAAGACCGTCAATAAGGTTTCTACCCTTAATTTCCATTGCTGCCTCTCCCTCATAGGGATAAGCAGAACCTAATTTGATTTTTATATCTTCTGCAGAGCGTTCTCCAATAAGAAGATTAAAGGTTCTTTTTACATAAGAGATAATCGCCTCGTCAAAAGTGTCCCCTGCAACTCTTACAGATTTTGAAGTAACTATATCACCAAGTGAAATAACCGCAACCTCACTTGTACCGCCACCAATATCAACAATCATACTGCCTGTTGCATCAAGAACCGGAAGACCGGCACCGATTGCCGCCGCCATTGGTTCTTCAATAAGGCTGACATATCTTGCACCTGCACTTTTAGCCGCATCGTGAACCGCTCTTCTTTCAACCTCGGTAACACCTGAGGGAATGCAAATCATTACTCTTGCTCTGTTGAAAGGTGAACCGCTGATTGCTCTTTTAATAAACTCTTTAAGCATATCCGAAGTCATATCAAAGTCTGCAATAACACCATCCTTAAGAGGTCTTACCGCAGTAATTGAACCGGGTGTTCTGCCAATCATTTTCTTTGCATCTGCACCAACAGCAACAACAGTTTTGGGATTTGTTCTTTCGTCAACTGCCACAACGGAAGGTTCTCTGATTACAATACCCTTACCCTTGACAAAAACAAGTGTATTGGCAGTACCCAAGTCAACGCCTATATCCTGTGAAAATAACATTTATATACATTCCTTTCGGATTATTTTTCTCAATGAAATTATTTTTTTCTGAAAAAGTATGTTACAAAAAATACTACCGCAGAAACAGTAACTATGGTTGCACCTGCCGAAGTATCTCCATAGAAGGAAATTAAAAGTCCCGAAATCCCGCAAACAAGAGAAATGATTACGGAAAAAATCAAATACTGACGGGAGTTTTTTGCAATATTCCTTGCTGCCGCCGCAGGTAATATCAATAACGAATTAATAAGAAGGATTCCAACCCATTTTATTGATATCATTACAACAACTGCAACAACAATAACGAACACATTCTCATAAACAGCAGTTTTAATGCCTCTGCTTGCAGCAAGCTCTCTGTTTACAGAAATTACAAGAAGCTTATTATAAATAAGTGACCATATTATTATCACGACTATTAAAGTAACAAACAAACATAGAAGCTCAGTTTCAGTTACGCTTAAAATATCGCCTACAAGGTATGCACTGTATTTTGAAAAGCTTCCGCCGTAGGAAAGCACCAGAAGACCTACTGCAACCGATGTTGAAGAAAACACACTGATAACCGTATCTGAAGATGCGTTCCCTTTATTTTTTACTCTGGTAATAATAAGAGCAAGAAAAACACCGAATGCCACAAGGGAAATCATTTCATTTTTTATTCCCAAAAGCACACCCAAAGCAATACCCGTAAATGCACTGTGACCGAGAGCATCGGAGAAAAACGCCATTTTATTGTTTACTGCCATAGTTCCCAAAATACCCATAAGGGGTGCAATCATCAAAACAGCCAAAAAAGCGTTTATCATAAATTTATAATCAGCCCAGGAAAAATGTAAAACAGAACTAAAAAAATCGTAAATCAAGCTCATTTTTCTGCCTCCCCTTCACTCAAGCTATAAAAACTGTTTTTAAATTCGGGGGAATTGAAAACATCTTTTGCGTTACCGCTTTTAAGAACGGATTTGTTTATTAAAACAACATTATCGGCAAAATCTCTTACAATGCCTAAATCATGAGAAACCATAGCGATTGCCATATGATAATTCTGTTTCAAATCCTTGATGACCTCATAGAATTTTTCGCTACCTGCCGCGTCCACCCCGGAAACAGGTTCGTCAAGCAAAAGCAATTCAGGAAGAGGGTATAAAGCATTGGCAAGCATAACTCTCTGAAGCTCGCCACCTGAAAGAGATCCTAATCTTCTATGCTTCAAATCCTTGCAACCAACCAATTCAAGTGCATTATCAATATCTTCTTTGATTTTCTTGTTTTTAAAGAAGCAAACAGGGCTGTTTGTTCTGCCAACAAGAAGAAAATCTTCAACACAAACAGGAGCAGAACGGTCAAAATCCAGATGCTGAGGAACATAACCGATTGTTATATTATTTATTTTTTCACCATCGTGTGATTCATAGGAAACTGTTCCCTCGTGGTGAATTTCGCCGAGAATTGATTTGACGAGCGTAGTTTTACCCGCGCCATTAACTCCGATAAGAGCGGTCAATTCTCCGCAATGAAGGTGGAATGAAACCTCCGAAAGCAAAACTTCGCCGCCTTTTTTTACACCGATATTATCAACTTTTATTTTACAAAGACCGCAGCCGTTTTCGGAAGCCATTATTTCACCGCCTTTAAAATAATTTTATAGTTTTCTCTCATTATATCTTCATAAGCAGTAAGTTTTTCTTCACCGCTTATAATGGGATTTATAATATAAATCTCTGCACCTGTTTCCCTTTTTAGTATTCCTGCGGCAGAACCGCTGTAATTCGGGTCAACAAACAGAGCTTTTATATTTTCTTCCTTTATTCTGTCGCTTAAAGTTGCAAGTTCTTTTGCAGAAGGCTCATACCCATCATCGCTTTCAACTGTATGGCAGATATTCAAACCTAAATCCTCTGCCAAATATTCAAATGCACCATGAAATGAAATAACATTTAAATCTTTTACATCTGAAAGAATCGTATTCCGCTCATTTCCAATCGCATTAAGCCTTTTAATGTAATCCGAATAATTCTCTTCTATTCGGGTTTCATATTGTGGGAAGTCTTTTACAAGTCCTTTTTTGATATTTTCAACCTGATTTTTTGCATTCCCTATTGAAAGCCAGATATGAGAATTTTCGTGATGGTGATGGTCGGTATGTTCTTCTTTATGATAATGCTTTTCACCGCATATCAATTCAACATTCTCAGAAGAGTCAATAACTTTTAAGCTTTCGACGCTTTCAAAGGCATCCTCAAGAAAGCTTTCCATACCTGCACCGTTTATAACAAGAACCCGTGCATCGCTTAAAAGCTTTGCATCCTTTGCAGTAAGGGTATAGTCATGAAGGCAACCCACGCTTTGCTCTGCCATACACTCCACACTAACCTCTTCAATACCATTAAGAAGATTCAACGTGAATATATATACAGGGTAAAATGAGGTGGCAACAGTTATTTTTTCATCATATAATTGAGGAGAGGTTCCTGTGCATGCATTCAAAAACAGAATGCAAAGCACAAGTAACACACATAATATTTTCTTCATCCCTTTGTTACCTTACCAATCTAAAATAGTAGGGCACTTCTGAACCATACATACCTGTTTCTACCTTTACATAGTAGGTTCCCTCAGGCAAGGTAACTTTATCTGCATTAACAAGACCTTCGTTAAGAGAGGATTCAACAGAACAGATTTCGTAGCCATCCTCGTCCACAATGCTTGCAGTCCATGTAAGCGAGCTGTCATTAATTTTTTCGTGACCTAATTGAAGAATAACATTTCTTTCCTCAGTAATTTCAAACCTGTAATAATCTTCATCGAAATCCATATCTGATGAGATTATTGCACCATAGTATAAGGTGTTTGCTTCAATGGTTTTCGCTCGGAGCATTGTTCCGTTGGGTTCTGTTTCGAAATCACTTCTTGGTGTCAACATCCATTGAAGTGTATACGAAGCAGCATTATATGAGAGGGAATCTCCATCAATAACAATATAATATTCACCTTTTGCAAGACCGAGATTTGCAATAACAGTATCTTTGACATTCCAAGCGGAAATTTTCTTAACTACTTCGTAATATTCACCGTTCTCTTCTTTAAGAACACGAATATTCCAACCATTTTTATCGCCCTCAAGAGCCTCATGGGAGAATGTTATATCTAAAACACCATCTTCAGTTACATTAATCTTGTAATAGTCTTTATCAAGACTGAGAAGTCTGTCTGCAAGAGAACCGCCCATAGCAATATTCTGTGGTAAATTTATTGCAGTTCCCGGTGTATCGTTAAGCTCGAACTCATGATTAACTGCTTTATCTGCACCTAAAACCATACTATAGGTTGTTGCAATAGCAGAAACATTTTCTATTTTGATATAGTAAACACCTGCTTTTAAACCTATAGTTCCTGTCTTTATGAGAGTATCTGTGAGCTTTGATGTGAAATCACAAACTACATCATCATTTTCAGAAAGAATTTTTATATTCCAACCTGCTTTTGGAAAGGTTAAATCCTCATGAGCAAAGGAAAGATTCACACAACTATCCTGAGGAAGTTCAAATACAAACCAATCATGGTCATAACCGTCTGTACGCTGAGAAGATGAACCATAAAGAGCTCTGCCGACATCGATAGTATTTGCTGTTTCTTTAGTGTCGTTGAGTTCTTTTTCAAAATTAGGAGTTGCAGTAAACGTTGTTACAAGGGTGAATTCACCCAAGAGAACATCTGTCCCCGGCGAAACAATAACCAGATAAGTACCTGCATCAACACCTGTTTCTCCCCAACCGGAAGTAACATCACTCCAAAAAGAGTCAAAATATGTAAGTTCTCTATATTCTCTTTCTTCCCCTTCAATTATCTTGTAAAGAGTTACGCGATAACCGCATTTAACAGAATCAAGAACATTATCGTGGTCAAGACGAACATCCAATGCGCCCTCTTTTTCTACCTCAAAAATAAAGGCTTCGTAATCGTCTCTTGACTCCATTGTGCCGACAACTGTTGAGTTAGGAGTAATTCGCATAGGTGTATTCATATTAAATAAGCCATCATTAACTGTATTGGCATAACCAATAGCACATAAAGACAGCGCAATTGTTATAACAGCTACAATAACCGATATAACTTTCACCTTTCGTTTATTCATCTGATAAACTCCTTCTAAGAAGTATTTTTAATTCTTCCAATGCTTTTTCATATTCAGGCACTGTATCTGTATAAGCACACAAAACAGAACCGACTAATTCTGCATTTAAAACAGTGAAAGCACATTTAATATTTTTTTCCATATTCATGAGTGCTTCTTCACCTTTTCTTCCTGCAGCTGTAAGAAGAATACATTTTCTATATTTTTTTATGGGTTGTACTTTTCCGTTTTTATAAAAGGTTGTGTAATAAACCTGAAATCTGTCTATCAAAGCCTTCATCTGCGCAGAAAAGCTACCATTGTATACAGGGGATGCAAAAATCACCACATCTGCCACTTCAAACATTTTATAAAACTTATCCAAATCTCTATGGACACATTTACCGTTTTCTTCGCAAAAATTACACCCTGTGCAAAAGTTGAATTTTTCAGAACAGGTATCAAACACAGATGTTTCTGTATTCACCAAATCCGAAGTGGCTTCTTGCCAAAGCTTGTTTGTAAAACTATCTTTTCGGCAAGAACCTTTTATTACAAGTACTTTTTTCATTTTTTTAATTCCTGACCGCAGTATTTACAGAAAAGTCTGCCGTCTGCAGTTTCGTAGAAAAGCTTGGGAAGATATTTTTCATCACTTGTTATGCAATCCTCTTTTCCGCAAAAAACATCGTGAGTATCTTCTTCAAACTGGTTTTTAACTTTTTTACCCGCTCTGTTTGACATTGTCTTTGACAATATGGCAATGCAAGCTTCAACATATCGTTCAAATTCTGAAAAATATTTTGCTCTTTTATCTGCATCAACAGAAGCATCTAACTCTTCTCCTCTGGGGAATGGATGGAGAATAATCAAATCTTCTTTAGCAACAAGAAGCATTCTTTCATCCAGAATAAAGTTATGCTTTCTTGCCTCATACATAATTTCGCTGTCAAAAGAGTCTTTCTTAACCTCTGTCATATAAAGCACATCAAGCTCAGGAAGTATTTCAAAAAGATTATCATAAACGACAAAATCTTTTTCTCTTTTTTCCATTATGGTGACATAGTCTTCATTCAAGGGTTTTCCGTTAACGGAGACAAAATAGAACTCGTTACCTTTATAAAGATTGAGGCATTGAAGAAGATTTTTAACAAGAACATTATCTGAAAAATCTCCCAAAAAGCCAATTTTCATATTTGAAACATGCTTTTTTTCAACCCAGACAGATGAAAAATCCGAAAGCGTTTTGACAGGGTATGCCCTGCCACCATCGCCTGCATTTATAACAGGAACTGTTGCATATAACGAAGCGGCTCTTGCAGCACCTTTTTTATTATGAGAAATAATAATCGCATCTCCAAAAGAAGACATTGTATTAACTGCGTCTTTTAATGTTTCGCCGGGTTGTATATTAAAATCGACAGGCACACCACCCATTTTCACAACTGCAGAAGAGAACGCTAATTTAGTATTTCTGTCATCAACACCAAAAGCGTTAATGATTACTTTCTTATCAAGGTCTTTAGAATAAGCATTTTTGTTGTCTTTAATAAATGTCATAATATTAAGTGCTTCACGCAAGCCTTCTCTTGAAAAATCGGTAATATCCAAAAAGCGATCCATTAACACAATCTGCACATCCTTCCGCATTTTAGTGGCACCTATCCATTATCTGTTTTATTATAACGATTATAGTTAGTCGAAACAGTGGAAATTTACACTGTTTCGCTACCAAATTAATAATTTGGTATCAAATTTTCTTCGAAAATTTGACTATAATCCTTTCAATGAGTGTAGTGCAAAATTGCATGTGCAAAATTCAATTTTGCTAAAAGCCGATGAAATCGGCTTTTACGAAACGCAAAAGCGTTTCCAACGAGCTACAATCATTATAATCGGCGCTTTGCGCCCCGAAACTTGCCACTTGCCACTTTCAACTTGCCATTTTAAAAAGGAGTAGGTATGGCTAAAGTAAAGGATATGACTGTGGGGAGTCCCACGAAAAATATATTGAAATTCTGTTTGCCGTTGATGGTGGGCAACCTTTTCCAACAGTTCTATAATATGGCAGATACCATTATAGTAGGGCAATTTGTTGGTAAGGATGCTCTTTCTGCAGTTGGCTCGGTTGGTTCTCTGAACTTTTTGATAGTTGGGTCGATTATCGGCCTTTGCTCAGGCTTTGCGATTCCCATCGCTCAAAGGTTTGGAGCGCAAGATATTAAAGGTTTGAAAAAATATGTTGCAAACATTATTTATACATCAATTGTTGTAGGTATTATCTTTACAACCTTTGCAGTGTGTATGGCGCACCCCTTGTTGAAGCTTCTCAACACACCAGAGGAAATTTATAACGATGCTTATAATTACATTATAATTATCTTTGCAGGTATCGGTGCAACAATGTTCTATAACTTGTTGGCGAGTATAGTTCGTGCATTAGGGGACAGTAAAACACCTCTTTACTTTCTGTTGTTTTCATCATTTTTGAACATTGGACTTGACCTTTTACTTATTATAGTTTTCGATATGGGAGTGCGCGGTGCGGCAGTTGCCACTGTTATTTCTCAATTCGTTTCGGGTATTCTTTGTTTTGTTTATGTTAAAAGAAGTTTTCCTATTCTTCATATAACAAAAGAAACAAGAGTTCTTGATTTTAAATATATTAAGGAGCTTCTCCGTAACGGTTTGCCTCTTGCTTTGCAGTTTTCAATTACTGCAATTGGTTCGGTTATGCTTTCTTCTTGTATTAATGGCTTGGGTGCTGATATTATTGCAGCATTCACAATAGGCGGTAAAACCCAGCTTATGATTGTGCTTCCTGCTGAAACAATAGGTATCACAATGGCAACCTATTGCGGACAGAATCTGGGTGCGAGAAAGTATGGCAGAATAACAAAAGGCGTAAAAAGAGCAATTGTGGTTGCTTTTGTTTATTCCGCAATTGGTTTTGTTGTTGCAAGGTTTTTCGGTCCTTATATTTCACTTGTATTTATTGATAAAGGTGAAACTGAGGTTATTGCTCTTGCTCAGCAATATATAGATATGGGTAGTTATTTTTACCCGATACTTGCCGTTCTTTTTGTATTGAGAAACGCAATTCAGGGAGTAGGCTACAGTATGACCGCTATGACAACAGGCATATTCGAGCTTATTGCAAGAGCAGGTATGGGCTTTGGATTTGTAAACAGAATCGGTTATGATGCCGTTTGCGTTGCAAACCCTGTTGCCTGGGCAACAGCAGACTTGTTCTTAATCCCTGCATATATAGTTGTTATGAAAAAGATTAAGAAAAAGTTGAATGAATAAAAAATCTCTCAATCTTCCGATTGGGAGATTTTTTTATTCAGTGGCAAGTTGAAAGTGGCAAGTGGCAAGTTTCGGGTGCTGCGCACGGCATTTATAAAATTTATAGAAAACCGACTTAATCGTTCTTAATGTTTTTTATATAAAACAAAAATAATTGAATAAAGTTTTTTGTTTGCGAAGTTTTTATATTGTTTGGAAGCGAAGAGAAAAGCAGGTCAGAGGAATTCGGAATTCGGAATTCGAAATTCGGAATGAGCTTCGCGATACTTTTACCTTGTTCTACGGTACAGGCGAGCCTGTACCCTACGATATACGGAAATAAAGCAACACAACCGTAGGGTATGGGCTTGCCCATACCGCAGAGAAAAGCAGGTCAGAGGAGTGAGGAGTGTTGGGGAAGCTTCGCTTCCGAACATTTATAATTGCGTCGCAGACCCGACATTCCGCATTCCGCATTTCGAATTCCGCATTTGAAAAATATTTTTATTTTTCATTTTTTCTTCTTGACAATTGAAAAGCATTGAGTTATAATGTAAACTCCTATAAAGTGGAATATTATGAATTAGTGCGTTTTGACGTATCTTTTTTTACTACAGAATGTTCCAAAATCTGACAGTTAATTATTTCTTTTTTTAGCCGATTTGCCTCGGTAAAAAGAGAATTTAAAATAGAACGGAGTGATGTGTCTTATGGCGAATGTAAAACCCGTAAAGCTCGGAAAGAACACTCGAATGAGTTTCGCCGGAATCAATGAAGTTATGCAGATGCCCAACCTCATTGAAGTACAGAAAAACTCATATAAGTGGTTTCTCGATGTAGGGCTTAGAGAGGTTTTCCGTGACATTGATGAAATCACGGATTACTCGGGTAACCTTGTCCTTACGTTTATTGATTATCGTATGGACGAGAAGCCTAAATACACTGTTCAGGAGTGCAAGGAAAGAGATGCAACTTATTCTGCGCCCCTTCGTGTATTAGTGCGTCTTTATAACAAGGAAACAGGAGAAATCAAAGAAAACGAAGTTTTCATGGGCGATTTCCCCATAATGACCGACAGCGGTACTTTCGTTATTAACGGTGCCGAGCGTGTTATTATTTCCCAGCTTGTTCGTTCTCCCGGTGTTTACTATGGTTTCACCTATGATAAGAACGGTAAAAAGCTTTTCACATCTACTGTTATTCCTAACAGAGGTGCTTGGCTTGAATATGAAACTGACCAGAACGATATCTTCAATGTAAGAATTGATAAAAACAGAAAGTTACCCATCACAACTTTCATTCGTGCTCTTGGTCTTTCTTCAAACAATGATATTCGTGAATTCTTCGGTGACGATGACAGAATCGAAGCAACTCTTGAGAAAGATACTACCAAAAACACAGAAGAGGCTTTGCTCGAGGTTTACAGAAAGCTTCGTCCCGGTGAACCGCCAACACTTGAATCTGCGGAAACACATGTCAATAATCTTTTCTTTGACCCCCACAGATATGATATTTCAAGAGTCGGCAGATACAAATATAATAAGAAACTCGCCCTTACAGACCGTATTGCAGGCGGTGTTGCGGCTGATGATGTTTTCAGCCCCTTTACAGGTGAATTGCTTATAAGTGCAGGTGAAAAAATCACTGCAGAAACAGCAGAAGCAATTAACCGTTCAGGTGTTAAAGAGGTTGTTCTCGATGTTGAAGGTAAACGCGTTAAGGTTATCTCCAACAACATGGTTGATCCTCTTGATTTTGTTGACTGCGTTACAAGAGAAGAACTTGAAGAAATTGCAATCAATGAATTGGTTCGTTTCTCAGTTCTTAAAGAAATCATTGATGAATGTGGTGACGACAAGGAAGCTCTTCTTGAAACAATGAAGCTTCGTTGCGACGACCTTATTCCCAAACACATTATCATTGACGATATCTTTGCATCAATCAACTATCTCAACTGTCTCGGTAACGAGCTTGGTAATGTTGATGATATCGACCACCTCGGTAACAGACGTATCCGTTCCGTTGGTGAGCTTCTTCAGAACCAGTTCAGAATTGGTTTCACAAGAATGGAAAGAGTTGTTCGTGAGAGAATGAGCCTTCAGGCTCAGGAGCCCGAAAAGGCAACTCCCGCTGCTCTTATCAATATCAGACCTGTTATGGCGGCAATCAAAGAATTCTTCGGTTCTTCGCCCCTTTCACAGTTTATGGATCAGACAAACCCACTTGCTGAGCTTACTCACAAGAGACGTCTTTCTGCTCTCGGTCCCGGCGGTCTTTCCCGTGACAGAGCAGGCTTCGAGGTTCGTGACGTTCACTATAGCCATTACGGCAGAATGTGTCCCATTGAAACTCCTGAAGGTCCTAACATCGGTCTTATTTCATATCTTGCAACATTTGCAAGAATTAACAAATACGGCTTCATTGAAGCGCCTTTCCGTAAAATTGATAAGAAAACAGGCAAGGTTCTTGACGAAGTTGAGTATATGACAGCAGACGTAGAGGATAACTACTGTGTTGCTCAGGCTAACGAGCCTCTTGATGAGAATAACTTCTTTATGAATGACCGTGTAACAGTTCGTTACCGTGATGAATTCCGTGAAGTTGCTCCCTCGTACGCTGACTATATGGATGTTTCTCCCAAGATGGTTGTTTCTGTCGCTACCTCAATGATTCCTTTCCTTGAGAACGATGACGCGAACCGTGCTCTTATGGGTTCAAACATGCAGCGTCAGGCAGTTCCGCTTCTTAAAACAGATTCCCCCATTGTTGGTACAGGTATGGAATACAAAGCAGCTGTTGACAGTGGCGTTGTTGTTCTTGCTAAACGTGGAGGTATTGTAAATAAGGTAAGTGCAAAGAAGGTTGAAGTTATCACTGATAATGGTGAAACAGATATTTACGACCTTATTAAATTTATGCGTTCCAACCAGGGTACTTGTATCAACCAGCGTCCCGTTGTTGAGGTTGGCGAAAGAGTTGAAGAGGGTAGCGTTATCGCTGACGGTCCCGCAACCTCTCAGGGTGAAATTTCCTTGGGTAAAAATGCTCTTGTTGGCTTCATGACATGGGAAGGTTATAACTACGAAGACGCGGTTCTTCTAAACGAAAAAATGGTTCGTGATGATGTTTATACATCTATCCACATTGAAGAACATGAAGTAGAAGCTAGAGATACAAAGCTCGGACCGGAAGAGATTACAAGAGATATTCCTAATGTTGGTGAAGATGCTCTTGCAAACCTTGACGAAAATGGTATCATCCGCGTTGGTGCAGAAGTTCACTCCGGAGATATTCTTGTTGGTAAGGTTACACCTAAGGGTGAAACAGAATGCACACCTGAAGAAAGACTTCTTCGTGCTATCTTCGGTGAAAAGGCAAGAGAAGTAAGAGACTCCTCTCTTCGTGTGCCTCACGGTGAATATGGTGTAGTTGTTCAGGTTGAAGTATTTACAAGACAGAACAGCGATGAGCTTAATCCCGGTGTTAATAAAGTAGTTCGCTGCTACATCGCTCAGAAGCGTAAAATCAGCGTTGGTGACAAGATGGCCGGTCGTCACGGTAACAAGGGTGTTGTTTCAAGAATTCTTCCTCAGGAAGATATGCCCTTCCTTCCCGATGGTACTCCTCTTGATATTGTTCTTAACCCTCTCGGTGTTCCTTCTCGTATGAACATCGGTCAGGTTCTTGAAGTTCATTTAGGTTATGCTGCAAGAGCTCTCGGTTACAAAGTTATGACACCTGTATTCGATGGTGCTCACGAAGAAGATATCCGTGATATGCTCGCTGAAGCAAACCTTTCAACAGATGGTAAAACATGGCTTACAGACGGACGTACAGGTAGAAAATTTGATAATCCTGTTACAGTCGGTATAATGTATTACCTTAAACTCCATCATCTTGTTGATGATAAGATTCACGCTCGTTCTACAGGTCCCTACTCACTTGTTACTCAGCAGCCACTTGGTGGTAAAGCTCAGTTTGGTGGTCAGCGTTTCGGTGAAATGGAAGTTTGGGCACTTGAAGCATACGGTGCAGCTTATACTCTTCAAGAGATTCTTACAGTTAAATCAGACGATGTTGTTGGTAGAGTTAAAACCTATGAGTCAATCGTTAAGGGTTATAACATTCCAAAGCCCGGCGTTCCCGAATCATTCAAGGTTCTTATTAAAGAACTCCAGTCTCTCGGTCTTGACGTTCGCGTTCTTGACAAAGAAAACAATGAAATCGACCTCAGACAGAACTTCGATGATGAAGTTGTTCTTCCTGTTGTTGATAATTCCGATTATGACGAAGCATTCTCCAACGTTAATGACACTGAGGATGCAGCGGGTTGGTCTGTAACAGATGAAGAATCAAAAGACGATTTGTTCTATGAAGACAGTGTCGACGCAGAGTTGGTTGACGATTTCAACGATGATTTCGGCGGCGATTTCTCTGACGAAGATTTTTAATGAACAAACGACTCACATCATTGAATAGGAAGAAGGGTTAATCATATATGGCATACGATTCAGTTAACGTACCTGTTGAAGATAACAACATTGATTTTGAATCGATAAAAATCGGACTCGCTTCTCCTGACCTTGTAAGAGAATGGTCTTATGGTGAGGTTAAAAAACCCGAAACCATAAACTACCGTACTCTCAAGCCCGAGAAGGAAGGTCTTTTCTGCGAGAAAATTTTCGGACCTACAAAGGATTGGGAATGTCATTGCGGAAAATACAAGAAAATTCGTTTTAAAGGTAAAGTCTGCGAACGCTGTGGTGTTGAAATCACCAAAGCTAAAGTAAGACGTGAGCGTATGGGTCACATTGAACTTGCTGCTCCTGTATCACATATCTGGTACTTTAAGGGCACACCTTCAAGAATGGGACTTATGCTCGATATTTCACACCGTGACCTTGAAAAAGTTCTCTATTTTGCTAAGTACATCGTTGTAGACCCCGGTGATACTCCTCTTGAGAAAAAACAGATTCTCAGCGAAAAAGATTACGAGGAAATGGTTGAAAGATATGACCGCGACTCTTTCAGAGCTGCAATGGGTGCAGAGGCTATTAAAGAACTCCTCTCTGAAATTGACGTTGATGTTCTTTGTGAAGAACTCCACAAAGAACTTGAAACTGCCGCAGGTCAGAAGAAAATCCGTATTCTCAAAAGACTTGAAGTTGCAGAAGCATTCAAAAATTCAGGCAACCGCCCTGAATGGATGATTCTTGACGTTATTCCCGTTATTCCTCCGGATATTCGTCCTATGGTTCAGCTTGACGGTGGACGTTTTGCAACTTCTGACCTTAATGACCTTTACAGAAGAGTTATTAACAGAAACAATCGTCTTCAGAAGCTTCTCGAGCTCGGTGCTCCCGGCATCATCGTTAACAACGAAAAGAGAATGCTTCAGGAAGCAGTTGACGCTCTTATTGATAATGGTCGTCGCGGCAGACCTGTTACAGGTCCTAACAACCGTGCACTTAAATCACTTTCTGATATGCTTAAAGGTAAGCAGGGTCGTTTTCGTCAGAACCTTCTCGGTAAACGTGTTGACTATTCTGGTCGTTCCGTTATTGTTGTTGGTCCTGAGCTTAAGCTCTATCAGTGCGGTCTTCCCAAAGAAATGGCAATTGAGCTTTTCAAGCCATTTGTTATGAAACGCCTTTGTGAACTCGGTAAAGCAAATAATATCAAATCTGCAAGAAAAATGGTTGAAAGAGCAAGCGTTGAAGTTTGGGATGCTCTTGAAGTTGTTATTAAAGACCATCCTGTAATGCTCAACCGTGCTCCTACTCTTCACAGACTTGGTATTCAGGCATTTGAGCCTGTGCTTGTTGAAGGTAGAGCTATCAAGCTTCATCCTCTTGTATGTACAGCTTTCAACGCCGACTTCGACGGTGACCAGATGGCTGTTCACGTACCACTTTCTGCAGAAGCACAGTCTGAAGCAAGATTCCTTATGCTTGCTGCAAACAACCTCCTTAAACCCTCTGACGGTAAGCCTGTTGTTGTTCCCACACAGGATATGATTCTCGGTTCTTACTACCTTACACTTGTTAAACCTGAAGAACAGGGTAACGGCAAGGTGTTTAGAAACGTTGATGAGGCTATGATGGCTTATGAAGAGGGCGACTTAGGTCTTCATGCACCCATCAAAATACGTATGTCAAAAGAGGTTGACGGCAAGGTTTATACAGAACTTCTCGAGTGCACTCTCGGTAAGGTTATTTTCAACGCTCCTGTTCCTCAGGACCTTGGTTTTGTTGACAGAAGCAAGCCCGAAAATATGTTCAAGCTTGAAATTAACGAGCTTGTTAATAAGAAAGTTCTCGGTAAGATTATTGAACGTTGTATCAGAGTTCATGGTACTGCAAAATCTTCAGTTGTTCTTGATAACATTAAGAAACAGGGCTACAACTACTCAACACGAAGCGGTATCACAGTTGCTGTATGTGATGCAACAATCCCCGAAAAGAAGAAACAGTTCCTTGCAGAAACCGAAGCTCTTATTGATACTATTGAAGAAGATTACCAGATGGGTCTTCTCAGTGAGCAGGATCGTTCACGTAGTAAGATTAAAGCTTGGGAAATCTGTACAAAGAACGTTTCTGCAGAGCTTCGTAACGCAATGGATCCCTACAACCCAATCTTTATGATGCTTGACTCCGGTGCCCGTGGTTCTGCCTCACAGCTTCGTCAGTTGGCAGGTATGCGTGGTCTTATTGCCAATACTGCAGGTAAAACTATCGAAATCCCCATCAGAGCTAACTACCGTGAAGGCTTGAATATCATCGAATACTTCATTTCTTCCCGTGGTGCTCGTAAAGGTCTTGCTGATACAGCGCTTCGTACCGCTGACTCAGGTTACCTTACAAGACGTCTTGTTGATGTTTCTCAGGAAGTTATTATCCGTGACGAAGATTGCCATTGTAGTGACGGTCTTGAGGTTTACGATATTAAAGATGGTAATGACATTATCGAACCCTTAAGCGAACGTCTTACAGGCAGATACCTTCTTGAAAACTTCTGTGACGATGCAACCGGCGAAATCATCTGTGATACAGACACAATGATTGATGATGAGCTTGCAAAGAAAATTGCAACTATGGTTAATGCTCGTCCCAATGAAGCAGACAGAAAAATCAAAATCCGTTCACTCCTTACTTGTGAATGTGACCACGGTGTATGTATTAAGTGTTACGGTTCAAACCTTGCAACAGCAGGCCCCGTTACAGTTGGCGAAGCAGTTGGTATTATTGCTGCTCAGTCTATCGGTGAACCCGGTACACAGCTTACAATGAGAACCTTCCACACCGGTGGTGTTGCTTCTCAGGCCGACATCACACAGGGTCTTCCTCGTGTTGAAGAGCTCTTTGAAGGCAGAAAACCCAAAACACTTGCAATGCTCAGTGAAATTTCAGGTAAAGTTTCATTCGAAGAAATCAAGAAGAGCAACTATGTTGTTATTACTAACGATGAGGATGTTAAAAAATATCTTATTCCCTTCGATGCAAGACTTTGTCAGGAAATCCAGGAGGGTGCATACGTTAATAAGGGTCAGCATCTTACAGAAGGTGCAGTTAACCCCCACGATGTTCTTGCAGTTCTCGGTGTTGACGCTGTTCACAATTACCTTATTAAAGAGGTTCAGATGACATATCGTATGCAGGGTGTTGATATCAATGATAAGCATATCGAGGTTATCGTTCGTCAGATGATGAGAAAGGTTAAGGTTGAAGACCCAGGTTCAACAAATCTTCTTCAGGGTACTTCAATTGAAAAACGTGAGCTTAACCATGCTAACGCTGAAGCTAAAGCTCGTTGCGAAGCAGAAGGTATGCCTTTCGTTCCTGCAACAGCTTCTCCTGTTCTTCTCGGTATCACAAAGGCATCACTTGCAACAGAATCATTCCTTTCAGCAGCATCCTTCCAGGAAACTACAAAGGTTCTTACAGATGCAGCTATCAAGGGCAAGGTTGATCCGCTTCTCGGTCTTAAAGAGAATGTTATTATCGGTAAGCTCCTTCCCTCAGGTACAGGTATGAAATGCTACAGCGATGTTGATGTTGTTGCTACAAAAGCTCCCGAGGAAACATTCAATTCAATAGAAATTAACTTAGATTAATTCAAAAAATCCCTTTGCAGAGATGCAAAGGGATTTTTTAGCTGCCGGTTACCAGCTGCCAGTTGCCAGAGTTGCTCGCATTTATTTACTGGCGACTGGTGGCTGGCGACTGGTAGCTTGAAATTTGTGAAAATCAATGAATTTTTATAAAAAACTTTGGTAAAACTGTTGACAAAAGGTTTCTGAAATGGTAAATTATTATTCGGTGCGTATGGGATAGGTATGCCCTGTTCTGTATATAACCTATATTAATATCGGAGGTGAAAATACTTGCCAACATTTAATCAGCTCGTTCGCAGCGGTAGATCAACTCTTGAAAAGAAGTCAAAAGCTCCTGCTCTCGGTAAAGGTCTCAACTCTAAGAAGAATGTTTTAACAAACAACAATTCTCCTCAGAAACGTGGTGTATGTACAGTTGTTAAGACTGATACACCTAAGAAACCTAACTCAGCTCTCAGAAAGCTCGCCAGAGTTCGTCTCACAAACGGAATTGAAGTTTCTGCTTACATTCCCGGCGTGGGTCACAATCTTCAGGAGCACAGCGTGGTTCTTATCCGTGGTGGTCGTGTAAAAGACCTTCCCGGTGTGCGTTACCACATCATCCGAGGCACACTTGATGCCCAGGGCGTTGCAAACAGAATGCAGAGCCGTTCAAAATACGGTGCAAAACGTCCCAAAGCAGGTAAAAAATAATTTTACCTAAAAACTGATTATTCAAGGACAAATCTTCTTGCAGGCTGAATTTATTCAACCAATGGTGAGTATTTTTATAACAACTATAGATAGTCGAAACAGTGTAAAAAACACTGTTTCGCTACCAAATTGAAAATTTGGTAGCAAATTTTCAAAGAAAATTTGACAATAGTTCTTGCAATGAGTGTAGTCCAAAATTGTATTTGTAAAATTCAATTTTGTTAAAAGCCGAAAATCGGCTTTTACGAAACGCTTTTAGCGTTTCGATAACTACAATCATTATAACTATACAGAGTTGTAAAAGCCATTGGCGCCACGGGAAGCATAGTCACTCGAGTACCTAAGATATCATTTATATGAAGGAGGGAAGCGAAGTGCCAAGAAGAGGCAAGATTGCAAAACGTGATGTTTTGCCAGATCCGCTTTACAACTCAAAGCTTGTTACAAGGCTTATTAACAACGTAATGTTAGATGGTAAGAAAGGTGTCGCACAGAAAATTGTTTACGACGCATTCGATATCATCAGAGAACAGACAGGCAAAGAACCCCTTGAAGTTTTCGAAGCTGCAATGGAAAATGTTATGCCCGTTCTCGAGGTAAAAGCTCGTCGTATCGGCGGTGCTACTTACCAGGTTCCGATCGATGTTCGTCCCGAAAGACGTGAAACACTCGGTCTCCGTTGGATCACAGTTTATTCTCGTTTGCGTTCAGAAAGAACTGCAAAAGAAAGACTTGCTAACGAAATTTTAGACGCTACAAATTCTGTTGGTGCTGCATTCAAGAAAAAAGAAGACATGCACAAAAACGCAGAAGCAAACAAAGCATTTGCACATTTCAGATGGTAATTTTAACCGTTTGAATATTCTAACTATAATTCGGAGGATATTATGCCAAGACAGGTATCTTTACAGCAGACCAGAAATATCGGTATTATGGCTCACATTGACGCTGGTAAAACCACAACAACTGAGCGTATCCTTTTCTATACCGGTGTTAACCACAAATTAGGTGAAACACATGACGGTGCTGCTACAATGGACTGGATGGCACAGGAACAGGAGAGAGGTATTACAATTACTTCTGCTGCAACAACTTGTTTCTGGAACGGCAACAGAATCAACATCATCGACACTCCCGGTCACGTTGACTTCACAGTTGAAGTTGAGCGTTCACTTCGTGTTCTTGACGGTTCTGTTACAGTTCTTTGTGCTAAAGGTGGCGTTGAGCCCCAGTCAGAAACTGTTTGGAGACAGGCTGATAAATACAAGGTTCCGCGTATGATTTATGTTAACAAGATGGATATCTTGGGCGCTGACTTCTACAATGTTCTTAACATGGTAAAAGACAGACTTAAATGTAACGCTGTTCCGATTCAGCTTCCCATCGGTGTTGAATCTTCTTTCAGAGGAATTGTTGACCTCGTTGAAATGAACGCGGTTATGTACTATGATGACCTTGGTAAAGACATCAGAGTAGAAGAAATTCCCGAAGATATGAAGGAACTTGCAGAAAAATATCGTGCCGAACTCATCGAGCATGTTGCTGAGCAGGACGATGAGCTTATGATGAAGTATTTCGAAGGTGAAGAACTCACAATTGACGAAATCAAAACTTGCATCAGAAAAGCTACTATTGCTAACGACATGGTTCCGATTGTTTGCGGTACATCTTACAAAAACAAAGGTGTTCAGAAGCTTCTTGACGCGGTTGTAGATTATATGCCTGCTCCCACAGATATCGAAGCTATCAAAGGTATCAACCCTGATACTGAAGAAGAAGAAGTTCGCGAATCAACCGATAACGGTCCTTTTGCAGCTCTTGCATTCAAAATCGCAACAGACCCCTTTGTTGGTAAACTTTGCTATTTCAGAGTTTATTCAGGTAAAATCGAAACAGGTTCTACCGTTTATAACTCAGTAAAAGACGATAACGAAAGAATCGGTAGAATTCTTCAGATGCACGCTAACGACCGTAAGGATATTGACTGCTGCTATGCAGGTGATATCGCTGCTGCTGTTGGTATCAAGAGAACTACAACAGGTGACACTCTTTGCGATAAAAATCACCCCGTTATTCTTGAGTCTATGGAATTCCCCGAGCCTGTTATCCGCGTAGCTATTGAACCCAAGACCAAAGCAGGTCAGGAAAAAATGGGTATTGCTCTTGCAAAACTTGCAGAAGAAGATCCCACATTCAAATGCTACACAGACGAAGAAACAGGTCAGACAATCATTGCAGGTATGGGTGAGCTTCACCTTGAAATTATTGTTGACAGACTTCTTCGTGAATTCAGAGTTGAAGCTAATGTAGGTAAACCTCAGGTTGCTTACAGAGAAACTATCACTCAGGAAGCTGCAGCAGACACTAAGTTTGCTCGTCAGTCCGGTGGTCATGGTCAGTATGGTCATGTTAAGATTCGTATCGAGCCTAACGAAGGCAAAGGCTACGAATTTGTTAACGCTATCGTCGGCGGTGCTATCCCGAAAGAATTTATCGGTCCTGCTGAAGCAGGTATCAAGGGTGCAATGCTCTCCGGTGTTCTTGCAGGCTACAACGTTGTTGACGTTAAGGTTACTCTTTATGATGGTTCTTACCATGAAGTTGACTCATCAGAGCTTGCCTTCAAGACTGCAGGTTCTATGGCTTTCAAAGAAGCTATGAGAAAAGCTGCTCCTGTTCTTATGGAGCCCATTATGAAAGTTACTGTTGTTGTTCCCAATGACTACATTGGTGATGTTCTCGGCGACCTTACTTCTCGTCGTGGACTTCCTCAGGGTCAGGAAGACAGAAACGGTGCTGCAGAAATCATTGCTCATGTTCCGCTTTCAGAAATGTTCGGTTACGCTACAGACCTTCGTTCCAAAACACAGGGTCGTGGTCAGTACGTTATGGAACCCAGCCACTATCAGGCAGTTCCCAGAAACATTGCTGAAAAGATTATGGACGAAAGAGCAAAAAACTAAAAATATAGGCTTTGAGCCTTGGTTTTTAGTAAGATTTTTCAAAAAACTATTGAATTATTGCGATATATTTGATAATATTATATCGTGCAAAATTTGCTAATTTCTAATTTTAAGGAGGAAATTTCCAATGGCTAAACAGAAATTCGAAAGAAATAAGCCCCACGTTAACATTGGTACTATCGGCCACGTTGACCACGGTAAAACAACTCTTACAGCTGCTATCACAAAAACTCTTTCTCTCAAGGGTTATGCACAGTTCGAAGACTATGCAAACATCGACAAGGCACCCGAAGAAAGAGAACGTGGTATCACAATCAACACAGCTCACGTTGAGTACGAAACAGACAACCGTCACTATGCTCACGTTGACTGCCCCGGCCATGCTGACTATATCAAAAACATGATCACAGGTGCTGCACAGATGGATGGTGCTATCCTTGTTATCGCTGCTACTGATGGTCCTATGGCTCAGACAAAAGAGCACCTTCTTCTTGCTCGTCAGGTTGGCGTTCCCTACATCGTTGTATTCCTTAACAAATGCGACCTCGTAGATGACCCCGAACTTCTCGAACTCGTTGAAATGGAAGTTCGTGAAACTCTTGATTCTTATGAATTCCCCGGCGATGATACACCCATCATCAAAGGTTCTGCATTCCAGGCTCTTGATTCTGCTTCAACAGACCTCAGCGATCCTGTATATGCTCCCATCATCGAACTTATGGATGCAGTAGATAGCTACATCCCCACTCCCGACCGTATGGCAGACCTTCCCTTCCTTATGCCCGTTGAAGACGTATTCACAATCACAGGTCGTGGTACTGTTGCAACCGGTAGAGTTGAACGTGGTCAGCTTCGTGTTGGTGACGAACTCGAAATCGTTGGTCTTAAAGAAGAAAGCAGCAAGACTGTTTGTACAGGTGTTGAAATGTTCCACAAGCTCCTCGATTATGCAGAAGCTGGTGACAACATCGGTGCTCTTCTTCGTGGTGTTGACAGAAAAGGTATTGAACGTGGTCAGGTTCTTTGCAAACCCGGTTCAATCAAACCTCACACAAAATTCAAAGGTCAGGTTTACGTTCTTTCTAAAGATGAAGGCGGCCGTCATACACCTTTCTTCAACAACTACAGACCTCAGTTCTTCTTCAGAACAACTGACGTTACAGGTACTATCTTCCTTCCCGAAGGCACAGAAATGTGTATGCCCGGTGATAACGTTGAGATGACTGTTGAACTCATCACTCCCATCGCTATCGAAAAAGGTCTTCGTTTTGCTATCCGTGAAGGTGGTAGAACAGTTGGTTCAGGTGCAGTTACAGACATTATCGAATAATTTCTATAACAACCGAGAGAGTGGCTTTTGCCACTCTCTTTTTTGTTTCCCTGTTCAATGTATAGGAGTGTCTTAACCCTCCCGTAAGTTTTGTGAAACAGTACAGTCAAGACCGTACCTACGATGTAAATGATTAAACTATCATTATGCCTTGACTTTTATCATATAAAATAGTAAAATAGTCGTGTTAATTTACATAATTAGGAGGCAGTTATGGCAGAATTCTTTTTGAATGATTTCATAGTTAATGTTGATGTTGCTATTTATCAGTTCGTTGACAGTATTATGAATCCCGTTTTAAATGTTATTATGACATTTATTACTCACCTTGGCGATACCCCCGGTATTATCTGGTGGGTAATTGGTATTATTTTACTTATTCCAAGAAAAACAAGAAAGCTTGGTGTTCTTCTTGTTGGTGGTCTTGCAATTGCATCTCTTATCAATAATGTGGCACTTAAAAACATTATTGAAAGACCTCGTCCTTATAACCTTGACCCATCTGTGTGGACAGATGCAGGTTATAAGTATGTATGGCCCGATCTTATTCATAAGAGTAGTAGTTGGTCTTTCCCGTCAGGTCATACTTCAACCTCAATCGGTGCGGCATTTGCAATGTTCCTTGGTTGCTTTAAGAACAAGAAGTATCTTGCAATTGGTATCCCTGCATTAATTCTTTCATTCCTTATTGGTTTCTCAAGAATTTATGTTCACGTTCATTATCCTACAGATGTTATCGCTGGTGCAGTGGTTGGTATTGTTGGTGGTTTGCTTGCATACCTTCTTTTCGCAAAGGTTATCTTCCCCAAGGTTGTTCCTGTTATTGAAAAGAAAATCAACAAAAAGATTATAGATTAAAAAAGAGGCTTTGGTTGTATGAACCAAAGCCATTTTTTATATTCAGTTTTGTTCTGTCCTTTGTTTTTTAAACCCTTTGTTTATTATTGTATTAAGAATAACATTAAGAGCAAAGAGTGCAATTCCAACGAATATTCCATATTGAACTGAGCCTGAAATAAATCCTATGCTTGTGTTGCTGACTGATGAAACACAAAGTGTAAAAAGAACTGCAGCTAACGCGAAGCATATAGTTGAAAGCACACACATTGATATATTGAATCCTGCTTTAAGTTTTGGGGCTCTTAATAAAACAAAAACAAAGTTTAAAATACCAAAAAGAACAGCAAGATACAGCAATAGTATTGCAACTATCAGCATTCCTGTGGATTTGCCGATAAAATCTGAAGAAATAAGACTTACAAGCGAACCCCAATTGAGAGATAAGAGGGAGTTTAAAGTGAAATCCACTAAAGTCATATTAACAGAATCTGCATACACAAAAGGCAGGTTAATAGTGTAATTTGCTAATGGCAGAATCAGAGCAACTAAGGGAACAAACGTGAAGATGAATCTTATAATTCTTAATTTGCTTCCGAATAAGGCACTTTTAAAATTTCCGGTGAATTTATTGAATTTGGACCAAGCAATTTTTGCTTTCTCGGCATCATCGTTAAGGCGACCTTCCCAGTCGTAGTTTGGTATGTTTACACCACAGGTCGGACATTCAGCTTTTATATGCCAAATATTCAGATGCCTACCGCATTTAGGACAAAAAGCCATAAATGTTCCTCCTAATTATCAGTAATCAAGAACACGAAGAATTGATTTTACATCAATTGGAAGTTTTGCTATTGCATTGCGGGCTTCTTTTTCGCGAATTGCAGGAGTTACAAATGCGATCTCATTTTTTTCTGCATTATCTCTGTGAAGAATAAAAGGGGAGTCGAAGGTTTTATTTATTTCATTAAATGCTGTTATGTAATCGTCCGTTTCTGCTCTGACATAAAGTGCTGTGCTCTGAAGAACAGGGTCAATAACGTAATTTTCTTCTGTGGGTCCCCAACCGAAAGCTTTTCTTTTGGCAGTGTGCTTAGCACAGTCAATAACGTCAGCAACAACTGCACTTGCGGTGGGAAGCTTACCTGCTCCTTTGCCATAGAAAACAACATCGCCGATTGCATCACCACGAACAAGGATTGCATTGAAAACATCATCAACGGAAGCAAGCTGACTGTGGTTCTGGATAAGGCAAGGACCAACTGTTGCACTAATGCTATTATCATCAAGCTTTTGTGCACGACCGATAAGTTTGATTACTCCACCCCAGTTTTTAGCGTATTCAACATCTTCGGGGGTTATGTTTGTGATGCCCTCTGTCTCAACAAAATCGGGGTAAACATGTTTGCCGAAACAAAGTGATGCGAGAATACAGATTTTTCTTGCTGCATCGTGACCTAAAATATCTGCAGAAGGGTCGCGTTCAGCGTAGCCATTATCCTGAGCTAATTTAAGAGCATCTTCAAAAGCCATTCCATCAACAATCATTTTTGTTAAAATGAAATTAGTTGTTCCATTGAGAATTCCTGCAATTTCGCCTATTTCATTTGCTGCGAGGCATTGGCTGATAGGTCTGATAATTGGGATACCGCCACCAACACTTGCTTCAAAAAGGAAGTTTACGTTATTTTCTTTTGCCATTTCAAGAAGCTCATAACCTTTTGCGGCAACGAGTTCCTTATTAGAGGAAACAACGCTCTTTCCTGCCATAAGGCTTTTTGAAACATATTCATAAGCGGGCTCTGTTCCTCCCATACATTCAACAACAATGCTTACAGCAGGGTCGTTAAGGATATCGTTGAAATCCTTTGTGAAATATTTTTCTAATTCGTGGCCCTTGAAATCTCTTATGTCAAGAATATGCTTAATCTCGAGGGAAGCTTGTCCGCTTTTAGCTACGATGCTTTTCTGATTTTTAAGTAAGAGCTCTGCAACACCTGAACCGATTGTGCCGAAACCCATAATTGCTATTTGCATTCGGATACCTCCGTGTGTAATAATGACTATATTCCTAAACATTTTATCACAATATTTCAAGATAATAAAGAGAAAATTTGAAATTTTAGGAAAAATATTAAAAAAATATGAAAATAATAATCTTTTTATTGTATTATTAATCTTAATAGTTTAAAATAAAATATATACTCTTGATAGGAGGTTTTGTTATGGAGACTATTATTCAGAAACGCAAAGCTTTTATCATAAATTTTATTTATGTCGCGATTTTTATAGGCTTGTATTATTTTATAATAAACTATGCCTTTGGCTATATTTTCCCTTTTGTCTTTGCTACAGCACTTTCGGTGTTTCTTCAGAGACCCATTAAGGCGATTACTAAAAAATTGCACATTAAAGCACATAGTGCGGTTTCAATTATTTTGGTTTTGTTGATTGTTGTTATAATCCTTGGAACTGCTGCAGGTTTGTTATTTGCCTTAGGTAGTGAGCTGAAGGAATTTTTTACTTATATGTTTAGCAATATTTCATCACTTTCTGAATTGATCGATGCTGCAGAAATATTTGTTATGGATTTATTGATTAAGCTTCCCAAGGGTGTAGGAGATGCTTTGGGTGAGTATGTTGTTGAATTTTTTGATAAAATCGGAACAAAGAGTATGGGAATTGATATGTCTGTTTTATCTGCACCCATAAGTGGTGCATGGCATGTTGTTAAAGGGATTCCATCCCTTTTCCTTACTTTTCTTGTTACCGTTGTTTCTTGTGTTTTTATGACTGCGGATTATGAGATTATCAAGAAAATGATTCTTGATTTTTTCAGAACTGAAAATCGAGAAAAAATTATAAATACAAAGCGCACTATAACAAGAGGTGTTTCTAAACTTTTTAAAGCTTATGCCACATTAATGCTTATAACTTTTGTTGAAATGTTTATAGGTCTTTCTTTTATGAAACTTATAGGTGTTTATAAAGGTGGCTATATTGCGATTATTGCTTTTGTTACCTGTATAGTTGATATTATTCCTGTTCTCGGCACAGGTACTGTATTGCTTCCCTGGGCAGTATATAGTTTTATTACAGGTAATGTGGGTTTGGGCATAGGACTTATAGTTTTATATGCTGTTATTACTGTATTAAGACAAGTAATAGAGCCAAAACTTGTTGCAAATCAGGTTGGCCTTCCGGCGATTGTTACTATTGCAGCTATGTTCCTTGGTGCCAGAATTTTTGGTGCTTTCGGTATTATTATTTTACCACTCACCGTTATTATCCTTAAGTTGATGTATGATGAGGGTGTTATAGGTAATAAAGAATTGGTTGAACAAGAAAAAATAAAGAAAATTAATAGGTGAATAGAGTGGACGATAGATATATTGATATTCATTCTCATGTTTTGTGGGGGATGGATGATGGATCAAGAGATATTGAAGAAACTGTGGCACTTTGTGAAATGGCAGAGGACACAGGAACAGAACAACTTATTCTTACACCACACCTCATTTATTGGGAAAATGTAGAAGCTTTGTATGATTCAAGGGAAAGAAGATTTGATGTATTATCGGATATTTTGGATGAAGAAGGATTCGATTTAAAAATTCATAAAGGTTTTGAGATTCTTTGCGATGATGATATTTTCAATATTAAACATTTTAGGCCTTATACCCTTTGCAATTCAAGATATATATTAATTGAGTTTGACTTTTTTAAAACCAATGCAGATGATGTAATATCATGGTGTGATTATTTGATTTCTTTTGGTTTGGTACCGATAATTGCCCATCCGGAAAGGTATAGTTTTTTTTATCTGGAAGAAAGTGCTATTGATAAACTTTCTTCAATGGGCGTACTCTTTCAGATTAATAGTGGCTCTGCTGCAGGTATGTTCGGTTCTGAAGCACAGCATTTTGCAGAAAAAATGATTTATAAAAATTTTGCAGACTTTATTGGTTCTGATGCTCATGATTTCAATATGCGAAACACAGATATAGATTTTTGTTTTGGACAATATTCAGATGAAATTAATGTTTTGTTGTTGGGAAAAACCTGGAAGAACAATGCGCTCCAATTAATTGATGATAAACAAATAAAGGTAGGGCGTTTAGGCTATTTTGCTGAAAGATAAAAAAATATATCCATTTTTCTAAAAAAGAAAAATAAATGTTTTCTGTTGTGTTATTATGAAATCAATAATAGGAGGAAAGGAGGAAAAATACATGTTAGATTCTATTTGGCAGCTTCTCGCTAACTATGGTCTTGACACAGGTGAAATTGCTAGTGGTATCAGTAGCCTTTTTTCAATTACAACTACTACAGATGCTGAAGGTAACACTGTTGAGGTTTATGGTGGTAGCTTAGCAGCTCTTGCAGATTTCCCCATAATTGGTATGGTTCTCAAAGCATTCGCTAGCTTCACTCCTGCAGTTGAAGAAACAGTAGCTTAATTTCCCTACATACACTAAGAGTTAGTGTGAATTATTGCAATAGTTTTCACAGAGAAGGTGCGGTTTTCCGCACTTTCTTTTTTTTGTGGTATTGCATTTATCTTTGTATACTATTATAATATAGGTATTAGAACTTATATTTAGTGAGGTTTTTATGAAAAATCAAAATAATAAAAAAGGTATGGGTGCAGTTATAGCGCTGGCTATTGTAATTCTTATTGTTGTAATTGTTTTTACAGTAACAATCGTCGGTATGATTAAAGAGAATGGTGGGTTGAGTAAAAAAGAGGACACATCCAAATATTCAATGGCAGGAGTAACAAATACAACTAAAGAAAATAAAAACAACATCTTTGACTTTGAAGATACTCAAGAGGATAAAGATATTATTCCGGAAACTGGCGATAGTAAAGCAGATGGTTTTATTGATGTGGAAGCAGGAGATAACTTTACTCAATCAACAACAAAGAAAAATGATATCGAAAATCCTGTTAAAGAATATGAAAAGCTTACGAAGAACGGCGATAATATTCTTTCTGACCACCATAACAATAAATTTATTAAGTTGGTTTCAGAAAAATTTAATGTTGATAATGAATTGCTCGTTGCAATTTATTCAGAACCTGATACAGGAAATAACTTTGTACTTGAATTCAGCGGTAAGAAAGATGAAGATGGTAATGTAATAAAAAGCCCTGATACTCTCGCAAAGGTGTATGCAATTGATAAAAACAAAAATATTGCAGTTGCAACAGGAAAAACAACAGGCAATATTGGCGTATCATATGCAGAAGGCACACTTTGTTTCAATATGATTAAAACAATTGTTATGCCTCAATATCCTGAATATTTCACAGGTGTAGAAAAATAAGTGTTAAAATTGGTGATTTTTCATTGTTATATAGTAACAAAAAAAGTTTTAAAATTTCTTAAAAAATACCAAAAAACTCTTGCATTATTGAAATAGTTGTGATATTATGATAGGGCGCGCGAAGGGCGTGTCCCTATCTTTTTATGCCCTGACGCGAGCAGATATGCGATGACGCGGGAGGTGGCTGCCCTCTGAGGCAGGGAATTTCCGCCGAGTATGTCCGATTTTAAACCGGGCGATTAAATACCGAATACAAACACGTTTGCCGTCCTTAACTGAGGCTACGAGTCTGTTTCGGAGCGTAAGTTCATCCCGGAATGTCCATTCCGGTTTTTAAACGGGGAGGGCGATAAGCCCGGGAGAGTTGTTGAAACTTGCGCAGCCCGCCAATAATTTTAGGAGGCGTTAAAAATGGCAGTTAAGGAAAAAATCAGAATCAGACTCAAAGGTTACGATCACAACCTCGTTGACAAAGCAGCAGAAAAGATCGTTGAAACAGCAAAGCGTACAGGCGCTCAGGTTTCCGGTCCCATTCCGCTCCCCACAGAGAAAGAGGTTATCACAGTGCTTCGCGCAGTTCACAAGTATAAAGATTCTCGTGAACAGTTCGAACAGCACACTCATAAGAGACTCATCGACATTCTCAGACCCTCAAACAAAACTGTTGAGGCTCTCACAGGTCTTGAGCTCCCCGCTGGTGTTGATTTTGAGATTAAGCTTTAATCCGATATAAAGCTTAATTTTGAATATACCTATTATATATAGGTCGCAGGTCATGTTGAGGAAACTCAACCAATAATCTGAAGGAGGAAAACAAAATGAAAAAAGGTCTTATCGGAAAAAAGATCGGCATGACTCAGATTTTCGATGAAAACGGAAATATGATTCCCGTTACAGTAATCGAAGCTGGTCCTTGCGTAGTTGTCCAGAAAAAGACAACTGAAAATGACGGCTATGAAGCTGTTCAGGTTGGCTACGGTGACGTTAAAGCCAACAAAGTGACAAAACCCATGGGTGGTCACTTCAAGAAAGCGGACGTTGCTCCCAAGAAGGTACTCAAAGAGTTCAGACTCGCAGATACCTCCGCCGTAAACGTTGGAGACATTCTCAAAGCAGACATCTTTGCTGCAGGCGAGTATGTTGACGTTGTAGGCAAGAGCAAAGGTAAAGGTACAGCCGGTGTTATCAAGCGCTGGAACTTCGGCAGACTCAGAGAGTCTCACGGTACAGGTCCTGTTGCAAGACACGGCGGTTCTTTAGGTGTTATTGACCCCGCTCGTATTTTCAAAGGCAAAAAGATGGCAGGTCACCTCGGTTCAGAGCGTGTAACTGTTCAAAACCTCAGCGTAGTTAAGGTTGATGTTGAAAACAACCTTATTGCTATCAAGGGTTCCGTTCCCGGTCCCAAAGGTGGCATCGTTGTTATCGCTGACAGTGTAAAGAAAGCTTAAGGAAGGAGTGTAACAGATGAGTAAATTATCAGTACTTGATATGGCAGGTAAAAAAGCAGGCAGCATCGAGCTTAACGATTCTATCTTCGCTATTGAGCCCAATATGTCCGCTATGCACCTCGTTGTAGTTGGTTACTTAGCAAATCAGCGTCAGGGCACTCAGTCCACAAAAACTCGTTCCGAAGTTAGCGGCGGCGGTAAGAAACCGTGGCGTCAGAAAGGAACAGGTCGTGCAAGACAGGGTTCAACAAGAGCTCCCCAGTGGTATCACGGTGGTATCGCTCTCGGTCCCAAGCCTCGCACATACGGCATCTCCATCAACAAGAAGGTAAGAAGACTCGCTATGAAGTCTGCTCTCTCTTCAAAGGTTGCTGCTGATGAAATGATAGTTCTTGATTCTATCAAACTTGATGCAATCAAAACAAAAGCAATGGCAGAAATGCTTACTGCTATTAAAGCAGGTAAAAAGGTTCTCGTAGTTCTTCCCGAAAATAACGAAGTTATCTACAAGAGCATCAGAAACATTGAGGGTGCAAAGGTTTCAACCGTTAATACTCTTAATGTATATGACATCCTTAACTGCGATTCACTCGTAGTTCTTAAGGACTCCGTTACTAAGATTGAGGAGGTATATGCATAATGAAACTCGCACAGGACATTATCATTAAGCCTATTATCACAGAAGCTTCTATGATGGGCGTTGCTTTCAAGAAATATACCTTTAAGGTTGCAGCAGACGCAAACAAAGTTGAAATTGCAAAAGCAGTTGAAGATCTTTTCGGCGTTAAAGTTGCTAAGGTAAACACACTTACCGTTAACGGTAAGATGAGAAGATACGGTAGATTCGAAGGCTACAAGGCTTCCTGGAAAAAAGCTATCGTAACTCTTACAGAAGATTCAAAAACAATTGAATTCTTCGACGGTATTATGTAATCTGATTTAAACTATTTATAACTTATACCCAATGGTATAGTATGGAGTTGACATTCTCCGCAAAACCATTATAGGAGTGTGAATAATATGTCTATAAAAATGTTTAAGCCGACAACAAACGCAAGACGTAATATGTCGGTTACAGATTACTCCGAACTTTCAAAGGTTGCACCTGAAAAGAGCCTGTTAAAGCCTCTTAAAAAGAACTCAGGTCGTAATAGCTATGGTAGAATCACTGTTCGTCATCGTGGCGGCGGAAACCGTAGAAAGTACAGAGTAATCGACTTCAAGAGAACTAAGTTTGATGTTAAAGCAACTGTTAAAACTCTTGAATACGATCCCAACCGTTCAGCACATATCGCTCTTATTGAGTATGCAGACGGCGAGAAAGCTTATATCCTTGCTCCCGTTGGTCTTAAAGTAGGCGATACAGTTGTTGCAGGTCCCACAGCGGATATCAAGCCCGGTAACGCGCTTCCTCTTACAAATATCCCTGTTGGTACATTCATTCACAACGTAGAACTTTACCCCGGTAAAGGTGGTCAGCTTGCAAGAGCAGCAGGTAACGCAGCTCAGCTTATGGCTAAAGAAGGCATTTACGCTCTTCTCAGACTTCCCTCCGGTGAACTTCGTAACGTTCCCGTACAGTGCATGGCTACTGTTGGTCAGGTTGGTAACCTTGACCATGAAAACGTTAAATCGGTAAAGCAGGTCGTACACGTCACATGGGTATCCGTCCCACAGTTCGTGGTTCTGTTATGAACCCCAATGACCACCCCCACGGTGGTGGTGAAGGTAAATCACCCATCGGTCGTCCCGGTCCTGTTACTCCTTGGGGTAAACCCGCTCTCGGTTATAAGACAAGAGCTAAGAAGAACCGCTCCGATAAGCTTATCGTGAAGCGTCGTAACGGCAAATAAGCCGGAAAGGAGCATTACTAATGAGCAGAAGCATTAAAAAAGGACCTTTCGTTCAGCCCAAACTCTACGAAAGAGTTCAGAAAATGAATGAAAACGGTGAAAAAATCGTTCTCAAAACATGGAGCAGAAGTTCAACAATCTTCCCTGATTTCGTTGGTCATACTTTTGCAGTTCATGATGGCCGTAAGCATGTTCCGGTTTATGTAACTGAGGATATGATTGGTCACAAACTTGGTGAATTCGCTCCCACAAGAACCTTCAAAGGTCATGCGGGATCAAAAACTTCAAATAACGGTAAATAATAGGTCGAAAGGAGTGTGTTAAAAATGGAGGCAACAGCAAAAGCTACTTATTTAAGAATAGCTCCCCGTAAGGTTCAGATAGTTCTTGACCTTATCCGCAATAAGCCTGCAGATGAAGCAATGGCAATTCTCAAGCACACACCGAAGGCCGCTTGTGAGCCGCTTGAGAAGCTTCTTAAATCCGCTATTGCAAATGCGGAAATGAAAAATATGGACGTAAATTCACTTTACGTTGCACAGTGCTGGGTATGCCAGGGTCCCACTCTCAAGAGAATCAGACCTCGTGCAAGAGGCAGCGCTAACAGAATTAACAAAAAGACATCACATATCACCCTTGTACTCAAGGATGCAGAATAAGCGAGAGGAGGAAATATAATGGGCCAGAAAATCAATCCTACAGGATTAAGAATAGGCGTTATCAAAGATTGGGAATCTCGCTGGTTTGCTAAGAAGGGTGAGTTCGGTGATATTCTTGTTGAAGACAACAAGATTCGTGAATTCCTTCTTGAACTCCTTGCTCCCGCAGGTGTTCCTAAGGTTGAAATCGAGCGTGATCCTAAGAGAATCCGCATTAACATTTACTGCGCAAAACCCGGTATCGTAATCGGCCGTGGCGGTGCAGAAATAGAAAAACTTAAAGAAACAGTTAAGAAAATGCTTGGCGGTGACAAAGATGTTTTCATCAACATCACTGAAATCAAGCAGCCCGATCTCAACGCTCAGCTCGTTGCTGAAGGCATTGCAGCTCAGCTTGAGAAACGTGTATCTTTCCGTCGTGCTCTTAAACAGTCAATCGGCCGTACAATGAAAGCAGGCGCAAAGGGTATCAAAGCTCAGGTTTCCGGTAGACTTGGCGGTGCTGAAATCGCTCGTACAGAGCAGTACCACGAAGGAACTATTCCGCTTCAGACAATCCGTGCTGACATCGACTATGGTTTCGCAGAAGCAAAAACAACATACGGTCGTATCGGCGTAAAGATTTGGATTTACAAAGGCGAAGTTCTCCACGAGTCCCGCAAAACAAAAAGGGAAGGAGGAGCCAAATAATGTTATTACCTAAAAGAGTTAAATACCGTAGAGTTCAGAGAGGCCGTCTTAAAGGCGTTGCTCACAGAGGTAACAAGGTTAACTATGGTGATTTCGGTCTTCAGGCTCTCGAACCCGCATGGATTACATCTAACCAGATTGAAGCAGCCCGTATTGCTATGACAAGATATATCAAGCGTGGCGGTAAAGTTTGGATTAAGATTTTCCCCGATAAGCCCATCACAGAGAAACCTGCTGAAACTCGAATGGGTTCAGGTAAAGGTTCTCCCGAATATTGGGTAGCTGTGGTTAAACCCGGCAGAGTTATGTTTGAAATTGCAGGTGTTGCAGAAGATGTTGCTCGCGAGGCTATGCGTCTTGCAGCTAACAAACTTCCCATCAAATGCAAGTTTGTTACTAAAGCAGAACAGGATGGTGAGGCAGAATGAAAGCAAGTGAATTAAGAACTCTCTCTCAGGCGGAGTTGGATGCTAAGCTCCTTGAATTGAAGAAAGAACTCTTTAACCTCCGCTTCCAACAAGCCATCAATCAGCTTGATAACCCAATGAGAATCAGCGCCGTAAGAAAAGATATCGCTCGCGTTATGACAGTAATCCGCGATATGCAGCTTAACGGCAAAAATTCTTAATCACGGAGGGCAATTAAATGAGTGAAAGAAATTTAAGAAAAACTCGTGTCGGCATCGTTACAAGCGATAAGATGGACAAAACAATCGTTGTTTCCATCAAAGACAAGGTTAAACATCCCCTTTATGGAAAGATTGTTAACCGTACACTTAAGGTTAAAGCTCATGACGAGACAAACCAGTGCGGTATCGGCGACCGTGTAATGATTATGGAAACACGCCCCCTTTCAAAAGATAAAAGATGGCGTGTATGTGAAATAATTGAAAAGGCTAAATAATTTAGCACTTAAAAGGAGGCACACACTGTGATACAGCAACAGAGTTACCTCAAGGTAGCCGACAACACGGGCGCAAAAGAAATTATGTGCATCCGCGTTTTAGGCGGTACCGGTAAGAGGTATGCCAATATCGGTGATGTTATCGTGGCTTCTGTCAAGAAAGCAGCACCCGGTGGCGTTGTAAAAAAAGGTGAAGTTGTTAAAGCCGTTGTTGTTCGTTCAGCAAGCGGTGTTCGTCGTGACGATGGTACTTACATCCGTTTCGATGAAAATGCAGCTGTTATAATCAAAGAAGATAAAAACCCGAAGGGTACCCGTATTTTCGGACCCGTTGCAAGAGAACTTCGTGAGAAAGAATATCTCAAGATTCTCTCTCTTGCTCCGGAAGTACTTTAATGGGAGGTACGACTAATGAGTAAAGTTCATGTCAAAACAGGCGACGAGGTTATCGTTATTCAAGGTAAAGACCGCGGCAAAAAAGGCAAGGTACTTCAGGTAGCTCCCTCAGAAGGCAAGGTTATCGTTGAAAACGTTAACATCATCTCTAAACACGTTAAACCCCGTAAGATGGGCGAAGCAGGCGGTATTATCAAAGCTGAAAGCGCTCTCTATGCGGACAAAGTTCAGCTTGTTTGCCCCAAATGTGGTGCTGCTACAAGAGTAGGTCACGAGGGCACAGGCAAAGATAAAAAGCGCGTATGCAAAAAATGCGGCGCTAAGTTTGAATAAGGGAGGGACTTACAATGGCAGCAAGACTTAAAGAAGTTTATATTTCCGAAATCACTCCTCAGCTTATGAAGAAGTTCGGTTACAAGAGCGTCATGCAGGTTCCCAAACTTGATAAAATCGTTGTAAGCGTTACATCAGGTGAAATCAAGGATAACTCCAAGGTTCTCGGTGCAATCATCAGCGATCTCAAGCAGATTACCGGTCAGACTCCCGTAGTTTGTAAGGCAAGAAAATCAGTTGCTAACTTCAAACTTCGTGAGGGTATGGACATCGGCGCAAAGGTTACTCTTCGTGGTGACCGTATGTATGAATTCCTTGATAGATTCTTCAATCTCGCTCTTCCCCGAGTTAGAGACTTTAGAGGTATCAACCCCAACTCATTCGATGGCAGAGGCAACTACTCCATCGGTATCAAGGAACAGCTTATTTTCCCCGAAATCGAATACGACAAAATCGACAAGGTTCGCGGTATGGATATCAGCTTTATCACAACCGCTAACACAGACGAAGAAGGCCGCGAGTTGCTTACACTTCTCGGCGCTCCGTTTGCTAAATAAGGAGGGTTATCGTGGCTAAGACATCTATGAAAGTTAAGCAGGCGAGACCTGCTAAATATTCCACAAGACAGTACAACAGATGCAAAATCTGTGGCAGACCCCACGCTTACCTTCGCAAATACGGTGTTTGCCGTATCTGCTTCAGGGAACTTGCTCACGCAGGTCAGATCCCCGGCGTTAAGAAGGCTAGCTGGTAAGAGCAATTGATAAAGGAGGAAACACGGCATGCAGATTACTGATTCAATTGCTGATATGCTTACAAGAATCCGTAATGCTAATTCAGCAAAGCACGACACAGTGCTCATTCCCGCATCTAACATCAAGAAATCAATTGCTCAGATTCTTGTAGATGAGGGTTACATTAAGAGTTTCAAAGTAATCGAAGACGGTAAACAGGGCGTTATTGAGATTGCTCTCAAATACGGTCCCAACAAGTCTCAGGTTATTACAGGACTTCGCAGAGTTTCTAAACCCGGACTCCGCATTTACTCAAATTGTGAGGATATGCCCAAGGTTCAGAATGGACTTGGTATCGTTATCCTTTCAACATCAAAGGGTATTATGACAGATAAGGACGCTCGCAAAGCTAACGTTGGCGGCGAAGTTCTTGCATACATTTGGTAAGGAGGTACAGTTCTATGTCACGTATAGGCAGAATGCCCATTGCAGTTCCTGCAGGCGTAGATGTCAAGATTGACGGCAGCACTGTTACCGTAAAAGGCCCCAAGGGTACTCTTACCAGAACAGTCAGCAGCAACATTACAGTTACTCTTGACAATGGCGTGATTACAGTTACACGCCCCAACGATTTAAAAGAAAATCGTTCACTTCACGGTCTTACCCGTACACTCATTGCCAATATGGTTCAGGGTGTTAACGAAGGTTTCAAGAAAGAACTTGAAATCAACGGTATCGGTTACCGTGCAGCAAAACAGGGTAAGGATCTTGTTCTTAACATCGGTTATTCTCACGATGTTATTATGCCTGAAAAAGACGGCATTACAGTAGAAGTTCCTGCTCCTAACAAAATCATTATTTCCGGTCCTGACAAGCAAAAGGTTGGTCAGTTTGCAGCAGAAGTCAGAGGAAAGAGACCTCCGGAACCTTACAAGGGTAAAGGTATCAAGTATATTGATGAAGTTATCCGTCGTAAGGAAGGTAAGGCAGGTAAGGGTAAATAATCCCTGAATTCTAACAAAGAGGTGAAGAAATAATGGTACAAAGACCGAACACTAATAAAGCAAGGGTTCAGCGTCATAAAAGAGTACGTGGCAAAATCAGCGGTACTGCTGAATGCCCCCGTCTCGATGTATTCCGTTCTCTTCAGCATATCTATGCTCAGTTGATTGACGACGTAAACGGTGTAACACTCGTTTCAGCTTCAACTGTTGAAAAGGACTTCAAGGATTACGGCGGAAACAAAGACGCAGCCTTTAAAGTAGGTAAGTTATTAGCAGAGCGTGCAGCGGCAAAGGACATTAAAGATGTTGTTTTCGACCGCGGCGGTTACATTTATCACGGCCGTGTAGAGAGCTTGGCCGAAGGCGCCCGCGAGGGCGGCCTCAACTTCTAAGAAAGGGAGGAATTAACTTTGGCTAAATTCGATGCAGCTCGCAAAGACTCTGAACTCCAGGAAAGAGTTGTTGCTATTAACCGTGTATCTAAAACGGTTAAGGGTGGTAGAATTATGAAGTTCTCTGCTCTTGTTGTTGTAGGTGACGGCGAAGGCACAGTAGGTTTTGGCTTAGGTAAGTCAAACGAAGTTCCCGATGCTATCCGTAAAGGTATCGAGGACGCAAAGAAAAATCTCGTAAAGGTTGCTCTTAAAGGAACAACTATTCCTCACGAGGTTATTGGTAAATTCGGCGCAGGTGAAGTACTTCTCAAACCCGCAGCACCCGGTACCGGCGTTATCGCAGGTGGTCCCGTTCGTGCAGTTGTTGAGACAGTTGGTATTAAGGACATTCGTGGTAAATCACTTCGTTCAAACAACCCCTGCAATGTAGTTAGAGCTACTATGAACGGACTTATGCAGCTCCGCAACGTTGAAGAAGTTGCTAACATTCGCGGCAAATCCGTTAAACATTTTAAAGATTAAGGAGGGTGGTAAGAATGGCTAACATTAAAGTTAAGCTCGTAAAGAGCCTTATTGGTTCAAAGAAAGATCAGATTGCCACCGCCCATGCGTTAGGTCTTCGTAAAATCGGTGATGTAGCAGTACAGCCCGATAATCCCCAGACAAAAGGCAAAATCAGAAAAATCGCCCATCTTATTGAGGCTACTGAAGAATAAGCAAGGAGGTGCAATTTATGAAGCTTCACGAGCTTTCACCCGCAGCTGGCTCCAAAAAGGAAGTTAAGCGTATCGGTAGAGGTCCTGGTTCAGGTCAGGGTAAAACAGCCGGTAAGGGTCACAAAGGTCAAAAGGCACGTGCCGGCCGTGGTTTACAGGTTGGTTTTGAAGGCGGCCAGATGCCTTTGCAGAGACGTCTCCCCAAAAGAGGTTTCGTTAATATTTTCGGTAAAGAGTTCGCTATCGTTAACGTAGCAGCTCTTGAAGACAGATTTGAGGATGGTGCAGTTATCGATATCGATGCACTTAAATCAGCAGGTCTCGTTAATAAAACACTTGACGGTGTTAAGGTGCTTGCACATGGTGACATCACTAAGAAATTCACTGTTAAGGTTAATGCTTATTCTGATGCAGCTAAGGCAAAAATTGAAGCTGCCGGAGGAAAGGCAGAGGTGATTTAACATGTTTCAAACATTAGTTAATGCATGGAAAATCCCCGATTTAAGAAAGAAGATTCTCTTCACAGCATTCATTATTGTTATCTACAGAATTGGTGCTAACATTCCCGTTCCCTTCGTTGACATCATCGAAGGCGGTCTTCTTGGTGGCACAGAGGGAACAACATTCCTCAGCTATTTAAGTATGATGACAGGTGATGCTTTCAACTATGGTACAATTTTCGCTCTTTCTATCACACCCTACATCAACAGCTCAATTATCATTCAGCTTTTGACTGTAGCAATCCCCGCTCTTGAAAGACTTTCAAAAGAGGGTGAAGAAGGCAGAAAGAAAATTGCTACTATCACTCGTTATATGACTCTCGGACTTGGTCTTCTTCAGAGTATTGCATATTTCATCTACCTTAATGCAAAGGATTATCTCCTTTACACAGGTGATGGTTTTGCAAAGGTATTTGAAGCAATCGTAGTTATTCTTGTTCTCACCGCAGGTACAACACTTGTTATGTGGCTCGGTGAACAGATTAACGATAAGGGTATTGGTAACGGTATCTCAATTATCCTTTTTGCAGGTATCATTTCCCGTATTCCCACAGAGGCAACAATGCTCTTCGGTACTTCTGATGCAGCACCCGGTTACTTCTCAAGAGGTGGTATCTACTACTTCCTTGCTCCCTTCGTAGTTGTTTGCTATCTTCTTATGATTGCATACATCGTTTGGATGGACAATGCAGAACGTAGAATCCCTGTTCAGTATGCTAAGAGAGTTGTTGGCCGTAAAATGTACGGCGGTCAGAGCACACATATTCCGATTAAAGTTAATATGAGCGGTGTTATGCCCGTTATTTTCGCAAGCTCAATTCTTTCTCTTCCCCCCACAATTCAGCTTTTTGTGGCAAGTAAGATTTCAGAAGAAAGCTTTTGGAATACATTCTTTGGTTGGTTTGCTCCTACAAGCGTAGTTTACAATGTGCTCTACTTCCTTATGATAATCTTCTTTGCATATTTCTATGCAGCAATTCAGTACAATCCTACTGAAATGGCTAATAACATCCGTAACAACAGCGGTACAATTCCCGGTATCAGACCCGGTAAGCCCACCGCTAAGTATATCGAGAAAATTATCTCCAGAATAATCCTTCTTGGTGCATTGCTTCTCAGCGTAGTTGCATTGTTCCCCACATTATTCACAATGATAACTTCTCTCGTTACAAAAGAGGGTATGAACATTTCTCTCGGCGGTACTTCCATTATCATTATGGTTGGTGTTGCCCTTGAGACTGTTAAACAGCTTGAAAGCCAGATGATGCTCCGCCATTACAAAGGCTTCCTTGATTAATTCGGGAGGATATAGTAATGAAACTTATATTTCTCGGTGCACCCGGTGCAGGTAAAGGCACTCAGGCAGAGATTATCGCCGGAAAGCTTAATATTCCCACTATTTCCACAGGCAACATCATTCGTGAGGCGCTTGCCAACGGAACAGAAATGGGTCTTAAAGCAAAATCATTCATTGAAGCCGGTAAGCTTGTTCCTGATGATGTTGTAATTGGCATCATCAAGGAAAGGCTGGCTAATGAGGATTGCAAGGACGGATTCATTCTTGATGGATTCCCCAGAACAATTCCTCAGGCTGAGGCTCTTGATAATATGGGCATCATTATTGACAAGGTCGTTGATATTGATGTTCCCGATGAAAACATTGTAAACAGAATGTCAGGCAGACGCGTTTGCAAGGCTTGCGGTTCTTCTTATCACATTGAAAATAAGAAACCTAAGGTTGAAGGCGTATGCGATGCTTGTGGCGGTGAGCTTCAGATTCGTAAGGACGATGCTCCCGAAACAGTTCTTGACAGACTCAATGTTTATCACGAACAGACCGAACCATTAAAGGATTTCTACGCTAAATGCGGTAAGCTCCGTAGCGTTGAAGGTACAGCTCCCATTACAGAGATTACCGAAGCAATCCTTAAGGTATTGGAGGATTAAGCATGATAGTGCTTAAAAGCGAAAAGGAAATTAAGCAGATGCTTGAAGCCTGCAGAATTTCCGCAGAAGCACTTAAAGTAGCAGGTGAGGCAGTTGAACCGGGTGTTTCAACCTGGGAGATTGACCGAGTGGCCAGAAAGTATATTGAAAGTAAAGGTGCAAGACCTACTTTCCTTAACTATAACGGCTTTCCTGCTGCAGCATGCATTTCCATAAATGATGAGGTTATTCACGGTATTCCTAACAAAAACCGCATTATACGGGCAGGCGACATAGTAAGTATCGACCTCGGAGCCTGCATCAACGGTTATACCGGTGATAATGCCGCCACTTTCGCCTGTGGAGATGTTTCTGCAGAAGCGAAGCGGCTGATGGAAACTACCGAACAGAGCCTTTACGAAGGCATAAGGAAGGCAGTTCCGGGCGGCAGACTTGGTGATGTTGGTTTTGCCATTCAAAGCTATTGCGAAGAGCGTGGCTACGGCGTTGTTAAAGAATATACAGGACACGGAATAGGTTCCGCGCTCCATGAAGACCCCTCGGTGCCAAACTACGGCACTCAAGGTAGAGGTGTCCGTTTGGTTCCCGGCATGACAATTGCCATTGAACCCATGATTAATGAGGGTAAGGCATCTGTTAAAACATTGTCTGACGGCTGGACGGTAAAAACAACCGACGGCAAATTGTCCGCACACTTTGAGCATACAATTGCAATAACAAGCAGCGGTCCGTTAATTATGACAAAGATATAAAGTAAATATCAGGAAATCAGGAGGTAGTTGTTATGTCTAAAGACGATATGATCGAAGTTGAAGGTACTGTTATTGAAGCATTACCTAATACAACATTCCAGGTTGAATTGGAAAACGGTCACAAAATTCTCGCCCACATTTCCGGTAAACTCAGAATGAACTACATTCGAATTCTTCCGGGTGATAAGGTTACAGTAGAAATGTCGCCATATGACCTTACACGTGGACGTATCACGTGGCGCTCAAAATAAGTAAAAAGGCAAAAGCTGAATTTTAGGAGGTATTCTAATGAAAGTCAGACCTTCTGTCAAGAAAATTTGCGAAAAATGCAAAGTTATTAAACGTAAGGGTAAAATCATGGTTATCTGTGAGAACCCTAAGCACAAACAGCGTCAGGGTTAATTCCCGCGCGTAAACCATATTTGGAGGTGCAACTGACAAATGGCTCGTATTTCAGGTGTTGATTTACCAAGAGATAAGAGAGTAGAAATCGGTCTTACCTATATTTTTGGTATCGGCCGTAAAACTGCTAGCGAAATTATTGCTGCAACAGGCATAAATCCTGACACAAGAGTTAAGGATCTTACTGAAGACGATGTTGCAAAATTACGTGAGTATATTGATCACAACGTTAAGGTTGAAGGTGACCTTCGTCGTGAAACAGCATTCGATATCAAGAGACTTGTAGAAATCGGTTGCTATCGTGGTGTTCGCCATCGTAAAGGTCTTCCTGTAAGAGGACAGCGTTCCAAAACAAACGCTCGTACTCGTAAAGGTCCCAAGAAGACTATAGCTAACAAGAAGAAATAAGTCGGAGGAGGTATTAGAATGGCTACAAAAGCTACCGGCAAAAAAGGTGCCGGAACACGCAAGCGTCGTGAACGTAAAAATATTGAACGCGGTGCGGCTCATATCCAATCCACCTTCAATAACACAATTGTTACTATTACTGATACTCAAGGTAACGCAGTTTCATGGGCAAGTGCTGGTGAAATGGGCTTCAGAGGTTCTCGTAAGTCCACTCCCTTTGCAGCACAGACTGCTGCAGAAACAGCAGCTAAGGTTGCTATTGAGCACGGTATGAAAACTGTTGAAGTTTATGTTACAGGCCCCGGTTCAGGAAGAGAAGCAGCAATCAGAGCATTACAGGTTGCAGGTCTTGATGTTACACTTATTAAAGACGTAACACCTATTCCTCACAACGGATGCCGTCCGCCTAAAAGAAGACGTGTATAACATTATAGGAGGAAACGAATTATGGCAAGATATACCGGTGCGGTATGTAAGCTTTGCCGCCGCGAGGGCCAAAAGCTCTTTTTAAAGGGTGGCAGATGCTATACCAATAAATGCGCTTTAGAGCGCCGTTCCTATGCTCCCGGCCAGCATGGTCAGGGTCGTAAAAAGATTTCCGAATACGGAATGCAGCTTCGTGAAAAACAGAAAGCAAGACGTTATTACGGAGTTCTTGAGGGACAGTTCCACAAATATTTCCTTATGGCTGAAAAAATGCCCGGCCAGGCAGGTGAAAACCTCCTCAAGCTTTGCGAAAGCCGTTTGGATAATATTGTTTACCTTCTCGGTTGGGCAGATTCCCGTGCAGAAGGCAGACAGCTTGTTACACACGGTCACTTCTGTGTTAACGGCAAAAAAGTTGATATTCCTTCATACCTTTGCAAAGCAGGGGATGTAGTTTCTATTAAGGAAAAATCAGCACAGACCGACGCATTCAAGAATATTATCGAAGCTAACGGCAGCCGTCCTGTTCCCGCTTGGCTCGATATCAATCGTGAAGCTCTTACAGGTAAGGTTATCAATCTTCCCGAAAGAGATCAGATTGAAGCTCCTGTTGCTGAGCATCTTATCGTCGAGTTCTATTCTAAATAATGCTCTTTAGCCTCGAGCCTACAAAGGCTAAACAAAAACGCAGATAATCTGTGTAATTTTTAAGGAGGGTTTGGTATGATTGGTATTGAGAAACCCGAAGTAAGATTTACCGGTTCAGCAGAAGATTCAGCATTCGGCACATTTGTTGTTGAGCCTCTTGAAAGAGGTTTTGGTACAACACTTGGTAACAGCCTTCGCAGAGTTCTTCTTTCATCGCTCCCCGGTTATGCAATTACTTCTGTAAAGATTGATAATGTTCTTCACGAATTCTCAACGATCCCGAACGTAAAAGAGGATGTAACTGAGATTGTTCTTAACCTTAAGGGCGTTATTCTCAAAATACACGGAGACGGCCCCAAGATTATGTATATTGAGGCAAACGGCTCCGGTGAAATCACCGCAGGTGACATTAAAGCCGATTCTGAGGTTGAAATTCTCAACCCCGACCATCACATTGCTACTCTTGATGCTGATGCACACGTAACAATGGAGCTTACTGCAGATAAGGGCAGAGGCTATGTTTCTTCAGACAGAAACAAACAGATTCTCGAGCCCGCTATCGGCGTAATCGCAATCGACTCTATCTACACACCTGTTTTAAAGGTGAACTACACAGTTGATAATACTCGTGTAGGTCAGATTACCGACTATGACAAGCTCACTATTGATGTTTGGACAGACGGAACAATTTCTGCTAAAGAAGCTGTTTCTTTCGCTGCCAAAATTCTTACTGAGCATCTTAATCTCTTCGTTGAGCTTTCTGATGAAGTTTCAAATACAGAGATTATGGTTGTTAAAGACGATACTTCTATGGGCAAAGTTCTTGAAATGACTATTGAAGAGCTTGACCTTTCAGTTCGTTCCTTTAACTGCCTCAAGAGAGCCGGTATCAATACTGTTGAAGATTTAATCAATAAAACTGAAGACGATATGATGAAGGTTAGAAACCTTGGCAGAAAATCTCTTGATGAGGTTGTTGCTAAATTGGCTTCTCTCGACCTTTCTCTTCGTGATGAAGACGAATAAGAAATTCGTATTTTCTACAAAGGAGTGATTTAGATGCCCGGAACCAGAAAACTCGGCAGAGCAACTGATCATCGTAACGCAATGCTTCGTAATATGGTAACATCTTTACTTGAAAATGGTAAGATGACAACAACAGTTACAAGAGCTAAAGAAGTTCGCGCTATGACTGAAAAAATGATTACTCTTGCTAAGGTTGACAGTCTCCACAATAAGAGACAGGCAATGGCATATATTACTAAGGAAGATGTCGTTAAAAAGCTTTTTGACGAGATCGCTCCCAAGTACAAAGATGTTAACGGCGGTTACTGCCGTATAATCAAGACTGAAGCTCGCCGCGGTGACGCTGCAGAGATGTGCATTCTTGAATTAGTTTAATTAAATGAAAAAGTTGCTTGACTTTTGGGTCAAGCAACTTTTAACTTTATGCCCCTATAAGAAAAATTGATTTTTCTTATAGGGGCATATTTGTTTATAGTTTAATCTTTATCTAAAATGATTTTTGCGATTTTATATACATCACCGCAACCGAGGGTGAGAACCAAATCTCCATCTTCGATGTTATCCTTAAGATAATCTGCAACCTTTTGGAAGGTATCAAACCAGACTGAGCCGTTAATTTCATTTGCAAGGTCTTGCGTGGTGATACCGTAGGTGTTGATTTCCCTTGAACCCATAATTTCTGTCATAACAACCTTATCTGCAATAGAAAGAGCCTCTGCAAAGGCGTTTAAATGCATTTTGGTACGACTAAAGGTGAAAGGCTGGAAAACTGCCCAAACACGCTTATAATTCATTTTCTTAGCAGCAGAAAGGGTAACCTCAAGCTCTGCCGGATGGTGAGCATAATCATCAACAATATCTGCACCATTATATGTGCCTAAAAACTCAAAACGTCTTCCCGCACCTTTGAAGGAAAGAATACTGTTTTTGCATTGCTCGACACTTGCACCGCAGTACATTGCAGAAGCTATAGCTGCGAGTGAGTTGAGAACATTGTGTTCACCGGGAACACGCAATTCAATTCTCGTTTTGAATTCACCATCAATGAAAAGGTCATAGCATGGGAAAGCGCCATTGTTATAAGAAACATTTTTAGCAACATATTTGCAGTTTTCATTTTTACCGAATGAAATCATTGTTTTGCCGTCAGATATGCCCTTGATACTATCAAGAGTATTTTTGTCGTCACCATTATAAATAACGGCTTTTGTTGACATATCAGCAAATTTTCTGAAGGAGGCTTCAAGGTTTTCAAGAGTTTTGAAATACTCCATATGGTCACGGTCAACGTTGAGAATTACGCTGATATCAGGGGTTAAATCAAGAAAAGTGTCCTTATATTCACAAGCCTCGCAAACAAGAATATCGCTTTTACCAACGCGACCATTGGTTCCTGTTAATGGCAATTTACCGCCAATAACTGCGGAGGGATCAAAATCATTATCAATCAAAATATGAGTGAGCATTGAGGTAACGGTTGTTTTGCCGTGAGTACCGCAAACACCGATGCAATTATCATATTTTCTTGTGAAATAGCCGAATAATTTGCTACGCTCAAAGGTAGGTATACCGCTTTCCTTTGCAGCAACAAGCTCAGGGTTATCGGGAAGAAGAGCAGCGGTATAAACCACCATATCTGCACCTTCAACATTTTCTGCCTTCTGACCCATTGTAACCGGAATACCAAGAGAGCGAATACGCTTTAACGTATCAGATTCGTTGTTATCGGAGCCTGTAAGGTAATGACCCTGAGCATGTAAAATTTCTGCAAGTGGGCACATACCGCTACCACCGATACCGATAAAATGTATTCTTTTAGCTGATTTTATAACATCATCAATTATCATATTAAAAATCCTTTCGGATAGGATTGTTTTTTAAATTAGTAAAATTATACTCCAACAAAAGAGAAAAATAAACCCCTTAAAGAGCATTATTTTAATTTATCGAATAAATTTCTCTTTTCAAGACTTATTCTTAAAAGAGTGCCTAAAACACCACAGGAAATAATTTCTCCAAGGCAGACTGTTAAGGCGAAAAACCAATAAGTACCCTCTAAATTATATACATTCAAAAGTACAAACGGAACAATAATTGTGTTTGAAATTATTGGTGGCAAGGTTGCAAGGATTTTATGCTTTTTCAGGAAATATGTTCCTAAGGCACCAATCAATGTTGCAAGACTACCGAAAATAACATCCCATAAAGCACAACCGGTAAGAATGTTTGCAAGAAGACAACCTATAAAAAGTCCGGGAATTGCCGCAGGGGCAAAAAGCGGGAGAATTGTTAAGGCTTCGGAAAATCTTACTTGTACTGCAAAGCTTGCAAGACCCATTGCAGAGGCAAAATATGTCAGAACAACATAAAGAGCCGCAATTATTGCCGCAATGGAAATATTAATGATTTTTCTTCTGCTTTTCAATTTAATCAACTCCATAGTTTTGTTTATTGTGAGGATGGTTTCGAACTCACATTTTTTAATGAAGGGGGTTATTCTTCACTTTGTATAAAAAAAGCAAGGATTTTTCGTATAAAAAAACATTGCTTATTTTAAATAAAAAGGCTATTATTAATATATGAAATTTCCCATTGGAAAGGGTGTTTTTATGATTAATGTAACGATTTGGAACGAGGGCAGACACGAAAGGGAAAGTGAATCAGTTGCCAGGGTTTATCCAAAAGGTCTTCACGGATGTATTGCAGATTTTTTAGGCACAGATGAAGAGCTTAATATTACAACCGCAACTCTTGATGATGCAGATAACGGTCTTCCCGAAAGCGTTCTTGAAAATACAGATGTTCTTCTGTGGTGGGGGCATATGGCACATGAGTGCGTTCCAGATGAACTTGCTGAAAGAGTTTATAACCGCGTTATGAGAGGAATGGGCTTTATTGCTCTTCATTCTGCTCATTTTTCAAAACCATTCAAAAAATTGATGGGCACCACCTGTTCTCTTAAATGGCGTGATGGTGACAGAGAAAGACTTTGGTGTATTAACCCTGCTCATCCCATTGCAAAGGGTATCCCTGAGCAATTTGATATTCCCGTTGAGGAAATGTATGGGGAACGCTTTGATATTCCTCAGCCCGACGAGCTTGTTTTCATCGGTTGGTTCAAGGGCGGAGAGGTTTTCCGTTCAGGCTGTTGCTATCAGCGAGGCTTGGGAAAGGTTTTCTATTTCCAGCCCGGTCACGAAGAAAATCCAACATATTATATCCCTGAAGTGCAGAAAATTATTAACAATGCAGTTCATTGGGCTGCACCGAGAGAAGTAGTTCCTGAGATTGAATGCCCCTGGGTAGAATCCGTTGAAGCAAACTACAACGGCGACAACAAATAATATATCACAAAAATATAATTGTATCAATAGAAAAGGTAGTGGAAATATGATTAAATTTGTTTTTCAGGGTGACTCAATAACGGATGCATGCCGTGACAGAGATAACCCTGATAATTACGGCTACGGTTATCCTAATCTTGTGGCATCGGAGCTTATGCATAAATACCCGGGTAAATATGAATTTATAAACGAGGGTATCAGCGGTGACAGAATTGTTGACTTATATGCAAGAATCAAACAAGATTTAATAAATCACAAGCCCGATTATCTTTCAATTCTTATTGGTGTTAATGATGTATGGCACGAATTGAATGAAAAAAACGGTGTGGCTGCACCTAAATTCGAGAAAATATATTCAATGCTTATTGAGGAAATCAAGGAAGAGCTTCCCGATATTAAAATCTTCATTCTTGAGCCCTTTGTTCTTAAAGGTCCAGGTACCGAAAGATATTTTGATGAGTTTCTTTCAGATGTTAAATTACACGCTCAAGCAGCAAAAAATGTTGCAGAAAAATATAATTTAACCTTTATTCCGTTACAAGAAAAATTTGACGAAGCATCAAAGCTTATGCCACCTACATATTGGACTGCAGATGGTGTTCATCCAACTGCTGCAGGACACGGGCTGATAAAAGAGGAGCTTGTAAAAAGAATAATATGAACAGTTTTATTCGCCTAACGGCGAGTTATATTGCTTCGCAGTGATATTATGCTACGCATAGTGGTATTTGCTTCGCAAGTTTTAAGGCGAATAAAATAACACTGAAACCGTAGGTTTCAATAACACTATTGCTAATTGCAATAATATCACTCCGACATAGTCGGAATATCACTTAACATATAAAAAAACAAAAATAAGAAAAGGATTCCAGAGCAATAAATAATGTTCTGAATCCTTTTCCTTTATATTATCATAAGCTTATCTCTGTTTTCCGGCTCTGCCACTTTGAGAATATAATCTCTGTTTTCCAATGCACCCATTTCACAAAGAGCTGATGTTGCTGTTTTATATGCAAGGTCGGGAGTATTGTTCTCTTGGCTCAAATGAGCAAGAATAAAATGTGTTGTTCCTTTGTTTACAAGTGCTCTTAATGTGTCAGCACAAGCATCATTTGAAAGGTGCCCTATATCTGAAAGTATTCTTTTCTGAAGAGTATATGGATATGGACCGTTCCTTAGCATTGCAATATCGTGGTTCGATTCGATATAAACAAGCTTACAGCCTGTTATTTTTGAAAGAATATCGCTTGTTACATATCCTGTATCAGTGGCAACGGCAACCTTTGTTAAGCCGTCAAGACCGGTAACAACATAGCCTCTGCCGTCGGCACAATCGTGAGATGTTTTGAAATTTTCAATTTTTAGACCTGCAATTTCAATAGGGGAGTCAGGGAGCGTTATATCAATATGTTTTTCACAAAGAGTGCCCTTTCTCTTTAAAGTGAGAAGAGTTCCGTTTGGAGCATAAACGGGTATCTTATGCTTCGCTGCAAAAACACTTAAACCATTTACGTGGTCGGTATGCTCATGAGTTAAAAGAATTGCTTTTACCTGACTTGTATCAATACCGATATTATTTAACATTGCATCTGTTTGCTTGGCACTTCTGCCCACATCAACGAGAATACCACCTTGGTTATCGCCTATGTAAACAGAATTGCCGCTGCTCGAAGAGAACAGCGGACAAAACTTAATCATAATTATTCCTCTTTATTATTCGTCTTCAAATTTTGCTCTTGAAATATCTGCACCAACGGCAGTAAGCTTTTCAACAAGGTTTTCGTAGCCTCGGTCAATAAGCTTAATATTGCCGACAGTAGTTTCACCTTCTGCCATAAGACCTGCAATAACCATTGCAGCACCTGCTCTTAAATCGTCTGCTTCAACAGGTGCGGCATGAAGTTTGTCCACGCCTGTGATGAGAGCAGTATCACCGTTAACAATTATATTTGCACCCATTCTTCTGAGCTGGTCGATGTATTTAAAGCGGTTGTCCCAAACGTCTTCAACAACTGTGCTTGTGCCATTGCAAAGGCAGAGCATTGTTGCAAATTGGGGTTGCATATCTGTGGGAAAACCAGGGTGAGGACTTGTTTTAACTCTGCAGGCTTTCATTCTTTCGCCATCAGAAATAATGCGTACGCTTTCATCGTATTCAATAACTGTAATTCCGCAGTCTTCAATTTTATTTGTAATTGATTCAAGATGTTTGGGGATTACATTATCAATAGTAACATCTCCGCCGACTGCGGCAGCAGCAACCATATAAGTGCCTGCTTCAATCTGGTCGGGGATTATGGAGTATGTGCAACCGTGCATTTCTTCAACACCACGGATTTTGATAACCTCAGTACCTGCACCACGAACATCTGCACCCATAGAGTTAAGAAAGTTTGCGAGATCAACTATGTGAGGCTCTCTTGCAGCATTTTCAATAACAGTAAGCCCTTTTGCCATGACTGCGGCAAGCATAGCGTTAATTGTTGCACCAACGGAAACAACATCAAGGTAAATGGAAGAACCGTAAAGTTCATCTGCTTTAACATCAACAAGAGCATTTTCAACAGAAACAATTGCACCTAAAGCTTCAAAAGCTTTGATATGCTGGTCGATTGGGCGAACACCGAAATAGCAACCACCGGGAAGAGCAACACAAGCCTTGCCGAATTTACTTAAAAGGGCACCTAAAAGGTAATAGGATGCACGAAGCTTGCTTGTCATTTTATCGGGGATTGTTACAGGAGCAACATTTCTTGCATCAACGAGAATTACATTGGGCTCAGGCTTTGCAATTTCTGCACCTAAAAATTCAAGAATTTTTATCATCATACGAACATCGCTGATATCAGGAACGTTTTCAATTCTGCAAACGTCGCCTGCAAAAACTGATGCTGCAATTATAGGTAAAGCGGCGTTTTTAGCACCGCTGATATTTATATTACCATGAAGCTTATTGCCACCATGAATAACAAATTTTTCCACAAAAGCACACTCCTTTTTGAGAGTATTTTTATATTAGTAAAACTCGCACTATGTCGGAAGAAAAAGTCATATATATACAAATATAGTATAACACTTTAATAGTAAAAAAGGAAGTGTTATTTGCAATAATCCTGGCTTTATTTTTATATAAAAATTATAGCTTTTTTTGTTGAAGTTCACAAAGTCAAAATTCCTTCCAAAATTTATACAATGACTTACACCGGTTCTCTATGGTAATATAAACACATTCATTGTCAAAATCCACTCACCTAAGTCAATGAAAATTTTTCTATACGAGGTGTTTTTCTATGAAGAAAACAATAAGTGTTTTTATGGCGTTGGTGTTAAGTCTTTCGCTATTACCCTTTACCCAAAAGGCAATTGCTTCAGAAAAAATTTATGGTGCAGGTAAGGTGACAACCACCTCAACCGCCCTCAATGTACGTTCAAGTGCTTCAAGCACATCAACAGTTAAAGCAAAGCTTTCCAAGGATTCGTATGTAACTCTTATTTCAAAAAACGGTGAATATTGGAGGGTGCAGTATTCGACGTCAGGTTATGGCTATTGCCATGCAGATTATATTAAAACCTCTTCAACAAAAGTAAGAACCGTTAAAACAACTTCAGGAAGACTGCGTGTAAGAAGCTCTTCTTCAAGTAGTGCAACCGTAAAAGATTATCTTTCAAGCGGAGCTCAGGTTACGGTGCTTTCTACAAGCGGAGACTTTTCAAGAATTCTTTATAACGGAACAAAAAGGGGGTATGTTTCATCAAGCTATCTTACAACTGAAACCATAACCTCCGGTTCGTCATATAAAGCAATTAAACTGAGTGTGCCATCCTACAAGCAAACGGACTCCCGTTGGGCAAATGTTACTCTCGGCTCATCAGGTCAGACAATAGGAAGAATAGGTTGTGCCACAACAGCTATTGCAATGCTTGAAAGCTACCGAACAGGAACAACTATTTATCCTAATGCTATGGCTAAAAAACTTTCTTATACCTCAGGTGGTGCGGTTTATTGGCCTTCTCATTACAATATTATAACATCATCAAGTGGTTATCTTGGTAAGATTTATAATCTTTTAAAGGCGGGTAAGCCTGTTCTTATAGGTGCGAAAAAATCTAACGGAAGTCAACATTATGTTGTGATTACAGGAGTGAAATCCACAAGCACCCTCACAACCTCGTCGTTCTATATCAATGACCCGGGTTCAAATACAAGAACAACATTAAATCAGTTCTTTGCAGATTATCCGAATTTTTATAAAATGATGCACTATTAAAAGTTGCCAGTCGCCAGTCGCCAGATGCCAGATACCAGTTTTTTTAGGTGACTTATTGTTCTGCTTTTTACTTAAAATTTAAAAGATAAGTAAATTTAGAATGATAGAGTTGTTGTTACAATTCTGGTAGCCGGAGACTGGGAACTGGCGACTAAAAAACTACACGTTCCGTTTTGGAAAGTGTAGTTTTTTATCTGTTCTGTTCAATTAATTCTAAAGCTATCTGTTGAAGTTCTTCAATTGAACTGATAAGTCCGATTCTTGCTCTGTAGTTAGCGGCACCATGAAGACCTTTCGTGTACCAGGCAGCGTGCTTTCGTGCTTCTCTGATTCCTATTCTTTCACCTTTATATTTGCAGAGAGCTTCTATATGCTTAAGCATTACTCTCATTCTTTCGATAACGGGGGGGTCGGGGAGAATAACCTCATGGTCAAGGTAAGCATTAATCTGGGAGAAAACCCAAGGTCTGCCTAAGGCACCTCTGCCCACCATAACCATATCGCAGCCGGTTTCCTCCATAAGCCGAGCAGCGCTTAATCCATCGACCACATCACCATTACCGATGACGGGAATTGAAACAGCTTTTTTTACCTGACGGATTATATCTGTGTTAACAGGGGGAGCATACATCTGCACCTTTGTCCTGCCGTGAACAGTTATAGCTGTAGCACCTGCAGCCTCGCATCTTTTAGCGAGTTCAACTGCATTGATATGGTCTGAATCCCAACCGGAACGCATTTTAACGGTTACAGGAACAGTTGAAACCTCTGCGACTGCCTTTACTATATTTGCAGCTAGAATCGGGTCCTTCATAAGTAATGCACCGCCTCCCGAGGAAGCTACCTTAGGGGCAGGGCAACCCATATTTATATCAATAAAATCCGGGTTGAATTCAAGTGCCTTCTTTGCCGCGATTGCCATTGTTTCGGGAGAATTACCGAAAATCTGTGAACCTGCAGGACGCTCCGCAGGAGTGATTAAAAGCAATTCTGCACTTTTTTTATCACCGAGGCTTATTCCCTTTGCACTTGCCATTTCGCAGACTGTGTAAGCAGCACCATAGCCTCGGCATAGCTCTCTGAAAGCTCTGTCTGCAACACCTGCTAGTGGAGCAAGGGCGGCTTTTTCTGATATTTCTAAATTACCTAATTTCATCATTTGTCACCAAGTTTTGAAGCATAGTTCTTGATGGCGTTGAAGGATTCTTCGCTTATGTGATGCTCGATTTTGCAAGCGTCTTCAGACGCGGTTCTTTCATCTACGCCAAGCCTTACAAGAAAATTTGTAAGCATTGTGTGGCGTTCAAACATTTTAAGAGCAACAGCAGTGCCGTCTTCTGTAAGTTTAATGTAACCCTTGCCGTCAACAGTAATGTAACCGCCGGTTTTCAAAAGCCCGATTGCACGGCTGACGCTTGGTTTTGAATAACCCATATATTCGCAAATATCAATGGAGCGAACGCTATCGCTTTTTTGGGTGAGAATGTAAACTGTTTCAAGATACATTTCACCCGATTCTTGTAAATGCATTATTTTTGTTCTCCTAAATCAGTTTTTCTTAATGTGTAATTTCCGCTTTTTAACTCTCTTACAAGGTCATCATTGTTTTTAATAGGATTCTTGAAATATACTCCGCCTGCACAGGCATCACCGATTTTATGAAAATCCGAGCCTGAAACAACAATTGTTTTATTATGCTTTTTAGCCCAGATTTCTGCAATATCATTATTGGACTCATGGCGGGGGTTACCATTGAAAACCTCGTAGCCGTCGAGAATGTTCCAATCAGTTACTCTCATGCCTCTTCTGAAGGGGTGGGCTTGAAGGAAAAGTAAACCGTTTTCTTTGCAAAGCTTTGAAAACTGCTTTGGAGATAGTGCCATAAGGTCACCATTAGAACGTAAGAATTCTTCTGTTACACCATATACAAGGTAATCATTATTAGGGGTATTATAAAACCTTATTTCCATACCTAAAAGCACAACAAAACGGTCACCGGAAGCTTTCTTTACTGCATCAAAGCCTGCCATAAAATGATCAATTTTTTCATCCCATAGTGCGTTTTCCAGCCCTATACAGCTAAAAGTATCGGGATTCATATGGTTTGTTATTACAAAGCCGGTGTAGTCGCTGTTTTTATAACTTTCAATCAAATCCTCAGCATAAGCAACTGCACAAGTGCTTACCTCTTTTGTGTGGGTATGCATTTCAAATAAAAATTTCATAAAAAACTCTTTTCTCATTATTAATCTACTAATTGAAATTATAACCTTTTTTAAATTAAATGTCTATATTTATTGTTGCAAATTTTCTTAAAAATGATACAATGAAGATGATATATGCTTCCCTTTAGGAGATTAAATATGCTGGTATTTATTTTTATTCTTATTGCTCTTATTTGCTCGGGTATGACTGTTGCAAAAAAAGATGAATTTTTTAATGACTATTGTTCACCTAAAAACACAAATACGATTAATGCCATATTTTCTGTTTTAATATTTTTAAGTCATGTAGTTACATATATAGAGCTTGATGGTGTTCTGGACGCTCCTTATTTTAAGTTCCAAGCATTTCATGGTCAGTTAGTGGTTGTCACTTATCTTTTCTTTTCAGGCTTCGGAATTATGGAGTCAATCAAGAAAAAGGGTATTGATTATGTTAAAGCAATGCCTGTTAACAGGCTTTTTAAGCTTTGGTATCATTTTGCAATAGTTATTCTTTTATTTACTGTGGTTTCAGTTGGTATTGCAAGAAATCGCTATCCGATTTCACGTTGGCTTCTCTCTTTTACGGGACTCAAATCTATAGGTAATAGCAACTGGTATATGTTTGTTACCTTTGTTCTTTATATAATCGTAATTTTCTCATTCCTCGTATTCAAAAAATCCAGGATACTGGCTCTTGGTTGTGTAGGTGTTTTGTGTGTTGGATTTGTTGTTGTTGAAAAAAAAGCCGGATTGGGAACAGCATTCTATAATACCGTTCTTTGTTTCCCCTTAGGAATGTTCTTCTCTTTGATTAAACCATACATAGATAAAATATTTATGAAAAATGATATTTTTTGGTTTGTAGGATTTTCTGTAAGCGTAGTTTTATTTGCATATTTTTCGCAAAACAGAAATCAAAGCTTTTTATTCTATGTTTTGTTTACCTTCTTTGCTTTGGCAGTAATCGTTTTATTTATGATGAAAGTGAATATAAAAAGTTCCGTTCTCGATTGGTTCGGTCAGCATATATTCAGTTTCTTTATTCTGCAAAGAATACCAATGATTCTGTTAAAGTGCTTTGGGTACAATAAAGATGGTTACTTCTTCATTATATTAAGCTTTTTTGCAACAGTTTTCCTTTCGGTTATATTTGATTCGTTCACAGATAAGCTTGACAGTATCATTTTCAAAAAAAGAAAAATTTTAAAATAATAAAATTTTAAGAGGTGCATATTTATGAAAAAAGTAAAAGCAGCAGTTATTGGTGTGGGTGGTATTTCCAACGAGCATATTAACGGCTATATCAAAAATGAAAATGTTGATTTATACGCTTTTTGCGATATAAATGAAAAGCAACTTAAATATATGTCTGAAAAATATGGCATTCCTGCAGAGCGTTGCTTTACTGATAAGGATGAAATGCTCAAAGCTCTTCCTGAAATTGATGTTGTAAGCGTTTGTACTTGGAACTCTGCTCATGCAGAATGCACAATTGCTGCTCTTAACGCAGGTAAGGATGTTATCTGCGAAAAACCAATGGCAATGAATACAAAAGAGGCTGAAGAAATGCTTGAAGCTGCAAAGAAAAACGGCAGACTTCTTCAGATTGGCTTTGTTCGCCGTTATGGTAACGATGCAGATGTTATGCAGGATTTTATAAATGCAGGTAAATTCGGTGAAATTTATTATGCTAAGGCTACATATCTTCGCCGTAACGGTAACCCGGGAGGATGGTTTGGTGATAAGTCACGTTCAGGTGGCGGACCTCTTATTGACTTGGGTGTTCACGTTATTGACCTTTCAAGATATATTTGCGGTAATCCAAAGCCCGTTTCCGTTTATGGTGCTACATTCCAAAAGCTTTTCAACCGTCCCGATATCAAGGGCGGAAGAGGTTATTCTTCTGTTTCTGCAGGAGCAAACGATATCTGCGATGTTGAAGATTTTGCAACTGCACTCATCCGTTTCGATAATGGCTTTGTGCTTTCTGTCGAAGCAAGCTTCTCGCTCAATATTAAAAATGACGAGGGTAACATTCAGTTTTTCGGCACAAAAGCAGGTGCAAAGCTTGACCCTCAGGTGCAAATTTTTGCAGAGGAAAACGGCTACCTTGTTGATATGAGCTTCAATAAAGATACTTCCCTCAGCTTTGACGGCCTTTTCTGCAGAGAAATCAACCATTTTGTTGATTGTGTTCTTAACGGCACACCTTGCAAAGCACCCGCAGAGGACGGAGTTGAGCTTATGAAAATCCTTGACGCAATTTATGAATCTGCAAGAACAGGTCATGAAGTTATAATTAAATAATTTACCTTGTAAACCTCCCTGGCGAAGGGAGGGGGACCACGCCGAAACTTGTTTTGGTGTGGTGGAGGGTTCTAGTGTCGTAAGGCACGTATAATAAAATCCTTTACCTTATTCTTGTTTTTATTATCATAAAGTATAAGGAGGAATTTCTTATGAGAAAATGTGATAGTTGCGGTAAACTTTATCAGGAAAGCAAGGATGTTTTCTGCCCTCATTGCGGTGCGGTTGCCCAAAAGCAATGTACTCATAGCTCTTCTTTTGATAGTAAAAGATATGACAGGGGAGAAATCTATAAAAATAATACACAATATCAGAATACCACCTACAATCAAGGTTATGAACCCCACGCTCAAAGGGAAAGTTACCCATATAATCAACCTGAAAACAAATTTGGCGGAAAGAAAAATTTTGGGGATAAAATACCTAAAATCAATGTTCCTGATATAACCAAAACATTTTCAGGAGGAAAAAGCAAAAACGGTAAATCGATAGGAATTATAGGCGTTTGTATTGTTATTGCTTTTAATCTGATAACAGGCTTGTTAAGTCATGTAGATGATGCGGAAATTTTTTCTGATTATGAGGTAGTGTCAGAGCATCTTGATAATAATGGTCCGTTTTTTGCATTTATTGATAAGGCAACAATTGAAGTGGCTGAAGAAGATGGAGAACTTACCGGCTTCGTTCTTGAAATAAGCGGTATGGATTTTGATGAGTATTTTTCTGAAAATATATTGGATGATGTTTCATCAGGTGCAATGAGCGAGGAAATACTTTCTGAATATACATTTGTTGAAATGCTTATTTGCGATTTCAATAAGAAAATTGTTGATGAAGAAAGTTACAATAATACTATTAACGATAGTTATTATTATTCGGGTAAACAGATTGATGGCGGATGTAAATATGCATTTTTATATGACTTTGAATATGGTGAAATAATCCATATCGGAAGTGGCGTGGATTTTCATCTTAATAACGGAAGATATATCAATGCAGAATTGCCTTTCTCGGCTTTCAGCGTTTCAGAGAATGGTGAAATCACATATTATAGCTCTTATGCTGATGATGGTACTGCCTGGAATACAGTTTTTGAGGAGTGTTCAAATCAACAGGATACAGGCAGAGATGCTTTTATAGATTTTGGAGAGTAAGCATATGGAAAATAAAAATCAGAATAAAAATAACAAGCCTAAATATAAAAACGGAGAAAAATATCAATATAACAGATTTGAAGATACATTTGGCGATGCAGGAAGATATTCCGATGAAACACCGAGAAAAAGAAATTTTCTTAATAAAACACATTGGAAAATTATTCTGGCTGTTGCAGCATTAATAACCTTAGCTTCATTTGTGTTGATAATATCGGTATCTTCGGGCAATATTTAATATGAAAAACAAAACAAAAAACACTGCTATATGCGGACTTATGACAGCACTTTCAGTGGTGCTTATGATGTTAACAACTTTAATTCCTGTCTTTATGTATGTGCTTCCTATTGTAACAGGTCTTCTGGTGCTTTTTACATCTGATATATCAAATAAAAAATGGGGATTAGGAGTGTATTTCTCAACTGCATTTCTTTCTCTGCTTTTAATAACAGATAAAGAAGCGGCATTGACGTATGCTTTATTTTTTGGTTACTACCCCTTAATTAAAGATTTAATTGAAAAACTGCCTCGATTAATAAGTTGGTTTTTGAAATTATTTATTTTCAATTTGGCTGCAGTGGGTATCGGAGCAATAAGTTTCTATGTGTTTGGTGTTTCAGGAGACGAATATAACGAGTTCGGTAAATACACGATTCCAATATTGCTTATAATGGCAAATGTAGCTTTTGTTCTCTATGATTTTTGCCTTATAAAAAACAAGAATTTGTTAACGCGATTTTCTGAAAAATTCAAAAAGATTATAAAATAAAAAATGTGCTTCAGTTTATCACAACTTTGATAAACTGAAGCACTTATTAATTATTCAATTATTTAGTAATGGTATTTGATTGTTCTGCAGATTTATCCATTATAGCAATGTAAGTTCTGCCAACATTGAGTGAAAGTTCATCTCCGGCTTTGTTATAGAATTTGAGCATATCATCGCTTTCGCCTTTTTTCCATGTTATGTCTGTGTAAGAACCATTGGAAGCATAGATGCCTTTACCTTCTGATAAATCGAAGTCAACACGACCCTTAGAATCATTCATTGAAGAAATGTCAGTATAGCAGATGATGATGTTTTCAAAACACTGCTGATTACCTTCACTATCTACAAATGCTTTACCTTTCATTGTGCTTCTGTATGCGTTGATTGCATCGCTCCAATGATATGTGTAGGTATAACCATCGGAGAAAGCAACAGTAAGTTTCTTACAAGGAGCAGAAAGACTTTTTGTTTTGCTGTTGAATTTAAAGGGTGATTTGTAATCATCTTCAATTTCTGTTCTGTATTCTTTATTTGCGATTGCATTTTTGATTGCTTCACCTGTTGTATATGAAGTGTGTTCAGATGCAACATTTCTAGAAGTATCACGATAGAAATAATTGTCTACCAAACCGTTTATATTGTCTACATCGTGATTTTCAATCTGAGATTTTGCCATAGGGCTGTAACCAAAATGAACAAAGATACCATCAAAGCCTTCAGCAAGGTCAACGAAATAATGTCTTGCACTTCTGATGGGACCAACCTTTTCAGGAATTCTTGAAGCATCAGAATACATAAGCATCATTCGTGTAATACCGCCTTCAGCAACCATTTCCCAAACAATATCGGAAGAGGTAAGACACCATTGAGGTCTTGCGTCGGGATGATTTTCAACGACCACAAAAACAGGCCTGTTTTTTAAAAGCTTTTTGCTGTAGCCTGCTTCGCCGGTAAGAGGATTTCTGATAACAGTTTCTTTAGGTGCTTGTGTGGTTGAAGGGGCTTCAGTAGTTGTTTCTTCCGTTTTGTCACCGCAACCCGAAAAAGCACCAATAATGAATATGAGTGCTAAAGTAAGCGAAAGTAATTTTGAAAATTTTGAATTTTTGAGTTTTCTCATTGTGTTTCGTCCTTTGTAGTTAGTTTTGACTTTTACAATTAAGTCCAGAATTCAACAAGGTGTCGAAGTGTGCCGAACAAAGTTGGATTCTCTGTATCTATTGTAACATCTGATACGGAAAATGCAAGAGCAATTGTGTAAAAAATGCTTAAAAAAGCAGAAATAAATATAAGATTGTTTAATGCGTTGGAAAGTTTTGGGTTTTCACATTTTTCGTAAAGTGAAAATATAACCAGAATTGCGCCAAGGAAGAAAATATAACCGAAATCACTGTAATATCTCTGGAGCAAACCGCCTGCTTGAGTATCAATAATAACAAGGAAAAGCCCTACAAGGAAAAGAGTAATTGTCAGTGCAAAGAGTTTCTTTTCTTTCAATATTGTTTTTGCTTTAGGTAAAGCAAAGCCGAACCATAATAATGGTAAGCTGGTTATAATTCCGCCGAAGCAATTTTCAGAAATGGTTTTACCAATATAGTTAGTTTCAATGCTTACTTGTTCAATAAATGGGAAAGTGGCATTGAAAGATGGTGACTGGAAAAGATAAGTGAAAATGCCAAGCCCGGTTCTGCCAAGTGAAAAGCCTCTTCTTGTAACGTCATTGGTTGTGAGATTATAGGCAGAACCGAAATCAAAAGGTGAACCAAAACGGATGTAATTGTAATACATAATCCCCGATGCAATAACTACAAATGGTATTGCAAGGGTAATGAGTTCTTTTATTCCTTGTTTTTTGAAAACATATTTTTCTTTAAAAAAGTAGCCTGAGAAAAGGGGGAGTGCTACTGCACAAATAAGCACCGACTGAGGACGGCATCCAACGGAAAGTGCCATACAAAGTGAACCTGTAAAGAAATTCAAAAGTCTGTTTTTATCTGCGTTAAGACCTTTAAACCAAAGGTAAATTCCCCATATAACAAATGCCATTGAGGTCATAATGGGGACGGAATAAAAATCAGGTCTTTTTACAAGGAAGGTCATTCCGCAACAGTTGACAAAAGTCAATGCGGTCAGAAGATATGTTCCAACAGAGATGTTTTTGAATTTCTTTTTGCAGATGAGGTCAAGCAGTTTGAATACACCGATTGCGAAAATAAGCGCAAAACCCATAATACCTACAGCAGATGGGAAAGGGGCTTTGAAAATTGCCCTGAACGGCAGATACATTAAAAGCAACGGTACAATACCGAAATAAACATAATAATGTCCGTTAAAGTATGCAACATCCCAACGATAATGGTCACCGGTAATTTCTGCCTGTTTAGAACGAGCAGCGGTGTCGTAAGGGTTTTCCATGTCTATAAGTGATTGGGGAACATCGTCATTGTCAATATAGGTTTTGCCATGTAAAAATGCTTGAGCCAATTCGTCATATTGATTATGAGAAGCGTAGTCTATGCCAACTAAATCAACGCCCTTGCCATCCCATTTATAAGCGTTGTAGTTCTTTGATGCCATTCCCATAAATGTTGGATTAATTGACGCAAGAATGATGATTATTGCGCATTCAAGGCAAAGTAAAACTGTTACAAGAGTATTTTTTGAATATTCGCTATCAGTCAATTTCTTTTTATAAAGAATTGAAGATGGCTTGAAAAGGTAAACAAGGCAAAGTATTCCTACTAAACAGAAAATTCTTAAAAATGAAAGTTCAAAAGGTCTTTGAGCATTTATTGAAATGGAATCAATATTTACGATATCTTCGTCGCTTTCAAATATCAATCCCAATTTTTCGGAAATTCCCGCGGTATTGATATTGATATACTGACTTTTGCGTACATTGATATAAATATCTCTTTCGGGAGTGTTGTAATAAAACTGATTTGCTTCATCTGTCAAAAGAATATTTGCAGTTATAACATAGGGGTTGTTTTCATTTAACTTGATATGAATATTATTGATTTTTTCGTTGATCTGGGGGATTTCTATAGTTTCATCAGTGAAGAAAGTATAATATCCCTCACAGTTTTCGTAATCTGCAAGTTTTGAATTAAGATTAATTTCTTCATTTCTTCTGGAAGTATAAAAATTAATATTAAAAATTGAAAATTCAAGACCAAGGCTGAAAAGAACAATGGAAGCCAATGCAAGAACAAAGGCTTTTTCTATGTTCTTTTCGGCTTTTGACTTTTTATAAATCAGACAAGCGCCGAAAGAAAATATCAGTAACAGTAAAACACAAATAATGGTCATAACAACTCTCCGAAGAACAATAAATTTATATACGTATATTAAACCACAAAACCAATACTTTGTAAATATTATAAGAAAACGTAACATATATTATATGGGTGAGATTTATGTTAAAAATTGTAAAAAATCAAATTCTTACATATTCCGTTTATGAAAACCTTGTAAAAGAACTGAATGAAAAATATAAAACATTAAAAATTACTACCTGTGGCAAAAGTTTGTTAGGTAAAGATATTTTCGCTTTTGTTATAGGTGAAGGAAAAAAGAATGTTGTTTATGTTGGCGGAACTCATGGTATTGAATGGCTGACATCTTTATTATTATTGAGATTTACGGAACATCTTGCAATTGCCTACGAAAACGAAAAAGAGATTTCAGGATTTAATGTTAAAGATATTTTAAAAAACACGAAACTGATTATAATTCCTGAGCTTAACCCCGATGGGATTGAAATTGCAATAAAGGGTGCATCTGCTTGCGGAAAATATAAAGAGGAAAATTACGAAATCTGCAAGGGTGACTTCAGCTTTTGGAGTGCGAATGCGAGAGGCGTGGATATAAACCATAATTTTAATGCAGATTGGTATTCTTTGAGAGAATCAGAAAAGGCTGCGGGTATAAATTCACCTTCATCAAGTCGATACGGCGGGCTTTTTCCTGAAAGTGAGCCTGAAACTGCTGCAATTACCCGCCTTTGCAGAAGAATACTCGTTGAAATGCTTATAACATTTCATTCCCAGGGGGAAGAAATATTTTATGAATATGGTAAAAACACTCCTGAAAAATCACTTCATATCGCAAAGATTTTTTCTGCGTTGACTGATTATACCTTGGTAAAAAACGAGGGTCTTTATTCAAGCGGTGGTCTGAAAGATTGGTTTATTGAAGAATTTAAACGCCCTGCATTTACAATCGAAATAGGCAAAGGTAAAAATCCGTTACCTCTTAAAGATATTGATGAGATTTATGAAAGATTGGAGAGTATGATGGTTGTTGGAATGATTTTTTAAATTTATATCTTTACAAAGAACAAATGTTCTGGTATAATGTGTTTTGCGAACAAATGTTCTGCGGTGAGCCGTAAGGTATGGGCTTGCCCATACCGCTGAGTAAAGTTAAAGGAAGAGAAAATTGGAAAGAGTTATTTTGCATTGTGACTGCAACTGCTTTTTTGCATCTGTTGAGGCGGCGTTAAATCCTGAGCTTAATAAATATGCCTTTGCGGTTTGCGGTGACCCTGAACATCGTCATGGTATAGTCCTTGCAAAAAATGAAAAGGCTAAAAAATACGGTGTTCAAACAGGGGAGGCAATCTGGCAGGCAAAAAGTAAATGCCCGAAGCTATTGACAGTTGCACCTCACTATAAGGAATACAAAGATTTTTCAAAAAGAATTTTTGATATTTACTGCCGATATACTGATTTGGTTGAGCCTTTCGGAATTGATGAATGCTGGCTTGATGTAACAGGTAGCCTTAATCTTTTGGGTAGTGGTAAGGAAATTGCAGATGAGTTGCGAGAGGTTATAAAAAAGGAAATAGGTGTTACCATTTCTGTTGGAGTTTCTTATAATAAAATCTTTGCCAAAATGGGGAGCGATTATAAGAAGCCTGATGCCACAACGGAAATTACACCTGAAAACTTTAAAGACCTTTTATATCCTTTGCCAATCGGAGATTTATTTATGGTTGGCAGAAAAACTGCTGAAAAGCTTCGCAGTATAGGAATTCGCACTATCGGTGACGGGGCAGAAACGGATGAAAAAATCCTTTGTCGCATACTTGGTGAAAACGGCAGAATGTTATGGCAATATGCCAATGGTTATGATTATTCACCGGTTTTGCGGTTTGATTACAGAGAAGCTTATAAATCAATCGGTAACGGTGCAACCTTTAAAAGAGATTTAATGAATTTCGGTGATGTTCGTACCTGCGTTTTCTTTCTTTGCGATAAGGTTGCCGCAAGGCTCAGAAAGCATAATTATGAATGCTCAGCCTTGCAGGTTGGCATAAAAGATACGCATTTTCAAACAATTCAGCGTTCATCGCAACTGCCGTCACCAACTGATTTATCTTATGATTTAAGGAACGCGGCACTTTCTTTGATAGAAGCAAATGTTGATATTGAAAAAGAACCCATCCGCTCTTTAACAGTAACAGGAACAAAGCTTTTGAATGGTGATGAGGTGTGTGAACAGATTTCATTTTTAGACTTGGATTATCATATAAAGAGAGAAAAAGAGCACCGCCTTGAATGTACCAAAGATAATATTCGTCATAAATATGGTTTGGGTACGATTACACGGTGTTCATTTATAGATAATGACTTTGGTTTCTGATTTTGGGGTGAAATATATGAAATGTACTATTACAGATTTAAGGTCAAAAGAAGTTATAAATGTTGATAACGGTTGCAGATTAGGTTGTGTTACAGATGTTGAAATAGATACCTGCACAGGTTGTTTAGTAAGCATAACCGTTTTTTGCGGAAGAGGTGTTTTCGGCTTCTGCGGAAGAGGGGAAGAAATTGTTGTTTGCTGGAAAGATATTGTTGTAATTGGCGATGATACAATTTTAGTGAGAAAAGGTGGAACAAAACTCGCATAGCTTGGTGCTATGCGAGTTAGTGAAGAGTTAAGAGTGAATAGTGAAGAGTTGAATTTATCATCCCTGTTTCATCTTGGATGAAATAGGGATGGGGCAAGGAACACGACCGCCGCCTGTGGCGGATGCAGGGAGTGTGAGTTGGCGTAGCGGTCAAAATTCTGTGAAGCGAATAGCGAACAAAGAATTTTGGGTACCGCAAGAGGGCATACTATTACTTCCTAACAGAATAAAGTTCCAAGCGTAGTTTTACTATGGTAATTTGGTGGTGGGTTGCCCCGTTCCCTCTTTACTTTGTTGATGAAAGATTTTATTTCCTCGTCTTATTATAAATCTTCGACTTAATACTATCAACAAGTGAAAGCTTTGTATTATCGTTAACCTTTAATTCATCAATTGTATAACCTTTTAAACTGAACTCTGCTTTATCACTTTCGTAAAGGTCAACAATACTGCCGTCAGCGAGCTCTGTTATGCAGGAATATATGTAAGAGTACGGGTTTAAACTATCAGTAACTTTCTTTATATATTTCCATTCAACAGCATTATCTTCGCCATAAAGACCGATTCGGATAACCCCAAGCTTTCTGGTTTTCTTTTCGGGACAAGCAAGAATAATTGCATCCTTGCCGTCAATTTTCTTTGAATAATTTATAACAGAAAACATACAGTTTGAGCAATAGGAAAGACCTTTATCAACAGTATATTTACCCCAGGTTTCTCCGCCGTCTGTTGAATCTGTATAGCCTATAAATCCTGCCGTGTTTCGTGAATACATTCTCAAAACACCGTTATTCAATAAAACAAATTGGCTTTCGCTTCCTTTTCCTGCTTCGCCCACTTGCTTTGCTTTTTCAGAGCGGTGCCAGTTTTCGCCGTCATCGGTATAAATAACGCTTGTGTATTCTTTTCCCTCGTTATTGTCGTAAACGGAGAAAAGAACCCTTTGTTTTCCGTCTTTTTCAATGCATATACCAACACCGGGAGAGAAGCCTGTAAAACCTTTTGCATTAACCTGAGTGTTGAGGATTTTGCCGTCAGACCAGGTTTCGCCATTGTCAAAGCTCTTTCTTACCCAGAGATAATATGTGGGATAGATTTTAATGGGTGCATAGGCATAGAAAATATTTGCAATAATATCTTTGTTATTCAATGTGCCGTCCTTGTTCATCTGCTTTATAAGAACAGGGGAAAAGGCATCACCGATTTTCTGATAAATGTTATAAAATCTATCAACAAAATAATCATTATAGCTTGAATTATCAGAAAATTTCAAAACGGGTGCAAAACCATCTTCACCAAAAGCATCAACATAATATGGGTAATGAGCCTTATCTAAAGTTGTGCTTTCTGCTTTTTCGTGGCTTGTTTTGTCGCAGAGGGCGAGTTTGCCATCAATGAAACCATTGTCTTTTCCGTATGTACCTGCTCGCCAAAGCCCCATATATGCAGGACAAGCATCCGATACATGATAAACAACTCCGTTTTTATCTTCACACATTGCTGAGTCGCAGAATGAAGCAGAAGTCGGGATTGCTTTATTATGGTCTGAATCCTCCATATCATTGAAGTGGTTTACCCAGACAATATCGGACCAGGTTTTGCAGTTATCATCAGAATAGCGGATAACAGTTTCAATGTTTGCAGGGTCATCCGTTCCGTTGCCGTAACGGATGTCACCGCCGGCAAGAACTCTGCCGTTTTTAAGTGTTAATATTGAGGGAATACGAAAAAGTTTGCTGTTTGCTGTACCCTCAGCATAAGGGTTTGTAAGATTATTTATCATTTTTACCACCTTAAACTAATCTGAATGTTTTAACCTCAAAGGGTGTAATGTTGAATGTGATTTTATTATCTTTGAATTCAATCTCTTTTTCATCAACTTCCATAAGATTTGTTTCGTAAGCTTTTGTGAAAGGAAGATTAATTGTAAGTGTTCTTTCACCACGAACTCTTCTGCTCTGATATACACGAACAATAATTCCGTTACCGTCCTGAGCTTGTTTTACCGCATCAATAACAATATCATTATTATCACAGTTAATATAGCTGTTGCTTTCGGGAAGGGTGCCGTTCTTTGCAGAAACAGGAATACCCTTAAGCGCAAAGTTGAGCTTGAATGCCTCCTGAACTGTTTCGCCTGTCTGCCATGTACCTGCATGGGGGTAGTAAGAATATGTGAAGCTATGATGACCCAAATCGCCGTATCTGTCGGGAGTTGTGGGTGCACGAAGAAGAGTTATTCTCATTCTGCTGTTAAGAATGTCATAACCATATTTGCAGTCGTTGAGAATACTAACACCATAATCGCCTTCGGAAAGATCTGCCCATTTATGAGCGCATTGCTCATATCTTGCAGCATCGAAAGAGGAGTTGCGATGGGTGGGGCGTTTGATAGCACCGTGAGCTGCCTCAAAGGTTGCTTCGGTATTGAGCACATTAACATCAAATGCGGCTTTCATAACCTTGTCGCGTTCCTGCCAGTCAACCTCTGTTTCGAAAAGCAACTGTCTGCTACCTGCGTAAAGAATAATGTTCTGAGAAATTGTTGATTTGTTGAATTTTCTCACAACTTTGAGAACTGCTCTTACAGGTGAACATTCTGTAATTTCAACACTTTCTGCCTTTTCAAGAACCCATTTTTTCTTTTCGTAGTTCTGTTCAAGGTTCCAGGCAGTTTCGTGAACACATTTATCAATGAAAACGGAAATAATATTACCCTTGCCGTCAAGCGTTTCGCGGTTGTTTTCTTTATCAAAAATTGATGTAAGGACACCGTTTTCATCATAAGTAACTTTAAGAATTTCATTTTCGATAATGCCGTTACCGATTTTAACATTTTCTTTTTCTTCTGCTTCTTCGAAAGCAAAGAATTTATAACCCATTGGGGGAACTTTATCTGCAATAAATTCGGTGTATTCCTCGCCATCCTTAGTGAACACTCTTGAAAGTGCACCGATTTTTTTATTGCCCTTAACAGTTACGGGAGCAGTTACCTCATTTGAAATCATATTCCAAACAACAACACCATCCTTTTCAGCGGTGATGTTAGCAGTAATGTTCTCAAGAGCTGAGCAGAAAATTTCTGTTCCGTCTTTTTCAAGCTTTGCAAAATCAGGACGGCAGTCTTCCATTGCCTCGTGAATAGATGTGCCGGGAAGAATATCGTGGAACTGATTTTTTAGGAATAAGAGCCAGAGATTCTGGAGCTTTTCAATATCATAACCGCCACCGAAAACTCCTGCCATTTCGCAACGGCTTAAAAGGAATTCGTTTTTGCGATTACCTTTTTTGATAAAGCCCTGACTTGTGTATGTACCACGGTGGTTTTCATAGTAAAGCTCGTCGCAGTAGGTAGGAAGTTCTTCACGGATTTTCTCTGCCTCTGCAAAGAATTCTGCAGGATGTCCCATTCTTGTTTTGGGAAGACCCGGGAAGTTTTTAAGACGCTTTGCATTTTCGAGCATTCTGTAGGTGCTTCCGCCACCGCCGTCACCATAGCCGAACATACCGAAGCCTGTTTTGAGAACGTGCTTTAAGTCATTGTTAAAGGAAGCAGCACAAACTTGCTTGGGGTCGTAATCGCCCTGATAATGTGAACGCTGATTGAGAGCAAGAATTTCAGAACCATCTGCACCTTTCCATTTAAAAACAGTATGGGGGAAACGGTTAGTGTCTTGGTTTAAAAGCTTTGTTGTAATGAAATATTTCATACCGCTCTTTTTGATAATCTGTGGTAAAGCGTAGGAGAAACCAAAACAGTCGGGCAACCAATAGGTATCGGAAGAAACACCGAATTCTTTAAGGAAAAATTCTCTTCCGTAAAGAAGCTGACGAATCATACTTTCGCCGGATGCAATATTTGTATCACACTCAACCCAGGTGTTACCAACAATATTCCATTGACCATTTTTAACCTTTTCTTTAATTCTCTCATAAAGCTCGGGGTAGTTCTTTTTAATCATATCGTAGGCAATTGCCTGACTTTGAGTAAAGGTGAATTCGGGGTAAATATCCATAAGAGCAAGGTTGTTTGCAAAGGTTCTTGCACTCTTTCTCTCTGTTTCCTGAATTCTCCAGAGCCACGCAATATCAATATGAGAGTGACCGTCAAAAATAACCTCGGATGGTGCGGTATATTCAATTTCGGAGAGTTTTTTATCAAAATGCTCGCAAGCTACCGCAATAGATTTTCTTGTTTCTTCTTCAGGGAAATCAAAGTCAACAAGGTGAAGAGAATCATCAAGAACCTTATATACGCTCTCCTTAATAAACTCATCCTTAATACAAGGGAGCGCATCCCATGCAGTAACGCAGTTAAGATAGAATTTTTCGCATATTTCATCAACTACTGCGAAGTTTGCAAATTTAAGGGTGTATTCACATTCTTTTTTACCTGCCATAGCGTCATCACAGAAACCTGCAGAGTCAACACAAGCTTCAAGTTCAATTTCCATAGGCTCGCCGAAGGTAAGAAAATTTTCTGTAATATTAACAGTTTCTCTGCCGACCCAACCGCTTTTTTCTCTTGAAGAAACGGAGTTTGCAATTCTGCCGTTTATTCTTATGAGAATTTCTCCACCGAAATCAAGGTTAAGATATATTTTCTGACCCTTGAAGCTTTCGGGAAGAATAACAGTTGTTTTGAAAATTCTTGCACAGTCATAGCGTGCAAACCAATGGTCACCTAATTTAAGTGTTTCTTTGGTTTCTGGGTAGAATTTATGCTGACCCTCACCAAGATAATCACCATCATAGGTTTCCCATTGGGGCATATTAACGCTTTCTTTAATGCAGTATTTATTCAACTGCTTGAGCATATCAAACAAAACGCCTTGTTTAGGTGTTTTCATAATATCAACTCCTGATTTTCCAATATATTCTCATAATACCATAAACCACTATATACGGGCAACAAAAGAATTTGAAAAACAGGGGTTAAAATATAACAAAAATTGCCATTGTAAATTGGTATTGTTGATATAAACAAAACTATAAAAACTTGAATATTCGTAACGAATAGTGCAACTTCTTGTAAAAGTTTGCTGCAAGGTACAGGCAAGCCTGTACCTGGCGATAGGCTGGAATAGAAGGAAGAACGTAAGGTATGGGCTTGCCCATAACCGAGAATGCACTTCAATAGAGAAAAGAAAAACAAAAGTGATGAAAAGTATCAGCTCTTTTATTTACTTGTAAAATATTTCGTGATATAATATAATGTAAATATTTTTAATAAAGCGAAGGACGGTGAGAGCATGGCAGATAAGTTTATTTTACATTCAAATTATAAGCCTACAGGCGACCAGCCTGAAGCAATTGAAAAGCTTGTTGAGGGTGTTAATAAGGGTTATATGGAGCAGACCCTTTTAGGTGTTACAGGCTCGGGTAAAACCTTTACTATGGCAAATGTTATTGAAAAGCTTAATCGTCCGACTCTCGTTCTCGCTCATAATAAAACTCTTGCGGCGCAGTTATGCTCCGAATTTAAAGAATTTTTCCCTGAAAATGCGGTTGAATATTTCGTATCCTATTACGACTATTATCAGCCCGAAGCATATATTCCCACAACTGATACTTATATTGAAAAAGACAGTGCGGTAAATGATGAAATTGATAAATTGCGTCACTCTGCAACCTCTGCTCTTTCCGAAAGGCGAGATGTAATTATCGTTGCAAGTGTTTCTTGCATTTATACTCTCGGTGACCCGATTGACTATCGCAGTATGGTTATCTCCCTTCGAACAGGTATGCAAAAGGACAGAGACGAGCTTATTTCAAAGCTTGTTGAAATTCAGTACGAAAGAAACGATGTAAGTTTTACCCGAAATAAGTTCAGAGTAAAAGGGGATACAGTCGAGGTTTTCCCTGTTTATTCTTCCGAAACTGCCTACAGAATTGAATTTTTCGGCGATGAAATTGACAGGATTTCTGAAATTCATCCTCTTACGGGTGAGGTTAAATGCACCCGTTCCCATGTGGCAATTTACCCTGCATCCCATTATGTTGTTGAACAAGATAAAATGGAAAAAGCTCTTGAAAATATCTACAACGAAATGGAAAACCGGGTTGAAGAGTTTAAGTCACAAGGAAAGCTTCTTGAAGCCCAGAGAATTCAGCAGAGAACTCTCTATGATATTGAAATGCTTCGTGAAACAGGTTTCTGCAAGGGTATTGAAAACTATTCGAGAGTTATGTC
>JAZNTA010000181.1:0-4710 GCA_045591525.1 Acutalibacteraceae bacterium | reverse complement strand
TTGTATAGTTTTTGTACAATCAAAAAAACGCACGATTCCCCCGTACCCAATCGAGATTTACGAGAAAAAATAAACAATAAAACTTTGACCGAGCATCGTGCCTATAATCCCGGATGTATATCCAAAACTTTATTTTCTTTTCTCTATCTCGATTAAGCAGAACAACTCGTAATACAAGAGTAGTAAATATATTTAATTGAGCTTATATACTTACAAAAAACTGCTGGAATTATCACTCAACAGCCCATTTTAGGTCTCTTTTAACCATTAGCCGAGAAAGTAGTCTGCCTCCTTATCACCTATTGTCAGAGTTCCCCCTTACATCAACAGCTGTGCTACTTGTTTCAAAATCATTATGATTGATAACTTTCCATTTCGCTTCGGTTAGCCATTGATCTATTTTTACTTTTGCTTTTTCTTCTATAGTCATACTTAAATCCTTTCTGACAATTTTATATTATCGGAAGTTTGCTGCAACAAAAAATATTATTTATCAACTAAACATCAATTATCTTTCATCTTTATCTGTAATCAAATCTTTCAAATCTACTTGCTGAATCTCCGCAATCTGCTGTAATGTTTCCAAATTAGGTTGAATCCTGTTGCATGCATAGGCATTAACCATACTAAAACCTTTATCTAATTGTTTGGCTAGTCATGTATGAGAGATTCCTTTATCCGACAAAACCGCCTTTATTCTATTCAGTTTCATTTTTTAACGCAATTTTATTGTACAGATATAGCGAATTATTCAATAACTCTGATTGTTTTTGTATTTTTGTACCAAAATATAATGAAATAAGATATATGAACCCTATGGATACTCTTTTTGCCGTATGTAACTTAGCAGGCAAGAATATTAACGGATGGGAAGTTATAAGTCAACTTCCTGAACCTGATAGATCAAAAGGAGAAACAGGAGGTAATTTCTCCATATGTTATATTGTACAAAAGGACGGTATTGAGTGTTTCATGAAAGTTCTCGACTACAGGAACTGCATGACAAGAACTTTGAATCCATCTGAAACAAGACTTTCTGTTATCGAGAGAGCCACAAGAGAGTTCAAATATGAGATGGCATTATCTGAACACTGCAATAGACACAATGTAAAAAACATTATTACATACGTAGACGGAGGCGAGTGTGAACTTAAAGAATTTTCCTTCCCTACAGTAACTTATATAGTTTACGAGAAAGCTGATTGCAATATTAGAAAGATTCTTGATTTTTCTGCTAAATTGGTTTTTGCCGAAAAACTAAAGACGCTTTCTTTTAAAATAAAATCTCTCCATGATATAGCATTAGGAGTTAAACAACTTCATAAAATTGAAGTCTCTCATCAAGACCTTAAGCCATCAAATATTCTTTCGATTGGTAATAACTCGAAACTTGGTGATTTAGGACGATCTTTATGTCTCAGCCCAGAAGTTGATTGCCCGTATTCATTGAACAGATTTAATGGAGATTGGACTTATGCACCACCAGAGGCTTTTTTTAACTACAGGTTATCAGAAGATAAAGAAAGACTTTATCAGATGGATAATTATATGATTGGATCACTAATTGTGTTTTATATAAGTGGCATTTCTTTTAACACCTTGCTAAATGGTCACTTGTCAGGTGGTATTCGTTCATTAGCCAGTTCAGGAATAGGTTTTGATGGAGCAAGAGCATATTTGTTGAATGCATATTATCAAGCATTAGTGGATTTTGAAAAAAGCATTCCACTTCAAGATTTAAAAGAAGGATTAGTTAAGATAGTTGAATATCTATGTCATCCAGAACCGGAAAAGAGAGGGCATCCCAAGAATGTTTTAGCAACCAATAGAACTCCTAATTATGATTTAGAAAGAACTATTGCCGAATTAGATTTGTTCCAAAGAAAAGCAGAATTAAGTTTATATAAAAAATAATATGGCATCCAAATCAGATACAAGTAATAGAAATGTTATTCCCGATTGGAAAGATTTTAAGACCTGTTTCAGAGCCGGTGAGTTATCTGGAAGTTCCTCACAAGAGTTTAAGCTTCCTCAATATCCAATTATTGAATACTTAGAAGCATGGAAAGAAGACAGGAATATCGCAATAGCAGGTGACCTTATAAGTGCGGCTATTATGAATGGACGCACGGATATGGTTGAAGTACAAGCTGCAGCAAAATTTATCATTGAACAGCCTGAATTATGTACTTCATCATTATTATCTACTGCACAAACTATCTTGATATCAGAAAACCACGATGACAGTATTCAACCTCAATCAAACATTTCAGATAAATTAGATGCTATTTTAAATGGAGAAAATGTCAACAAAGAAAGAGTACGTTATTTTAGACATTTAATTCGCAAGTATCCTTATAATCCAATATGGTATGCGGAGTTATCTAGATGTTATATAAATTTAGGAAATATTGAAAAAGCAGTTGATTCCATGCAAACAGCAATTCATATATCTCCTACATCTAGATTTATTTCTCGCTCTGCTGCTAGACTATTTCTTCATATAGGAGATAGCGATAGAGCTCATTATGTCCTTACGCATAATACAGCCCTCCAATACGACCCTTGGTTACTAGCTTCAGAAATTGCGGTTAATACGTCAAGAGGGCGAGGATCTCGGTTTATGAAAGCAGGGATGTCTATGGTAAGTTCCGGCAATTACTCCCCATTTAGTTATAGTGAATTGGCAAGTGCTATTGGAACAAAGGAATTAGAATTTTCAAGAAAAAAAGGCAAAGCATTTTTAGAAAAATCTTTAATTTCACCAAATGATAACAGCCTATCACAAGCAGATTGGTTAGTGAATAATGACAAATCATTATCTTTGAATTTTTCGAATCTTAAAAAACCGATATTCAATTTTGAATCTGACGCAAGATTCTCCTTTTTAAAAGAAGATTATCAATGTGCATTAGAAAGTTCCATAGCATGGATCGAAGTAATGCCATTTGCACGTACGCCCATAAATTTTGCAGCTGATATAGCATATACATATCAAAATAACTATGATGATGCTATTAAAATACTTCAAATTGGGCTAAAGGCAAATCCAAAAGAACTTTCGTTTATGAACAACCTCGCTTATGCCTATGCATTAAATGGACAAACAAAAGAAGCTGATGATATTTTGGCAAAATTACAACCTCTTGTTTCTAAAAAGACAGATTTACACATTTGTGCAACAGCAACGAATGGATTGAACGAATATCGTAAAGGGAATATTGAAACAGGGAGGGTCTTATATGCTGAGGCGGTTAATTGTGCAAAACAAATAGGAGCCTTAAACTTAGTGCACAAAGCCTTATTAAATAATATTAGAGAAGAAATTCGTGCAAATTCTCAATACGACACAGAACTTTTACAGCTATTAGATAAATTGCACACCGGAAATGACCGTGAAACAGAAGCTATGAAAAATGAAATCAAAAGAATGTTATATCGTACTCAATAACAACCGCTATTATGAAAGTACATTGTTTATAATTGGGAAACTTTATAAAATTGCATATTTGTACTAAAATATAAGCATTGCAAAAAGATAGCATTTGTCCGATACTATCCGAAAAATTTGGATACCTCTGGACAAATGGGGTTCTCATTCTAAGGGTACTCAATCGCTACACATCAACATCTTTTAATGGTGCTCCATAGTTGCAATGGTAGCCCATAAAGCCGCGTTTGATGCAAGGAAGGTTGAGCGTTTGGTAATACTTGTAGTCATCATCCTCGGTGCAGAGGTGTTTATACCCGTAGCGGGGCATATACTCCTTGAAGAACCGTACAAGGTCTTTGAGGAGTTCGAAGCGGTGCTCTCGCAGTTCATCGCGGAACTCGCAACGGGCGATGATGATACTCCAGTCTGGGTAGTTGCCCACGCCCTTGCTGTACTCCCAGAAGCGGATATAGATATCCAAACTTCCTCTGTGAATACTGATGCAGATGCCATTTTCGTTCCACATAACACTGCACGCATTTCTGTAACCAAATCTCTCGCATAAGTAGAGATTAAAGTCACTAATCAAGTCATTGTAATTAGCTTTGTACTCGTACATAGTCTAAAAGTTTTAATAGTTTAACAATAAATTATCACAATCTGAATCCACGCTTGCGCTGTGGCTTCTTTTTCTTCTTTACATATTGTTTTGCCAGTATCTCCTCTTCAGGATCGGTGGCAGGGGCTGTTGTGAGGTCGAGCAAGCCCGCACTGAGGCTACTCTCTTCGTTTAGCTCTTGGCGAACAATCTCTTGGCGAGGTTCCTCTCGCTGTTGGGTAGGAGTGCTGTTGCGTCTTGGGTAGATACCTGCATCGAATGCATTTTCTTCGAGTCGGCAAGCAATATTGACAAAACTGAATTGGCGGTCAATCTTGGAGCCGCTGAATTTATACCCGTTGCAGATGAACTTTACACCCTCAGCTTCGCCCGTTCTGCGATTCAACTTAAACTCGGTGTCAATCTTATACCTACGCAATGCACGCCTCAGCTCGCTCCAGCTTACCGCTTTCGCGACTTCGTGTCTGAGCACGTGGTAAATGTAATGTTTCACTTGGTCGTGCTTACGCAGTCTGTCAAACTTCACATTTTTCTTGCCCTCGGAAAAGTGTAGACGGTAGCGAGCGGTCAGCATTTTGCACACCTTCTCGTTTCGGAAACGGTCGTTTTTGTCGCTTATCGTCCGCCCGTCATTATCCACTCGGTTATAGACAATGTG
>JAZNTA010000180.1:0-2217 GCA_045591525.1 Acutalibacteraceae bacterium | reverse complement strand
CACTAATAAGCCTATGTTTATTTGTGTGCTTTCAAACTTTTTCAACGGTTTCTCTGTCGGCACAGGCCGAGCGAACTTCTATATCGACGTTATCGGCTCTATCACCTGGCAAACCATTGTCGGTATTCCTGCATTCCCGATTAAATTTATCAGCTACGGCTTCGTCGAGCCTCTCAGAAAGAGATTTTCAACAAAGGCTCTGTGGATTTTCGAAGATGCCTGGACTGACTTCCTGTGGTTGACTGTTTTCGGATTAGGTTCAATAAATAACAACTTCCAGAAAAAGCATATTATTCTGCCGATGATGGGTATTGAAGAAATCTTCGAAATGTGTGTTTACGGCTTAAGACGAGTTATTCCCGCAGAAATAGGCAACGAAACAATGGACTACTGTGAATGGAAGAATGGCTACCGTGCGGAAGCTATGCTCGGTGTTGCACAAACAACAATCGCAAAGCTTCAGATGGCTGTTATGGGCAGTATCAACAGCCTCATTCTTAAGGGTATCGGCTACGTTCAGGGTGCTACTATCGGAACACAGAGTGACAGAACAAAATGGTGGATTTTTGCTCTTGGCACGGGCATTCCCCGCATCACGGGTGCTCTCGGTATCGTTCCCAAGCTTTTCTATCCCATTACTGCTGAAAAGCGTGATCTTATGTATGCTGAGCTTCGTGAAAGAAGAAGCAAGGTTGCCGATAAGATGAATAAAGCTACAACAGCTGAAGAAATTGCGGAAATCGCAGATTCACAGTTTATTGTTAAATAATTTTTTAATTGCGGACCCTGGATATTAGGGTCCGCAAAATATATGGAGAGATAAACATGAAAACATTTTTGTTTCAGGGTGACTCAATAACAGATGCAAACAGAGATGATGAGGAACAGATCAATTCCGGCTTAGGCTTCGGATATGCGTTTTTTCTTGCTTCTGAAATTGAAAAGAACCGCAAAGATAAAATCAAATTTATCAATCGAGGCAAAAGCGGAGACAGAATTACAGATGTTTATGCGAGAATTAAGGAAGATATAATAAATTTAAAACCCGATTATATGTCAATTCTCATAGGTGTCAATGATGTTTCTCACGAACTTACTATGAACTGCGGTGTCAGCCCGAAAAAATTCAGAATGATTTATGAGATGCTTATTGATGAAATCAAAGAAAGTCTGCCTGAAATTAAAATTATAATTTTAGAACCTTTTATTTTGAAAGGTATCTGCACAGAAAAATTATGGAATGATTTTATTTCAGAAGTAAGAAAAATGGCTGAAATATCAAAGCAAATTGCAGAAAAATATAATTTTGATTTTGTTCCGCTTCAAAAAAGATTTGATGAATTGTCCGCTGACGGTAACACAGACCATTGGACCGCTGACGGCATTCATCCCACTGTCGAAGGACATCGTATTATTAAAGAAGAATTACAGAAAGTTATTGAAAAATACATATAAATACTGTGTCCGTAAGACTATAAAAAAAAGCAAAGCCGAAAAAGGAAGAATATCAAAAATGTGCAATAATTCAGTAAAGGCGGTGGTTGAATGACTGAATCAATCTGGAATGGTTTTAAGCGACTTGATTTTCTGTTTGAAGGAAGAGAAGCTGTTCTTGTTTTTCCCGAAAAGGCAAATGAAAACAAAAACTGGTTGTTAAAAACTGAATATTTCGGTGCTTTTCCGGAATTTGAAATTGAAATGGTGAAAAAGGGTTGGCATCTTGCCTTTATAAAAAATATTACCCGTTGGTGTCTTGACGAAGACCTTGATTTAAAAAAGCGTTTTGCCGCTTATTTATCGGAAGAATACGGCTTATATAAAAAATGCGTTCCCGTCGGCATGAGCTGCGGCGGACTGATAGCAAGCAAATTCGCAGCAAAATACCCGGAATGTGTTTCAGCTCTTTATCTTGATGCACCGGTAATGAATCTCCTTTCGTGCCCCGCCGGCTTCGGAAAAGCAAATAATGAAATGCTGCCGGAATTTACAGAAGCGACCGGCATGGATTTGTCGCAGCTTATCTGCTACAGAGAGCATCCCATTGATAAAATGCAATTGCTTCTGGAAAACAGCATTCCCGTTATACTGGTGTACGGAGATTCCGATAACATTGTTCCTTATGAAGAAAACGGAGCTGTTCTTGAAAAGTATTATCGGAAAAACGGCGGAATAATTGTTTCCATCGGCAAAGCAAACTGTGCACACCATCCCCACGGG
>JAZNTA010000179.1:0-1679 GCA_045591525.1 Acutalibacteraceae bacterium | reverse complement strand
TAGATCATTCGATTTCTCCATTTCTCTGCCGTTAGCCCTCCGTCGCCAAGGCTTTTGGAGGGCATCCTTCGCCCGCTCCGTTGCACTCCGCTTATTTTTGCAAGCAAAAAAAATCTACGGATAGCAAGACGGGCTTGCCATCTGTAGATATTATGAGAGACACAAGAGGTCTCTCATTTTTTATGTCTGAAAACAAAAAATGGTTTGCCTCTTGATAAAAACGGATTTATGTTAATCCAAGAACACCGAAGTCGCATAGTGCGCTTCAAAAATCAGGAGGACAAACCATGAATAATGTATCACAGAAACAGGAAAAAATCTACTTCGGATTGGACATCTCACAAAAAACTATTGAAATTTTTGCTTTGAAAGGCGAAAAAGGAGTACCATTTGGTAAAATCCTAAATAATCAAAAAAGTTTGAATGACTTTTTCGATAAAGTACCTTTTCCTTCAAAAACAATAACTGTTGCACTTGAAACTGGCACACATTCTGCCTGGATAAGTCACTGCCTTGAACAGCGAGGATATGAAGTTATAGTTGCACATGCTCGTGATTTGGCATTTATTTATAAAGGTGATAAGAAAAGTGATCGTATTGATGCGGAAAAATTAGCCCGTGTTGCCAGAGCAGATAAAAAACTGCTGCACCCGGTCAGATTAATGAGCAAAACACGTCAGGAAGCATTACTTGCAATAAAAGCCCGTGATCTGCTTATGAAAGAAAGAACCTGCATCGTCAACGCTATCCGTGGATTTGTCCGTAGTCTCGGAATAGATGATGCAGAATATTCTATTGAAACAATAAGTAAAATGTATTCTGCACTGCCCAAAGAAATCCGTCAGAATTTACGAGGATTGTTTTCTGTTTTGACCGCAATCAACAACAATATAAGCAGCTACGATAAAAGACTAAAGAAAATTGCTGAAGAGTATCCGGAAACAAAAATTCTTCAACAAGTAAAGGGCGTTGGTCCTATTATTGCGTTAAGTTTTGCCTTGATCATCAGTGATCCCAACCGATTCAGTTCAAAAGAATGTGCTTCATATCTTGGATTAGTCCCCAAACGGGATCAATCTGGTGAAACAGACAAACAACTTGGAATCACAAAAAGCGGTAATAAACTTTTAAGAAGATTACTTGTGCAAGGGGCACAATACATTATGGGACCATTCGGTGAAGATTGTGATTTGCGTGACTTTGGCAATCGGATTGCACAAAGAGGAGGACGAATTGCCAAAAAGAAAGCGACTATTGCGGTTGCCCGCAAATTGGCAATTACAATGCTGGCATTGTGGAGAAATCCTGATGTGAAATATGATCCACATTTCAAGGCTGCTAATAAACAGAACAGATGTGCTTGATTAAGTTTAATCAACGAAAAACAACCAAAAGAAAAAATAGTTAAAAGAAGATTTTTCAGGATTTGCTTTTTGTCCAGTCCGGATGATCTCGTGCTAAGGCTGAGTCTGATATTGCCAATATCACAAAGAAGATTGTGGCGTAGATTGAAGACATCGGGACGGACATTTATCAGGCGTCGCTTTCGGCAGAAGCATTACAGAACGCGAATAGGAGCAAGACAAAAGCATACCTTTTAGGAATCATCTTTCGCTGATTATCAACTTTTTTAACGTTTTTTTGCAAACACGACTTGACAAATAGTCTCTCATAGGAGC
>JAZNTA010000178.1:0-7125 GCA_045591525.1 Acutalibacteraceae bacterium | reverse complement strand
AGAATTATATCATGCTTGCCTAACAAATGGGGTGCAGTTCAGTACGGCTGAACATAGTGTATAAATGTTTTTAAGATATTCCTTGTATGAATCCTTTAATGAAAAATACAGTAAAAACAATGAAGATGAGAATAATAGGAACGACTAAGATTCCAATTAGGATTTTGATTAACAATGGAATGTTCTTTTTTGCAGGCTTGCCTTTTGATACGTTGGTCTGCTCAAGAACCTCTTCCTTTCGCTCTACCTTCTTGCTTTTTTGCTTTTTATGGTATTCAAGGTTCGGTGAAGTGGTGTTGCCATATTCGTCACAAGAAATTTTATATTTTTTACAATAAAAATATTGAACGAAATTGATATGTGCTAATATCGGCAAAAAGATTACCAAAACAAGTGCAAATGTTCCAATAATATCCTGTATGGCATCGCTTGCGTGTGCTCTGAGAATTTTGGAAGTATACATACCCATTATGCCTGCACTCGGAAGAATTGCGGAGAAAAAAGCCGAAATCGCCAGTGCTTTAGGCGTTTGACTTTTTTTCTTAATTTTCTTAAAGATGCCTTTATGTACGCCAAGAACAACCAAACCGATATACAAGATGGAAAAAAGCAAATAAAACACCAATATCCAAAGTGAAAAATCAAAGCCAATCAATGGGTTATTATCAAATAGACTAAGGGAAGAATAGATAATCCAGAAAAGGGAAGATACTAACAATCCTGAAATCCCGTTTACAAGAAATCTTAATTCAAATGTCTTTTTTACTTTTCTGCTCTGGAGAATAAAGACGAGCAGCCAGTAAAGTAGACTCCAACTACCTATAGATACCAGTGGAAACAACGATTTCCAATTAACGCCAATGGTATTTATCGCAGCAATTCCCAAGACAGCCATGCTAAGTGGAATGATAATTATAGCCCAATAAATAATTTTTAGATTTCTTAGAGACGTATATCTTTGAGTATCAAGATATATTAGATCACAAGCATTCTTCATTCACTGTCTCCTTATATGTTTATGAGAATAGTCCAGAAAAGAACCCGCCTATTGCATCACCTGCATCTTCAAAAAAGTTACCAACTGCTTCGCCTGTATCCTCGAAAAAATCACCTATTGCCTCGCCAGTATCTTCAAAGAAGTCTGTTGTTGCATCCCACACATCGGCTGCAATATCTGGAAGATCTTCTACAACCCAATCGGCAACAGCAGCAGCACCTTCTTTCGTCCAATCAACTATTGATTTATCTCCCAGAATTTCAAAATCTTCATTGATAAACCAACCCGCCGTTTCACCAACAACATATCCGACTCCGGCACCAAAAAGAGTTCCCACGACAGGAATTGGAATGAATGTTCCAACCCATGCACCAAAGGCAGTGGAACCTGCAGCAATTCCTACTCCGGTTCCAACATCAACCAAAGTGTCAGAGACGATCTTTTGTGTTCGAGTTCCACTCTCAATGTTTTCGGAGATTCCAGAAGCTGCATCAAAAAAGATTACAACACCATCTGCAAATTTTCCTGCAACGTCCAAGGCCTTTCCGGCGCCTTTTAGCCCTTTGGTTAATTTAGATGTGCTTCCGAAGGTATCATTTAAATAGGATAGTTGTCGTCTGTTTTTTAGGATCCAACTGCCTTGAGGTGTTCTTTTTGGCTTTGTAGCAGATTGTAATTTGTGTAGACCGAGTTTGTATATTAAATCTGAAGTTTCCCCGAAAGGAGAAGAAAAATCAAATATGTTACCCCAAAAATCAGCTTGATTTCTGATAGGCTTAAAATACGCGCTGGACTGCATAAACCAATTGTTGGTATAAGAATAGGTGTCACCTCTCTCAGCGCTCAAGCCAAAGGGGTCAATGAAGGAAACCGGGTTGCCGTTGGCATAGGCGAAGCGGTTAAGGGTGATAGCATTGGAAAGCTGGCCTGCAATAATATCCGCATTGATGAATCTTTTCATTGCAGGCGAGTAATAACGAGCTCTCATATAAATGAGACCGTTATCATCGGTTACAACTCCATCTCTGCCGTTATATCCGAAGATTACCTTGTTTGTACCCGTTCTGTTGATGAGCTTACCGTAAGTATCGTATGCAAAGGTATCGGTGATATTGCCGCTTGCATCGGTGATAGCGATGGTACTGCCGCGACAATCGAAGTGATAGGTCTTGAAATCCCCGCCTACTTCTTCACCAATAAGCCCCTTGCCGTATACGTACTTGGTAACCACACCGTCAGTTGTCTTCATCAAAAGTAAGCACAGGGGGACGGTTCTATGTGTTATCAGAATCTCCTTACAACACTATAACTGATCCCCGTTAGCCGACTTAGCTGCCTTATAGAAATTCCTTTTTCCCTAAGTTTCTTAAGGTATTTATCCCTAGTTTTAACATCCAAGCTCTGAAATTGCGCAACGTTTTCACACTTGGCATATTTCCTTATCAGGTTCTTTGCCTGCTCATCGGTAACGCGCTTAATAACCTTTTCAGATATATCCATGCAGTTAACAGTTACTGCCTCATTGTTTAATCCTATAAACTCTTCTATTGTAGCAAGTCTTAAAACATAGTCTGTATCGATTAGTTTCCTCACATTGATATATTCTGTATAACTGCTATACCTATAGTCTTCAACACGCCTACACAGTCCTGCTTTAGTCGGATTTTGGTGAATGTACCGCAACACTGTAAAGAAGTATTGCTCCGAATCCACCGGTTCACTTTTGAAACGGTCTTGAAATAAATGCCCCACTCGTCGGTACTTAATATTATACCAGTACACAAATCTTCCACAAATACGCTTGAACATCTGCTCCAGAGATTCCGTGCCCTCTTTAATAAGCAGATGAATATGATTCCCCATAAGGCAATATGCGTATATCTCATATTCGCATATTGCCTTACAGTCTTTTAATACATCGATAAATTTATCATAATCTTCTGTGTCCTCAAAAATCTGTTGTTGGTTGATACCCCTGAGCATCACATGATAAATTCCGCTTTCGCTTTTCTTTCGTGCCTGTCTCGGCATATTGCATCACCCTGATTAGTATAGCACAGAGGATCAGACGTGTCAACACGCAAAACCGTCCCCTGTGCTACAAATGTTAGGTTTTTGTCAACGCAAGAGAACCGTCCCCTTGTGTTGCCCCCCATCATTGACAAACCTACAACGAATTTAATGCGATGAAAGGAAAAGCGGTAGACTTAACGCCTACCGCCTATTTTAAAAGGAGGAAATTAAATAAAAACTACTTTTTTAAGAGATAGAATCGTTCTTTATTTTCCCTTTAACTAACGAAACTATCTGTTGGTAAAGTTTCATTTGTATTTTATACTCTTTATATAGTATAAACCCACAAAATACTAACACTAACAGCAGTTCAAATAGATTGTAAAAATTCGAATGATTTGTCGAAAAATCAATTAACAGTAATATGACTGGAGCATAAATCATACACATAAAAAATATGTCTCCAATTATGCATCCTCTAACAATCGTATCCTTTGTTGTTTGTTTAATAGTGAGAAAAAACCAGTTTTTTTGACTAACCAACCTATTAACTCGGGGATATCGTTCTCCTGTTTCATAATACCCACGAACTCTATTTTTGTCAATATATGAATGAATTCCTATCCGCGAAGAATAATAAGTTTCAAAAAAAGAAGTAAGTATATTATGAGATTCAAACTCAGATAATTTTTCAAAATTATTAAATATATCATTCGCACTTAATTTTGAATAAATACTAAAAAATCTCATAACTTTTCTCCTATACAAGTTATTATAAAAGTGCATTTGCCACTTTTGGAATAAGTGGAACTAATACAGGTGTCGCTAAAAGACAGGGGACGGTTCTCCGTCTTCGCACTAAGACTTCAACCATTTTTCCACTAATCCCTTACTTGTTCCTGTTAAACGGCTTACCTGCCTGACAGACACGCCTTTTTCGTAAATCTTTTTTATGTATCGTTCTTTCTTTTTCTCATCCAAAGACTGAAATTCAACAACCGTCCGGCAGTGTGCGTATTTTTCGATAATTGCCCGTGCTTGCTGATCCGTTACGGCATATCGTGTCATTGTAACGATTTCTAAGCACTGATCTGTGTTTGGTGCGTTGTTAAATTTTACATACTCTTCGCGGGGCAACATACGCAACACGAAGTCCTTGTCTATGGTACTGCTATCATTCAAGTATTCAGCATAGCTGCTATATGGATAATCGGCGATTTTAGGGCAAAGCTTTGCTTTAATGGGGTTTTGGTGAATATACCGCAAAACTGTTAAAAGGTAAGCATCGTCTTCAACCGGCTCGCTTTTGAAACGGTCTTGCAACAGGTGGCCTGCACGCCTATATTTCACATTGTAATAATAAACATACCGACCACCTATTTTTTTGAAGATGGTTTCCAAGCTTTCCTCTTCTACCTTCAAAAGAATGTGCACGTGGTTTCCCATTAAGCAATAGGCATACAGCTTGAAGCCGCATTCCTCGCGGCATTCCTGCAAAATGTCGATAAAACGAAGGTAGTCTTCTCTGTCTTCAAAAATCATCTGCCGGTCAATACCACGCAGCATCGTGTGGTATATTCCGCTTTCTGCGCGCTTTCTTGCTGCTCTTGGCATATGTAATCACCCTAACTAAGCATACCATTCTTTTGCTGACATGTCAAGACACAGAACCGTCCCCTGTCTTCCGAGCGTCAGGGTTAAAATTAACTTTTAATTATTTTTATAAAATTCTATACAAACAAAAAAGGATAGCCTTAATAGCAAGGCTATCCCGAAAAATCATTTTTTCACAACATGATACCAGTTACCATAAATCCTTCTTGATTTTCCCTTGTTTACTCCATCCACCAATTTTGGTGTTTCTTCCTCAGAATACACCACAGAATATAATCCGTTGTGTGTTTCAAAATACGTTTTCCCCTGAGCAACAGTTACCGAGTCAAATTGAGCATCTTTATTCGGAAAAGTTTCTTTTATTTTTTCAAAACTTTTCTTTATCTCATCTGACACATCAACATTTTCCCAATCGCACAATAATTCTTTTTCTTTGGAATCATAAACAAATATTATGCGTTCGTTTTCCAACGCTTCATTCTGCACGATATACTCTTGGCAAAAATCGGTAACTATCTCAAAGTCTTTACGATAAGTTTCAAAATCTTCAACACAATACTTCCATGTAGATGTATTTCCGAACAAAATATGAATTATCAAGTAGACAATAATCGCCGTACTTATAACTAGCAAAGGAATTATAACAAAAGGGTTCTTGAAAGGTTTTAACAAACTAGCATCTCCTAATTGATTTTTAAAATACATATACTCAGTGTTCTGTTCTTTTATGACGTATGCTACCTAATATGAAAGATAAAACAAACAACGGCCATTCAGTAAATAAAAGTATGTATACTGTAAAATTTTGTCCGCTCTCAACATTTCCAAAATTTATCAACCCAGCCGAAACAAGGCATTGCAAAGCAACTGCAAAAAACGCTAACACAGACGAAATAGCATAGCATACTTTTACGCTTCCGTTGGGGTTATGCTTTAAAATTTTATAAACACTTCTAATCAATGAAAGTTCAGAACCTAAAAAAGGACACATAAGCGTAATTGCCAAAATTAGTGTTAAACCGAACTCATTCATTACTTGTAAATCATCATTTGGGAAAGCACTTTTTATCTCATAGAAAGATGATATTAAGTTTAATAAAATCGCTATTACCGACAATGAAAAAATTACAAAACTTATCCATAAAAATAATTTACTCTTTTTTTGCATATCCGATCGCCTTTCATATAATAACACACATTTTTATTTTTTCATAATAATTATATCACAAAAGCCTTTATAAGTCTACCAAAACCATACAACCAATTAAACGCTCATCCATTTTTATTATTGATAATGCTTCATTTCCGACAAACCATCATTCAAACACTTTAAAAAGTCGTACGTGTCAGGATATCTAGATTTGATAGTATCGTAATGATATTGCTCATCATTAATTAAATCTAAATAATATTTTGTCATGAATATATCACCTTGGTTCGATGCATTTGTCATAAACAAATATAACTCCGCATCAATCAATTCATAAAACACTTTTTGTTTTACGGTATTATATGAAATGTTTTGTAGGAACATATCTGCTCTTGTGTTGGATGAAGTCATATTTGAATAATATTCATTTATGGCAACTATTGCCGATTTACCTTGTGTTATCAAACGATAAATATTTTCAGCATCAAGATCAGCCATATAGTCTTCGTTCTTCATAGAAGTTTGCCCTACTCCATATATGTTTGTTAGGACAGCATCTCCAAGCCATCCACCCAAATATGATACTTCCTCATCAGTATATACACCAAAATTGCCCGTATAAAGTCCACTACCAAGATTAGATAGAACACCATCTTCATTTAAATTATATGCTAAGCGTGCAGCCAAAGCATACTGCATATGAGTAAAGTCAATAAGATTATGGTTATTGTTAGCATTTGTGTGATTAAGAAGCAACTCACTATTAATACTATTATATTCACTTTCACTATATCCTAAAGTATTAATAAAATATGATTTTCTATTTTCTTCTGTAGTCACTGATCCAGCAGCATCATCCCATCGATTAAGACTCACACCAGCAAAAGTTGTAAGATAGTCATAGCTAAACTCTGACAATAATCTTGCGCACCGCCATGCTCGTTCTATGTTTGTATGTGTTGAGTAAACATCATTAACTCTTTGATAAACAGAAAGAATTAACTGTGCTACGTTTTTAGAAAAGCCACACGAATTAATCAGCTCATATTCATATCTACTCATGACAACTAATGTGCAACTCGCAACAAAACTACCATCATCAGTTGAAACTGTGATAATTGTGCTACCTGCTTTCTTGGCTACAATTCGTCCCGTAGTCGAATTCACTTCGGCTACGCTTGTGTCAGTACTACACCATGTAACATTCTTATTTGTTGCATCCGCCGTAGCACAGGGGACGGTTCTATGTGTTATCAGAATCTCCTTACAACACTATAACTGATCCCCGTTAGCCGACTTAGCTGCCTTATAGAAATTCCTTTTTCCCTAAGTTTCTTAAGGTATTTATCCC
>JAZNTA010000177.1:0-1881 GCA_045591525.1 Acutalibacteraceae bacterium | reverse complement strand
GCAGACTGACACGGTCTACTGCGATTTTGTTTTGAAATTGCTTTGTTAGTCTGTCAATGACAAGTTCCATGTGTATTCCTCCGTTCGCTTTATCGTGCAATGTATTTCATAGGCCAGCCCAATGAATAAGAAAACCGACAGAGCGATCCACCAACCGGTATAGATTTCTTGATAGATAAGGTCTGTCACAAAATGCAGGCCGGTATTAATTCCGCTGACAATTGCTGCAACACACATACACACATAAATAGTTTCCTTATCGTTAATGTGGCGTGTAAGCCATAAACTGAAGTTAACAGTTAAAAGATATGGAACAATAAGGTACATCCCTGTTTGAAGCAAAGAAAAATCATTGCCAATACGGCATAGAGGTGCAATGACAGCAATTACAGCAAAATTGGTCAGTCCCAAAATACTCATTCTTGCGAGTACGACGCTTTTCAATGAAAAACGAGCAGACATCTCAAATTCACTCATTCCATACGTCATTGAACGATTGCCTTCTGTAACTGCCAAAAGGCCTAATATCGGTACAAAAGCGGATATGACCCATAAAGTATCTTCGTTGATATTGCAGGCGCAGAACAACGCCAGCAGCAGTATCAAGCCGGACAGAACCCACGATATTTTTCTAACGTATGATGCCTGCACGAATATAAACCGGAACATACCGATCTGTGGCTGAGGCAATGTCCTTAAAAACCTCGCCTTCTCCTGCTGATCCGGTTCAGGAGCTGCAAATGCTTTTTGAATGCTTCGTTTTAATTGATTGCTCATTCTGAAAAGCCCTCCTTCTTTAATTCCTCTTTGAGCCATTTCAATGATTTTGATAGTCTTCGATACACAGCAAAGCGGGATAAACCGGTGATCTTGCAAATCGTTGCAATAGATATTTCGTTTACATACCGCAAGAAAATCAATTCCCGTTCATCGTCTGGCAGCTTTGATATAGTCATTCTTAAAGTCAAATCATTGATCCAACCCTCTGTTGGGTCGTGTGTAGCATCTTCGGCCATTTCTTCAACACTTTCAACCGGATTTTTACGAAAGTGGTCTATACACAAATTCTTTGCAATTGTATATAAATACGGCAACTCTTTGTCGTTATCAAGAGTTAACCCCTGCCTATAAAATCGAAGAAAGGTTTCCTGCGTAATATCCTGTGCTAACTGCGTGTCGTACAATTTGAAATAGCAGTAACGGTATATTTTGTCATATTGTTCTTCAATATCCATGTGCTACAAAACCTCCCTTCATGATGTTTAACGGATTATGACTGCAAAATGTGTGGCTTAGCCCAAAATTTTAGACAAAAAAAGTTTCACTAAAGAATAAGCCACCGCTCAAAATTGAGCGGTGACCTTAATAGGTTCCAACTAATGAACGATTATTTTTGAATTGCGTAGGGGAAATGGCGTATTTGCTCTTAAAAACCTTCCCAAAATAGCTGGAGCTTGAAAAACCACATTCCAAGGCAATCTGTGTGACTGTTTTATCCGTTTCAAGAAGCATATTTACTGCGTGGGCCAAACGATATTCGTTCAAATACTCAATAGGATTCTGTCCCGTATATTTTTGAAAGCACCTGAAAACCTCACTTCGACTGATATATGTTTTCTGTGCAAATGTTTCAATTCGAATATTTTCCTTATAGTGTTCGTGTATGTATCGTAAAATTTCTTTCGCCTTGCCTTCGTTGTTATGATCTCTATGTAACGGAACGAATTCATGTTCATGTTCTTGAATAAATTTTAATGTTATACTCCATAAACGGCTGACAATGATTAGGCATAATAATTCATAATGATTAGGAGAATTTTTATCAATATCAATCAGTTTGTAGAGGAGTTCGAGGATTGTTTTCCCATTATGTGTGGCAGG
>JAZNTA010000176.1:0-2257 GCA_045591525.1 Acutalibacteraceae bacterium | reverse complement strand
TTACATACGATTTGCTAAAGAAGAAAAAGAATTGTTCAAACTTCTATATATGCGTGATCGTTCAAGCGAAATAATTCCCGAAGCAACAGAACAAACTGACAAAATGGAGTCAATTGTCCATAAAAATACGGGACTTAGTGGTATGGATGCAAAATTGTTCCACCTCGAAATGTGGGCATATGTTCACGGAATTGCAACTATGTTTGCCACAGGCTTTGTTGATCTTGATTGGGATCTTGTCAGCAAAATGCTCACGGATTCCTATCAAGGACTTCGAAAACAATACGGGATGGAGTGATAAATAATGGACGCTATTAGAATTGAAGGTTTAACAAAAAAATATAAAGACATTGTTGCGGTAGACAATCTTAATCTTTCGGTTCATAAAGGCGAACTGTTCTCTCTACTGGGTGTAAACGGTGCTGGCAAAACGACTACTATTAAAATGCTGTCCTGCCTTACACAACCAACAAGCGGAGATGCTTTTCTTAACGGAAAAAGTATTAACAAAGATACTGCCGCTGTGAAATCGCTTATAGCCGTTTCTCCGCAGGAAACTGCGGTTGCACCCGGACTTTCGGTTCAGGAGAACCTTGAGCTGATGTGCGGTGTTCACGGTTTTACAAAAGAAAAGCAAAAAGTGAAAATTTCAGAGCTTACTGAACTGTTCGGATTGGAATCTGTTATTAAGAAAAAGGCAGGCAAACTGTCCGGTGGCTGGCAAAGACGACTAAGCATTGCTATGGCGCTGATCAGCGAACCGGAGATATTGTTTCTTGACGAACCTACGCTTGGTCTTGATGTGCTTGCTCGAAGCGACTTGTGGGATTTGATTCGCTCTCTTAAAGGGAAGGTAACCATTATTCTGACTACACACTATATGGAAGAAGCAGAAGCGCTGTCTGACCGTATTGCTATTATGAAAGACGGCAAGCTCCTTATCTGTGATACCGCTGATAAGATTAAGGAAACAGCGGGAACGGATAATTTCGAGCAAGCATTCATTCGTATCGTTAAGGGGGCGGCAAAATGAGAATACTCACGTTTGCAAACAGAAATACGAAAGAAATATTACGAGATCCGCTGACACTTTTCTTTGGACTCGGTTTTCCCCTTGTTTTGATTATATTGTTAAGTGCTATACAAGCAAATATCCCCGTAAAGTTGTTTGAAATACAGCATTTAACTCCGGGTATTACGGTTTTCGGTCTGGCTTTTATGACGCTGTTTTCGGCAACCATTATCGCAAAAGACAGAGGGAGTTCGCTATTGCAGCGTTTGTATACAACACCATTGACCCCTCTGGATTTTATCCTTGGTTACACGTTGCCTATGATTCCGCTTTCTGTTGCGCAATGCGTTATCTGCTATATTGCCGCAATCGGTCTCGGGCTGGATATTACAGTTAATATTTTATATGCTGTGATATTTATCATTCCTGTTTCTGTCCTCTACATCGCTCTGGGTCTTCTTTGCGGAAGCATATTGAACGATAAGCAGGTGGGCGGTATCTGCGGCGCGTTGCTAACCAACCTTTCCGCATGGTTGTCGGGTGTTTGGTTTGACCTTGACCTTGTGGGAGGTGCTTTCAAAAAGATAGCATACGCACTTCCGTTTGTTCATGCCGTAGATATGGAACGGGCTGTGCTTGCGGGAGATTTTGCAGGGATTTTCCCTCATATTTGGTGGGTGCTTGGATACGCTGTCGTTCTGCTCGTATTAGCGGTGTTGATGTTCCTGCGACAGATGAAAAAACAGTAATTATCTATTTTAGAGGATACGTGTTTCTTTGCTCAGTAATGTAAACGCCCTCAAATTTTTACGACATATTTTACGACAAACGGGATAAAGATATGCTGTTTTATAACAGGTTATGTCTTGAAATGAAAGCAATTTGGATTAACGAAGTCAGAAAAAGGCAGGATAAACAAGGTTATAGTATTTATTCCGCCCCAATCCCCACGATGAAGCCTCTTGATTAAAAAAGTGCCGTAAAATAGCGGTATTACAGGATTTTCGTAACCCTACAAAACCTACAAAAACCGATTTACGACACATTTACGACAAATGAAAAAATGAAGACACCCTATGACTGTAAAATGTCATAGGGTGTTTTTGCATATTTTTATTAAACTGACCGACAAATTGGAATTTACTTGCCCTCTTTATCCTGTTTGGACACCAGAATGATTGAACCAACAAGCAAGGCAACACCAAGGGTGAAAAACACACATCCAACTACTGTATTCAACTGATT
>JAZNTA010000175.1:0-1786 GCA_045591525.1 Acutalibacteraceae bacterium | reverse complement strand
CAGATATCCCTAAGGAAATCTGGTTAGATGCAGTTAAATCCTGCGTCCCCGCAAAATTCCTTGAAATGAACCTTAAAGCATTTGAGTTGGGGTATAATAAATAAAAACAAGGATTCAGGACAGTGAAATGCCTGAATCCTTTAACTTTTAAACTGGAATTTTATAATAGCGTCGCAGACCCGAAACTTGCCACTTGCCACTTTCAATTTGCCACTTGATTATATATCTTTATAATCTACCTCTATATACCCATCCCCATCAATATCCTCGGGTAACTGCGGCTGATTTTTCTTTAAAACAATTTCAGAAACTATTTTAATTATACCGAAAACAAGAAGACCGAAGCCCACCATTGATGTTATTGAGGTTGCACCTTTAAAGGGATTGAGAACAAGTGAAACACCGTAAATTGCAATAATACCTGCAAAGATTTTTGAAAAAAGACCGCCTTTTCCCGAGAAGAAGGTTGAAACTCCGTATACCACAACGGAAATACCTATAATAAAGGGGAGAACTGACATTAAAAATTTCGGATGTAAAAGGAGCATAAAAGCAACCGCTAAAAGCACAATTCCCGATATTATATCAATAATATTGGGTGTGCTTTCTTTTTTATCCTTAACATAACGGACAGTTCTTATAATTCCGCCGATAAGGCAGGCAGTTCCCAAAACGTAACAAACGGTCATTAACGACGTATCAGGGAAAAGTAGAACAAAAAGCCCCACTATTGCAAAAACTCCGCCAATGATAACATTTAAAACATTATCAGAAAATTTATTTCTTAATTTTTTCATTATCTATTCACCTTGTAATTATTGTTTTCTTTTATTATAACACTAAAAACTACCAAATATTTACAAAACTTTTAATAATGATTGAATAATTCCGCACTCCGCACTCCTCATTCCGCATTTAATTCTGCGTGCTTCTCGTTAATCTTCTCCGTAATCTCTTCCATATATTTTCCGTGAAGCTTGAATTTCCAGGTGTAGATTATAAGTGAAAGTGTAATAAGAATCACAGGTGCAACAAGCATCATAAAGCTGATTGCAGATTTAACCTCGGCACTGTTTTCTGCGTGGAGGTTTTCGTTGTATTTAGAAATCTCAAGACCCGAGAAAAGAATAATTGTCTGAATGGTGTAAGCCATTTTCTGCAAAAATCCTTTCATTGAGAAGGTGATGGATTCCGAGCGGAAGCCCATTTTGATTTCACCGTAGTCAACAATATCTGCAAGAAAAACTGTTTGTGAAACAAACATTGATGCAATACCGATGGAAGCTATAAGATAACAGAAATTCATTGCCATATATGAGCCGAATGAATGAACGCAGATTCCCATTGTGAGAAAGCCGAAAATAGCAAGTCCGAGAGAAACCTGATAGCATCTTCTTCGGGACATAAACTTTGTAAGCACGGGAACAACACCGAGACCCAAAACAGAACCAACCGCACCGATAATGTTAAAGGTAGATTGCTTTGCAGGGTCACCTGCAACAACATCGAAGAAATAAACACCAACACCTGAAATCATATACCAGCCTGCATTTGAAAGCATTGCAAAAAGCATAAATACAAGAAGCTGGTCGTTTTGTTTGATTGCGGAAATTGCAGCTTTGAAAGAAAACTTATCTTTGCTAACAATGACATTTTTTTCTTTTGTTGAAAGAACGCTTATTATTGCAAAAATAATAAGACCTGCCGCTGTTATTACTGACCATTTACCGAAGCCTTTGCACAGTGAATCGGCATTCATTGAATCAAGCTTACTGCCTGCAACTCC
>JAZNTA010000174.1:0-1967 GCA_045591525.1 Acutalibacteraceae bacterium | reverse complement strand
TTCAGGATACACAACCTGATCTGCGCCGTTACGAAGCAGGAATTTTTCCTGCACATCACGCTCTGCTCTTGATACTACAAACTTTGCACCAAGTTCTTTAAGAAGCGATGTTGTCTCTAAAGAACTCTGAAAATCACCGCTAATTGCAACAAAGCAAATATCGAAATTTCCTATACCAAGCGACAATAAAAATTCTTCATTTGTACTGTCTCCAATCTGTGCATTGGTAACATAGGGTAATACTTCATTGACAAGCTCTTCTTTTTTATCTATCGCCATTACTTCATGATTCAGTTCACTTAACTTTTTCGCAATATGTCTGCCAAAACGTCCAAGTCCTATAAGCAATACAGATTTCATATTAAACTCCTCCTTAACCGACAGTAATTCTTTCCTGCGGTTTCTTTGATATATTATGTTGTTTATTAGATAATGCAGCAAATATAAGTGTAAGTCCACCAACTCTTCCGAAAAACATAAGCCCTATTAAAACAATTCTTGATATTGTGCTGAGAGAAGATGTAATCCCAAGAGTAAGCCCCACCGTTCCGATTGCTGATGCAGATTCAAACAGACACTCCATAAGCGGAAGATTTTCAACACCGCTTAAGATAAGCCCGCCTGTAAGGAACAGGATAAGATACATCAAAAGTATTGCTGCTGCATTTTTAAGTGTTGCATCTGCAATTCTTCTTCCGAAGCATTCAACATCATCTTTCTTTCTGAATACTGATATTGCAGAAAATATAAGCACTGCTGCCGTTGTTGTTTTCATCCCCCCTGCTGTTGACCCGGGTGAACCACCAATCAGCATTAATATAATTGTAATCACTTTACCGATTCCGCTTAAGGTTGTTAAATCTACTGTATTAAACCCCGCTGTTCTTGGTGTTACCGATTGAAACAAGGAATTTAATATTCTTTCCCCCATAGGCAAAGTATTAAATTCAGCAAAGTAAAAATATATTGCAGGCGCAATTATCAAGAATAAAGTTGATGATAATACAACTTTTGTCTGCATACGATACTTCTTTATATGGTGCTTATTTGTATTTATATCTTCCCACACAAGGAAACCAATCCCGCCTATGATAATAAGAAGCATTATAACAGCATTTATTAGCGGCTGTGCAGAATATGATGTAAGGGACGAAAAAGGAGCTTTGGCTCCCATCAGGTCGAAGCCTGCATTACAAAAAGCGGATACAGAATGAAATATACCAAGCCAGATTCCCTTCAATCCAAACTCTCTGCAAAATACTGTTGAAAGAATAATTGCGCCTATCAGCTCAATTAGGAATGTTGTTTTAAGAATAAAGCCTGTAAGCCTTACAATTCCTCCGACTTTTGGTGCTGATATTGCATCTTGCAGCGTGCTTCTTTGCATAAGACCGATTTTCTTTCCTGCGAGCATTGCCATTGAAACAGAAAGAGTTACAATTCCAAGACCTCCAACCTGAATGAGCAAGAGAATTATCAACTGCCCGAACATCGACCAATGTGTTGCTGTGTCATGTACCACCAAGCCTGTCACGCATACAGCCGAGGTTGATGTGACCAATGCATCAGAAAACGGTGTCATATTGCCGCTTGCAGATGAAATCGGTAGCATTAATAAAATTGTGCCTAATATAATTGCTCCGGCAAAGCCGAATATTATTATCTGAGAAGAAGAAAAATGCTTCTTAATTTTTGCATCCATAATCAAACCACCATTCAAGAGTATCCTTTTTCCTTTATCATTATATCATAATATATTTTAAGATGACATTAACGGTTGAACTTCTGTATTAAGATTGTATTAAGTCAAAAGAACCATAGCCTATTGGACCCTTTACAGCACATCAATTAAAATAGAATTGTAAACACGTCCGGAGTAGAAAAAATGTGGTTCTGTAAAAATATTTTTTACAGTCCCATTTTTTATTCACCAAAAATACCTTTTACCTTCAGATTTTCATAACTCG
>JAZNTA010000173.1:0-1572 GCA_045591525.1 Acutalibacteraceae bacterium | reverse complement strand
ATTTCAGGACCGTATGAAGGAAGCCAGCTGATGTGTTTGCCTTCAAGAAGACCTTTATATGCTACAAATTTACCAGCGAAAAGAATACCTTGACCGCCGAAACCGGCAAAAAGAATATTAGTTGTCTTTTTCATATTATTTTGCCTCCTCTGCGTAGATATCTTTATAAACACCAAGCGGATAATATGGAAGCATATTTTCTTCAAGCCACTTTAATGCTTTTTCAGGTGTCATACCCCAGTTTGTAGGGCAAGTTGAAACAACCTCAACAAGTGAGAAGCCTTTACCATCAATCTGATTCTGGAAAGCCTTTTTAATTGCAACCTTTGCCTTTTTAATATTAGGAACACTGTTAACTGCAACTCTTTCAAGATAAGCAGCACCATCAACATTTGAAAGTAATTCACATACTTTTACAGGATAACCAACTGTTTCAACATCTCTACCATAAGGTGAAGTCTGTGTAACCTGACCTGGGAGAGTTGTAGGTGCCATCTGACCACCTGTCATACCATAAATTGCGTTGTTTACGAAAATAACTGTAATGTTTTCGCGTCTTGCTGCTGCGTGAACTGTTTCAGCAGTACCAATAGCTGCAAGGTCACCATCACCCTGGTATGTAAATACAATATGATTTTCAGGGTCTGCCCTTTTAACACCGGTAGCAACTGCAGGTGCTCTACCGTGAGGAGCCTGAACGAAGTCACAGGTAAAATAATCGTAAGCCATAACTGAACAACCAACAGGTGCTACACCAATAGTTTTACCTTCAATACCTAATTCGTCAATTACTTCAGCTACAAGACGATGAATAATACCGTGAGTACAACCCGGACAATAGTGAAGTGGTGCATCAGTAAGTGATTTTGGTTTTTCAAATACTACCATTATCTTTCTCCTCCTTCGTTTACTTCTTCAATCTTTGCAAGTACTTCTTCTGGTGAAGGAATCATACCACCAACACGACAGCAAAGATGTACCGGTTTTTTACACTCAATAGCGAGTTTAACATCTTCAATCATCTGACCCATATTCATTTCAACAGAAATAAATGCTTTACATTTGTCTGCCGCTTTATTTAACACTTCTGTTGGGAATGGCCAGAGTGTAATTGGTCTTATCATACCAACTTTAATGCCTTTTGCTCTTGCTTCAACAATTGCATTTTTTGCAACTCTTGAAGTAATACCGAATGAAACTACGCAGATTTCTGCATCGTCCATAAGATATTCTTCATACATAACTTCGTTTTCTTCAATGGTTTTGTATTTAGCGAAACGCTCAAAGTTTTTCTTTTCTAATTCTTCAGGTTTTAAGTAAAGAGAGTTTACAATGTTATGTTTTCTCTGCATTTTAGTACCTGTTGTAGCCCAAGGTTTTTCATATTTAACAGGTTCAGTAGTTTCAAGTTCAACAGGTTCCATCATCTGTCCCATTGTACCATCTGCTAAAATCATTGTAAGAATACTGTATTTATCTGCTAAATCAAATGCTTTTGTTGTAAGAGAAGCCATTTCCTGAACAGATGCAGGTGCTAAAACAATTCTCTTGTAGTCACCGTGGCTACCGCCT
>JAZNTA010000172.1:0-20811 GCA_045591525.1 Acutalibacteraceae bacterium | reverse complement strand
CAATGGCACTTATATAGAGAATGTGAGCCAATGCGAAGAATACGATACCGGGAAGCCCCTTCATCCCGAAAAGGTCATATTTCAGAACCCAGTCACCTATAAATGACGAGACAAGTCCTGCCACAATAAGAAGAGCATAGGGTGTAAATCTGCCGGTTACAATTACAAGATAAGCACCTGCAAGCACAAAGGGCACGGATGCCGCCATCTTGTATTTCAGAATTCCCGGACGGCTTACGTAAAAATACCCGGTGACAAATTCAAGAGCGAGAAAAAGAAAATAGAAATATTCCATTATATAACACCCTTTTTGAGGATTATATTTGCATAAAGTGCTTTTTCGCTTGTTGCAATTACTGCATAGGCCTTCTTTGTTCTGTCATAGAAATCGAAGCGTTCAACCTCTTCGAACTTTGTTTCGCCGTTGTGCTTATCCACGATCTCGTGATAGGTTGCCCAGATCTCGGGAGTGGGGTCATTCTTTGTAGTAGCCATAAGACCTACGGGAGCATCAACATAGGTATCAAGAGGGAAAAGCTGTAAAACCGCATCAAGAATTTCGGGCACATTGTGGCCGTCCATACGGATAAGTCTCTGTGCGCAGGATGCAGCAGGGAAATTGCCGTCACCGATAACAATTTCATCACCATGACCCATCTCGTCAAGAATTTTGAGAAGCTCGGGTGAAATAATATTCGGAATACCTTTTAACATAATTTTATCCTCCGTAAATTATATTTATTTGTTCTTTTGTCTTATATCAGTTCCAAAAAACTGAATAATCTCAAAAGCATTAAGCCTTGATGCAACTCTTTCTCCGTATCTCTTCTCAAATGCATTTTTATCAAGATTTGATATAAGTATCATAGGTTTACCCATCAAAACACCATCGTCAATTATTTCATTGATCGCTGCCGTTCCGAAAGGGGTTTCAAACTCTGCACCTAAATCATCAATGATAACCAAATCATTTCTGTTTAATTCTTCATTCAAATCGGTATCACCTTTACCGAAATGTTCATTGTTAAGCTGTTTGATTACCTTCCTTGCAGAAGAATAATAAACACTGTAACCTTTCGCAGTAACAACATTAAAAATTGCAAGAGCAAGGTGAGTTTTTCCTAAACCGGTTCCACCACTAAAAAAAAGACTTGAACTATCGGCACCAAAATTTTCTGCATAGTTTTTAAGCATAGCAAAAACGCCACCCATAATTTCGCGATGGGAAAAGCCTAATTCAGAATCCTTTGTGTTGCTATAATATTCGAGATTAAAGGCATCAAAAGTCGATTTAGCGAGTATAGGACTACAAGAAAGACCTTCTACAGAAAGTTTTCGCAAAAGTGCAAGATGACATTCACAAAGTTTACCATTATATATTCCGCTATCATTACATTTTTTACAAGTGTACGGTATATCAAGATAATCTGAGGGATAGCCATTTTTTTCTAAAAGCTCTTTTTTTCTTGCCTGTGCTTCCAGATTGGTTTTTGAAATCTCCGCTATATTAACGGATTTACCATTAGAACCAACGCTTCTGATTACCTCAAGAGCAGAAAATTTCATAATGTTTTCAATATCTATAAGCTCGGGGAATTTTTCTGCAAACTGTCTGCGACGCATTTCAGCAAGTTCTTCAGCTCGTACTCTTCTTGCCTTAAGCTCTGCTTCAGCCTTTGAATATATTATTTCGGAATATTTCATTTATTCTCCTCCCCATCTGCATATTTTTTAATCCAATCAAAAACACTATTCTTTCCTATTTCTTCTGTTTCGTAGGTTTTCTTTATCTCTTTTGGTAAGGATTTCTTCTGTTTTAGCTGAATTTGTTCAGGACTTACTATACCTGATTGAACATATTTTTTAAGCAACTTATTTGTATCAGTTAAAACTTTTTTTGTTTCCTCAAGAGCATAAATTATTAAATCTTCCGAACATTCCCATTCAACTGCCCATGTACGCAAAAATTTTGTTATGCGGGTTGTGGGAACATCCCCATTAAGCCCTGCAATATCTTTAATTGCTTTATATGTTTTAGTGATTTTCTCTATGGCAAGAAGTTCTTCTTCTACCAGGTCCAGAGAAATTATTCCTCTTTTTGCCCAATCTTCTGCCGTATTTTTAATCGATAGAGAAGAAAGTTTTCCTTCATTTTTCTGATGTTGCAAAAGAGTGATTATAACCTCAGGAGGAAAACCATAAAAATCATAAATCATCAGGAGAAGTGCTTGAGTGTCATAACCAAAAGTACCTAGAATATCCTGAGCTTCTCTGTATATGATTGCAAGTTCCGGTGATTCGGATAATCGGATCGCAATATCTTTTGGGGTCGGTTTTTTAACGGGAAGCTTTTTAAAGTTATTCTTAACAGTTTTTTCTTCTTTTTCTGTAGCTTCAACTGATTTTATATTTCCTAAAGACGCTTTTATTGCTTCCTCAGAAACACTTTCACCTGTTACTTCAATCACACCATTACCTTCCCAAAATTGAAGACAGTCGCAAACATCAGTTTCACTAAGTCCTGTGCACATTCCTATTTGCTCAGCATCCGATGTGCCGTCAGGATTTCTTAAAATAAACAACAAAACTTTAAAACTTGCCGCTGGGGCAAGTTTTAAATGTTTGTCTATCAATTCTGTTGGTACAGCAACTGCACCATTTAAATAATCACATTTTATTCTAATCATTATTCGGGAAATTTCACAATAACACCAACAGTTTTATCCGTTACATATTGTGCAATGCCTTTCATATCTATGTCTTTAGAAAGAGTTTTTCCTGCAACAATGTAGCCGCCATCTTTAGCAAGACAAATTGCGCTGGCACTTTCACTCTTTGTTCCACCAAAGGAACGTGCCCAGGAAAGTTCTCCGAATTTGTTGAATGAAGCTACAACTATATCGTTTCCTCCGCGTGTAGTAACACCCTTAAGGTCACGTGAAGAAGAATTACTGGAACCTGCAGCAATTAAAGAACCATCTTCGGTTTCTATTACACATGTCAAATCATCATTGTTCTGACCGCGGAAAGTTCTTGCAAATACAAAATCAAAGTTTGCGTTATATTTTATTATGTATGCATCATATCCGCCGCGAGACGCTAAATCAGAAACAAACATACTATCTGTTGAACCTGCATCAGAAGAATTAGAACGGCCTACAACTGCAATACCTCCATCTTTACAAGCCGTAATTCCGCTGAAAATATCATTACCACTGCCAGCAATTGGGCGGGCATCAATATACTCGCCACTGTCAGTGTATTTAAGAACACAAGCATCGGCACTGCCTAAATTTTTAAAAAATGAACTAGTATAGAAATTGCCAACACAATAAATGCTTCCGTCTGTGCTCTCAGCAACACCTGTTAATGAATCTTTGTTACCACCAATTATATCTTTCCAGACAATGTTACCATCAGAACTGAATTTTACGATAGCTGCTGCTGATTCAAATTTTGGTTTTCCATAACCGGATGCATCTTTATCATTATTTCCGACAGAGCCTACTGCAACAACTCCACCGTCACGTGTTAGAGTAGCGGCTTCAAAGATATCAACTGTACTTGTTCCAAAAGTATTTACCCAAAGCTGTTTACCTTTTTTATCTAATTTGAACACGGCACCATCATAATAACCTTTACCTGTTTTACCATCAATATTCTTACCATAACCAACAGCATAAAACCCACCATCTTCCAAAGGTACAACTGTTGTGATTATGGTAACTCCTTTTGTTGAACCTAAGGCTTCTTGCCAAACAACATCTCCATTCTTCGAATATCTCGTAAGAACGGTATATGGAGCTACGTATTCCAATTCCTTAAATTTAGCAAAATCACCATCGGTTGAGTTTGTAACGGTTGATGTAATATATTCTCCATTTTTAAGAGTTGCAACGCTTGAAATATAGTCGGCCTTTGTTCCTCCTAAAGAATCTTTCCACTCAATATCCGCTATATCCACAATGGCAGGAGAAGAAGTTATTTCTACAATTGTTGTAAAAACATTTCCCTGATTATCAATTGCTGTGTTTCCTTGACCATCAGTAACTGCAACTGCAGTAGTTCCTACAACAACATTGCCGTTTTTCTGGGTTGTAGGAGTAATAACTTTTTGCTCTGTTACATTTTCACCTTTTTTATCGGTAACATTTTCACCTTTGCTATCAGTAACAGGAATATTAACTGTAACATCTTTATAAACAACCGTAGTTTTCTTCTCACCTTTTGAATTTGTATACTCATGAACCTCAGTTTCAGGAATAACTGTTACGGGTTCGCCTTTAGCATCTGTAACGGGAACACCATTATTATCAGTAACAATAACAGGACCAAGAGTTGTTCCGTTGTCTTTCTTTTTATCTGTGTTCTTAAGCACAACTGCGATTATAATTGCCGCAACTATAATCGCAGCAATTATTGGAATAAGAATAAGCAGTTTTTTATTTTTACCGCTCTTTTCAACAGTTTCTTTTTTAGGCACAAACGGAGGAGGGGCTGGTTTTTTTGATTCATTTGTACTTTTATTTGTCTTATTTTCATCCATTATATTAACCTCCAAAGGATTAAATCGTAACTACCGAGCATAAATTCTCATTATGGCTTATTCTATCACATTTTTTTTTATTTTTCAACGATAAAAAGAGTTATTTAAAATATTCGTTACATATTACATAAAAACAACCCCTATTTATTATGTAATATCAATAATCTTTGCAATTTACTCAAAAAAATCGTTGTAAACGTGAAAATTATGTGCTAAAATACCAAATATAAGTTGCCTTAGTGTTTCTATATATTCAGGTAACAGTATTTTACAATTTCAATCAGAGAGAAATCTCTGCTCATTTTAGGAGGAATTCACTTGAAATCTTATGCTAAAGAAAACATCAGAAACGTGACCATTGCCGGTCACGGCGCAAGAGGTAAAACGACTCTTGCAGAAGCAATGCTTTACATAGCAGGCGCTTCAGACAGACTTGGCAGAGTTGCAGACGGTAACACTGTTCTCGACTTTGATGCTGAAGAAAAGAAAAGAAAAGTTTCAATTTCTTCCGCTATGGCTTGTGTAGAATGGCGTGACAGAAAAGTTAATATTATTGACACTCCCGGTCTTTTTGACTTTGAGGGTGCAAGAAGCGAAGGTATCCGTGCAGCTGAAACTGCAGTTATTGTTCTTTCCTGTGGACACAATGTTGACGTTGGCGCAGAAAAAACCTTGCGTATAGCAGGCAGAAAGGGCCTTTCCAAATTCATAGCTGTTTCTAAATGTGACGGTGAAAACCGCGATTTCTATAAAACGCTCGGTGATTTGCAGGACAAATACGGCACGGCTATCTGCCCTGTTGTTGTTCCCTATATGATTGACGGTGTTGTTGATTGCTATGTTAACTTCCTTCAGAACAAAGCATTTAAATATGACGGCATTAAGGCTACAGAAGTTGCAATTCCTCAGGATGCACATATTGAAGAAATTTATAATGCTTTCGTTGAAGCTGTTGCTTCTGCAGACGAAGACCTAATGATGAAATTCTTTGATGGTGAAGAGTTCACTCATGACGAAAAGGTTTCAGGTCTTTCTCAAGGTGTTGCTGATGGTACAGTAATTCCTGTTTACGCTTGCTCCGGTTTCACAGGTGAAGCTGTTGACCTTCTTCTTAATGGTATTACTAAACTCGCACCCTCTCCCAAAGGCGAAGGCGATATTGCTTGCGATGCTAATGGTCCTCTCGCTGCAATTTGCTTTAAAACAGTTGCTGACCCCTTCGTTGGTAAAATGTCCTTCTTTAAGGTAGTTTCAGGTAAAATCACTTCTGCAACAAAAGCTTATAATGCTCGTACCGAAGAAGAAGAGAAAATGGGTAAAATCGTTTTCGTTAAAGGTGCAAAGCAGGAAGATGCTACTGAAATCGTTGCAGGTGACATCGGTGTTGTTACAAAGCTTTCAGGTTTCAAAACAGGCGATACAATGTGCGATGCTAAAAATCCTGTTGAACTCGCAGGTGTCGACTTCCCTGCTCCCTGCTATTCAATGGCAGTTAATGTTGTTAAGAAAGGCGAAGAAGATAAGGTTGCTTCCGGTCTTAACAAATTAGCAGAAGAAGACGGCTCGATGTTATTCTATACAAATAAAGAAACAAAAGAACAAATTGTTTCAGGTCTTGGCGAACAGCATCTTGAAAGCATTGTTTCTAAGCTTAAAAATAAATACGGCGTTGAGGTTACTCTCACTGCTCCCAGAGTTGCTTACAGAGAAACAATCCGTAAAACTGTTGATAAACAAGGTCGTCATAAAAAGCAGTCCGGTGGTCATGGTCAGTTCGGTGATGTTTGGATTCGTTTTGAACCCTATATGGGCGAAGAAGAATTCGTATTCAACTCCGATGAGGTTGTTGGTGGTGCAGTTCCCAAAAACTTCTTCCCCGCAGTTGAAAAAGGCTTACGCGAATGCGTAGCATCCGGTCTTATTGCAGGTTACCCAATGGTAGGCATTAAAGCTTGCCTTCACGACGGTTCTTACCATCCCGTTGACTCTTCTGAAATGGCCTTCAAGATGGCTGCAAGAATTGCTTTTAAAGCCGCAGTTCCTGAAGCAGCGCCAACAATTCTTGAACCTATCGGAACTCTTAAGGCTTATATTCCCGATAAAGATTTAGGCGACATTATGGGAGATGTTAACAAACGCCGTGGTAGAGTTTTAGGTATGGGTCCTGCAGAAGAAACAGGCACTCAGGAGCTTATCGCTGAAGTTCCAATGGCAGAAATGAGTGACTTCGCTATCACTCTTCGTTCCGTAACAGCAGGCAGAGGCTCATTCACTCTTGAATTTGCTCGTTATGAAGACGCTCCCAACAATATCGCAGAAAAAGTTATTGCAGAAGCAAAGCTTGCTGATGACGATGAATAAGATACAAAAAAGCCTTCCATTGCGGAAGGCTTTTTAAAATGGCAATTTGAAAGTGAAAAGTGGCAAGTTAAGGGGAAGCTTCGCTTCCAAACATTAAAAAAATATAATGCCGACCGCAGGTCCCAAAACTTTCCATTTGCCATTTGCAACTTACAACTAAAAAAATATAGCCTCCCGTTTGGGAGGCTATAATTTTTATTGTGCAAGTCTTACTTTAGCATCGTCATACTTCTTTTCGATTTCTTCGAAATGACTGTAATTATCTTTTTGCTTTATAAGCTTTTCTGCATCAAGATAAACCTTTGCAGCACGGTTGAAATATGCGTGCTTATCCATTTCCTCTTTTGAGAATTTACGAGCATCTTTTCTTTCATCTTCAACCTTTTTAATTTCTGCCTTCAATTCTGTTACCTTTGATGCATCCTTTGCTTTTTTAGCATCTCTCAAATTGAGATAAAGCTCTTTAAGCTTAGCATCGCAAGCATCCTCTGCATTGAAGAATTTATCAAGGTCTGCAAAGTCGGGTTGTTTGAATTCCTGTCCCTTGCTGAAGTATTTTTTAACTGCTTTGTAAGAGGCTTTTTTACTCTTTGCAATTCCAATAGCAGTTTTACGAATTTCTTTTTCTTCTTTTGTTGATTTAGGCATTGCCTTTGCAATAGAAATTTCCTGGTTAATAAGAGAAATATCTGCATTAAGGAGAGCATCAAGACCTGATGCATATACTTTCATATTCTCTTTAACCTGAAGCTGACCTACCGGAGTAGAGAATTTCTCAAGCTCTTCGCAAACGAATTTACCGATTTCAATTTCATCATTAAATTCTTTATCTGCAAGATATGCTTTCTTTGCAGCTTTTCTTTCTTCTTTATCTTTTACAGATTTATAAGATTTTTTGTCTAATGCTTTAGGCGAAGCTACAGCCATTTCCTTTGCCTTGCGGATGATATCAATAACCTCAACAAGCTCAGCATCTTTAAGAACGCCGTTACCGTAGTCCTCAAACATTGCACGAACCTTAAGAACACGAATAACAGATTTCTGTTTTCTTTCGTTAAAGTCATACCAGATATAAGGAACAACATTCATTAACGCACCAACTGCGGCAACAAGAATGAGAACCTTTATAAGACTTAAAAGAATATCCGGGTCATAAAGAGCAGAAAGTGCGTTGTTATAGTTATCCTGACCATTTGCCAACTGCTCTGAAAGAATCTGTCCAACTGTTTTACCATCACCTAAAACTCTGTCGAGAACCTCAGGATTTGAAGTAACTAAAGCAGCATTTTCTTTTGTTAAGCCATTTTTTTCATAAATGAATGGAAGAACTGATGATGTAAGAAGAGTGATAACAGTACCGATTGTTGTAACAACGGCAAACATACCGTCAATTCTTTCCCCTGTTTTATACTGCTGATAGTCACGGATGTCCGCTTGAATTGATGGGTTAAGAATATGAGCAAATGAACCCATAAACGCATTAAGATACAAACAACCTAATACTAACCAGATTGTAAGGTTACTGATTTCTTTTGTTGCCGGAAGAAGCATCAAAATAAACAAAATATTGAATAAGTTGGTAACAACAAGAACAGCTTTTTTACCCCATTTTCTGATACAGAATGGTGCGAAAAGCATACCCCATAGGGATGCGTTTCCATATACTGTAATAACAAGGCTATAGATATTACCGGAGCAAGCTCCACCATAGTTATAAATCCAGAACATTACATTTGCATAAGCAGACTCTAAGAAACCAATCCAACCTGCAAGAGAAATAATCCAGAAATATTTATTTTTTGCAACTGCTTTAAGAGCATCAATAAACTTAATCTGAACAACGTGAGTTCTTGCCTGAACGATTTTCTCTTCTGTATGCTTATAAACAATCATACAAAGAAGAAGACCACCCACAGTAAGAATGGGATACAAGAATCTGTAAACACGAATATCGGTTGTATTTGAATGGAAGATATTAGATGCAATAATGGGAGTGAAAAGGTTTACTACTGTTGGAGCGAATGAATAAACAACACTCTTGATTGACGCAACATCAGTTCTTTCCTGAGAGTTGGGAGAAAGAACATGAATAAGATTTTCATATGCATCGTAGAAGAAATAATAGAAAAAGTGAAGCAATAGATTCAGGAACATTATGATTGCACATTTTGCAACATAAGCCTTCGTTTCACCGAAAATCATTCCGTCCCCTAACCAATCGGAAAGCTTTGCATAAGGGAACCATACCAGCAAGTTACAAATTATCGCCGCAGGTAATGCCATTGTAACTATGTAAGGACGGTATTTACCTGCTTTGTTTCGGGTATTGTCAATAATATTTGCACGAATACCTGTCAAGGGAATATTTGCAATAACTGCGAGAACATACATTATGTACATATCCATGGGGTCAACACCCAATGTACTGGAAAGAAGGGTGCTGTTTGTTGCCAATAAGCAAGCGGAACCCATTGTAATAATCATATATGCACCGATACCACCGCCGGAATAAGCGGCAATTTCCTTAAAGGGCATATATCTTTTTGCAGGTGGAGTATTCCAATAGGTTTTAATTTTGGAAATGCCATCTACTGCTTTTTCTTTTAAGCTCATTTCGATACTCCTTTTTTCAAAATTTACGCTATTATATAACATAATGTATTGTATCACAGAATGAATCCTTGTTCAATGAAAATTAAAGAAGATTAACGAGAGCTAATTACTTTCGTTAATCTTCAACAAATATAGTTTTTATTTAATGTGCAAAACGGCAATTAGTTTTCTGAACTATCTCCATTACCGTCTGCAGAAACATCAAGAATTGCTGCACCACCTGTTGCATAAGGAAGCTTACCATCCCATTTTTCTATCTTGTTATTTTCAAGAACATTTTTGCTAAGTGACTTTTCAATTCTTTCATTAGCTTCAGCCTGAGCTTCTGCTTTTCTGAGAATTGCTTTTGCTTCTGCCTCTGCTGCAATAACTTTCTTTTCAGCCTGAGCATTTGCTTCAACAATCAGCTGTTCTTGCTCGGTTTTTGCTTTAAGAAGATTTTGCTGTGCAACTTCTTTAGCCTCAATTGCTTTTGCAAATTCCTCTGAGAAAGAGAAGTTAACAATATTGAACTTTTCAATTACAATACCGTACTCTTCCATTTTTTCTGCAAGAGTATCCTGAATTTCAATTGCAACCTTAGAACGGCTTGTTACAAGCTGTTCTGCAGTATATTTTGCAGTTACTGCTTTAAGACTTTCGTGAATTGCAGGCATAAGCATAATAGTTTCATAGTCTCTGCCGATTTCTCTGTAAATTTTTGCAGATGAGCTATCACCTATTTTGTAGTTAACAACAATAGTGGTTGAAATTGCCTGAAGGTCTTTGGAAACAGATTCTGCACCTTCAATTTCACATTTCTGAATCTGATTACTCATTTTAACAACATTTTGAACTAATGGTGCTTTAAAATGAAAGCCTTCTGACAAAACATTATTGCTTACTTTACCTAAAGTAACTACAACACCTGTATGACCTGCAGGAACGATTGTAATAGAAGCTAAAAGCACAACGACTGCAATTACTGCTACTATACCTACAATTATTAACTTTTTCACATTGGAAAGATTAAACTCACCAACAACTTTTGCATTTTTAATCATAATATGTACTCCTTTTAATTTTTTTATTTTGTTCCACGTGAAACATTTTCGTTTTTTTGACCTTTGTTCCCGTGAAACTTTATTTTTAAAATTGTTCCACGTGGAACATTAGTCAACCATAAATTTTTGAAGCATTTTATCTGCCTCATTCTTAAGATTAGAAGAAATATGAGCCAACATCATAATTTCAAGAGCGTTACGCAATTTCTCTTTACCTCCGGAAAAAGGTTCTTCATAATCTTTGATTTCTTCATCAATAACGCTGACAACAGTTTCCTTATTCCAATTTCCGATTTTGTCAACTTCTGCGGTAACGGAACACATAATGCTATAGAGTTCACCGTCGGGAATAGCGTCGTCACGTCTATCATCGACCTTACCGTTGATATATGACATTAAAGAAACAATGTTTGAGAGCTGCATTGCACCTTTAAGCATATTGATTATAAGAACTCTTGCAATAGAGGCTTCTCCATATCTGCGGTCCTTAGGAGGTTCAATCCAACCTCTTTTCACCCAGTTCTGTATTGTTGTTGCCTCAAGATCTGAAATCTCTGCAAGCTGAGAAAGGGTAAAGCCACCGGTAAGCTTCATAGCCGTTCTTATAGGTTCAAATGCTTTTTCTTTCGTTTGCATTCTCTCACTCCTTTCTTCCCACGATTGCTTATCGTGTTAATATGATAATATCACAGGTTCACGTGACTGTCAAGTGTTTTCATAAGATTTTTGCATATTTTTACAATATCCGACAAGAAACCGCTTTTTTGTAGTTTAATTTACTTTTACACTATGTTCATAGTTTGCTAATATATTTTTATTAAAATTCAAGTGTACTTGGAAAGGGAGCCGCACCCGAGTACAAGTATTAGTTCTGAGAGGAACTAACCCCTCCTCAAGTAAACCTTCGATACAAAGTGTTATACTTGTATCGGGAATGCAGCGTCTGTCCCCGCAGGCGCTGTATTTCTTTTTAAAGAATCTTGACTTAATAATATTATTATTGTAAAATATATAATTGATTTAATTTGTAAAAAATCTGAAATTAAGTTGGCGAAAATAATCCGAAATAGCCTGAAAGCGTTCTTTTTCAAGTCTTTTCGGCGCTTCGCCCTTGAAAGGCGCCAGCCTTTCTTCGTTCTCAGCATCCAAAAATCCAATGAAAAATCTTCACTTCCAGGTCGAAGATTTTTTGAATTGCAGATTTTTGTCAAGCAGAGGCACAAAACGCAGTGAATCCTTGACGGATTCACGAGTATTTTAACAAAAGATTGGCGAAAATCTGCATTCAAAAAACTGTTTTGGATTATTCTCGCCAACTTAAACAGATTGGAGGCTTCATTTTGGCTATTATAAAAGTTGACGCTCTTACAAAAGCTTATGGCGACAACATAGTTCTCAATGATATGAGCTTTTCTCTTCCTGAGGGTGAGATTATCGGTTTATTCGGTCCTAACGGATGCGGTAAAACTACTCTTATGAAAATTCTTACAGGACTTATTCACGATTACAAAGGTAATGTTCTTGTAGATGGTGTGAAACCCGGTGAAAGCAGCAAAGCCTTTACCGCTTATCTTCCCGAGCAAACCTTTGTTCACGAATGGATGAGAAATATTGATGCAGTTAACTATTTCAACGATTTCTTTTCTGATTTCGATAAAAATAAAGCTCTTGAAATGCTTAAACGCTTCGGTCTTTCCGAAAAGCAGAAATCAAAAACAATGTCAAAGGGTATGCAGGAAAAGCTTTTACTTTCTCTGGTTATGTCAAGAGATGCAAAGCTTTATATATTAGACGAGCCAATGGGCGGTGTTGACCCTGCAACAAGAAGCTCCATTCTCAATTTCATTATGGAGAACTATGCAGAGAAATCGACACTTCTTGTTTCAACTCACCTTATAAATGATTTGCAGTCTGTTTTCACTCACGCTTTATTTATGGGTAACGGCAAAGTTCTTCTTAACGATAGCGTTGAAGAACTCACCAAAGACGGCAAGTCAATTGAGGACATTTTCAAGGAGGTATTTTCAAATGTTTGGTAAACTCTTAAAAAATGACCTTAAAGCACAATGGCATTCAATGTCTTTGGTTTTCCTTTGCACATTTATTATTGCAGTTGTTGCCGAAATTTTCACTATAACTTCTGATAATAAAGTTGTAACAGTAATGGGAGGTTTACTTGTAAGTCTTGCATTAGGTTTTGCTTGTATAATCATCATTATTGCCGTTGCAATGATGTTTTCAAAAACTATGTTCGGTAGGGCAGGCTATCTTACTTTAACTCTCCCCGTTAAAACAGGTTCACTTTTAGCATCAAAAACACTTTCAAGTCTTATTTGGGTTTTTGTTGTTTATGCATTGTTTTTAGGCTCTCTTTTCCTTTGGGTTTTTCAGGTTAAAGATGCTTTAGGAGAAGAAGTTATGGAAAGTGCTGAAAGCCTTTTAAAGCTTTTTGGAGTCCCCTCTTTCCTAACAATATTTATGGGAGTTATTTCTTTCTGTGTTTCACTTGCAGTTTTAGTTCTTGTTGCAGTTCAATCTTTGCAGTTAGGATTAACTCTTTCCCATGTTTCCCCTGTTTCAAAATTTGGAAATATTGGTGTAATCGTTATTTTCTTCGGACTTTTTGCTGTAATTCAATCAGTTTCCAATGCAATTGCTGATTTACTCCCCTGCGGACTTGTTATAACTCCCGAGGTTATAAGAATAACAAGTGATATTCAATCAACAAAAGCTGCCTTAGGTGTAAATGCTATGGGTGTAAATGTAATAGGCTCACTTGTAAGACTTGCAATTGCAATCGGACTTCATTTCCCCACAAAATATCTTATTCAGCATAAAGTAAATGTAAAATAATTAAGTAAAATATCTTCCTTCAGAAAGGGCGTATAAATATGGATAATATGAACGGTCTTAAAAGAACCGTTTACTGCGGTGAACTTCGTGCAGAAAATATCGGTAGCGAGGTAACCGTTTGCGGTTGGGTTGCAAAACAGCGTGACCTCGGTGCACTTATTTTTGTTGATTTGCGCGATAGAACAGGTATTGTTCAGTTGGCATTTGATGAAACAACAGATAAAGAAATTTTTGAAAAGGCTTTCGCAGTAAGAAGCGAATTTGTGCTTATGGCAAAAGGTATTGTTCGTGAGCGTTCTTCAAAAAACAGCGAAATCCCTACAGGTGACATCGAAATTGATGTTAAGGATTTGAGAGTTCTTTCAAAAAGTGAAACTCCCCCCTTTGATATCGTTGAAAACTGTCAGACTGCAGAGCTTACAAGACTTAAATACCGTTATCTTGACCTTCGTCGTCCTGATTTACAGCAAAATATTCTCTTCCGACACAAAGTAACAAAAATTACCCGTGACTATTTTGACGAGAATGGCTTCATTGAAATCGAAACACCTATGCTTATCAAATCAACTCCTGAAGGTGCAAGAGATTTCCTTGTTCCCAGCCGTATTCATCAGGGCTCATTTTATGCTCTTCCTCAGTCCCCTCAGCTTTATAAGCAGCTTTCTATGGTTGCGGGCTTTGACAGATATATGCAGATTGCACGTTGCTTCCGCGATGAAGATTTAAGAGCAGACAGACAGCCTGAATTCACACAGATTGACCTTGAAATGTCTTTCGTTACAATGGAAGATGTTCTTTCAATAGGTGAAGGTTATATTGCAAGAGTATTCAAAGAAGCTCTCGGAGTTGAAATTCCCCTTCCCCTTCCCAGACTTACTTATAAAGAAGCAATGGAACGCTATGGCTCCGATAAGCCAGATACCCGCTTTGGTATGGAAATTTTCGACCTTACTGATATTGTTAAAAACTGCGGCTTTTCTGTATTCTCAGGTGCAGTTGCAGGTGGGGGTTCAGTTCGCGGTATTACTGCTAAAAATGCAGTAACAACATACACAAGAAAAGAAATAGACAAACTTACAGAATTTGCAAAAGGTATCGGTGCAAAAGGTCTTGCGTGGATTCGCCTTACAGATGATGGTATTGCTTCTTCCTTTGCTAAATTTATGACAGAGGATGAAATGAAAGCAATCCTTGACAGAGCAGGAGCTAAAAAAGGCGACGTTGTCTTCATTATCGCAGATACAAAAAACAGCTCTGTTCTTTCAACTCTCGGTTCTCTTCGTAATGAAGCTGCTAAAAAGCTTAATATTATCGGAGATGGCTTCAATCTCTTATGGATTGTTGAATTCCCATTTTTTGATTGGGATGAAGATACTCAGCAGTTTGTTGCAATGCACCATCCCTTCACCTCTCCTCTTCCCGAATGTCTTCCCTATCTTGAAACAGATAAAGCATCTGTAAGAGCTGAGGCTTATGACCTTGTTCTTAATGGTGTTGAGCTTTCTTCAGGTTCAATCCGTATTACCGATTCTGATTTACAGGACAGAATTTTCAAACTTCTTGGTCTTTCCGATGAAGAAGCACAGCAAAAGTTCGGTTATCTTCTTGATGCTTTCAAATTTGGTCCTCCTCCTCACGGTGGTATGGGTATCGGCCTTGACAGACTTATTATGCAGCTTCTTCAGGTTGACTCTCTTCGTGATGTTATTGCATTTCCCAAGGTTCAGAATGCAAGTGAACCTATGACCGAATGTCCCTCAAGAGTTGATAATATTCAGCTTGAAGAATTAGGTATTGATTTAAAAGAAGAAAAATAAAATTTAATAATGAATTTTTCCTATATTTCAGTGCTAAAATATTAAAAAACACTTGAAAATAGGGGCGAAATATTATAGAATTATTGTGTAAAAATATGAAATTCATTTTCGGAGGATTTAATTATGGTAACAGCAGGCGATTTCAAAAATGGCGTTACATTCGAAATGGATGGCAAAGTTTATTCCATCATCGAATTCCAGCACGTAAAACCCGGTAAAGGCGCAGCTTTTGTTCGTACAAAAATCAGAGATGTAATCAACGGCAGTGTTGTTGAAAAAACATTCAGCCCCACAGACAAATATCCTACAGCTTTCATTGAAAGAAAAGATATGGAATATTCTTATGAAGACGGCGGTCTTTACTATTTCATGGACCCCGAAAGCTATGAAATGATTCCCGTTGACGCTTCAAACCTTTCCGATAACTTCAAATTTGTTAAGGAAAATATGACTTGTAAGATTCTTTCTTACAAAGGCAACGTTTTCGGCGTTGAACCCCCAACATTCGTAACTCTTCAGGTTACAAAAACTGACCCCGGTTTCGCAGGTAACACAGCAACTAATGCTACAAAACCCGCTACTGTTGAAACAGGTGCAGAAATCAAAGTTCCTCTCTTCATCGATGAGGGTGAAATGATTAACATTGACACAAGAACAGGTGAATACCTCTCAAGAGCATAATTGTTTTTGTGTATTAATAAAAAATCAGGAGGTCATTGAAATGACACTTACAGAAAAAGTTGCATACCTTAAAGGTCTTGCAGCAGGTCTTGAACTTGATAAAGACTCAAAAGAAACAAAAATTTTTGAAGCTATGTTCGATATACTCGAAGATATGGCTCTCACAGTAAGCGATATCGATGAGGACCTCAGCGCAGTTGAAGATCTCGTTGATGCTATCGACGAAGACCTCGATGAGCTTGAAGAATATGTTTTCTGCGATGAAGATGATGATTTCTGCGGTTGCTGCGATTGTGAAGACGATGAACTTTATGAAGTTGAATGTCCTTCTTGCGGCGAAGAAATCTATCTTGATGACGAAATGCTCGATGAAGAGTTCATTGAATGTCCCGCTTGCGGAGAAAAGCTTGAACTTGATATCGAATTTGATGATTGCGACTGCGGTTGCTGCGATTGCGACGAAGAATAATTAATTTAAAAAGCCTTCCAAATTGGAAGGCTTTTTTAGTTGAAAATTGAAAATTGAAAGTGGCAAGTTAAGGGGAAGCTTCGCTTCCAAACATTATAAGAACCTGCCTTCTGCAGAACATTATTATTCATTGCATTCATGATAATAGGCGCATTTTTGCGCCCCGAAATTTTCCATTTGCCATTTGCAACTTGCCACTTACAAAACAACATCCGTATCGATTGATACGGATGTTGTTTTATTTTTATCTGGTTCTTTACTTGAAATGTTAAATCCTACTGTTGTTACTACATAGGAAGAAATAAATAATAGTATAATTATAATCGCAATTACAACTCTTCTTATTGTTTCATTTCTTCTTACTATTTTACTTTCACCAATAACATATTTACTTGAACCTAATTTACCCGGATAGTTTTTTGCAAAACCATAATAACTTTTACGTTTTTTAACATATTCGTTATTTTTAGCCATTATTCTGCCACCTCTGTATTTGGTAAAACCTCTTCAGTAATTGGTGGGGCAGGGGATGTATCAGAAACAGGAACTGTTGTGTCAGGATTTTCTACAACATCATTTGCATCTGTAACCTCTATTGTTGTATCATCAGTAACAGGTTCTTCAGTTTCAGGTTGTGTTGTTATAATTTCCGTTGTATCAGGTATATCAATTTTTTCAGTTGTCTGTGGAATATAAGGATTCTTATTCGAAAGAGTTGTAGAAACAGTATTTGATGAACTACTGCTTGAATAATCACCTTTATAGTTTGCACCTCTATAAACATCTATAATAGAAGTTCTATCATCATTTAATGTGATGTTAGATTTTCCATAAAGCTCATTTTGCAATTTATGGGCCGCTAACTGATAATCAACAACCCAAATCCAAGCATTTGCACTACCTGAAGTTCTGCTTTCCTCATCGGGCATCTGAAGTTGAGTTCTTTCATAATTGAACCACTTACCTGTAACTGCCTGAACTCCTAAAGAAAGAATTTGTGTTTTGGTGTATCCTGTATCAACATAAGGAAGTAAAATATCAATATATTTATTAAGATCTCCTACAGAAGCACTTTTAACTTTATCTATAATTGATTCAATAACCTGTCTTTGACGGCGTGTACGGCTTACATCACCATCAGAATCACAACCACGAATTCTACAAAAGCAAAGAGCCTGCTCACCATTCAGAGTAACATCTTCTCCATAAGGAAGAGTCACTTTAAATTTTTTATAGTTATAGTCTGCTTCATATTTTTGAACATCAACGGTTATACCACCCATTGCATCAATTATATCAACAAAAGATTCAAAATTAACCATAACATAGTTATCAATTTCTATTTTATAGTTATTCTCAATTGTTGTCATTAAACATTCGGGACCGCCCATTGAAAAAGCAGAATTTAATTTTGAACAATAGGAACCTTTAGGACTATCAATATATAGATAACTATCTCTTAAAAAAGAAACTAATCTTAATTCTTTTGTCTTTTTATTAAGAGAAACAAGCATCATTACATCAGTATTACCCGAGTTTGTTCCTCTATCAGCACCAACAAGAAGAACATTTATAACATTCTTACTGGACATTTTATTTTCATTTCCCTGAGTTGCCCAGTCTTTTAATGCTTGTTTAAAATCTGCAGAACCGATATCTATATCAATATCACCGATTTCATCATCATCATAAATGGTGTCATCATATTCAGCATTATTTATGTTATCGCCCATAAGACCGAATTTTTGTGCAACAAAAATACCTAAAACAGTAGTCAATATGAGTATTATTGCAAGTATTATTGCAACCACACTAACAATAATTTTCTTCTTTTTGGGTAAGTTCTTGTACCAATTTGAAAGTCTCTTGAAAATATTTTTTTCTTTATTATTTTTAATCTTTATATTTTCAATTACAGCGGTTTCTTCAATCTTATTTTTAATAGGGGGTGGAGAGGGCTTTTTTTCTTGATTTTTAGCATTTTTTTCTGCCATTTTATCAAGTAAATCCATATAATCCTGCAAGCCCTCATCACGCTTGTTACTGTCAGACATAACTTATTCCTCCGTTGCTTCTTCTATTACGTCTTCAGTTCCTATATCTTCATTATCTCCTGATGTATCGCCTGCACCTTCTGTTGCAGTTCCATCATCCTCAACCTCACCATTGATTTCATCTTCATCATGTTCAGTTGTGGAAAGAGTTACAACCTTGTCCCCTTCACCAAGACGCATTACCTTAACACCTTTTGAAGGACGAGCACAAACTCTTACTGCAGCAGCAGGAATTCTTATGATAATACCATCTTGTGAAATAAGGATAATATCGTCTTCTTCATTTATATCACTGATAGCGGCAACTTCACCATACTTTTCAATATGATAGTTTTTAAGACCTTTACCGCCTCTTGATTGCACACGATAGTTATCATTATCACTGATACGACCAAAACCGGTTTCACTTACTGTAAGAAGCTTACCACCTTCGCTCATAACACTCATACCAACAACTTCGTCACCATCTTTAAGAGTTATAGCCTTAACACCGCTTGCAGTTCTGCCGAGAGGTCTTGCATCATTTTCATTGAATCGGATGCACATACCCTTCTTTGTTGCAACAAGTAAATCATCATTACCAGATGTAAGCTTAACCCAAGCGAGCTCGTCATCTTCACGAAGAGTAACAGCAATTATACCATTTCTTCTTGTATTTCTGTAAATATCAAGAGAAGAGCGCTTAATAAGACCTTTTCTTGTAACCATACAAAGATACATACCCTGGTCTTCTTTAGGAACTCTTATCATTGCTGAAACTTTTTCTCCGTTTTCAAGAGGAAGAATATTTACAATATTAGAGCCTTTACTTGTTTTACTGCCTTCGGGAATTTCATATCCTTTAAGACGATATGCTCGACCTCTTGTGGTATAGAACATAATTGAATCATGAGAAGACGCAATAAACATAGTTTCTGCATAGTCATCTTCTCTTCTTGTCATACCTTTAACACCACGACCGCCTCTGTTCTGAATGGAGAACTGGTCAACAGGCTGACGTTTAATATAACCCATATTTGTATAGGTATACATACATTTTTCTTCTGGAATAAGGTCTTCAATATCTACTTCACCGCTAACATTTTCAATAGCAGTTCGGCGTTCATCGGCGTATTTCTTACTGATAACCGCAAGTTCTTCCTTAACAATATTAAGAACCCTTTCATGAGAACCGAGAATATCTTCATAATCCTTGATTTTTTCACGAAGTTCATTGAGTTCATTAGTAATTTTGAGAATTTCAAGACCTGCCAATTGACCTAAACGGAAAGCAACAATAGCTGCTGCCTGAACATCGTCAAAATCAAATTTCTCCATAATAGCAGCTTTTGCTTCCGCCTGACCGCCTTTACAAGCACGGATTGTTGCAATAATTTCATCAACAATATCAATTGCTTTTCTGAGACCATCAAGAATATGAGCTCTCTCCTGAGCTTTTTTAAGGTCGAACTGTGTTCTTCTGATAATAACATTGCACTGGTGGTCAATGTATTTCTGAAGAATTTCTTTAAGAGTAAGAATTTTTGGTTGACCATCGTCAAGAGCAAGAAGAATTACACCGCAAGTTGACTGAAGCTGAGTATAAGTAAACAACTTATTAAGAACAACCTGTGCATTAGCATCTCTTTTAATATCAATTTCAATATGCATACCCATTTTATCAGATGAGTAGTCATTAATATCAGAAATACCTTCAACTCTCTTATCTTTAACAAGGTCCGCAATTGATTCAATAAGTCTTGCCTTATTAACCATATAGGGAATTTCGGTGATTATAATTTTAAATCTACCGTTTTTACCCTCAACGATTTCACATTTAGCACGAACTATAACTTTTGCTCTACCTGTTGCATAAGCAGCTCTGATACCTGCTCTGCCCATAATAATACCACCGGTAGGAAAGTCAGGACCTTTAATATGCTCCATAAGGTCCTCAAGCTCTGCTTCAGGATTATCAATAAGGCATTCAATAGCACCGCAAACCTCACCCAAATTATGAGGCGGAATATTTGTTGCCATACCAACTGCAATACCCTGAGAACCATTAACAAGAAGGTTTGGAAAACGAGCGGGTAAAACAGTGGGCTCTTTAAGTCTGTCATCATAGTTAGGAACAAAGTCAACAGTATTTTTTTCAATATCTGTGAGCATTTCCAACGACATTTTGCTCATACGGGATTCTGTATAACGATATGCAGCAGCAGGGTCACCGTCAATTGAACCGAAGTTACCGTGACCATCAACAAGCATATATCTCATTGAGAAATCCTGAGCAAGTCTTACCATTGCATCATAAACAGATGCGTCACCATGAGGATGATATCTACCGAGAACGGAACCAACTGTATCAGCACACTTACGATATGCCTTATCG
>JAZNTA010000171.1:0-44162 GCA_045591525.1 Acutalibacteraceae bacterium | reverse complement strand
TTGTCTTCCTAAGACCGCTTGGCCTCCGACTTCAAAGTATTCTTCGATTGGGAAATGTGAAAGCATCTGTTCTCTCTGTTTCTCAGTTGCATTAGCAATACTGCCTTTGTAATCTGCAGCACGAACATCAGGGTCAAGATTACCATTAGCATCACTTGCCTGTTTGCCCATAAGAATATCACTTAAAATCTCTGAAACAATCTTTGCTGCCTTCTGGTCTTTGTCTTGTTGGGTAATAAACATCTGAGCAATTGGAAGAAGTGCAGTTGTAACTGCAGTGCTTATAACCTCTTTTGAGATGCTTACATAGAATGGACCTGCTAAAGGAACGCCATCAGCATCACACTCTTTTTCACCATTTACATAGTGATAAGTTTCACTCTGGAAAAGTCCTGGAATAATGATTGTAGGAACAATGCTTGCTTTTGCATAGCCTAAAATTGACATACAGGACAACATCATAATTACTGCCAATACTACAGAAATTACTTTTCTTGTTTTCTTCATAGCAAAGTCTCCTTTTTGTCAGTTTTGCGCTGGCGGATTTTTACTAATATATTATATCAAACTATTAACAAATTGTAAACAAATTCCAATTGTCATTGTATATGAATTTAAGTATACAAATTTCACCAAATTGCACAATAAAAAGCTATAAGGTTATAGCTATAGCATGGAAAACTAAAACAAAATAAACTATTTCAAATCATCGGTAGCCGGATTTTCTATAACCTCACCATTTTCTGTAAATCTTGAGCCATGGCAGGGACAATCCCAAGTGTGTTCGGTTGAATTCCACTTTAATGCACAACCTAAATGTGGGCATCGTTTGGGTGTGAGTGTCAGAAGATTTTTCACGCTTTCAAATCCGTTTACCAAAAGTTGAGGTTTTAAAATGCTTCTTGAGGGGTCGAAGGCTTTTGCATAAGGGTTTTCTTTTTCAATTATCAAATCACTTAAAATCATAGCACTGACCATGGAATTTGTCATACCCCATTTATTAAAGCCCGTTGCAACAAAAAGATTTTTTGCACCCTTGAAATATGGACCGATATAGGGGATATTATCAAGGGTTTTGCAATCCTGAGTTGCCCAGAAAGCAACCTCTTTACTGTCAGGATAATTGAGTTTTGCAAAATCACGAAGCTCTTGCCAATTACCACCTTGTTTACCTGTTTTGTGACTACCACCACCAAGGAGTAAAAGCTTATCATAATTCCTGAAAGAAAGCCCTGAATCAGCTTGGTCAACATACATTCCGTCAACTTGTTGAGTATTTTCCAATGCAATAACATAGGAGCGGTGCTGATACATTTTCATAAAGAAAAGCCCGTGATTGTTTATAATCGGGAAATGGGTTGCAATTATTGCTTTTTTAAATGTGATTTTATTTTTCTCTGTTATTGCAGAATTTCCGTCAATCTTTTTTACAAATGTATTTTCATAAATTTTCAGATTTTTTATAATCCCGCTGACAAATTTTAAAATATTGAATTGTGCTTGATTTTTAAACTTAATTGCACCAACAGGTTTTATGGGTAAGGGCAGTTTTTCCTGAAATTCTGCATCAAAGCCCATTTTCCACAAGGCTTTCAGTTCATCATCAATCAGTTCCATATTCTGAAGCTCATAAACGAAATTGTCTTTTTTCTCAAAATCGCAAGGGATTTTTTCACAAAGCTTTTCATATTCTCTAAGCGCTTGTTCGTTGGCATGAAGATACATTTTTGCACTTTCAAAGCCGTTGCTTTTAAGGATTTTACTGTAACAAAAGCCGTGCTGACTTGTAATTTTTGCGGTTGAATTTCCTGTTACTTTTTGGCATATTCTGTCTTTTTCAACAACAATACAGTTAACGCCTTTTTCTCTTAATTTATAGGCAGTAAGAATACCTGCAAGTCCGCCACCGATAATAAGAACATCGGTTTTAATGTTTTTTTCAAGTGTCGGAAAAGAGGGTAACTCTGCCGTTTTTTGCCATATTGAAGTCATATTATGTGTCCTGCAAATCGGCGGCAGTAATATCGTTTTCTATATTATCTCTGCCAAGGTCAGTGTCAATTGTTGGGTAAGCTTCGGAAATTGTTTTTTCTTCATTAAAGGGTGTTGATTTTTCTTTTTTATTCATAAATTTCACCTCAAAAATATAATTTCCCAATAAAAATAAAATACACTATCTGTAAACAAAAATTTACAGATAGTGTATCTATAGTCATTCCGAATTTCGAATTCCGAATTCCGCATTCACCTTAGTCCCATTCAAGCCCCGTAACTGTATCAAGGTCAATGCCCTTGGTATCGTGAGTTTTCTTTGCAAGGGTTATGAGGGCAGAAACAAATCCGGGAACTAAAAGACAGATTGAAATAATGCCCAGATATTGATTACCTAAAATGGCCCCAAGTGGAAGGCTGATTATGTACGAAAGGGCTACGCCTGCACCAACGGGAAGGAATTCTGCAGCCATTGTTGATGAACGAAGGTTTGTAGGTGAGGATTCGCCAATCATCATAATAAGTACATCGTTTGTTGAATAGAAGCTACCAACAAAGCCACCGCAGAGAAGGCCAACAATTGCAGGGCTCCAGTTGAATTTTGCGCCTAACCAGAAGCCGATAAAGCAAACTAAGCAGTCAAATGCGGTAACAAGGGCGGCAGTTTTTCTGCCTTTTGAGTCGGAAATGAAGCCCATAATAACCTGAGCAAGTGAACAACCAACAGGGAAAAGAAAAAGAGCAGTTGTAACGGGACCAACGCTTACAAGGTCCATAATTTCCTGAGTAAAGGAATTATATATGCTTTCTGCATAGCCGTAGGACATAATAACCTGATAGTCAATTGAAGCTATAAAACCGAAGTTTGCAAGAGTAGCAGTAATAAAAAGCCAACGAAGCTGTTTGTGTTTTATTGCAAATTTAAATGCAGGAATAAGACCACCTTGAGCATTTTTGGCTTTCTCTTCTTGCTTTTCCTTCATAAGCTCTTCTTCAGTTTTGCGAAGATGCTTGAGACGGGAATCAATGAAGGCATCGGTTTCCCTTGCAAACATAATTGCAACGAAGCTGGTAACAAGGCCAACAATTGCAGGAATAAGATAAACATTTCTCCACTCTGATGCTTCTGCCATAAGCATTCTTCTTAAAACAGGTACAAGCATAACGCTCATATTAGCAAAGAATTTAATTGTGGAATATACCCTTGCTCGATGCTTTGATGGGGATGATTCCATAATGTAAACCACGTGCATATCGTGGGGGATAAAGAACTGAACAAGAACGGCACCGATAAAATAGAGGTAAATGTTGTTTGAAAGGAATATAACCAGCATTGCAAAGCTCATTCCGAAGGTGTTTATAATAAGGAATTTCTTTCTTCCCAGACGGTCCGCAAGAGGTCTATAAAGAAGACCGATAGCTTGAAACGGAACACCTATAATGGAAATAATATTGAGAATTGCCACAGAGCTGTCACCGAACTTTGATAAAAGGTCATTGGCAATTTCCGTTTTCATCAAAGTACCGATTTGAGATGCAATTTCATCGGTGGCATAAATGAGAGTGATAATAAAAACAAGATATGCAAAATAATAACTGCGTTTAGGTTTCTGTTTTTCTCTTTCCCATTTTGCAATTTCTTTTTGCTTTTTAAGTTCCTTTTTCTGAATTTTTTCAGGAGTAAGTTCTTTAACTTTCATAAAATTTCTTCTCCTTATTTTTTCAATCTTATTACATTCCAGCTGAAAGGTTTAAGTTCTGCAGTAAGAACGGAATCATCAATTTGGGGAAGCAGATTGTTGTGAGGTTTGACCGCTATATTATCAAACGTATTTTCATCGTTTTTATGGTGACCGTCCATCGAAATGAATTCAAAAGGCTTATAACCCTCAAAATCCATAAGGTTAACATCTAAAACAATGCTTTCTTCAAGGTTTTTGTTAACGCAGAAGATTGTCATTTCTTCCTTTTCTTCATCAAAGGTTGCAATAGATTCTATGTAAGGAACATCTGTAAACTGCTTACAGTCATATTTTTCGCAGTCAATAAGAGGAAGAAGAGCAGAGCCTCTGCCGTAATTTGAAAGGTGCATAAATGGGAAGAAAATTGTCTGCTCAAAAACACCGCCACCTGTCTGAGTGAAAATGGGGGCTATAACATTCACAAGTTGAGCAAGGCAGGCAATTTTAATTCTGTCGCAATGGCGAAGAAGTGTTATGAGCATTGAGCCAACAAGAAGCGCATCTTCAAAATTATAAATATCTTCAAGAAGGGGAGGTGCAACGCTCCATTTATCAAAGGGGCGGTTGTTGGAATGATACCATACATTCCACTCGTCAAAGGAAAGATTGATTTTTTTCTTTGAACGGCGTTTTGCTTTAACATAGTCACAAGCGCAAATAACCGAATAAATGAAATCATCAAGCTGTAAGCTTTTTGCAAGGAAGCTGGGAGTGTCGTCTTCGTGGTTTCCATAATATTGGTGAAGAGAAACATAATCGATGCTGTCATAAGCAATATCAAGGCTTTCAACTTCCCACTTGCCAAAGGTAGGGGAATAAATGCTTGAAGAACCGCAAAGAACAGTTTCAATAGATGGGTCAGTCCATTTCATCATTTTAGAGGCTTCAAGGGCAACTCTGCCATATTCAGTAGCGGTTTTAGCGCCCATCTGCCATCCGCCATCCATTTCGTTGCCAAGACACCATAATTTAATATTATGGGGCTCTTTAACTCCGTGAGAAATTCTCAAATCTGACCAGTATGAGCCTGATTTATGGTTGCAGTATTCAACAATGTTTCGTGCTTCCTCGGGACCTCTTGTGCCCAGGTTTACTGCCATCATACATTCTGCATTTGCTTTTTTGCACCAAGCAAGAAATTCATTAGTGCCGAAAAGATTGGGTTCGGTTGTGCCCCAAGCTAAATCAAGTCTTTTGGGACGTTTTTCAACAGGACCAACACCATCCTCCCAATTATAGCCGGAAACAAAGTTGCCACCGGGATAACGCACAACAGGAACATTCAGTTTTTTTACTAAATCGATAACATCCTGACGGAATCCGTTTTCATCGGCAGTGGGGTGGTCGGGCTCGTAAATACCGCCATAAATTGCTCTGCCAAGATGCTCAATAAAAGAGCCGTAAATTCGCTTGTCAATTTCTCCGATACGGAATTCCTTTGCAAGGGTGATTTTTGCTTTCATACAACGCACTCCTTTGGTACTGTGTTATAAAATCAATATATCATAAATAGCAGGAAGTGGCAAGTTGTAGCGTGAATAAAAAATTGAATGGAAATGAATTTATATATCTTTCGTGGCAGTATAAATGCAATTACTCTAAATAACTGTATTGTTGGGTATAGGCAAGCCTATACCTTACGGTTATTGCTCTACCAGACAAACCTACTTAAACCAATACACCCGTAAGGCACTGGCTTGCCTGTGCCACAGAATGAAGCGTTTTATAATTATATTATAAATTTTTACGCATTCGGTACATAAAATATCCAAATAGTAGGATATATCAATAAGAGTATAATAAAAAACCACCGACTGTGCGGTGAGGTTAAAATAACTATAAAAATGAAATAACCCTCGACCGATGCTTTCTCGTCACATCCCCGTCGAGGGTTATTTCTGTTCTATTTTAATATCTAACATCTTTTTATTTACCTCTCTTTCATTAAGTAAGACCGCTGACTTCACTCTTTACGAACTCTATTTCGAAACACACTCTTTTTTATATTCGTATCTATATACATTCTCGTAAGTGAGAAACCCTTTTGTTTTGAAATAATTTTCATTTTATGAAGTTTTTAGTCTTTCGGTTCTTTTACCTATGCACTCTTTTTCCCCGAACCGTAGGTCTTTCACCGGAACATTGGAGTTTACCTTTCCTTTCTTGAATTTTAAGATTAGGTTTTTATTTGTACATCGGAACCACACTTTCTTTTGAAATTAGGTTTTTACTTGTACATTGGACTCACCCTTTCTTTGTCTATATAATAGCACGGAAAATCAGGTTTTGCAATATGTAATTTTGTACAAAGTTCACAGTTTTTGTTTATTTAAAACGTAGATTTTGGCATTTTGAACAACAAAACTTTTGTTAAAATGTTGACAAAGTCAGAAAAATGTGATATATTAAATCTGTTGTTTGATAAAAATTGCGTTCCGAAAAGTCGTTTTGACCTTTCGGAACGCTTGTTTTACATATATATTATTTCAACATCAGGAAAATCGTTCATATATAGGTTAGCAGAAGATACATATTTTCCGTTTTTATCAATAGCATCAAAGTCACTAAGCATAATAGCTTCTGTAATATCAATGGGTTTTTCATCTATACCTGACATAGTATCAAATTCAACATTTATGGTAAATCTACATTCAGATAAATTATTGGATGTGAAATATTCTGTTTCTGCTTCAAAATGCCAGAATCCCGGGTCACCACTTAATCCGTCTTCCAGTTTATAGCTGTGTGGAATAAAATCAAACCACCAGTTTTTTACAACTACGTTATAAGAAAGATTATATATATCGGGATTAGTATCACTTTGTACTACATAAACTGTTTCAACATTATATAAGACCTTGTGGCGTCGTCCCCAATAAGCGAATATGCTCAGATTAACTATTGAAAAGATTATGAGCAAAGTTAATATAGTATGTATGGTGCTTTTTAGCCTTTTCTTTTTTTCGGATTTTAAGGCTTCAATAATTATATCATTTATATTCTCTTCGTTATTGTCTTCAGGCAGTTTTTCACCATTTAAAATTTCTAAAACCGAAACATTTAAAGCCTGGGCTAATGGCATCAGGAGTGAAATATCGGGAGCACCATTGCCTGTTTCCCATTTTGAAACTGCTTTATCGGTGATGTTAAGTTTTTCAGCTAACTCTTTTTGACTTAGGTTGTTTTCTTTTCTGCACTTTGCAATAAATTGACCTGTTGCTTTGTTGTTCATCGCATAGACTCTCCTTTCTATGCCTGATTGTAACATATAATTTGTTTTAAAAGCCTCTACTATCAGTAGAATAAAATGATTTTATTATAAAATTCCGTAAAAATGCACGATGTTCATATCCTCAGGCATATAAAGTCCGTGACTACCACAACCGCCGTCTATTTCGTGGCAACCGTGGTCGGGGGCAAAGCCAACAAGAGTTTTATGGTTTTTCCAATTTTCCTTTACTGCATTGGCGAGAGTTTCAAAGGCTTTTATATTATGCTTTAAAGCATTAATTGATTCTTCGCTTTCAGGACCATAGCGGTGCATTGTGCCGTCATAGTTTCCGTTATAAACTGCAATAAAATCATATTTATCTTCTTTGATTAATTCAATTGCTTTTTCATTTGCTTCATCGGGAGTTTCAACAATGAAATAATCCATATCTCTTTCCAAATAGATTTTTGACATACTGTCATTCCCTGTTGAAACAATGCAGGGCTTTTTACCTGCTCTTATGAGTGCATCAAAGACGGAATCAGTTTTAATAACAGGTTTTGTGTAGGATTGTATTCCGTGAATTTCGGGATTAGCACCTGTATACATTGTTCCGAAGCAAACGGGAGTTACCGATGGCATAACACTTTCAAGAGGAAGAGTTATATTGGTATTAAGCATTACGGGAGTGAAAAGGTCGGCATATTTCTCAAAAATCCAGAGAGCGATTGCATCAGGGTTATATATTAAGATTCTGTCAACCCCCTTACCCACGCAAAGCGCAAGTAAAGCTTCTAAAGGCTCATTTGCTTCGTTGGGTTTTGCAACGCCTAAAGCAGAGCAAAGAGAAGCCGCAACACTTGTTAATTTAAGCTTACAATAAAAATCTTGCATAAAAATCACCTGATGAAAAGTATAGCACAGAAAATAGGGGTGAACAAGCAGATAAAAACAAATATATTTATTGCAAAACAGAAATTTATATGATATACTTTTGTAAAAATAGATACTGCCACCGGGTAGTGAATGTAAAATAAAAGCATTCGTTTACACATCGTTAGGTCTTTGAAGATGTGTATGCGAATGCTTATTTTTTAGGAGTATGTATGGAAAAAATAAAATGTTCAATTAACTATTTTTCTAAATTTGAGATTGTATTGTGGTGCGTTTCGGTTTTGGCAATTGTTATTTCCTTTGCGATTTTTGACAGAAGCAATTTTCTCACCCTATGTGCATCCTTAATAGGTGTAACATCATTGATTTTTTGCGCAAAAGGTAATCCTTTCGGGCAGATATTAATGATAATTTTCAGCACTATCTATGGAGTCATATCTTTTTCCTTTTCTTATTATGGTGAAATGCTTACCTATATGGGTATGACCTTGCCTATGTCGGTTTTTTCGCTTGTTTCCTGGCTTAAAAATCCTTATAAAGACAATAAATCCGAAGTTAAAGTTGATAAACTAAAAAAGAAGGATATTCATTTAATGATTATTTTAACCGTAGCGGTAACAATTGTGCTTTCCTTTATATTAAAGTATTTTAATACTGCAAATCTTCTGCCAAGCACAGTTTCGGTTACAACAAGTTTTATTGCCGCATTCCTTACATTTAAAAGAAGTCCGTTTTTTGCCCTTGCTTATGCCATAAATGATATTGTTTTAATCATTTTATGGGTATTGGCAATAAAGGAAGATATATCATATATTTCAGTGGTTATATGTTTTGCTGTTTTTCTTTTTAATGATTTATACGGCTTTTTCAATTGGCTTAAAATGCAGAAAAGGCAACAATATTAGAGGTTGTTTGTTTTGCAGTATTTGAGTTTGAATTTCTCAGTGTCTTGCAAAAGCAAGTTTATGTTTTCTTTGAATTTATTATATTCAGCGTCTTTAACATAATGCTTTGCATAACCTTCTTTGCCATATTTCTGCTCTGTGTGGTCGTAGGCTCTTTTGAGCATTTCTTCTTTTGTGCAACCAGGAAAATGCTTTAATGTGTATGCGTGAGTGCGACGGAGGAAATCGTCAATATCTGTAGAACGGTCAGCAGAAGAAATGATTTTGCCGTAATCGCCTCGGGGAAAAGTATTGGAAGATGCCCTGTGGTCTTCAATGGCTTCTTTTATAATAATTCGTTCTTCCTCCGTGAAAAACTCTCTCATTTTTTCATCGTTATAAAAAAATTCTGCGGAAAGCTTTTCGTGGTTTTTCTTATCAATATAATGAGCAATATCGTGAAAGGTTGCAATAGTATAAAGTATATTGTAATTAATATTTTGAAATTGCTCCGAAAATTCAAAACACCTTTTAAGAACATAATCAATATGCTCTAAAGAATGGCCGCTGTCGTTTTTCTCATATTGTGGGAAAATCTCGGTTTCTATGTAGTTTTTTAAATCTTTGTTGATAGTCATTTAATCACCACGCTATTTTTCCATTATACCAAAGTGATTCGCATAAATCAAACAGCAGATTTAAAAATTCTTCTCGGGCACAGGCAAGCCAGTGCCTTACGAGTTAATATTTTTAGTAAAAGTATTGTTGCGGTGTTAGATAACCGTAAGGTATGGGCTTGCCCATACCACAGAAATCGGAAAATGAATATAATTATATATTGAAAAACTTAAATAAAATGTTAGAATACTATATATAATTTAAACTACAAAAGGTGCATTATGAAAAAAGAAGATAATAAAAAGAAGATGATTTTGAAAAGAAGTGTAGCAATTTTAGTTGCTGTTGTTTTATTGTTTGGTGCTTGTGCTTATTATGTTAATGACTATTACAGAGCAGATTTAGGTGCGATTTCAGCTTTTTCTTCTGTAAAAGAAGTGAAAAGAGAAGCACTTGATGACGAAACGATAGTTTTTAAACCCGATAATATAAAAGCAGGCTTCATTTTTTATCCGGGCGGAAAGGTTGAGTATACCGCATATATTCCTCTTATGGAAGAGCTTGCAAAAAAAGATATAATGTGTGTGCTTTTAAAAATGCCTTTGAACCTTGCGGTTCTTGATGTTAATGGTGCCGAAGGGTTAAAAGAAATGTTTCCCGAAATAGAAGATTGGTATCTCGGTGGTCACTCTCTGGGCGGTTCAATGGCGGCAAGTTACCTTTCTGAAAATGTAAGCGAATATGATGGTCTTGTTCTTTTGGGTTCATATTCCACTGCGGATTTATCTAAAGAGAATATTAAGGTCTTATCTGTTTTCGGTAGCGAAGATAAGGTTATGAACAAAGAAAAATATGATGAAAACAAAATCAATTTGCCGAACAATTTTTCGGAAGAAATAATCGATGGCGGTTGCCACGCATATTTCGGAATGTATGGTGAACAGGAGGGTGACGGAACACCAACTGTTACAAATGAAGAGCAAATTCAGAAAACCGCAGAAATAATTAATGATTTTATCAGGAAATAAAAGAAAACTGCTGTCAATCATAAGGTTGACGGCAGTTTTTTCCGTTTGCTTTAATATAGATACCGAATGGTTAAATTCTATTGAATATTTTAATATGTTTTTGCTAATATGATTTTGCAAGGAGGCGCTGAAATGAAATGCAAAGTTTTTATCGATAAAAACCACGAAGAAGAGGTGATTGTTTATTCTCATCGAAGGAATGCTTTAGTAGAACAGTTAGAAAGACTTGTTAATGCTCAGGAGGTTGAACTCATAGGTTATAAAGAACAGGAAGCCGTAAGACTTGATTTGCCGGATGTTTTCTGTTTCATCTGCGAGAATAACAAGGTTTATGCAATTACTGAAAAAGAAAAATATAAAATTAAATTAAGGCTTTATCAGTTGGAAGAGAAGCTACCGCATAATTTTGTTAAGCTCAATCAATCCTGCATAGGAAATATCAGTAATATTCAAAGGTTTAAAGCTTCTTTTGGCGGTTCTCTTTCAGTTGAATTTAAAAACGGATATGTAGACTGTGTTTCACGCAGGCAAATAAAAATTGTTAAAGAAAGGTTTGGTTTTTGATGAACAAATATATTAAAGAGTTTTTTCGCAGAGGCTTAATGTTCGGTGGCTTCGGACCGATTGTTGCAGGAATAGTTTATTTTGTTATTTCAAAAATATCTGTCTCTTTTATTTTAAGCGGAACGGAAGTTTTTTGTGCAATAATCTCAACATATATTCTTGCTTTTTTACAAGCAGGTGCGACTGTTTTTAATCAGGTTGAAAATTGGTCCGTGATGAAATCTCTTTTTTGCCATTTATCAACCATTTTTGTTGCTTATACCTCTTGTTATCTTTTGAATTCCTGGATTCCCTTTGATTACAGAGTTATATTGGTTTTTATAGGCATTTTTATTGTGGTGTATTTTGCTGTATGGTCAATAGTTTATTTCAGTATTAAGGCAACAAGTAAAAAATTAAATATGAAACTATAATAAAAGCGTACTGTAAAAAACGAGATTTTTTACAGTACGCTTAATATTTACGGTTGATTTGGAATCGGCACGTGTTCGGTATTAGAAAGAATATCTATAAAGTTATTATACTCGTAATAATAGGGTGTCATGCGGATGTGCTTGCAGAAGCCATACATTGGTGCATAAAGCTGACCTTGACTAAGTCTTAAGCAAGGCGCTTCCATTTCATATTCACCGCTATCGGTAACAACAGTTGCAGAGTTTTCTGTAAATTCAGCAGTTCTGCCGTAAACACCGATTTTGATTTTACCCTTTGTTCTCTCTACATCGCCACCGATAAAGCTGATAATCTGACCAATGGGAATATACCAGATACCATTTATGTTCTGGGGAAGAGTTTCTCTGACGCAAAGACCTAAATCATAGCCCTTGAATTTAAGTCGGGGCTGATTGTAAACAGGTGCAGGGTCATAGGGTGTTATAAGGTCCTTGTTTTTATCAATTGTTGCAACATCAATAATTCTGTCATCCTCAACGAAAGCTGTGAGAGTACATTTACCACCGTCAATATCAACGATTGTAAACATTGAAAGTTCTTCTTCGTGGCAATAGGTTTTTGCGTTCCAAACTTTCGGAACAACTCTTGTTCCGGGAGGGTTACGGTGGCTTGAACCTAAGTTATAGTGAACTGTACCTTCTGAGGGTTTGGTGAAAAGACCTTCTTTTCTTCTGGGGTATGAGCGGGCAAAGGAATGCTCGTGGCCTGAGAAAACAATGTCATATTTATCCATACCATCACGAAGAGATGGGTATGAATCGTCAATTTCAATACCGGGACCTGCAAAGCAAATGGGGAAATGATGAACGGCAAATTTCCATGTTTTGTCGGATTTATCTGCCTGTTCAATAAGCCATTCGTTCATTTCTTCATAACCGCTTGTGCCAATGATTGAGAAATGCACATTACCATAGTCAAAAGCGTGGTTTGCAATTGGTCTTTCCTCAGGTCCGTTATGCTCATAACTACCCCAAAGCTGATTTGTAAAATATGTAGCGTATTCGGAATAATATTTATCTTCCTTTGTAAAATAACTGCTGAAGCCCATATCGTCGTGGTTACCCATACAGAACATTACGGGCATACTTTCGCAGATACCTTTAAGACCTTCGAAAAGTCCTGTCCATTGAACATCAGTCTGACCGCAGTTGGTATTGTCACCAGCAGTTAAAATGAATTCGCATTCGGGATGCTTTGAAAGGAAATCTTTCAAAGTTTCACGGAGTACGGAATAATCTGCAGGGGGTTCCGCATCGCCTGCCTGAATATCGGAAAGGCAAATAAAAGAGAATTTTTCTGCATTTTCTTTTGCGGTTTTAAAGGAATATATTTCACTTCTGTTTTCATCATCACCGCAGGTATATTCATATTCTGTTTCGGGTTTAAGCCCTTTCATATCGGAAAAAAAGAAAAGGCTGTCATCCATATCTGTTGTGAAAGGATGCTTGAGAGCATCTGCTTTCATCCAATCTGCAGTTCCTTTTTCTCTGTAAAGAGCAAAGCCCTCATTAACGCTTGTATCAGTTCTCCAACGAACAGTCATTGAATGTGCTGCGTCGCCTTTGATGGAGAGCATAATCTGATCGGGTTGAGGCTTTGAGCCTCTTATATTTTTCCATTCTGCTTTTGTTATCACAAAAACACCAACTTTCCAATTGAATTATTTATATTTTAACAGTTTTAGAATAAATTGCAATTGTTTTATGGCTTTTTATATGGTTGATATAAAGAAAAAATGGTGATATAATCAATATATTATAAAAATCTATAGGAGAAAACTATGAAGTTTATATCTTGGAATGTTAATGGCTTCAGAGCTTGTTTAACCAAAGGCTTCGAAGAGTTTTTTAAAGAAATTGATGCGGATTTTTTCTGCATTCAGGAAACTAAAATGCAACCGGGTCAGGCAGAGTTCGAAACGCCCGATTACCATCAATATTGGTATAGTGCAGAGAAAAAAGGTTATTCAGGTACTGCAATTTTTGCGAAAAAAGAACCTATAAGTGTCAGCTACGGTCTTGGTATTGAAGAGCACGACCACGAGGGCAGAGCAATAACTCTCGAATACGAGGATTTTTATCTTTTATGTGTTTATACTCCCAATGCCCAAAGGGAGCTTGCAAGGCTTTCATACCGAATGGAATGGGAAGATGCTTTGAGAGAGTATATGAAAACTCTCGACAGTAATAAGCCTGTTATTTACTGTGGAGACCTTAATGTTGCTCATGAAGAGATTGACCTTAAAAACCCGAAAACCAATCATTTCAGTGCAGGCTTTTCCGATGAAGAAAGAGGAAAGTTTACAGAGCTTCTCGAGGCAGGTTTTAAAGATACCTTCCGTAGCCTTTACCCTGAAAAAGTGCAATATTCCTGGTGGAGCTATATGTATGGAGCAAGGGCAAAGAATGTTGGTTGGCGTATAGATTATTTTGTTGTTTCCGACAGAATTTTAGATAAAGTCAAAGACAGCTTTATTCTCAATGAAATTATGGGAAGTGACCATTGTCCCGTAGGAATTGAAATAGACCTTTAAAAATTTTCCCGAAAGAGCTAAAAAACTCTTTCGGGTTATTTTATTCTTCAGGTGAAATAGATGGTAGATTTCCTAAATTATCATTTTCACTGCCGTTTGGAACAGCTTTGAGATATTCTGTGTCACCTCTGTGGGCAATGCCAACTCCCGAAATCTGACCTTGCTTTGCCATATTCACACCTTGTTGTTTTGAAACTACGCTGTTATCTGATAATTGATAGCCTGTAATTTTACCGCTTTCTTTAACAAGTCCTGTGATGCTTTTTGCGTTTTTGTTAGCCTCGGGAATCTGGTCGAGGGTGTTTTTTACATTATTTTGGTTGTTCATATATATACCTCTTTTGTTTTTTAGTATTTATATTGTTATTATTAGTTGTTTTTTTGTTAATATAATTATTGTTTGTTGAAAGTTCTTTTAATCGGAACTAATATATGTTACAATGAAACCAACAAAATTAAAGGAGTTTAAAAAATGAAAAAAAGAATTATATGTGCATTATTGGCAGTAGTAATGGTAGTAGCTCTTGCAGCTTGCGGTACTGCACCCAAAGAAGACGAAAACAAAGTAACAATTGAATCTCCCGTTGCTCTTCTTGATGGCGTTTGGAGCACCTTCGCAGAAGAAGAAAAGTTCCCTGTTATGGGTGGCGATTTTGAAGCAGCAGTTAACGATGCAGCAGGTGAATTCAATATTTCTGATGTTGAAAATGCAACTGCAACTCTTCACATTACAGAAGATTCACTTAAACTTGTTGATAAAGTTGGTACAATTACACATGCTATGAACGCAAACACATTCTCTGCTGCTGCATACCACCTTGCAGACAAAGCTAATGCAGAAACTCTTGTTAACTCTCTTAAAGACAGCATCAAGAGCACACAGTGGATGTGTGGTTTCCCCGATACACTTATTATCTACACTGTAGCAGAAGAATATGTTGTGGCTGCATTCGGTAATGCAGAAGCAATTGAAAGCTTCAAAACAAAGCTTGCAACAGTTTATGGCGAAAGTGCAACTCTTAATGTTGAAGAATCTCTCGCATAATAGAGTTTAAATTCAACGATATTTTAAGTACTAAGCAGAAAGAGGATAAATATGCTTTTTTCAAGTATTCCTTTTCTTTATTATTTTCTGCCAAGTGTACTGATACTTTATTTTATCGCACCCAAGAAATTAAAAAACACGGTTCTGATGCTTTTAAGCCTTGTTTTTTATGGTTGGGGCGAACCTAAATATGTTGTTCTGATGATAGCCTCAATCGTAATCGGATACTTTTCCGGAATTCTGATTGAGGCTTTTTCTCAGAAAAAACTATCAAAAGTTTTTCTTGGCGTTTCCGTTGCGGTTAATTTAGGTTTTCTTGCTTATTTTAAATACGCAGATTTCTTTATTGAAAACTTTAATGCCGTTACAGGTTTTTCGGTTCCTTTATTAAGAATTGCCTTACCCATTGGTATCAGTTTCTACACTTTCCAGATTTTAAGCTATACAATTGATGTTTATCGCAAGGACGTTCCTGCGCAGAAAAATATAATAAATCTTGCAACCTACATTACAATGTTTCCACAACTTATTGCAGGACCCATTGTAAGATATTCCGATATTGCAAAGCAGTTAGAGGAAAGAACTCATTCTTTTGAGAATTTTTCAAAAGGTATAAGAAGATTTGTTTTAGGTCTTGGTAAAAAAATTCTTATTGCAAACACTTTAGGTGAGCTTTGCGATATTTTTAAAAGCTCCGATGATAAATCAATTCTTTTCTATTGGCTTTATGCAATTGCTTTCGGACTTCATGTTTATTTCGATTTCTCAGGCTATTCCGATATGGCAATTGGTTTGGGAAGAATTTTTGGCTTTCATTTTATTGAAAACTTTAATTATCCCTATATTTCAAAAAGTGCAACGGAATTCTGGAGAAGATGGCATATGTCCTTGGGCACATGGTTCAGAGATTATGTTTATATTCCTTTAGGCGGAAACAGAGTTTCAAAGCCTAAATGGTTTTTCAATATTTTTGTTGTGTGGTTTCTTACAGGCTTCTGGCATGGCGCCGCATGGAATTTCATAATTTGGGGATTGTTTTTTGCAGTTCTTCTTATTGTTGAAAAGCTTGTGCTTTTAAAATATCTTGATAAGTCAAAAGTTTTAAGCAGAATTTATACTCTTGTTGCTGTTGGAATCAGCTTTGTTATTTTCAATGCAACCGATATGAAAGAGGCATTTTCATATATCGGAGGCATGTTCGGTGCGGATGATGTGCCATTTGTTTCAACAGAGTTTTTCTACTATTTAAAGAGCTTTGCAGTAACTCTTGTTATAGGTATAATCGGTGCAACCCCAATTGTTAAAAAGGCTGTTGAAAAGATATTTGAAAACAGCAAGATTTCAAAATTTATATGGATTTTAGAGCCTATTGGACTTGTTGTTCTTTTGGCGGTTATGACCGCTTACCTTGTGGATGGATCATTTAATCCGTTCTTGTATTTCAGATTTTAGGAGGTAGCTATGACAAATAAAACAAAGCATATTGTTATAACTGTTGTTATGGTAGCCTTCTTTCTGGTGCTTTCTGTTTTTGCTTGGATTAAGCCTGCTGATGAGTTTTCCGCAAGCGAAAGAAGAAAGCTTTCACAGCTTCCTCAATTAAGCTTTAACACAATTCTTTCAGGGGATTTTATGAGCAATTTTGAAAATTATACTCTTGACCAATTCCCTTTGAGAGATAAATTCAGAACTCTTAAAGCAATGGTAGCTCTCAATATTTTCAATCAAAGTGCAAATAATGACATTTATGTTGTTGACGGCTTTGCAAGCAAAGTTGAATACCCTTTGAATAAACAATCAGTTGAAAGGGCAGGGGAACGATTCAGATATGTTTATGAAAAATATCTGAAAGATTCAGATACCAAGAATTATCTTTCAATAATTCCCGATAAAAACTATTTTCTTGCCGAAGAAAAAGGATATCTTTCTGTTGATTATGAGAAAATGATTTCTTTATTGAAGGAAAACACCGATTTTCTCACATATATTGATATAATAAAGGACCTTGAGCTCTCCGATTTTTATAAAACCGATACCCATTGGCGCGAAGAAAAACTTGTCGATATTGCCGAGAAAATCGGTAACGAAATGGGAACGAATGTTATGGCAGAATACCAAGAAAAAACACTTGAAAATGATTTTTATGGTGTTTATTACGGTCAGTCGGCATTACCACTTCAGGCAGAAAAAATAAAATATCTTACAAATGATGTTTTAGAAAACTGCAAGGTATTCGATTATCAGAATAATAAAGAGATTTCTGTTTATGACATGGAAAAAGCCAGTGGTAAAGACCCCTATGAAATGTTTTTAGGTGGCCCGCTTTCCTTGGTTACCATTGAAAATGAAAAAGCAAAAACTGATAAAGAACTCATAATCTTCAGAGATTCTTTCGGCAGTTCACTTGCACCGCTTTTTATAGAAGGGTATAAAAAAATAACTCTTGTTGACATACGATATATTCATCCGAATTTGCTTGGAAACTATATCGAATTCAATTCCCAGGATGTTTTGTTTTTATACAGCACATCGGTTCTCAATAACAGCGAAACAATAAAATAATTATAAAGAATTCCTTGAAAGTTTTTTCTGCTTTCAAGGATTTTTCTTTTTGTTGAATTATGGTTTTTTATAAGTTATAATAAAAACATAAAAGAGGTGTTCTTATGCTTACAAAATTTAAACTTTCATCTGAGTGGATTTACAAATATTATAAAGAACTCGAAAACTGCGGAGTGGAAAATCACGGCTTGTTGATTATGCGAGACGGTGAAACGGTTTTCGAGGAATATGCTTACCCTTATTCTGCGGAGATGCCTCATACCTTGTTTTCTGTTACAAAATCCGTTGTTTCAACTGCTGCAGGTTTTGCAATCCAAGAGGGGCTTTTTTCTCTTGATGATAAAATTATTGATTTATTCCCTGAATATGAAGCTTGCAAAAGTGATGAATGGGAAAAAGTTACCGTCCGTTCAGTTCTCACGATGAGCAGTAATAAAAAATTCAGCTTTCTCCAGGATATGACGGGCAATTATATGGAAATGTTTATGAAAGCCCCTTTCAGAAAAGAAAAAGGCTTTTTATACAGTAATAATGATGCTCATGTTGTGGCAGCTTTGGTACATAAATTTTCGGGACAAAATCTTGTTGAATATTTAACTCCACGACTTTTTGAGCCGTTGGGAATTGATATACCCGCCTGGGAAACCAATGAAATCGGTGAATGTATCGGTGGTACGGGTTGCTATCTTAAACTTTCTGACCTTGCAAAAATCTGCCAATGCTATGCTGATGGCGGTAAATATAACGGCGAACAGATAATTCCTGAATTCTGGACAGAGGAAGCCACAAAAATTCAAGTGCCTTTCAGAGAAAATGAGGGCTACGGTTACCTTTTCTGGATTAAAAACGGCGTTTTCAGTATGACGGGAATGTTTGGTCAGGTTATCGCATATTTTCCCGAATATAATGCAGTTGTTGCCACAATGAATGCCTGCATTGATGAGGGAGGTAATGAAAGAGCATTAGAACAAATATTACCGAAAGCCTTTGAAGAAGAGACAACTGAAGAATGGGACGAAAAGCTAGGAGATTATCTTAAAAAAAGAAAACTTGTTCCGAAAAAATGCAATAGTAAACTTGATATACCCACAGGAAAAACGTTTTATCTGACTACTCTTTCCGATAAATTTGCAAATCTTATGTTCCCTGCGAGTGTTATTCCCCGTTCTTTAACCTCAAGCTTTGCCAAGAGGCCTAAAACCAATTTCAATGAGGTTTCTTTTGGTTTGAGCGAAGATGTTTTTACTGTTAAATGGAAAGAAGAGGGGGACGAGGTTGTAATTAACTGCGGTCTTGACGGTGAACCCCGAATGAGTGAGTGTGAAATCAAAGGCTACCATTATAAAATATGGGCGTATGCCTATACTGAAAATGGTAAAATCAAAGCAGATGTGAAGCCTTTGAACACCCTTTCAACCCAATATATGACCTTTGATTTTTCGGGCGATGCAGTGAAAATTCAGATTAAAGGAACACCAAGTTTCCCCAAATTTATCTTGAAAAATGCACTTTCACCCGGCTTTATAAAGAATCATAAACCAATTAAATTTGTTGTTACCAAAGCAGTTAATTTGCTTTTATCAACAACAGAAAGACCAATGAAATTTAAGGCGAGATGAGGAAAATATGGAACTTCAAAAATTATTTAAAAGCGTTTTGGAGCAGGACAGAGCTCCAATTGTAATTTGCAATTTGGAACATACAATTGTCTATATGAACCCCGTTGCTATAGAACGCTATCACAAAGACCTTACAGGTCAAAATCTAAAAAATTGCCATAACGAAAAATCAAATGAACTGATAGATAAGGTTATTGCTTGGTTTAGTAAAAGTGCAGATAATAATATCGTTTACACCTACAACAATGAAAAAGAGAATAAAGATGTTTATATGGTGGCTCTTCGTGACGAGGATGGTTCTCTTATAGGATATTACGAAAAGCACGAATATAGAGCCAAAGAAACGGGGAAACTATATGAGTTTTAAAAATTTAAAAGGACTGATATGCTTGCTTATTCTTTCATTAACTTTATTCAGCAGTTGTTCTGGTGATTGGAACAACGAAACCACTCAAAACACCACCAACGTCACAACAGAGAAAATTATAAATAATTCTCTTGGTTATGAACAGATTTCCGGTGAAGAAGCAAAACGCTTAATGGATACCGAAAAAGACTATATAATTATAGATGCGAGAACTATTGAAGAGTTCAAAGAAGGTCATATTGAGGGCGCAATTCTTATTCCGGAATATGAAATAAGGGAAAGAGCAGAAAAAGAATTACCCCGAAAAGACCAATTAATTCTCGTTTATTGCCGTAGCGGTAGGCGAAGCAAAATCGCAGCTGAAGCTCTTGTTGATTTGGGTTATATGAATGTAAAAGAGTTCGGTGGAATTATTGATTGGCAATATGAAATTGTGAAATAGAAAATAAAGCGAGGTAATATTATGCGTAAAAATTTTGGAGCTGAAAGCAGTGTTTATCCAATGCCTGTGTTTATTGTTGCGGCTTATGATGAGAATGGCAACCCTAACTGTATGAATGCGGCTTGGGGCGGAATTTATGAGGATAAGCAGATTATGGTTTGCCTTTCCCACGGCCATAAAACGACTAAAAATATAAAAGAAAGTAAGGCTTTCACAGTAAGTATTGCAGATGCAAAGCATGTTCTTGAAGCGGATTATGTTGGCGTTGTTTCAGGAAACAAAGAACCCGATAAAATGGCTAAAGCAGGGTTAACAACAGTTAAATCCGAATTTGTAAATGCACCTATTATCAACGAATTTCCTATGACAGTTGAATGCAATCTTCTTAAATTTAATGAAGATGGAATTTGTATCGGTGAAATTGTGAATATAAGTGCAGATGAATCTGTTTTAGGTGAAGATGGTCTTATTGACCCCGAAAAGCTTCAGGCTATTACCTTTGATCCTGTTCATAATGCTTATCTTAAACTTGGTGAAAAAGTCGGTAATGCTTTTTCTGATGGTAAAAAACTCAAATAAATTGTTGATTGTAACCAAAAAATATTGACTTGTGACCCTAAAAACTGTATTATAAACATATGACTATAATAGGGAGTGAGCAGGATGGCAAACTGTCCTAAATGCGGTGAGCATTTGAGAATGGTGGACTGGAAACAGCATTGTCCTCATTGTAAATGCAATATCGTAATTTATGATATTCAGGAACGTTTAATGCAGGATGCAGATAAGGCAGAGGTTCAGCATTATCATTTTCAAAAAAGAATCAACAGAATGAAAGCAGCTTTTGTAGGCTCAAAGCTTGCAATTGCCCGTATTTTTACAAGTCTGATTCCTGTTGCGGCAATTGTTGTGCCTTGGCTTAAGGGTAGCTTTAAAGAACCCTTTGCGGAATTTGACGGAGTTTATACTTTATTTTCTTTAATAGATAGACTTGAAAGCTTTAATTTTGATTCGATTTTAGGGCTTTTGAATACATCTGACGGAAAAACACCGTTAATCTTTTTAGCAGCAGCGATTCTGATGCTTGTTTTATCTGTAGTTTTTATGTTAGTGCATTTCGGTTGCCTTACAATGGCTTGCGGAAAACGAGGCAAATTGAGAAACTACATATTTGACATTTTAATGTTAGTTTTATGCGGTGGGGCAACAGCACTTTTAATGTTCATTCCCGAAAATCCGTATTTCAATATTGATTTCGTTATTGCACCCTTTGTTTATTTCATTCTTTTGGCTGTGAACTTTGGTATCGATATTGCGATTTTCAAACAGGGTATTGAGGTTAAATATGAAAATTGCGTTGTTGGCGGAATACCAATCGAAGAATATTTCAAAATGATCGAAGACGGAGTTCCTCAGGAAGAAATCCGTCAGGAAATGTACCGCAGATTGACTGAAATGCAGCTTCAGAAGGAAGCAGAACTAAATGGTGAGGAGGTTAAATCATGAGCGAAGAAATGAATCAGAATGTTGATGTTCAGACCCGCGAATATGTTTTAGAAACTGATTTACCTGCTTATATGAACAGAAAATTCTGTTCTACCAAAGAGAGAGTTACTTACATACTTAAAACTGCCACGGCAGAATTAACATTGGGTAAATACGATACATCATCGGAATTGTTCTTGTATAAGATTTTCGGTCTTGATGCGGAAGCTCACGGTAATGCGGCAGTTACTTTGGGTATTTACGATTTAATTAATGACCCGCTTTCTGCGGTTATTATTGATAAAATGCGTACCCGTTGGGGTAAGTTTAAGCCCTTTCAGTATTTAGCACTTATTCCCAGTATTTTAGTGGGTTTGGTAACCTGTATTATGCCTCTTATTGCAGATGCTCAGGGTATGGATGCAGCTCAAAGACTTATTTTCTATATGATACTTTCATATATCAGTGAAACTGTGGGCGCATTTTTCGGTGGTGGCGGTTATATTGATAATGTTTTCACGCCCAACCCAAATGAACGAACGGCTTTGCTTGTTTCCTCCCGTTTTGCAAGTGATTTGTTCAGGCGGTTCCCCGAACAATTGGCAGGGATTTTGTTTGACCTTGTTGCAAACGGAAAAATCAAAATAAATCTCACTAAGGTTTTTGCATCGATGAAATCATTCTGGTGGGTAATTGCAACTGTTCCTGCGGTAATGTGGGTGTTTGTAAGTAAGGAACGAGTTCCTCAATCGGAGAAACCACCGCAGGTTGTTAAAGGTATGTTCTCTGTTTTCAGAAATAAGCCTTTGTTGATTTATACATTATCAGGCTTTGTTGACGGTATCAATGTGGGAACATCACAATCTCTTTATTACGACAGTGTTCTGAAATTCAATATGATGTCCACCATAGCAGGTATTCCGGGTATGCCGATTTCATACGCCAGCTATCCTTGGGCAACAAAGTTTAGAAAGAGATTTTCAACAAAATCTTTGTGGCTAATGCAGCGAGGCTCAATAATAACCTCAGAGCTTTCGTTCTTCCTTGTGGGTCTTATTGGTGGCAAAACCAACGGTTTCTACAAGAAGAAGTTACCTATGACGATTGCAATGATGCTGGGTAACAGCCTTGAAATGGTATTCTACGGAACAAAGAAAATTATCGAAAACGAAATTAACTATGAGGTTCTTGACTATTGTGAATGGCAGAATGGCTATCGTGTTGAGGCAACCGTAAATCTTCTTACAGGTTATATCAATAAGGTGAGAGGTATTGCTCTTACAAAGATTAACACAATGCTTCTTGCAAGATGGGCAGGTTTTGAATCAGGTCTTACTGCGGTGCAAACAGAAGATACAATGTGGAAAATGTTTATTGCCGCTTTCGGACCTCAGTTAATATTTGACTTTTTAAGCCTCGTTCCTATGTTCTTCTATAATATAGACCAGAAGACAAGAGACAGAATGTATCTTGATTTGGAGCGTACGCGTGCACAGACTGCTGCAAATGAAAAGAAAACTTCAGACGCAGAATAAAACGTAAAAAAATACAACCATCGTTGAGATGGTTGTATTTTTTTTGTGTAATTAATATTTGTCAACATCTTCTACATCAAGCGTGAAGACGATTGCACCGCCTACGGAAACTTCTTTCTCAAAGTCATCCTCGCGAAGACCTGTTCCGAAACCGCTTGTTGTTGTGGTAGTCCTTGTTCTTCTCTGAGAGCAGGTTTTAATTATTTCTTTAGCTTTTGCAACAGTATCATCTTCAGCACCGATAAGGAAAGTTGTGTTTCCTACCATTAAAAATCCGCCTGTTGTGGAAAGCTTTGTAACGGTGAAGCCTTCTTTTGTAAGTGAAGAAGAAACAACCGCGCTGTCATCGTTATTTACAATTGCAATTATAAGTTTCATATATATATTCCTTTCAATATTATGAATTAAAGTTTGGGTAATATCAATTTTTTGCTGCGTTTATCAAGAACATTAACATCCGGAATTTCATAACGGTTATCATTGGCATCCTTAATGAGAACTCTGCCGTCATAAAGAGGCTTTATGGCAGTCAGGTGGTTACGTATTTCAAAAATGCAGATGCCTTTGTCCGTTTCTACCGTCCACATCCAGATTTTGAATTTTTCACTCATTTTTATAAATTTTGTTATGCGGGGAATCATATAGTATTCTCTCAGGCAGTTTTCAACAACCTCTCTTGATTCGGGCATAAGGTCGTTTATATCACGGATAACGGCAATTTCGTTGCCCTCAGAATCCATAAGGGCTATGTATTTGGTAAGACCTGTTATGGGGAACATACGATGAAGTTCAAGTTCGTAAAATTTTTCGCCTGAATAAAACTCAGCATCTACAAAGATTTTGTCATTTTCTGTAAGACGTATTTCAGGACCTTCAATATATCTTGGCATTTACATCACCTCACTCGAAATTTTCTTCAGCTTTTTTCTTCTGAAGCTGTTCACCCATAGATTGAATTTCTACAAGCTTATAATATTTACCTTTCATTTTTAGAAGCTCTTCGGGAGTTCCGCATTCTATGATTTCACCTTTATCCACAACAACAATTTTATTGGCTTTTCGCAAAGTGGAAAGTCTGTGAGCAATCATAAGTGTGGTTCTTCCGCTTATGAGCCTTTCAATTGCGCCCTGAATAAGATGCTCTGTTTCCGAGTCAACTGCGGCGGTTGCTTCATCAAAAATCAGAATGCTCGGGTTTTTGAGAACCGCGCGGGCGATAGAAACACGTTGACGTTCACCACCTGAAAGACCAACACCTCTTTCACCCAGCATAGTATCATAGGCATCGGGGAGCTTCGAAATAAAGCCGTGAGCATTGGCGACTTCAGCAGCGTGAATAACTTGTTCAACGTGAACTCTTCCGCTACCGAAAGCAATGTTATTGAAAATTGTATCGCGGAACATAAGAGGCTCTTGCTGAACATAACCGATGGAGTCACGATAATATTTCATATCAATATTTTTTATGTTTTCTCCGTCAATGAGAATTTCTCCATCATAATCATCGTAGTATCTCATCAATAGATTTATGAGCGTAGATTTACCTGAACCTGTTGTGCCGACAATACCAACTATATCACCCGGCTCAATGGTAAGATTAATGTTGGAAAGAACCTTTTTGGAACGGTCAAAAGCAAAGTTTACATTTTTGAATTCAATTTTGCCGTCCATTCTTTGAAGAGTGTTGCCCTCGCCGAAATTGTGTTCGGGTTCGGCATCAATAATATCAAGAATTTTTTCTGCAGATGCGAGGGTATTCTGATAAGTATCGCTCATATTTGCAAAGAAGTTAATGGGAGTATAGAACATACTCGCATAAGAAACAAAGGAAACAAGAAGACCGAGAGATATTTCTTCACTTCCGTTAATTACCATATTACCACCCAGGAACCATACCACAATTGAACCGCAGGTTACAAGGAAGGTGATGAGTGATGGGAAAACTGCCGCAGGAACAGCAACCTTTTTATCTTCCTTGTACCATTCATCGCAGTAACGGGCAAATTTGCTTATAGTTTCCTTTTCATTGGTGAAGGCTTTTATTACTCGAACACCCGGAATAGAGTTAGCAAGAACAGTGGAAATAGAAGCACTTCTTCTCCAAAGTCTCATATATTTAGGACCGATTATTTTACCGAAAAGCCTACCTGCAACAACTACTACAGGGACGGGGATAAGAGAAAACAAAGCAAGCTTCCAGCTCATACCGAACATTATAATAACAAGACCAACAAGAGTAAAAGCCTGAACAACCGCTTCCTGAGTTATTTTCATAATGAAAGCCTGAATAACGCCTGCATCAGAGTTTACTCGGTTGATAACTGAACCCGTTGAAATTTTATCATAAAAGCTTAGAGGAAGGTATTGAGCTTTTTCATAAATATCTTTTTTCAGGTTGAGGGTTATTCTGTCTCCTGCAAGGCGCAAACGATAGGAACGAAAGCCGTTCATTACGTATTGAAGAATATATATTCCAAGAAGTATAGCTAAAACCTTTATAAGCATAGCTGAATCTCTACCTGGAATAACATCATCTACCATTATTTTTGTTATGTATGGGGGAACAAGGGAAAGTCCTGTTGCCACAACTGAAAGGAGCATACATATAAATAACGATTTCTTTTCGGGAATAATATATTTTCCGAATTTTGAAATAAGCTTTCCTTTTCCTGAACAGTTTATGCACTCAGCTTCGGGGTTGGGGAGCTTTCTGCCACATTTTGGGCAAAAACAGCGTTGCTTATGATAAACAGATTTAACCGTTTCCAATTCTTCTGTCAAATCCTTACCCTCGTTGAGAGCGTTTACAAAAACAGCCGCTGCATCTGCAACCTCTGCACCTGCATAGGAAAAACGCAAGAGCATTTTTTTCTTTCCGGTTCTAAATTTCACTTTAAAAACAGCATTACCATAAAGTCGCTTTACCTGAGCAGTTTCAATATCAGCATAATCAACTGAAAAACTGCCGTTATCATAGCATTCATCAAAGGCTATAATTTTATCAGCTGTGAATATCATCATGGATTCAGCATAGCGTCCTTTAAGGTTAAGGTCGCCTACTACAATAAAAAGAGCATCATCATTTTTAATAAGTTGATTGAAGCTATCTTCAAATTGTTTCGGTATAGGCTTGTTTGTTATTACTTTCAATTTCATTCACCCCTTGGATTTGAAAATAATTATCGCCTACATTATATCAATGTGTTAAAAAAAGTAAATATATTTTCAAAATAAAAATAAGGAATTTGAGTTTATTGTATATTATATTTTTTTGTGCTATACTTAGAGTTACGAATGAGAAAAGGGTGATAAAATGGGTAATGAATTAAAAAGAACTTATGTACCGTTCACAGAATGGAAAGAAAAATCCAAACAAATTGAATATAAAGAAAAAACACCTCTTCTTTCACCCGATGGGAAACTTCTTGCAAAGGGATGGGCGAGAAGAAATGTTTTTGAGTACAACAGAGATTATGTTAAAAAGGGTATAATCAGTCGAAAGGAATGGGATTTTTATACTATTCACGTTGGTGATGAGATGCAGGTTCTCATAAGCTTTGCCAATATAAATATCGGTGGCTATGTGGCGGCAAAGCTTGTTAACCTGAAAACCGGTGAAGTTATCTGCGATGCAATTCAGTATTTTATTGGTGCAAACAAGCATATTTCACCGCCTTTTATTGATGTTCCCACTCGTTTTAAGGATAAAATCGGAAAAACTGTATTTGATTTTCATACAAAAGAAAATGAAAGAACCCTTTATTTCAAAGGTTCTTTCAAGGGTAAGCCCGTTGAGGTTAATGTTTCAATGGAAATTATGGACGGACTTGAAAATATAACAACAGTTCTGCCCTTTGAGGGTGACGATACCAAGTATTTTATGACCACAAAGCAGATGTGTATGCCCTGCGAGGGTAAATTTGTTGTTGGGGACTACATCTATGAATTTTCAAAAGAAAAAGCTTTCTGCACTGTGGACTGGGGCAGGGTGAATACTCCTCACGAAATGGTTTGGTATTGGGGTAGCGGTAATCAGTTTATAACCGATGAAAATGGCGAAAAGCATCTTTTGGGCTTTGAAATAACTTGGGCAATCGGTGACGAAAGCTATGCTACTGAAACCTGCATTTTCTATGATGGAAAGGTTCATAAAATAGGTGCGGTTGATGTGGAAAAGTTCCCGAAAGATAGATTTCTTGAACCTTGGAAAATTATTTCCGAAGATGGCAGATTTAATATGACAATGGTGCCCACACTTGATAATCACAGTGATGTGGATTTTAAGGTTGGCAGAATGAATTGCCATCAGGTTTTCGGCATCTGGAACGGTGACGTAACCCTTGATGACGGAAAGAAGATAGAAATAAAGGACCTTTTTACATTCTGTGAATATGTTGAAAATAAATGGTAATATGAAAGAAAAAGTATTTTTAATATTATCTATGGTGATTTTCGGCACCATAGGAATTTTTGTGAATTACATAGGCTTGCCGTCGGGTGTTATAGCGGCATTCAGAGGACTCACGGGTGCAGCTGTAATTCTAGTTGTAATGTTTTTTACAGGTCGGAAAGTAGATTTTAAAGCCGTGAAAAATAAACTCCCCGTTTTATTGGCTTCGGGTGTGGCAATAGGATTTAACTGGATTTTGCTTTTTGAAGCATATAGATTTACGGGTATTCCCGTTGCAACGGTTTGCTATTATACTGCACCTATAATTGTAGTTATTGCATCAACCTTTATATTTAAAGATAAACTGAGAGCAAAGCAGATTATTTGTGTTCTTGTTGCATTAGTTGGGGTTGCTTTGGTTTCGGGAGTTTTTCAGTCTGACAGTTCAAAAATAACGGGTGTGCTTTTGGGTTTAGGAGCGGCAGGACTTTATGCTTCTGTTATGATTATGAATAAATTTATGGGAAATGTAGAAGTATATGAAAGAACGGTAATTCAGTTGGCTTCTGCAGGGCTTGTTGTTCTCCCGTATGCGTTGTTTACAATGGGAGATATAAGCATTAATCAAAAAGCTGCAATACTTTTAGTTGTTGTGGGTGTTGTGCATACAGGCTTTGCATATCTTCTCTATTTCGGGGCAATAAAAAAACTGAATAGCCGTACAACAGCAATTTTAAGCTATATTGACCCTGCATCTGCAATAATTCTTTCGTCCCTTGTGTTTATGCAGTTGCCAACAGTTTATGAATTTATCGGTGTTGTTTTAATTATGACTGCGGCAGTTTTAAGTGAGATAAAAATAAAGGAAAAACAAAAACTATGACCAATAAACAAATTAACATAACAGGTGCAATATTTGATTTTGACGGAACATTGTTTGATTCAATGCACGTCTGGAAAGGGTATAAGGAGAATTTTTTTAATTATTTGGGCATTAAGTTGACTGAAGAGGATAGGGAGGCATTTAGGGGGCTTTTCCTTAGAGAAACCTTCCTTCTTGCCATTGAACGCTTTAACCTTGATAAAACCTATGAGGAGCTTTTATCAGACCTTTTTGAATATATCAAAAGCAGATATATGGTGGAAACGGAGCCTAAAAATGATATAAGAGAGTTTCTCGAAAAGTTAAAAGCAAAGGGCGTTAAAATGGGTATCGCTACCGCAACGGGTGAGCCTGCGCTGGAAGCTGTTATGAAAAAATTTGATATGCTTCATTATTTTTCTGCAATTTATTCAACCTATACGGTTGGTGCTTCCAAAACCGAGCCCAAGGTTTATGATGTTGTTCTCAATGAGTTAGGAACGAATAAAGAAACTACCTGGGTTTTCGAGGATGCTTTATATGCTGCAAAAACTGCTAAGGCCAATGGCTATAATGTAGTTGGTATATATGACAAAAGCGAACCCAAGCAAGAGGAATTGAAAGAGATTGTTGATATTTATATCAATAATTACAGTGAGCTTATTTTATGAACAGAGAAAAATTGGATAAATATATTAAAAGAATTTACAGTGTCAGTGCAGAATATCCTTGGTTGAGTGCGCCGTCTTTTGCTGTTTACCGTCACGGAAATAATAAAAAGTGGTTTGCGGTAATAATGGAAATACCTAAAAATAAATTAGGTATGGAAGAAGAGGGAACTATTAATGTGGTTAACCTGAAAAGTGACCCTTTGCTTATTGGTTCATTAATTCTTGATAAGGGTATTTACCCTGCCTATCATATGAATAAAAATCATTGGATAACAGTCTGCCTTGACGGAAGTGTTGAGGAAGAAAAAATAATGTGGTTGTTGAATCTTAGCTTTGATTTAACAGGTAAAAGGAAAATGAAAAATAACTCTCTCGTTGAGTAATCGACGGGAGAGTTATTTAGTTAATTCAGTTTTATTTATCAAAAGATACAGGGTTTGTTTCGTTGTTAGCGAATGCATTAGGACCTGGGTCTGACATTGAAAAATACATTTTTGCAGCTTTAGTTGTTCCGAAATCTCTGTTGGAGCCGGAATTCTGCACCTTGTTAAATGCATCGCGGAACATCTGATTGTGTGCTTCCTCGCGGTTAAGCAAGAAATCAATTGTTTCGCGAACCTTTTTGTCGTCAATTTGGCGGTAGAGGTATTCATAAACTACCTTTGCACGCTGTTCTGATGCAATATTGCTAAGCAAATCCGCGCATAAATCTCCTGTAACAGTTACATAGTCGGCAGTCCAGGAATAACCTGAAGCATTGATAAGCCCGGGATTTAAACCGAGTATTACATGGGATTGAATTTCTCCGCTTGGTACTTTTTCGGCATCTACATCGTGACCGTTGAGCAAATTGATTGTTTGTGCAATCATTTCCATGTGTCCCAGCTCTTCTGCGGCAATATCAAGAAAAAGGTCTTTGATTTCGGGGTCTTTAATTCTGAAGCTTTGTGACATATACTGCATTGCCGCTTTTAACTCGCCATTACCACCGCCCAACTGCTCCTGAAGTAATGCTGCATATTGGGGATTGGGTTTTTCAACACCAACAGGGTGAAAAAGCAATTTTTCGTGTTTAAACATATTATACCTCCGTTATTTTTTCTGTTACTTACTTTTTCCGTTTTTTGTTAAGCTATGCAAATAGGGTGAGGTAATTAAAAATTTTTCAGAAATTGGAAAAAGATTGATAAAGTATTGACAAAGTGTAGTATGTGTACTAATATACTAAATAGTAAGTGTACTAAATAGTGGATATACTAAAATGTGAGGTTGGGTTATGGCACACAGAGAAAACAATGCTACACAGCAAGCAATTGTTAATTCGGCAATAAGAAATTTTCTGATAAACGGGTTTCACCATACATCAGCAAAAATGATTTGTGAAGAGGTAGGTATTAGTCCGGGAAATCTGACTTTCTGGTTTCCGACAAAGGTAGATATCCTTCTTGAATTTACAAAGAAAATAATGAGCTATCATACCAAGTTCATTGAATATAATAAAAGTAAAAAGGAAGAAAATTTATATACATATTGCCTTGAAATTGTTGTTCAGATAGCTTTGTGCGAGGAAAAAGAAAATATAAGAGATATTTATTATTCTATGTATTCCGAGCCTCTTACAATGGCATATCTTAAAGATTGGACTGCAGGAAAGAATTTTGATATTCTCGGTTCATATCTTCCCGGTTGGGATTTGAAGCATTTCAGACGGGTGGCGAATGTAACCTGTTGTATAGAACGAAGTGCTCTTGCAGAGCCTTGCACAGCGGATTATACATTAGAAGATAAAATTCACTTAACTCTTACCTGCCTTTTAAAAATATATGACTTTGATAAAGAACAACGAGAAAAAATAATTTCAGAAATTCTTTCAACCGATTATCAGAAAATCAAAACAGAAATGTTAAAGCAGTTAGATGAGTTTTTGGAAAAGTAATGGAGGAAAGTTCTATGAATGTTTTAAGAAATATTAAAAACAAACTTTTTGTACCCGTAATTATCGTGGTAGTTATTATCGGTGCGGTTGTGCTTTTCAACTCTGATTTAGAGCATATTGAAGATACAAACGGAGAAGAGAATTTTGAGCTTCAGACAATTACTGATGAAGATATTGCAAAAATTGAAATGGGTTCATTGAATGTTACCACAAGTACTAACAGTATCACAAATATGACTGAAATTTCATCAAGCAAATTCACAGGTGTATATGAAGTTCTTTATACCAATTTAATTGGTAAATCGGATTTTCTGTTAAATATCTATGATTTTCAAATAAACGGCGGTAACTTTAAAATGGTTGTTGTTCACAACGGAAAAATTATACATACACTTACACCCGAAAATTCAGAAGAATATCTTCTTGAAGATGTGAACGGAACAGTGTCACTTGTTATTGCAGGTGAAAGTGCAGATTTTTCCTTTGAAATGGCTAAATTTGAATATGACAGCTTTTCACATAAATAGTTTTATAACAAAATTTAAAAAGGTGCTTTTATGAAAAACAAAACTAACAGAACATTAAGAAAGATATTGAGCATAGCTCTGTGCCTTGCTCTTGTAATGAGCTATGTGCCAATGGTTAGTATAACCGCAGGTGCGGCGGCAACAGACATTACGGTAACCATTGACACAGGTACATCTGTAACTCTCAGGGATGCAGATGGTGACGATTACTATGATATTGGCACAGCCGATGAACTGTATGCTTTTGCGCAAATTGTAAACAACGGCAACAATACCATTAACGGTGAGCTTACCGCAGATATCACGGTCAACCAAAACGTACTGACCGAGGACGGTGAGCTGAACGGCGATGGCTCGAATTTCAGAGGATGGACCCCCATAGGTAAGGGCATGCATAAATACAAAGGTACCTTTGACGGTGGCGAACATACCGTCAGAGGTCTGTTCTTCAATGACAGCAGTATCAACTATGTTGGTCTGTTCGGTGATGTTGATGACGGCGGTAGAGTGCAGAATGTGGGTGTTGTCGATTCCTACATCAGTGCCAATTACTATGTCGGCGGCGTTGTGGGCTATAGTAACGACTACAGCGTTGTGATGAACTGCTATAACACGGGCACTGTTACCGGTATCGGTCATTATATAGGGGGCGTTGTGGGTTATAGTATCAACCACAGCACCGTGAGGGACTGCTATAACGAAGGCGCCATTAGCGGCGGCATATATGTCGGCGGTGTGGTAGGCCTTAGCGTAATCGCTGTGGACTGCTATAATGCCGGCATCGTTGATGGTGGCGACAATGTCGGCGGTGTGATTGGTGTTAACGGAATCAGCGTGAGTGGTTGCTATAACATCGGCACCGGTACCGTCTATGGCAGCAACTATGTCGGCGGTGTGGTGGGCAATAACTTCTACAGAGATAGCATCGTGACAAACTGCTATAATACGAGCACCGGTATCGTCGATGGCAGCAGCGATGTCGGCGGCGTTGTGGGCGTTAACAGCGGCACCGTGATGAACTGCTATAATACCGATACCGTCATCGGCTACGGTGCGAGTGTCGGCGGCGTTATAGGCGATAGCGATGGCACCGTGGCAAATTGCTACTATCTCAACGGTTGCGCAACCGACGGAGATGACGTAACACAGTTCGGTATTGGCTCAAAAACCGTTGGCAGTACGACGGCGGACGTGACCGGTCAGACAACCTCCAAGACTGACGATTGGTTTGCTTCCGGCGAGGCTTGCACAGCGGTGGGCTATCATTGCGGAGTAAGTGCCGCAAACGGTTTCTGTGACCTCTGTGGATATGATCCTGCAACCTTAAATGCAGAGGGCTATTATGAAATCTCCAATGGAGGTCAGCTCTTCTGGTTTGGAAATTATATCAACACCGTTGACAGAACAGCCAATGCGGTTCTCACGGCAGATATTGACCTTGAGGGCAAGGCTTTGTCACCTATTGGTAAGGCTGCTAATAAATACGCGGGCGTTTTTGACGGCCAGGGTCATACAATTTCAAACTTTAATATGACAATCACAGGTGCAGGTAACTGGGGCTTGTTCGGTTACGCCACGGGTGAAGGCACGGTAATTAAAAATTTCTCAATCAGCGGTGATGTAACCACAGCACTTACCTCTAACGTGGATGTTCAGTATGGTGTTGTGGGTCAGGCAGATGGTACGGCTGAAATAAGAAACGTTCATTCTTCGGTTAATCTCACCTCAAATGATGCTTATCAAAAGAAATATTTTGGTGGTATTGTTGGCAGAACAGGTAATATTACTGTAGATATGTGCTCTTTTAACGGAACGCTTTCGCTTGGCAGCAATACTCTTGATTGTGTGGGTGGTATAGTCGGCTATGTTTACAACGGCAAAACTGCCGGAATTAGTAACTGTGGCTTTTACGGAGATATTGACACTACATATTCAGGGGGAAATGTTGGCGGAATTCTCGGATATTATAACGGCGAAAATGCAAAGGCACTAACTGTATCAAATTGCTTGAGCGTGGGCACACTTCCTGAGGGCAGGAACGCCATTGTTGGTGTAATTAAAAATTACGGTTCAACAAACGCAGGCTCAAACAACTATTATCTTGATGGCGTGACAAATTCTGTTACTAATGTTACAGCAGCTGTTGCTACACAAACACAGCTCGCAAGCGGCGAAATAGCAATTGCTTTAGGTGATGCCTGGGGACAAATGAGTAATACGGAAGGCTCACTCCCGATTATTACAGATAATGAACTTTACAAGGTTGTAACAGTGGGCGAAACAGGTAACTACTCCGTTGCAAATGTTGGTGATACAAACGGTGACGGAACAGTTGATGTAAATGACTATCAGGTACTTGTGAATGCTATTTTGAATGAAGACCCTGAGCAAGAAGTTGTTAAACAAATAGAAACTGCAAGCTATGATGATATAGTGAAATATGACCTTGACGGTGACGGATATCTTGATGTTATTGATGCATACCTTCTCCACCTTTTCATAAACGGCTTTACAACTGTTGATGTATATGCAGTTGGTGATTACGATTTAAACGGCAAAGCATTTGAAGAAGCAGACATTAAAGCAATAAAGCACGCTATCGAAAATCCCGAAAAGCTTGCTACATATAAAAAATATGCTTCAGATATTAACGGTGACGGTAAGCTCGATGAAAATGATTTAACTGCACTCACTGCAAAACACAGTGAAGTAACAGGCACAGAGTGTGCAGATAATGTAAAGGTATATTACAGATGGGGTAACAAATACTCCACCTGCACAGCAACTGCTATGTGTACCCTTTGCGGTGAAAAGGTTGCAACAGAAACTGTTAACACAACAAGTGAAACTCTTGCAGAACTGACCTGCACACAGGATGGTAAGGTTAAATATACCGCAACATTCCAAAATGAACTTTTGGGAACTAAAACAATTGAAATTGTTTCAAAGGCAGGTCACACATTAGGTGAATTGAAAGATAACGGTGACGGTACACACGGTAAAGGTTGTAAAAATTGCGATTATACAGAAAGCAAGGAACACAGCTACGATATCACCAAAGGCGAGTGTATCTGCGGAGCAAAGCTTCCTGTTGTAGATTTAGCATCGCAAACTGATAGTAAAACAGTCACCATTACAGGAGATTGCAAAATTATCGGTGATGGTATCTTATATGACGTCGAGCTGTATATCGTCGAGGATGCAACCGTAATCTTTGACGTTGGCACAGGTGGCGTACAGCTTTTAGCTTCCATCACCGTGGCTGATAACAAGACCTTGACATTGCTTGTGAAAGGTGATGCGGAACATATTGTAAAGAAAGGTATTTCCCTTGGTAATGCTTCTAATGTGGTCATCGAAGGCGACCTTGACAAACCGAACAACAAACTGACCGTTACGGCTACGGGTAGCAACGCAGGAATCGGCGCAAATAACGGCGTTACAGCAGGTGATATAACTATCCGCAACGCCCGTGTAGAAGCTACTGGAAGTGGCTCTGCAGATTCACCTAAAGTTGCCGGTGCAGGTATTGGAACAGCAAAGGCATCAATGGGAAATATTCTGATTGTAAATTCAATCGTTACTGCCGCCGGTGGTTATTATAGCGAATATGAAGCACATGGTGCTGCAATCGGTATGGGTTCCGATGGTGTGTCAATGGGTAATATCACCCTCATAGATTCGGAGATTACAGCAAGTCACAGCGGTGAGGGTCATGCTTCAATAATCGGTGCAGGCCCCGATTTCGCTGAAGGAGACAGGGATGGATCCGATATAGGAACTATGGGAGATATTATCATTACGAATACTGATTTGAATCTCTCTATGGCTGAAAGTACGACAGACGAATACGCAGCAATGATAGGTACTGCTGACTTCTCGGGTGGTGGTCTGAGTTATTCGGTTAATATGGGAAAGATAATCTTTACCGATATAACTCAGGCAGAACTGGATGAAATGATTGCAACTTGGTATATCCCGTCAGACTTTGACGAGTATGGCGGCTATGTCCTCGGATTAGGATATTGGTCTCATGTTTATAAATACAACGAGTATGAGGCGCATTGCGTAGGCTCGTTCGGTGGCGTATGGGTCAGCGACGGTAACGGTGGTGTCGTACAGATTGGTGATGCAGACGGCTACAATAATCCGGAATAATACAACTAAATAAAAGAGCCTGCGACGTACAATGCACGCACAGACTCAAACCGAATCCGATCCCGAAAGAAGATTTTACATATCATATTGAAAACGATTAACAAATTCAATTCTTTCCAAATATAAAAACAGAGCACTCGCTGAGAAATCAGCGGGTGTTCTGTTTTTAGCTACCAGTTGCCAGTCGCCAGTTACCGGCGTTGTGGCAATAACTTCATTCTTCTTGATATATTTTATTAAAGATATAGAAAAAATAATTTAGCATGATACAGTATCTGTTATGAGAACTGGAGGCTGGTGGCTGGCGACTGACGACTGACAAACTGTTTACTGCCCACAAAAAGCCGTGTAACGAGAGTTGTGGTAAGAGTGGGGAAACTAATCGTAGAAGATGTGTCAGCCTTAATTCGCCCTTTTTTCCTTTTGTTGATAAAAAATTTTTACTGCATAAGTCAAAGAAAAGCAGAAGAAATGGTTTGCCAAAGTACAATGTTAAAAAATTATCAGATTTTTTGAAAAAGTATTGCAATGGTATATATTGGTGTGTTAAAATAGCACCAATACAAAATTGCACTTGTGCAAAATGAAAAAACGGGTTATTGGAGGTTGTGTTTTGGCTAAGCATAAAGCAATAGGCACTAAGCTTGAAATTGTTAAAACAGCAACTCGGTTGATTTGGGAAAAAGGATATTCTGATATGTCTACCCGAATGGTTGCAGCCGAACTTGATATAAGTGTTGGTAATATAACATATTATTATCCTTCAAAGGATGATTTGTTAAGCATTCTTGTTAATTCACTTTGCAAATTTCAACGAAAGCTCATAGAGGATGAAGCAGAGGACGGAATAAGCTCGGTAATGGCAGTTTGCCTTGAGCTTATGACAATGGCTTCAGCTTGCGAAAGTAATCCTGTTGCAAAGGATTTCTTTATTTCTTCCTACCAAAGTCCTGTAACACTAAAAATAATTCGTGAAAACGATACTGAACGCTCAAAAGAGGTTTATAAAGAGTATTGCAAACGCTGGACGGATGAGCAATTCGCAGAAGCGGAAGTTTTAGTTTCGGGCATAGAATATGCAACTCTTATGAGTCTTGATGAGGATATTCCTCTTGAAACAAGAATAGCAGAAGCTCTTGATAAAATATTATATGTATATAATGTTCCGAAAAAAATTCGTGAAACCAAAATCAAAAAAGCATTAAGCTATGATTATAAGAATATCGGAGAACGAATTTTCAAGGAGTTTAAAGAATATGTTGATAAAACAACGGAGGAAACCTTTGAACAAATGCTTCAGAATGCGAAGTGCGAAGCCAATAAGTAAAAGAAATGCGAAGCCTATCACCCCTGTTTTGTCGGAGACAAAATAGGGAGGGGGACCGCGTTAGCGGTGGTGGGTAGTTCTCTTACTGTTATTCTTCGGTCAGATAGAACAATATTAAATGGAGAAACCCGGAACATCGCAATACTTTTACTGAAGAAAAGGGGAGAGTGAACTACCCACCACCGCCCCGACAAAGTATATTTACTAAAACAGCAATAATTACGAAACAAACTAATCTATATATCAAATACATTTAAGGGCGGTCCCCCTCCCTATTTGCCTGTAAGGCAAACAGGGATGATAGACTGTCGCGAAAGGGTGCTTTTATGAAAAAAACAAAAAAAATCTTATCAATCATTCTCTCAATCTTAATGGTTGTGACAATGCTTCCCATGGCGGTTATGCCTGTGGGTGCGGCGGATGAAACAGCTATCGTCGCATGGAACGATGTCAACAACAACGCTGTAATCGACAACGGCGAAACAAGCTATCAGTCACTGCAGGCTGCTTTTAAGGATTCTGCCCGTGCATATATCAGGCTTTGTGCGGATATTCAGTTGTCGGAGCAAACCAGCATCTATGAATATAGCTATGCCAACAATGATTTTACACTGGATCTGAACGGTTATCAGATAACATCCACCGCTTATATTTATTTGGATTTAAACGTTTCAATGACCGTAAAAGATACTTCGACATTGCAGACAGGATCAATGACAGCAACAGAATCGGTTCTTTTCAATTTTTACGGTACCCTTACAGTCCAAAACGGTACTTTTACTTCTGAAGATAATATATTCGATAACAACGGAACGCTGATTATCAACGGCGGCGAGTTTTATGCAACGGGTGGGACTGCAAACCTTATAGGTCAGAATGGTACTTTGACGATTAACGGCGGTGAGTTCAACACCTCCGGCTATAGTGTGATCTATGTTAAAGCAGATTCAAAAAGCATAACCATCAACGGCGGTTACTTTGGCAAAGAGGGAAAATGGGGGCATATTTATATGCGTTACACTACGCCCATTGATCTCTCAAATCACAACGACCCCAATGGTATCACGATTAAGAACGCTACGGGAGATAACGTGGCGATATCCCAAATTACGCTACCTGATGGCTATTTCCTTGTTGATCCGAACTCAGAAACGGCAACAGAACTGTCAAATAACACTACATATTCCATTACCTCCAATACTACCCCTTACACGGTAACATTTGACGCAAACGGCGGCAGCGGAGAAATGGAAAACCGAACCACCCTCGGCATTTTTGAGCTTCCTTACAACGGATTTACCGCACCCTCAGGAAAAATTTTCAAGTGCTGGCAGATCGGTGACAACGAATATGAATCGGGAGATCGTGTGACACTAACGGACAATGTTACAGTTAAGGCTCTGTGGCTCACTCCCACTGTATATTGCTATGATGGCGATGAGTTGCTTTACACCATTGAAGTCTCCGGTGACTATTATTCGTTCTATCTGCCCGCAGCACCGGAAGCTCCGAGTGATGAAGTATTTTTTGCAGGTTGGGCAATAGATTCTCCCGACAGTGATCACATTTATTCTGCCGGTACCTTACATCAAAATGTATATGCTACCCGAAATTATTACGCTGTGTGGATCAAGCCACAGGCAATTTGGGGCGCAGATAGTTCCTCTCTTACAGGAGCCGGCACTCTTGCCGAGGCTATTGAGGCAGCGAATGCAGACAGCAGTATTCACTACATCGAGCTTTGTGAAGACGTTACCGATGCCGAATTTGCAATAAACGGATCGGACATCACCATTGATCTGAACGGATATAATATCAGTGCCGGAGAATACAGTGTAGTATTCAGTGTATCCTCAGGCAATCTTACCATAAACAATAGTCAATCTACGGGCGGTGTGATCAGCGGAGACCAAGTGATTGCCAATGTATCAAGCGGCTCCGCTCTAACCGTCAACGGCGGTACATTTATGCCGCTCCAGAATGCGTATACGATTGAAAACCAAGGTACGCTTACTATTACTGGCGGTACCTTTTATGCAAAGCCATTCCAGGCTGCTGTCCACACGACGAATCAGAATGCGAGCGTAACGCTCAGCGGCGGCGATTTTGTGCAGGAGAGCGGCACCAAGGGATGTATCTGGTACATTGACGGTATCTTGGATCTTTCGGATTACGCCGATCCCGCAGGCATAACTATTTACCGCTATGCTAATTGGGAAAGCGGAGAATTTTCCATACCTGCGGACTATGCACTGTACCTGCTTTCCTCCGGCAAGACCGATCAATATGAAAACCAGACAACACTTACGATCTGCAAGGCAACAGGACACCCTGGTTTCGATGAGGCCGGTTGTACCGATAATGGCGACGGTACCCACAGCTTCACCTGCGGCGACTGCGGTGCGACCGTTTCTGACAACCACTCCGGCGGCACGGCAACCTGTAAGGAACAGGCAAAGTGTGAGCACTGCGGTGCAAGCTACGGCGAACTGGGTGGCCACACCGGCGGCATGGCTACCTGCACCACTCTGGCAGTCTGCGACACCTGCGGCGAAAGCTACGGAGAGCTTGATCCCAACAATCACGAATACGAAATGAACAACGGCATTTGCTGCGACACCTATCAGTCTGCTACGCTTGTCACCAATGAGAATTACGAATCTTTCTACCTGAAAGCCGACTATGTTGGCTACTATGCGATCTCCAACGCAGGTCAGCTCTTCTGGTACGCAAACTACATAAATACTGTTGACAGAACAGCAAATGCAGTTCTCACAGCAGATATCGACCTTGAAGGTAGACCCTGGACACCTATCGGCTCCACAGGTGAAAATAGCCACAACTTCCGTGGTATCTTTGACGGACAGAATCACACCATCAAGGGTCTCTATGTAGAAGGTGGCAGAGCAGGTCTCGGCTTCTTCGGTGAGGTAAGAACCGGTACAGTCAAGAACTTTACCATCTACGGTGAGGTGGTTGCTAACACTGATGTCAATTATGTTGGCGGTGTTATCGGCTCTATCTGCGGTCTCAACGGTGAAAACGACCTTGAGCGCAACGGAGCGATCATTCAGAATATCACCTCTTACGTAAACCTTACCGCAAAGACTCACGGCATAGGTATGATAGGCGGCTTTGTTGGATATGCAAACCACGAGAGCCTTATTGAAAACTGCTCCTGGTACGGCACCTTTGATGCAGGCGAGTACCGTGTGGACTCAGGTGCAGGCGGATTTATCGGCAAGATTCAGGAGAATACAAGTAGAGTTACCATCCGCAACTGCGGAGCATACGGTACAATAAAGACAAATTACGCAAAGAACAGCTATAATAACACCGCAACCATCTATATGGGAGGTTTCCTCAGCTTTTCCAACACGGGCGCACAGACAGCCATTGAAAACTGCCTGTTTGCAGGTAAGTTTGAGTGCGGTGAAAACCTGACCGACGAGGCTCGTCTTGGCGCATTTGGCACCCTTCGTAGCGTTAATGCAATCAAGAATTGCTATTATCTCGGTGATGACGGTCTTGAAGCAGTTCATAGCGATTCACCTCTGAATGCAGTTAGTGAAAATATAGAGCTCACAAGTGTAACCAGAGAACAGCTCAAGTCCGGCGAGGTTGCATATCTCTTAGGCGAAGCATGGGGACAAATGAGCAATACGGAAGGCTCACTTCCGATTATTACAGATAATGAGCTTTACAAGGTTGTAACAGTGGGCGAAACAGGTAACTACTCCGTTGCAAATGTTGGTGACACTAACGGTGACGGAACAGTTGATGTAGTTGACTATCAGGCAGTTGTTAATAAAGCACTTGCAGATGACCACGAACAGATTGAAACTGCAAGTTATGACGATATAATCAGATATGACCTTGACGGTGACGGTTATCTTGATGTTATTGATGCATACTTTCTCCACCTTTTCATAAACGGCTTTACAACTGTTGATGTATATGCAGTTGGTGATTACGATTTAAACGGCAAAGCATTTGAAGAAGCTGATATTTTTGCAATGGCAGAGGCAATGAAAGCTCCTGGAGACCTTGAAACGCACGAGAAATACGCTTGTGACATAAATGGGGACGGCAAGGTTTCCTATGATGATTTAAACACACTTACAAGTATGTTCCCTCTTTATTTTGTAGGTGAGGCATAAGTGATACCGGGAATTGTCCGAAAGGAAGATACTATGAGAACAAAAACTAACAGAACATTAAGAAAGATATTCAGCATTGTGCTCTGCCTTGTTCTTGTAATGAGCTATGTGCCTTTTGCAAGCGTTATGGCAGGTGCGGTGGAGTCCACTATCCCCGTTATTGAGGGATACAGCTTTGACAGTGATGACAGCGAATTTGTCGCCATTATCGGAAATTCGATCACTTCTGACACTTCTGCTACAGGTACTTCATGGTGCGATGAAGCCGGCAAAGGCAACCTGATCTTCCAATGGGGCTACGGGGATACCCTTGACGTTACATTGGTTGATCCCGATGGCGTTGTTACTTATGAAACCTCCAACATTCAGCCTCACAGCGATGATTCGAAATCCGCTGACCTGCATTGGACAGAGTTCTCTCTTTCTTCCGCTTATGAGGACGGAACATACATCACTGCTACCCGCGGATTTGATAACTACACAAATGATGAATTTATAGCTGACGGAACCGGCTCCGTGGCAAACGTCTTCACGCAGACAGCCAGCGGTGATCCGAGCTTTTTAAGCGACGATATGCTGATGTACGGCGAATCTATAATTGAAAATGGCACCACCTCTATGTCCTTTGACCACATTCCCGCAACCTTCCGCTTTATTATTACCAATACCCACGAGAAAGCATTGTCCCTTGAAAGCGTGACGCTTCGTGTGGTAGATGCAGACGGAACCTCCGTACCCGCTGCAGCTAAATATTGCTATATTGAAATAAAAGCGGAGAATAGATACCCGGAACTCTTTTACAGTAATTTCGCTTACAGTACCTACGATTCTGTTACCACCTATTTAAATGATTATACCCTTGAGCCCGGCAAGAGCTATATTGCTTATGCCCTGGCACTTCCGTTAGGAAATATGGATACCGGGAAGCATGATTACGCTGCTTTTGAGGGTAAGACCATTCAGGTTGAGGTAACCACTTCCGAGGGCGAATGCATCGCTTTTGAATTGGCAGGCGATGATATCGCAAACGCAAATCCAAATAATGCATATAACTGGGTTGGCGGCAAGAGCTATACGATGCGTATGGGAACCCGCTGTGCAGGCGGCTGTACTCTCGATGCAGGCAAATGCACCGTCTGCGGATATGAATGTACCCATAATTTTAATGACAACGGCTTCTGTACAGATTGCGGTGGCTATCAAAATCCTGATGTTAATCCCGGTGAAGATCCTGAATGGGAATACGATGATATTTATCTTGTGGAAAATGCAGGTCAGCTCTTCTGGATTGCAAATTATGTAAATAATGTTTCTAATGAAATCAATGTCCTTTTAACAACGGATATTACAATTCCTGAAGGTAAAGAATGGACACCTATAATGAACTTTTATGGTACATTCGATGGTGGATATTATACTGTTTCAGGTCTTGATGCTTCTGGTGACGAATTTGTAGGTATGTTCGGTGGCGGTAGCTATGCCTACGGCACAATCAAAAACCTTCATATCACAAATAGCCGATTTGAAGGCACAAGCTATGTAGGTGCTCTTGCAGGTTACCATGCAGGTAATATTTATAACTGCTATGTTGACAGTAGCGTTACCGTTACAGGCGACAGCTCAACTGGTCTTTTAGTGGGGCACAACGCAGGTGCTGTGCAGAATTGCTACGCTTACGGTAGTTCTTGTGTTGGTTATTACGATGGTAATTATTCAACTGTTGAAAATTGCTATTATCTTTCCGAAACCGAAACAGAGGACGGTGGCAAAACTGCCGAGCAATTTGCAAGTGGTGAGGTTGCATACCTTCTTCAACAAGGTAACACCGAGCAGGTTTGGGGACAGGATAATAACCAAGCAGGTGCAACACCTATATTTGATGCAACAGGTCTTTACAAGGTTGTAACAGTAGGTGAAACAGGTAACTACTCCGTAGCAAATGTTGGTGATACAAACGGTGACGGAACAGTTGATGTAACCGACTATCAGGCACTTGTTAATATGGCTGTTTCAGAAGGACACAGTCAGACCGAAACTGCAAGCTATGATGATATAGTGAAATATGACCTTGACGGTGACGGCTATCTTGATGTTATTGATGCATATCTTCTACACCTTTTCATAAACGGCTTTACAACTGTTGATGTTTATGCAGTCGGTGATTACGATTTAAACTGCAAAGCATTTGAAGAAGCTGATATTAAAGCTATCAAGCACGCTATCGAAAATCCCGAAAAGCTTTCTACATATAAAAAATATGCTTCCGATATTAACGGTGACGGTAAGCTTGATGAAAATGACTTAACTGCACTCACTGCAAAATACGGTGAGGTAACAGGCACAGAATGTGCAGATAATGTAGAAGTATATTACAGCTGGGGTAACAAATACTCCACCTGCACAGCAACAGCTATGTGTACCCTTTGCGGTAAAAAGGTTGCAACAGAAACTGTTAACACAACAAGTGAAACTCTTGCAGAACTGACCTGTACTCAGGATGGTAAGGTTAAATATACTGCAACATTCCAAAATGAACTATTAGGAACTAAAACAATTGAAATTGTTTCAAAGACAGAAGGTCATAAATATATTGATGGCGTTTGTGCAGTTTGTGGATTAACTATGACCGCTGAGGAACTCAAAGCTGTAGTAGCACAGCAGCTTGCAGCAGGCGAGACGGATATTGAAGTTACCCTTGCACCCGATGCCCCTGCCGAGATGATTACCGCCATCCGCCGTGCCATCTGCGACACCGAGGGCGTTGCAGACGGCAGCATCCATCTCACTCTCAAGGGCGTAACCACGATTCCCGGTACTACCAACTGGGACGGTGTTGCTTTTGGCCCCGGTGACATATATGATGAAGCCGGAGGAATTGTAGATCAGGAACTCGTTACCCAATTGGCATCTATCAATCTCCCCGATGTGACAGAAATTGGTGCTCAGGCATTTTATTTTTGTGAAAATCTGGTTACAGTCTCAGCTCCCAAGGCGCAGACTATTGGAGCACAGGCGTTGGGTTATACAGCACTTACATCAGTAGAATTTCCCGAATTGACGACGATCCCCACTGATATGTTCAGCGGTACCTGGACCTTGTCCTCTGCCAAATTCCCGAAGGTGACGACCATTGAACAGGGCGGATTGCTGGTTGGAG
>JAZNTA010000170.1:0-2322 GCA_045591525.1 Acutalibacteraceae bacterium | reverse complement strand
AGTTCTGCTTCTATACGGGCATCTTCCATAGCTTTTTCGTGTCTTGCTTTTGCATCTTCATAAAGGCTTTCGATTTCTTCAAGCTTTGCGTAGTTTTCAGCCTGAATCAAAAGTTTTTGAGCCTTAATTACAGGACGGGCAATAAGATATATGTAATATAGTTTCATCGGTTCAATACCGATGGTATTGCCCACGAAAACGTTAGTGGCAGATAAAAGCACCGATGAGACACACTGGGTAATGAATCGGATACCCATACCGCCGCCGGCAAGAGATGCAATCTCTTTAACACTCATATAATTGCCTAACGGTGGCGTTTTTCAGTAAGTCTTTACATAAGAAAACCCATTTTTAACTTTATTGATTAAAGTCATATTTTCACTCTCCGAATCCAATTTTTCAAGATTATATCATTTTAAAGAAAACAAATCAATATTCGTATAACTATTCTTCTTTTCCAAAGTGCAGGCTGACAAATGTGTTATGAATAAATCATTAAGATTACAACAGCTTTTGGACTTGTAACAAAAAAAGAGTTATGATATACTTAATTTATCATATTATATGGGGGATTTCGTTATATGGAAAGCGAAGTTAAAACGGGCGTTTTTGCTAAAGCGAAGAACGCAATCCGCAATGTCAAAGAATATTGGAATGTACCTGCCAAGGGCAATTATATTCCTTATAAAGAAGTTGTTGCAATCAGCGGCGCAGGGTTTGGCGTAAACTGGGCGATGCTTCTTGCAAATCAAATCGGTCTGAGTGCGGGCAATTTCCTTGTAGGTGCAAGCATAGGGCTGCGTCCCATGGATTTGCAGATAATGCTTACCGTCGCCAATCTTATCGGCATTCCTATCGGTATTTTCCGAAGCTGGTATTATGATAACCATCATATTCCCGGCGGAAAATTTCTGCCTTTTATCAGAAAAACAGGTTTCCCCATCGTTCTGATATCAATGATATTCGTATGGCTTCCGTATGAATATTTCAACTATACAACAAAAGCCGTCGTTGTCTGGCTGATGAATTTTCTGCTCAGTCAGTTCCTCTGCTTCTACAATGAAAGTTACACCTATTTTCAGCAGATAATATCGCCTAATGCTCAGGAGAGGGCCAACGTAATGAGCATTTCGCAGGTTATCTATTCCCTGGCACCGACGATTTCAAATTTGTTCATTCCGATGATTGCAGGCTGGACATGGGGCCTTGACAACATATGGACCTACCGTGTTATTTATCCTGTTTTCACGATAATCGGCTTTATTATTACTGCAATTTTCTTCCGCAGAGTAAAAGAAAGGCTCATTCTTCCCAAGAAGAAGCTTGAACCCGTCAGAATGCTTGATGCTATCCGTGAGGTAGCAAAGAATAAGTATTACTGGATTATTCATTCGGCAGCATGGGTTGTTTTCCTTGAATCAGGCTACGGCATTATTCTTAACTGGTCGTTTGTTTATGCACACAACGGACAATACGATTCCTATCTCGGTCTTGCAAACACAGTTATCGGCAATGCGGCACTGTGGTCGATGCTTCTTGCGCCGCTTGCAATCAAGGCGATGGGTAAAAGAAATCTTCTCATAACATCAAACACAATCAACATAGTTGTTCTCATTATTCTTTATTTTACATACCGCAATCTCATACTGATTTGTGTTCTCTGGTATTTTAACACGTTTATAAGCACATTCTGGAATATAGTTCAGCACCAGATAAGTGCGGATATGAGGGACTATCACCAGTGGAAAACGGGTGTCAGAGTTGACGGACTTTTCGGTCCTCTCGGCATGATAGGAACGGTTATCGGCTTCTTTACAGACATGGTATATCCAGCAATCTATGAAAAAATGGGTCTGCTTGAGGATTACAGCGTACTTTATGATGACACAATCCGCAACAATCTTTTTGAGGTGCTTATTATATGTTCAGCGGTCGGCGCTTTTCTCAATCTTGTTCCGTTCTGCTTCTATGACCTTACTGAAAACAAGCACAAAGCATATGTTGGCGTGCTTAAAATTCGTGCAATGTTTGAAAACTATTCTCTCGGCGTCCTTGAAGACGGCGAACTTGAAGAGGCTATGGAGATTATCCGTGAAGCAAACAATAATTTCGGAAAAGAGAAAGTCAAGGCAGATAAAACTGCATCAAAAGCAGAAAAAAAGGCAATAAAAGAAACCAACCTTGCCATAGAGAGAGCCGCTATTATTATGCAGGATCTCAACAAATTCTCGGGTGAAGCGGGAATTGCAAGATTAACGCAGGCAAAAGCCGACTATGCAAACGGAAATCTTTATTTCTATGAAAACGCCCGCGAAGAAATGA
>JAZNTA010000169.1:0-2279 GCA_045591525.1 Acutalibacteraceae bacterium | reverse complement strand
TCGATAAAGACGGAAATATGCTCTACGGAGATGAATCCCTTTGGGGGTGAAATATATGAAAAAAGTTTTTCGGTTTATTGTAAAAAACTTTACCAAGATAAGAAAAATCCGAGGTCGTATAAACCTCGGATTTTTTATGTTTATGCGTCTAATATAAAGAGTCCTTCTACTGTTGTATTCAAATATCGTCCAAGTTTCATTGCTAATTCAAGAGTCGGGTTATACTTATCATTCTCGATTGCAATAATCGTTTGTCGGGATACATTTAATGCTTCTGCCAAATCCTCTTGTCTGTATCCTTGTTGCTTTCGTAATTCTTTTATTCTGTTTGTCATGGCTTTACCACCGAAAGAACTATAATGCTTCCAATTGTGACAATAACTGCGGCAACAGCAAAACAGATTAAAACTGTTTTTAATATGGGTGAAGTTTTTGGAGTTTCTTCATCATCCTTGACTGCATTGTGAGTCATAATAAGCTGCGAAAAAATTTGAATACACGATGCTGCGGCAAGCAGGAAACAAGGAAAAGGATTTAATTCAGAATGGAAGGCGTAAACTTTATATGATTCGTATAAAGTCCAAATAAATAAAGCAAACAAAAGAAAAACAAAAGCGTTTCGCTGCGCCTTGAAAGCAATATGCTGTTCCATTTCATCCATTTTATGAAATCCTAATTTTTTGAAAAATTTTTTCATTTTGACACCCCCAAAAAGTAAAGAACTCTTTACATTCTTATTATATAGATTTCAGAAACAAATATCAAGAAGTTTTAACATTTTTCTTTTGTTGAAAAATTCATATTTATATGATACGATTTTATTGGGAATAACTGTATCAAATATTTTTACGGAGGTGCTTTATGGGTGTAATCGGTTTACAAATGATGGATAAAAGAACATCGTCTGTTTGGTGGAGAAAGATCGTCGAGCATTTTGTTAATGTCGGAGATGCTTTTGAAATCAGATGTTGGAAAGAAGAACTTGATGAAATCCATCAAGCATCTTTGTATGGTAATCCTACGGAAGATAGGAACGAGGTTTCTGTTAAAGGTGTTGTTACTTCAGAACTTCTTGCAGAGCTTTTGTCGGATGAACCAAGTGACAAAAGCATTTATAACAAAATGACAAAATATTTCACAATAAATGTTGAGAACGAAAAATGCTTCTTTTGTAGTGCGCATTACGGCACAGAAATGTATTTGGAAAGAGTATCTGACGATAATATTTTGTTTTTTGAAAGTGTAGTTAATCAATATGATGATTGCTTTAGTGTGAGTATTGACAAATAAGAATTCACAAAGCAAATTGTGAGATCAAAAAGAATGTCTAATCATTCGCTATTTATGGTAAAGACAGAAAGGTAAATGTTTGCTATAACATTCTTGGAGGTGAATCAATTGGATTTAGTACAGATAGGAAAGTTTATAGCACAACTTAGAAAGGAACACGAACTTTCTCAGGAAAAGCTAGGCGAAATAATAGGCGTAACTAACAAAACAATATCACGTTGGGAAACAGGAACATATTTACCCTCGGCTGAAATGCTGTTATCTATGAGTAAACTATTTGATGTTAGTATTAACGAACTTTTGAGTGGAAAGAGACTAACTCAGGAAGAGTACAAAGTAGCAACAGAAGAAAATCTTAGACAAGTCATCAAAGCGAGTTGTTTTACTCTTAAGGAAAAGATAGCATTTTATAAGAAAAAGTGGTTGAAAGAACATATTGCTGCTATGTGTTGTTGGGGCATAGGGATTATCACAGTTCTTGTGATGGGTATTATTTTAACCTTACCCTTTCTTGTTGCCGCCGCTATGTTGTTGCTACTGGTAGGACATACTTGGAGAAATAATACAATGATGGCTTATGTTGAACGAAATGCATTTGACGGCACAGAAAGAAACGATTGACAAATTCCAATTTTACAAAGGAGTATGATTGCATGAAAAGATTATTATACATATTGTCGATAATAACCTGTATTTGTTGGGCTTTTGTTCTTTTGATGTTTATCAATCCGGTTGTTGTTGGATATGATGATGGTATAGGTTTTTTTATTGAGTTTATATGTATTATACTAACGGTTATAACGATAGCTTCTTGGGTAGGTTTTGGAATCATCAAAAAGTAAAAAAGATAAGCGAAAAAAAGAGTGTGATTGTATGAAAAAGAAAGCTGTTTTAACCATAACCGTTTTAATGGTTATCCTTGCGGTATTCGGCATTTCAAGATTATTCCCTTCCTACTCATCTGTTATAAAATCAAACTGGGGTATATC
>JAZNTA010000168.1:0-1561 GCA_045591525.1 Acutalibacteraceae bacterium | reverse complement strand
AGGAAAGGTCCTTTTCCCCCTCCTATTATGTAAAAGTCAAGGGCTGATTCCTTGTTTTTTGTTATTTTTTCTTAAATTTTTATTTCAAAGCAACAAAAATCCTGTCTGCATAGTTTTCTATGCAGTATTATTTTCATAGTTTTATCTGTTGCTTTCCGTAACTGAAATCGGACACTATTATTGGCAACCGAAGAATACTTTTTGTATTCCTCCTTGCATTTTGCTGTTCACTTCAAAAAGCAGTAATCGCAAACTCAAATAAGGAGCCTTATGCTCAAGAGGGGGACGGGCGACTTACTGCAAAAACCGAACTCTTGTTACATCCAGCAAACAGAGTCAGATATATTGAGCTGATCAGCAGTTTTTCACAGTTTGAACAGCTTCAATCTTTATATAATCTCTATTTTGCATCCAAACGGCTCTGACCGTATACAACAACTTCTTGGCAATAATAGAGATCGCTCTTTGAGGATTAGCCCCTTTAGCAAGCAATCGACCATATCGAGCCCGTTGTTCCATATCAAACGATACCGATCGCCAGGCAGCTTCAATTAAAACAGAATGCAATTGTTTCAGTTTTCTATTGCCACACGCTCGCACAAATTCGTGTTCTCCGCTACCAACCAAATGTGGTGCAACTCCGGAATATGATCCTAAATGCTCCTTGTCATAAAAACGCCCCATATCCCAAAGTTCAGACTGCAGAATTACTGCTGTTCTGAAACCTATTCCCGGAATACTTTGCAAATGAGTTTGAATCTCTTCTCGATTATGGTTTTTCAGATACTTTTTTTCGTCATTTACAATTTGCAGTCGTTCCAACCGCAGATAGTTAAGTTCACGAAGCAGGCTCAATAATGCAAAATCTTCGTTTTTCTTGGCAGCTATTTCTAAAGTTTTCAAAGAACGCCCGGACCAACTTAAAAATTTGATCCCATTGAAAAACAGATGACCTTTGATTCTGTTTTTCACTCTGACAATATCTTTCACCACTTGGTTTTCACGCCGAACAAGATTACGTAATCCCAGTTGTTCCCGACTGGGTATATAAATCGGTTCAAGCATACCGCTTTCAAGAGCCATCGCTAATTTTTTACAGTCTGCACTGTCATTTTTATATTCGCGGTCACGTCCTGTCGTGGGAACATCTGCGGGATTTATAACGATATTGTAAATTCCCAAAGAACATAACGCTCGATGGGCTTCAAAACCACTGAAACCGGCTTCATAAACACTTCTGTATTCCGCGTCAGGATAATTTTTCTTCAAGTAATCCGCCAATCTTTCAGGAGATGGATTCATACTAAATTTGTCCAAATCCCGGTGGCAATGGCGTAAATGAACCTTCCAACTGCTCTTATGTACATCAATTCCGCAAAAAATAATTTGACCTTTGAACGAAAGTGTGCTACATTGTGTCATGGCTGATGTCTCCTTTTTCAATGGATTACTGTTTGCGAAATGTAAGCTACAACATTGTCGCCTTTGTTACACAGTATCACATTTTTGAGAATCAGCCACTTTTTTACGACAAACTGTTTCCTTTTAACATAGCAACTCA
>JAZNTA010000167.1:0-39279 GCA_045591525.1 Acutalibacteraceae bacterium | reverse complement strand
TACCAAAATAAAGACTGTTGATGGTAAAAATCCTACATTTAAAGAATTGGTAGATTCAGGAATAAAATCAGTAAAAGTATTTTCATACGACTTAAACGAAAATAAAATTGTAATTGCTGATGCAATTAATCCTAGAATCACTCGACAAGTTAATAAACTTATTAAGGTAACTCTAACTACGAAAGCTAGTATACTATGCACAGAAGATCATCCATTTATGATGAGAGATGGCTCATTTAAAAAAGCTAAAGATTTAAAAAGTAATGATTCTTTAATGGCTTTATATCTATATGATAAAGGAAAATATGTTGGTATAAATAAGGCCTGGAATTCAGAAAATCATAAAATGTATTTACATAGATGGGTTGCTGAAAATTACATAGTACATCGTAAATTATTAGATAATGAAGTTGTCCATCATAAAGATGGAAATAAGCATAATAATTTACCAGAAAATTTAGAAGTTATGTTAAGTTCAGAACATAGAGCTATAGAATTTATAAATACTATGAAATCTGATAAATGGAAATTAGCAAACAAAGCTCGTTTATCTGAATATAATAGAAGCGAAGAAAAAAGAAAATCTGTTAGCATTGCTGCAAAAAATGCAAATAGAGACTCTTCAGGAAAATTTGCAACTAAATTTCAATATCAACCAGATATAGACCCAAACAAATCTGCATACAATCATAATATTAGAAAAGTAGAAAAAATAGAATTAGAGTCTCCAATAGATGTATATGATTTAACTGTACCTGGATATGAAAATTTTGCTTTGGATGCTAATATATTTGTACACAATTGTGCTGGTTGGAATTTAAAGCAACTTATTACTGAAGGATTGGGTGGAGTTCCAGGAAAAATAACCTCTTCACCAGCAAAACATCTACATACATTATGTAATCAGATGGTAAACTTCTTAGGTATTATGCAGAATGAATGGGCAGGTGCTCAGGCTTTCTCATCTTTTGACACATATCTTGCTCCTTTTGTTAAGGTTGATAACCTTGACTACAAGCAGGTTAAAAAATGCCTTGAATCCTTCATTTTCGGTGTGAATACACCTTCTCGTTGGGGTACTCAGGCACCTTTCTCAAACATCACTCTTGACTGGACAGTTCCTGCTGACCTTAAGGATATGCCAGCTATTGTCGGTGGCAAGGAAATGGATTTCACTTACGGCGATTGTAAGAAAGAAATGGATATGGTAAACAAGGCTTTCATCGAAATTATGATTGAAGGCGATGCTCACGGCCGTGGCTTCCAGTATCCCATCCCCACATATTCAATTACAAGAGATTTTGATTGGTCTGAAACAGAGAATAACAAGCTTCTCTTTGAAATGACCGCAAAATACGGTACACCTTATTTCTCAAACTATGTAAACTCTGATATGGAGCCCAGTGATGTTCGTTCAATGTGCTGCAGACTTCGTCTTGACCTTCGTGAGCTTCGCAAAAAGAGCGGTGGCTTTTTCGGTAGCGGTGAAAGCACAGGTTCTATCGGTGTTGTAACAATCAACCTTCCTAGAATTGCATATCTTTCAGAGGATGCTGAAGAGTTCTACAGAAGACTCGATAAGCTTATGGATATTGCTGCTCGTTCACTTAAGGTTAAGAGAGATATTATTACAAAGCTTCTTGATGAAGGTCTTTATCCTTACACTAAGAGATATCTCGGAACATTTAATAACCACTTCTCAACAATCGGTCTTATCGGTATGAACGAGGTTGGTCTTAATGCAAAATGGCTCCGTAAGGATATGACTCATAAAGAAACTCAGGAATTTGCAAAAGATGTTCTCAACCATATGAGAGAAAGACTTTCAGATTATCAGGAGCTTTACGGCGACCTTTACAACCTTGAAGCAACTCCGGCTGAATCTACAACATATCGTTTTGCAAAGCACGATAAGAAGCACTATCCTGCAATTATTACAGCTAACGAAAATGGTACACCATATTACACCAACTCTTCACATCTTCCCGTTGGTTACACAGCAGATATTTTCGAAGCTCTTGATGCACAGGATGAACTTCATACTCTTTATACATCCGGTACTGTTTTCCACGCATTCCTTGGTGAAAAGCTTCCCGATTGGAAGGCTGCAGCGGATATCGTAAGAAAAATTGCAGATAACTACAGACTTCCCTATTACTCAATTTCTCCCACATATTCCGTATGCTGCAACCATGGTTATATTGCAGGCGAAGAATATACTTGCCCTGATTGCGGTAATGATACAGAGGTTTATAGCCGTATTACAGGTTATTATCGTCCTGTTCAGAATTTCAATGACGGTAAAGCTCAGGAATTCAAAGACAGAAAAGTTTACGATATTTTCAATTCAAGCCTTAAAAAAGAAGAAAGAACAGTTGACCACGCACACTGCACTTGCGGTTGTGAGGAAAAATCGGTTGCAGCAGACAAAGATGCAAAATTTGTTCTTTTCGCAACAAAGACATGTCCCAAATGTAAAATAGCTGCTCAGCTTCTTGAAAAAGCAGGCATTGCATACGAAAAGCTTTTCGTTGAAGACAATGTTCAGCTTGCAACAGAATTAGCTCTCAAACAGGCACCCACACTTGTTATCTATAAGGGTGATGTTGCAGAAAAAATAGCAGATCTCCCTGCAATCAAAACATTTATAGAGTCACTTTAATAAATAATGAAATGGGCTGTGAAAAATAAGTTTTTTACAGCCCATTTACATAAATGGAGTAATTTATTATGTACGATATTATAGTTGTTGGTGCCGGTCCTGCGGGACTTACTGCGGCACTTTATGCTCTCCGAGCATCAAAATCTGTTCTTGTTATTGAGCAGTCCACCTTTGGCGGTCAGGTTACATTCTCACCTAAAATTGAAAACTACCCCGGCATTCCCGAAATGAGCGGTAATGAATTTGCGGATAAGCTTCTCGACCAGGTGCTTTCAATGGGAGCAGAGGTTGAGATGGAAAAGGTAACAGGGCTTTCGGACCAGGGTGCTCATAAAACTGTTTTTGCAGGTAATAAGGCTTTTGAAGCAAAGGCTGTTATTATTGCAGTTGGCGTTCGCCACAGACAGTTAGGTCTTCAGAATGAAAATCAGCTTGTGGGTAATGGTGTTTCCTACTGTGCAGTTTGCGATGGTGCATTCTTTAAAGGCCAGACTGTTGGCGTTGTAGGCGGTGGAAACTCAGCTTTGCAAGAAGCCGTTCTTCTTTCAGAACTTTGCAAAAAAGTATATGTTCTTCAGAATCTTCCTTACCTTACAGGTGAAAAGAAGCTTGTTGATATTCTTGAGAGCAAAGATAATGTTGAATTTGTTTTAGAAGCAACAGTTGCTGAACTTAAGGGCGAGACTGAGCTTTCAGGTGTTGTCCTTAGTACCAATGAGGGTCAAAAAGAGCTTTCTCTTAACGGACTTTTTGTTGCAATTGGTCTTGAACCTAAAAACTCTGCATTCTCTGATTGTGCATCTCTTGACCAGAATGGATATTTTGATTCCGATGAATCCTGCATAACAAAAACTAATGGCGTTTTTGTTGCAGGCGACTGTCGTCAGAAGAGTATTCGCCAGATTACAACTGCATCTGCAGATGGTGCTGTTGCAGCTCTTGCGGCTTGTCGTTACATAGACAACAGATAATTTTAAATAATTTGTAAAAAGACGGTGAATAGTAGTATTCGCTGTCTTTTTATGATATAATGCAATAAAACGCATATCATCGGAGGTGGTTTTGTGGTAGAAAAGGGCGAAGAAGAGGTTGTTAGCCTTGATAATATTGCAGATGGTATGAGTGAAATGCGACCTGATAAGAAAAAAGATAATAAGGATGTATATAAAAACAGTGAAAAATCAAAGCACAAATTGAAAAAAGGTGTTGTTGCATTTTTAATTTTTTCAATCGTTCTGGCTTTAGGTGTTGTTGGTTATGTAACTGTTGTTTTTGGTAATATTCCTTTTGTTGTTAAATGGAGAAACATATGGATTGAAACCGCTATGACAACTGACCAACATAAATGGTTAGCTACATGGTTTTTCCCCGATAGCCTTATAGATGATATTATGTCCGGTCAGGTTGATATTAAAGATATCAGCGTGACTGATATTTACGGAAATCAAAGCTCTGATATTCTCGGACAAGAGCATCTTGTTGTGGGCGAAAAGGATAAATTCGGCAACACTGTTTTTGCCAATGACCTTGAAGAGAATATTGTGATTTTAGAAATTAAAAAATCTAATTTTACGGGCAAGCTTGTCCTTGTTGATGACCCGTCAAGAGTCTTTCTCGGTGTAACAGATTACAAAGGTTCACGTGGTGAATTTATTTGCGATTATCTTGAAAAAGAAAATGCTGTTGTTGGCGTTAATGCATCGGGCTTCAATGATATTGGCGGTGTAAGCCTTGGCGGAGAGGTTACGGGTCAATGTGTTTCTAACGGAGAATATTGGGGAACATACAGTTCACAATATACTCTTGTCGGCTTTGATGAAAACAACAGACTTGTTGTAGGTGGAATAGAAGATTGGAAGGAATATAATATCCGTGATGGTTTTCAATATAAACCAACACTTATCCTTGATGGCAAAAAGGTTGTTGAGGATTCTGCAGGTTGGGGGCTTCAGCCAAGAACCGTAATAGGTCAATGCAAAAACGGTGTTGTTCTGATGCTTGTTGTTGACGGCAGGCAGGTTGGATATTCTATTGGTGCAACAATGGAAGATTGTGCAGACATCCTTTTGCAATATGGTGCAGTTACTGCAGGTGCTTGTGATGGTGGTTCATCCTCGGTTATAGGTTATGATGGAGAAGTTATCAATAAACCATGTGCAAGGGATATGCCAACAGGACGCTATCTTCCTAATGCTTGGCTTGTAGCGAAAAAGGATACAACTAAAGATAATAAAAAATAAGGGTGATAAAATGAAAAGACAAGAAGCTTTTGTGAATCAGAAGAAAATGCTTAAAGGCGGTCTTCATTGTCACACAACCCGTTCTGACGGTAAGGGTAATCCCGATGAAGTTATAAGACTTCATAAGGAAAATGGCTATGATTTTCTTGCACTGACTGACCATAAGATTTATAACTACAAAAACTTTGCCGAGAATGTTGATATCACAATAATTCCCGGTACAGAGTATGATAACACTTTTGTCAGAGAAAATGGTTTCAGAACATATCACACTGTATTTATAGGTCCGGACGATGAAACCAATGGATATAAGCAAGATGAAAGACTTCCCAGAGGTGAAGCTACAAATCAGGAGGAATTTCAGAAATATCTTGATGAAGCCCACGAAAAGAACAATCTCACAATTTATTGCCATCCTCAGTGGAGCTCAACTCCTCCAAGATATTTTGATAAATTAAAAGGCAATTTTGCTTTTGAAATATGGAACAGCGGTTGCGCTATTGAAGACGATATGGATACCGATAACGGTATGTATTGGGACGAGCTTTTAGGTATGGGTATTAAAATTTTCGGTGTTGCAACTGATGATGGTCACGAAATGTATCAGCATTGCAAAGGCTGGGTAATGGTTAACGCTGAAAATAATGTTAAAGACATTCTTTTTGCTTTGGAAAAAGGTGCTTTTTATGCTTCTTGCGGTCCTGTGATTAAAGATTTTTATATGGATGATGAAAATATTGTTCACATTGAAACAAGCGAATGTGAAAAAATCATTTTTCAATGCGATAAGCACCCAGGTAGAATGATTGTTGCAGATAATGAACCTCTTACAAGTGCTCAAAGAGAACTGAAAGACGAATATGAATATATCAGAGCAACAGTAATTGACAAAGATGGCAGAAAAGCCTGGACAAATCCGATATTTATTAAATAAGCAAACGCCCCTGTCAAACAAATTTGTTTGACAGGGGCGTGACTTTTTTACATTGATTCAGGTGCGTCGATTTTGAGCATTGAAAGAACGTTTCTCATGGTGCTTCTCACACACATACAAAGGAAAATTCTTGCCTGCATAAGAGATTCATTATCCACCATAACACGCTGTGCATTGTAGAAACGGTGGAATTTTGTTGCAAGCTCTGTTGCATAATGCGTAATTCTTGCAGGGTCATAGGAGTTTGCTGCAAAAATGATAACATTTGTAAGTGATGCAAGGTGAGCAATAAGGTCGGTTTCTTCGTCGCTTGTAAGAAGAGTGAGTTCTGCTTTTTCAGGCTTTCTGATTTTAACACCTTCGTTTTCAAGCTTTCTTAAAATACTGCAAATTCTTGCATGTGCATATTGGCAGTAGTAAACAGGATTCTGGTTGGATTGTTCAACTGCAAGGTCAAGGTCGAAATCCATTGCAGAGCCTGCTTCTCTCATATTGAAAAGAAAACGAACCGCATCAATGGGAACTTCATCAAGCAGGTCAACGAGTGTGATTGCCTTACCTGTTCTTTTTGACATTTTAACGGGCTTGCCGTCTTTCATAAGGTTAACAAGCTGCATAAGAACAACATCAAGTCTGTTGCTATCAATGCCAACAGCTTCCATTGCACCTTTCATACGAGCAACATGGCCGTGGTGGTCTGCACCCCAAACGTCAATACCTGTATCAAAACCACGCTTTTCGAATTTGTTTCTGTGGTAAGCAATATCTGCAGCAAAGTAAGTGGGATTGCCATTCTGACGAACAAGAACATCATCTTTGAGTTCAAGATTATCAATGTATTCCTGAGATTTGCCCTCTCTTTTAAGAATTGCAGTCTGAACTTCGATGTTTTTATACCACAATGCGCCATCTTTTTCGTAGGTGTAGCCGTTCTTTTTCAGAATATCTATTGTCTCCTGAAGCTCACCACCGTTGTGGAGAGAAAGCTCAGAGAACCATGTATTGTAATCAATGCGATATTTTGCCATTGCGGCTTTCATTGTAGCAATATTTTTGGGAAGAGCGAATTCAACAAGAGCTTTTCTTCTGTCTTCTTCAGATGCTTCGAGAAGAACTTCGCCATTTTCATCAATATAGCTCTGAGCAAGAACTCTGATATCGTCACCATGATAGCTATCCTCGGGAAGCTCGATAAAATCTTCGCCTTTGAGAATCTGCTGATAACGAACAGAGAGAGAAAGACCGAATTTGTCAATCTGGTTACCCGCATCGTTAACATAGAATTCTCTTTCAACATAATAGCCTGCCCAGTCAAGAACTGCAGCAAGACAGTCACCTAAAGCACCGCCACGAGCGTTACCCATGTGCATAGGTCCTGTGGGGTTGGCGGAAACGAATTCAACATTGATTTTTTTGCCTTTGCCGAAATCGCTTCTGCCGTAGTTATCACCGCAAGCGTCAATATCAAGGAGAATATCTGCATAGAATTCGGGTTTTAAGAAGAAGTTGATGAAACCGGGACCTGCAACCTCGCATTTCTGGAAAAATGTGTTTTCAAGGTCGATTTTTTCAAGAATATGTTCTGCAATTTTTCTCGGAGGCATACGAAGTGCCTTTGAAAGCATAAATGCACCGTTTGCAGAATAGTCGCCGTTTTTTCTGTCTGCAGGAATTTCTGTTTTGAAGTTGGGAATTTCTGCTTCAATAAATGTGCCGTCTGCAATATTTTCTTTAATTGCCGCTGTAACAGAAGAAATAATTTGTTCCTCTGCAATTTTAACTAATTTTGACATTTTTAAACCTCATTTATTTTCATTAAAAGATTGTTTTCACCAATGATTTCTCTGTTGCTTTCAAGCCGATAGCAAAGTAGAATTTTTCCTGAACAGTCAGGAATATGGGCATTAACTCTCTGTGCAACAATATCCATTTGCATTTCACCAAAAGGGGTTTTGTAAATGCAGGAATGGGTTTTACCCTCTTCAATAAGAAAGATTGTTTCGTAAACACCGCTTCTTCGCATTTCGATGAAATTATTGTTTATAACTTTAACAATTGTTTCGCACTTGCCCATTTCATCATCGGGCTCTGTGTAAGAAATGACTTTTATTCCGTCAATTTCTTCCATAGTACCCAAAGCTTTAAGCTTACTGCTTTCTCGGTCGTCATGGTACTGTTGTTCGCTGACGAACTCTATTTCAACCGTTCTCATTTCATTCTTTCCTCAGCGTATTCAATGAGTTTGTCAATAAGGTCGCTGTAAGCAACTCCAACCTGACCGAAAAGCTTAGGGAACATTGAAATTGATGTGAAACCGGGGAGGGTGTTGATTTCGTTAAGGTATATTGTTCCGTCCTCTGCTAAGAAGAAATCAACTCGGGAAAGTCCCGTGCAACCCATTGTGCGATAAGCATTAACGGCTGCCTGACGAACCTTTTCGCTTGTTTCAACGGGTAAATCTGCAGGAATTGCAAGACCTGTTGAATTATCTATGTATTTTGCCTCATAGTCATAAAATTCAGAGGCGGGAAGAATTTCACCAATGCAGGAAGCAACAGGTTGGTCATTACCCATAACAGCACACTCGATTTCTCTGCCAACAAGAGTTTCTTCAAGCACAACCTTATAGTCGTTAGCAAAGGCGATATCAAGAGCTTTTAAAAGTTCCATATGGTTATGGGCTTTTGAAATGCCAACGGAAGAACCTGCATTTGCAGGTTTAACAAATATTGGATAGCCTAATTTCTGTTCAACTACATCAAAATTAACTCTTCCGTCTTTATAATCGGTTTCGGTAAATGCAACCCATTTCGCACCGTTTATTCCTGCCGCATCTGCAAGGGTGTTTGTAACAGCTTTATCCATACACATACCGCTTGCAAGAGGTGTGCAGCCAACATAGGGAATACCTGCAAGCTCGAAAATACCCTGAATTGTTCCATCCTCACCGTTTTTTCCGTGAAGAACGGGGAAAATAACATCAATTTTAATTTTTTCGTAAGCACCCATATCGTTGAGAATAATAAGAGCCTTATCTTTTTTATCGGGAGAGAGAACAGCGGGTGTTGTGTCATCATCATTGAACCAGGAATTGTTTTCAATGGAATCGATGTCACCTGTATAGAAATACCATTCGCCGTCTTTAGTTATACCGAGGGTGAGAACATTGTATTTCTCTCTGTCGATATTTCTTAAAACTGAAGCAGAGGAACGAAGAGAAACCTCGTATTCGCTGGAGCAACCGCCGAAAATAACAAGTAAGTTTTTCAAAAAATCACCTTATTTATTAATTTACATAAACATACATCTTAAATAATACCACAATAATTTTTCTAAATCAATTATTAAATACTATGATATTTTAATAATACTGTTTACCTTTTTAGATAAAAATGCTACAATTATAAATATAAAAGACAAAAAAGGCGGTTTTATTATGGAGCTTAAAAATATTCTTACTTATGTTGACCATACACTTTTAAAGCAAGAGTCAACCTGGGAGCAGATAAAAGCGATTTGCGATGATGGAATTAAATTCAATACTGCAAGTATTTGCATTCCTCCAAGCTATGTTAAAGAGTGTGCAGATTATTGCGGAGATAAACTTTCAATTTGTACCGTTATCGGTTTTCCTAATGGTTATAACACAACTGCTTGTAAGGTTTTTGAAACTGCCGATGCTGTTAAAAACGGTGCAGAAGAAATTGATATGGTTATAAATATCGGTTGGCTTAAAGACAAAAGATATGACGATATTTTAAATGAAATCAAAGAAATCAAAAAGGCTTGTAACGGAAAAATCTTAAAGGTTATTATCGAAACCTGCCTTTTAACAGATGTAGAAAAAATCAAAATGTGTGAGCTTGTAACAGAAGCAGGTGCAGATTATATTAAAACCTCAACAGGCTTCTCAACAGGTGGCGCAACTTTTGAAGATATAGAGCTTTTTTCAAAAAACATCGGCGAAAATGTTAAAATGAAAGCCGCCGGAGGAATTGCTTCACTTGATGATGCAGAAAAATTCCTTTCTCTAGGTGCGGACCGTCTCGGAACAAGCAGAATTGTTTCTATTGCCAAAAGTGAAGAGGGTAGCGGATATTAAATAATGTGGGGTGCGGTTGACCGTACCGTTCTGAAATACAACGAAGGGCGGTGGAGTAATGAAATTCAATATGGAAACTGCATATATTCCTTATGCAACCATTTTCGAAAAAAGGGATATGATGTTTGATTGGAAAGAAACAAGCGAACGAGCGGCAAAGCTTGGTTGGATTTTTGCAATTTTAATTGTAGCCATTGCTTCAATAAACTCTGATATAGGCGATTTATTTGAATTTTCTCTGGATTTATCAGCCATAGCTTTGGTTGTAGGTGGAATATTTTGCAAAAAGTGGAAAATATGGGCTTATTATCTTAATATAATCGCATTTATTTATTGTAATGCAATTTTTTTGTATCATATACCTGAGTTGGAATTAAAATATTGCGTGCTAATGGCGGTTTCTGATATTTTAGGACTTATAATGGTTTATTTCTGCCTTAGATGCATTTATAGCCATAATTCAGTTTATAAAGCACTTGAAAAAGAAAAAGGCTTTCCTAATTTTATGGTGAATGGTCAGGATTTATATGCAGATAAATTATATCTAAAAGATGAAGAAGCTGTTGAAAAAAATAGGACTGTAAATAAAAATGCAGAACCTATAATAATGAATATTGATGTGAATCCAACTCAACAGGAAATTGAAAACAGAAGAAATAAAAAGCATAAGTACGGAAAATCCATATTGGGAATAAATATTATTTTCCCTCACGACGACCCTCAGGATATGAGTTTTGATGATAAAAAAGGGTATATGTATTATTGGAATTGTAATGTTGAGCTTCTGACAAAGGGCATATTTCTTCCGGTAATGCTTATGATAGCGGGAGCATTGTTCTGTGTTATTGCTGAAATGCAAGGGACGGGTAATATTATTTCTTATTTACTTGGTAATTTATCGGTCGTTTTGTTGATATTCGGTACTAATTCAATGAAAATAGGTAAGTTTTACGGTACAATTGTAACTTTGTTGGCACTGCTTATGTATTTGGGGCTTGGATTTTATATCGGGGCAGGCGGAAACGGAATACCTTGCACTTGGATTACAATAACTAGTCTTATAAATATAAAACTCTTTTTACCAACGGTAAGATACATTATAAATTATCCTACGTATAAAGAACTTTCACATCACGAGGGATTCCCATCTTTCGTACGAAATTATGCAGACCTTTATGGCAGTAAGATGTATATTATTGAAAAACAAGAGCCAATAAAAAGAAGAATATTAAGTGACAACGAAAAAATTGAAATGAATATCGGGTATGACGAGAAACCGAAAAAAGAGGATAAGGGCTGGAATGCCTTTGACTATATGGATGAAGAAAAGGAGAAAGAAAATGAAAATTGAAGCAAAAAGAATAGTGAATGAATTTATTTACCCACCTAAAACTGTAACAGACAGTTGCCACGCATCAACTGTTTTGCCTTTGCCCAATGGCACAGTTGTTGCCGCTTGGTTTGGCGGAACAAAAGAGGGAAATGATGACGTTAAAATATGGGTAAGCATCCGCGAAAATGAAAAGTGGGCAGAGCCATACAGCATAGCAGTAAACGGTGAGAGTCTTCCCCATTGGAACCCTGTTCTTTTCTTAAGAGAAAACGGAGAAATTATTTTGTATTTTAAATATGGTAAACCCATTCCAAAATGGGTAACATATTACTGCATTTCAAAGGATGGCGGCAAAAGCTTTTCTGAACCGAAGATTCTTGTAGAGGGTGATTTTGACGGTGGTAGAGGTCCTGTTAAGAATAAGTCTATTCGCCTTAAAGACGGAACAGTTATTGCTCCTGCATCAAAAGAAGATTTTAAAATAAAAAGAAACTGGAAGTGCTTTGTAGATATTTCAAAGGATGACGGCCTTACCTTTGAACATTCTAATTTTGTTATAAGACCGAAGAAAAATCTTAAACCGGTCAGTATGATTCAGCCTACCTTGTGGGAGGATGAAAAAGGTCTTCATATGCTTGTGAGAACGGGTGTTGGTTCTATTTATAAAAGTGACAGTAAAGACGGCGGAAGAACCTGGTGCAAGGCTTATGATACAGGTATGCCTAATCCGAATAGTGGTATCGATATTGTGAAGCTTGATAATGGAATTTTAGTTCTTATAATGAATCCCGTTTCAGAAAATTGGGGTGACAGAGCACCGCTTGTTCTTATGTATTCCGAAGATAGCGGTGATACATTTACAGAGTTTTTCTCTTGCGAACCCACAACTGGCGACCACGAATTCAGTTACCCTGCAATCACCGCAGTTGGAAATACTCTTCATATTACATACACTCATGAACGCGAGGGAATAGTGTATCAAAAAATCGAATTAACTTTTTGAGGTTTTTATGAAGAAAAATGAATTAAAAAATTTAGTTATTGCCGCAATGCTTCTGGCACTTGGTCTCGTTCTCCCGTTTTTTACAGGTCAGATTCAGCAAATCGGAAATATGCTTTTGCCAATGCATTTTCCTGTTATTCTTTGCGGTCTTATCTGCGGTTGGAAATATGGCTTGGGTGTAGGTTTTATATTGCCTTTGGTACGCTCAGCTTTGTTTGGTATGCCGGTTATGTACCCAAACGCTTTTGCAATGGCATTTGAGCTTGCGGCATACGGATTTTTTGTAGGATTTTTATTCTCCCACGCAAAATGGCAATGTATTAAATCCCTTTATCGTTGCCTTATAATGTCAATGCTTTTAGGCAGAGCAGTATGGGGCGTTGCGATGACAATAATTTTAGGCTTTGGTGCAGACGGCTTCACTCTCACTGCCTTTTTAACAAGTGCATTTATAAATGCAATACCGGGAATAATTGCACAGCTTATTTTAATTCCGGGCATTATGTTAGCTTTGCACAAAACACATCTTGTGCATTTTAAAAATGCGGAATGCAGAGTGCAGAATGCGGAATGAAAAAACACTGAAACGATTTTTTCGTTTCAGTGTTTTTTCATTGTTTATATTCGGTTACATTTTTTGTGTCAAAAGGCTCATTATTTCCTATGAGAAGGTTTTGTGCATAGAAATTACTATTGTAGTTAAATTCGCCATTAACTTTTGACCAACCTGCTTTGCCACCGTTTTCTTCAAATAAAGTGGGCGTGTCAGAGAAAAGATTTGTACCGAGAGCCAATCTGTCGCCCTCTATTTTTACTCCCAAGCTTGCCAGAATAGTGGGGAACATATCTCCGTTGTACCACCAACGATTCTGCATTCTTTCTTTTGGGATTTCGGTTACAGTTGGTGCAGGATTAAGAATAAGGTTAAATGTTGTACGTAAATAATTATCATCGAAATTTTCAAAAAATTTCGTATCCATACTCAAATGGTCGCCTATTATAACTATTGTTGTGTTTTCATAGAATGGCTGTTGTTGAATCCATCTGATAAACTTTTCTGTTTCTGATGCGCTATAAGCAATAACATTTGCATATTGATTTTCTCTGGGTGTGGGAGTGTTAGGGCTGACATAACCATCGGGAAAATGAGTATCAGCAGTCTCCATTACAAAGTTAAATGGTTTTCCTGTTTTATATAATCGGGTTAATTCTTCTTTTGCAAATTCGTAGAGCTTGTCATCTTCATAGCCCCACCAAACTTTATAATCGTTAGGAATCCAGCCTTTTTCTTTTATGCTGTCATAGTCCAGAATAGTAAAATCCCCGTGACTTTCATAGAAGTAATTTAATCCGCCGAATTTTGCTGATGCACCAAACATAAGCGTTTGTTCATATCCTTGTGATTCTAAAATATCACCAAGAGTTATTGCACCGGGCATAAAATTATCAGCAGAACCGTATTTGTTAGCATCTGTTGGCACTTTCATGGGAACACCTGTGTTCATATTAACCATTGATGCAACGGACCAAGTGCAACCAACTGTAGCGATAGGACCACCCAGCCCTTTTTCAAGGTGGGAAAAGCTATAGCCCTCTTTTGCCAATTCTGTAAGTGGCTTTATGAGGTTTTCATTCATATATCCGCCCATATCCGTTGTAGCATATGAATTTTCCATTGATTCAAGGTAAATATGTATAAGATTTCGTTTCGTTTCGGGAAACTGCAATTTTACATCTCTTGGGTCAACAAAATTATTTTCTATGAATTTTGATTCGAAGGCATACATTTTAAAGATTGTTATAAGTTCAAATTTTACTATACCAAAGGCGCAACCGCCAACAAGAATTGAAGCTGCCAGCAAGACGCTGATGGTTGTTTTCATAGTTGATGAGAAAAGCTTTATTTCTTTATTTTTAAGTTTTAAATAGATTTCGTGGGTAGAAAAAACAAAAAAAGCGAAAATTATAGTGAAAACTACTGTTTGCAAAACAGGACCAAAAAATAATGTTCGCATAATATCGTCACTTGTGCCTTCTTTAGGGGTGATAAGATTAATTATTAACTGGTCAGCGGCAAGGTTTCCAAAAGTGTTTTTTCCCCAGATAGTTCCTGTAAAAGCAGCCAAACCTAAGAAAACAAAAATAATTAAAGCTATTTTTGTGGACAGGTCTTTTTTCCTTGAGTCTTTGTCAGATTTCTTAAAAATAAACATTATACCACCATATAGAATTACCCCTCATGAAGAGGGGTATTTTTTTATTAGTTATTCTACACCAAAGTATTTAATGGCATTATTGTAGGATACATCCTGAACAACTTTTGAAAGGAATTCGATATCTTCGGGGTATTTGCCTTCTTCGACAAGGTCGCCGAGAAGCTCGCAGAGTATTCTGCGGAAATATTCGTGACGAGGATAGGATAGAAAGCTTCTTGAGTCGGTAATCATACCAACAAATTTGGAAATAACACCAAGATTCATAAGAGTTTGCATCTGAGTTCTCATACCATCATAGTTATCATTGAACCACCAGGCAGAACCAAACTGAATTTTTGATTCTGCTTCATCGCTCTGGAAGTTTCCGAGCATTGTGCCGAGAACATAGTTGTCCTTGGGATTAAGGGTAAAGAGAACTGTTTTTGGAAGCTTATATTCAGTATTCATTGCATCAAGAAGTCTTGAAAGGTTAACTGCAATTTCATAGTCTGCAACAGAATCATAGCCTGTGTCGGGACCAAGCTTTTTGAACATAATGCCGTTATTATTTCTCATAGCACCGATATGAATTTCCATACCCCAACCAAGTTTTGCATATTCATTTGCAAGGAAGAGCATAAGCTCGGTTTTATATTTATCAATTTCTTCTGTTGAAAGAGTTTCACCTGCAAGGCGTTTTTTGAATATAACATTCAATTCTTCTTCACTTGCTCTCTTATAGGGAACATAGGTGAAAGCATGGTCGGAAGCACGGCAACCCATTTCCTTGAAAAACTCAATTCTTGAAAGAAGAGCAGCCTGAAGTTCTGTAAATGATGAAACAGCTTTACCCATAACGTTTTCAAGAACCTTTACCCAATCATTATAACCATCAAGCTCAATACCGAGAGCTTTATCAGGACGAAATGCGGGGAGAACCTTGCATTTAAAGGTTTTGTCTTCTTGGAGAAGCTTGTGATATTCAAGAGTATCAGCCGCATCATCAGTTGTGCAAACGTAAGCAACATTGCTTTTTTCAATAAGCTCACGGGGAGTGAAGCCACCTGCTTTGATTTTCGCGTTTGCCTTTTCCCAGATGTCATCGCAGGTTGCAGGAGAAAGAGGCTCATGAATATCAAAATATCTCTGCAATTCGAGGTGAGTCCAATGGTAAAGGGGATTACCAATAAGGTTGGGCATAGCACTTGCCCATGCCTTGAATTTTTCATAAGGTGTTTTATCACCTGTGATATATTCTTCACTTATACCGCAGGAACGCATACCACGCCATTTGTAGTGGTCGCCTGCAAGCCAAAGATATGCAATATCCTCAGGAGGTTTATTTTCATAAATTTCTTTAGACTGTAAATGACAGTGCCAGTCGAAAATAGGAGTGTTTTCACAAGCGGCATAAAGCTTTTTAGCAGTTTCGGTGGAAAGAAGAAAATCCTTGTCCATAAATTTTTTCATAAAATCGCCTCCGAAAAATTTCTTTTAATATATTAACACACAACTGTAATATTTTCAACGAAAAAGCCTAAAAATAATGGTACTTACAGTATTTAACACTATTTTTGAAGAGGTGATATTTTGTTCGTTGAAAGTGAAGGTGTTATTGACGATAAAAGACTTTTTGATATTGTAAAGAAATCTGTTGAGGGTAAAAATCTTAAAAAAGCTCTTCTTTTACCGCCTGATTATACCCGAATGTATTCCGGTGCAGGAAAAATTACAAATATGTATTACAACCTTTTGAAAGATAGGTGTATTGTTGATATTATGCCGGCGTTAGGAACGCACCGCCCTGTTACAAAAGGGGAAAGTGAAGTTTTTTTCGGGAAAGATATACCACACGAAAAACTCATTGTTCACAACTGGCGGAAGGATGTTGTTAAAATCGGTGAAGTTCCGAGAGATTTTGTTAAAAATGTTTCTGCAGGTCTTGTTGATACAAAAATTGATGTGGAAATAAACAAAAGACTTTTGGATAAATCCTATGACCTGATTATTTCCATCGGTCAGGTTGTGCCCCACGAGGTTGTGGGAATGGCGAACTATTCTAAAAATATTTTCGTAGGCTGTGGCGGAAGTAGTATGATAAATTCTTCCCATATGCTTGGAGCATTTTATGGTCTTGAACGAATTATGGGCAGAGATTTTTCTCCTGTGAGAAAGGTTTTTGACTATGCGGAAGAAAATTTTATAAAAGATATTCCCTTGATGTATGTTCTCACGGTTACCACTACCAATGAAAAAGACGAAACTCTCATTCACGGCATATATATCGGGAGAAGTCGTGAGCTTTTTGAGATGTCTGTCCTTAAAAGTCAGAAAATGAATATGACAAAGTTAAGGAGACCTATAAAGAAGGCAGTGGTTTACCTCGACCCCAGAGAATTCCGCAGCACATGGCTTGGTAATAAAGCTGTTTACCGAACCCGAATGGCAATGGAAGAAGGTGGAGAGTTGATTGTTCTTGCACCAAATATTAGAAAATTCGGTGAAGATGATGAAAACGACAGACTTATAAGAAAATATGGTTATGTCGGAAGAAAAAGAGTTCTTGAACTTGTAAAAGAAGAGGGAGAGTTGAAAAATAATTTATCTGTGGCAGCGCATCTTATTCACGGTTCTTCTGATGGTAAATTTAAAGTGATTTATTGCACAAGGTATCTTACAAAAGAAGAGGTTGAGAGCGTTGGTTTTGAATTTATGCCATACGAAGAAGCAGTAAAGAAATATAATCCCGAAAATCTTAAAGATGGCTATAACACAGTTGATGGTGAAAAAATTTATTATATAAGCAATCCGGCACTTGGACTTTGGACAGTATAAGTGGCAAGTTGAAAGTGGCAAGTGGCAAATTTCGGGACCTGCGGTCAGCAATTATAAATGTAGGGAACGGATTTATCCGTTCCGCTTTAAGAAAGGATAAAACTATGAAAAAAGCAGATATAGGACTTATCGGTCTTGCGGTTATGGGGGAAAACCTTGCAATGAATATGGAAAGCAAAGGCTTTACAGTAGCAGTTTTCAACAGAGAAATTGAAATTGTTGATAAATTCATAAATGGCAGAGGGAAAAACAAAAATTTCATCGGTGCTCATACCTTGAAAGAATTGGTTGAAGCAACTGAAAAACCGAGAAAAATAATGATGATGATAAGGGCAGGAGCACCCGTTGATGAGGTTATAGAAAAGCTTATTCCACTGCTTGATAAAGGCGATATTATCATCGATGGTGGTAATTCTTATTTCAAAGATACTGAAAGAAGAACAAGATATGTTGAAAGCAAAGGTCTTCTTTATATAGGAACAGGTGTTTCGGGCGGCGAAGAGGGAGCTTTGAACGGACCCTCTATGATGCCCGGTGGCTCGAAGCTCGCATGGGGAAGTGTTAAACCCATTTTTCAGGCGATTTGCGCCAAAACCGATGATGGTACACCTTGTTGCGATTGGGTAGGTGACGGTGGTGCAGGTCATTTTGTGAAAATGGTTCATAATGGCATAGAGTATGGCGATATGCAGTTAATAAGTGAAATTTATCACTTTATGAAAGTGATTTTAGAGTTTTCTGCAGAGGATATGCACAGGATTTTTTCTGAATGGAATAAGGACAGGCTTGACAGCTTTCTCATTGATATTACAAGTAAGATTTTTACAGTAAAGGATGAGGACGGCTCGCCCCTTGTTGATAAAATTCTCGATTCTGCAGGTCAGAAGGGAACGGGCAAATGGACGGGTATTACCGCACTTGATGAGGGCGTGCCGTTAACACTTATAACCGAAGCGGTATATGCCAGATATTTAAGCTCAATGAAAGAAGAAAGAATCGAAGCATCAAAAGAGCTTACAGGACCATTTGTTGATTTCAAGGGTGAAAAGGGTGAATATATCGGACGAATGGAAGAGGCGCTTTACTGTGCAAAAATCATTTCCTATGCCCAAGGCTATGCTTTAATGAAAGTCGCATCAGAAAAATATAATTGGAATTTGGATTTTGGTGCAATTGCTCTCATGTGGCGTGGGGGGTGCATTATCAGAAGTGTGTTTTTAGATAAAATCAAAGAAGCATTTGATAAAAACCCAGATTTAAAAAATCTTCTTTTAGACGGCTATTTTAAAAATGAAGTATTAGAGGGTATGGAAAGCCTCAGAAAAATCTGTGCTATTTGTATGTTAAACGGAGTTTATGCGCCGTCATTAACTGCGGCACTTACCTATTTTGACGGTTATCGCTCGGAAAAGCTTCCTGCAAATCTTATTCAGGCGCAAAGAGATTTCTTTGGTGCTCATACCTATGAAAGAACTGATTTTCCGAGAGGAAAGTTTTTTCACACCAATTGGAGTGGCAAAGGTGGGAATACTGCATCAACAAGTTATAACGCTTAGTGCAAAACGCAAAGCGCAAAATGCAAAGTGTCGGGTCTGCGACGCAATTATATTTTGGCGCATTTCTGCGCCCCGAAACTTGCCATTTTCCATTTTAACTTGCAACTTTTTAAAGAAGGTATAAAATGTTAACAATAAAATCTAACTACAAGTATGCCCTGGTCGTTCCCACAAGTATGGGTGTACGCCTTTTGCCACCTGACAGGCAAACTGTTTTTTCTTCGGATGTATTTTATATGCAGGCAACCTCTGCTGAAACCAATGTTGCATCAATCTGTTCATATTTGGGTCTGCCTGTAAAGGTGTTAACAACATTTGTTAAGGACAGTCCCATTGCTCATTTTATAAAAGCAAATCTTCGCTCTCGCAATATGGAATTTGAGGGTAAGGATATTGAGCAGGGAGGACCTTGGGGGTATCGCCATCAATTCAATATTGCTGACAGCGGTTTTGGTCTTCGTGGACCTCGCGTACACAATGACCGAGCAGGTGAGGTAGGAAAAACTCTTAATATAAATGATTTTGATTTGGAAAAGCTTTTCAAAGAGGATGGTGTTGGAATACTTCACCTTACAGGACTTATCTGCGCTCTTTCAAAGGAAACGGCGGAATTTTGCCTTGAGCTTGCAAAGGTTGCAAAAAAATACGAAACTGTTATTTCCTTTGATTTTAATTATCGTGCATCCTTCTGGAAAAACAGAGAGGAAGAGTTGAGGCAGACGTTTCAAAAAATTGCAGATATTTCCGATATAATTATTGCAAATCAATCGGATTTCAGCTTGTGCTTGGGAATGGAGTTTGATTTAGCCAAATATAAAACCGAAATGACACCCGTTGAACAGTTTAAAGAAACTATAAATCAAATAAAATGCAAATTCCCCAACACAACTGTTTTTGCAACAAATCTTCGTGAGGTAATGCACGCCAACCGTCATTTATGGGGTGCTGTTATGCTGAGTGGTGATGTGTGGGAATCTATAGAACCTAAACAAATTGCTGTAATGGACCGCATCGGCGGTGGAGATGCTTTCGTTGGCGGTCTTCTTTACGGCATTTTAAAAGGCTACACTCCCCAAAAGCAATTGCAGTTCGGTTGGGCGTGCGGTGCCCTTGCTTGCACATATATTACCGACTACCTTCAACCTGATAACGAGGAACAAATTTGGGATGTGTGGAATGGGAATATGAGGGTGAAGAGGTAGAATAGTGTTTGTTTTCACCGTAAGGTGAAACATATCGAGTGACTTGTCACATATCGAGTCGTTGGCGACATATCGAGCCGTCAGGCATATCGACAGTCGATATGTTTGTCTTGCAACAAACTCGATATATTGCTATGCAATTCGATATATAAATCAAGATTTATTCGATATGTTTTGCTAAAGCAAAACGAGAAATAATCCAAAAATTACAAAAAACTGCCCGAAAGTTACATTTTGGGCAATTTTTTATTGTTTTTGTTATGATACAGACAAAGAAAGGAGATGTTAATTATGACAAAGAAAAGAACATCTGAAAAATTAAAAAAATTATACAAAATATTTGGTGGAGTGTTTGGCGTATCACTTCTGGTTGTGATTGCAAATCTTATTTTAAGCTATTACTGGAATAACAGTTCAGCTTTATACGAGCTTGCAGAATTGATATTCGGCGGAGCAGGACTTTTCTTCGGCTTCCTTAGTGGCTTCGGAATTGTGCCCTTGTTCATAATGGCAGCTCTTGTAATTGTGAGCATAGTTTTTGCAGTGAAAGAAAACAACTATAAAAATGTTTTTAACTTCGGTTTATTTGCAACTCTCGGCTTAATTACAGTAAGCGCATTTTTGCAGAATATGATGTTAACTGAAATGGTATAAGCATACCTATAAAAATAAAGGATGGGGTTTATATGAGAAAAGTTAATCCGTTTCTTCAATTTGTTATAGGATTTTTCAGTAATATGCTGTTATGGGGAATAGGAGCTTTATTTAATACACATTCTGTAGATATTTGGTGCTCAGAAAATATAGATACTGACGAATTGCTTTTTTCTTGCATCGTACCCATGATAACAGTAATACTTATTCCTGTAGTTTTGCTTACGTTTACGATTATATGTAAAAGAAAATCATTAAAAGTAATGTATATATCAGCTTTATCAGCTACGGCTATTCCGATATTTGCAAGTATTATATCGGCAATATTCAGTAACGATGGAAGTATTTTAACCTGGATAGTTGGTTTAACAATCGGATTGGTTTTATATCCTTTTGGTAGAATAGCTTATGAGCTTTTTGATGGAGTAAATTCATTTTACTTTGTCTATTTAGACAGTTGGATTGATAATAGTACTATAATCGTTTTCTTGGTTGTGGCAATAATAATATCGCTTATATTGTATAAAAAGATAAAACCAAAGAAATCAGTAGCAATAACAGAATAAATATGTTATATTAGAACTAACACAAGCTCCGAGGTGGGAATATGCTGAAAATTGCAATATGCGATGATGAGAAAAATGTTTGTGATTACATAGAAAAGCGAACAAGAGATTATCTTGCAAAAGTTGATGAAGAAGCTGAATTGGCGGTGTTCTATGACGGGACACCGCTGATAGACCATTGTAAAGAAACACCCAATGATTTTGATATAATCTTTCTTGATATAAAAATGAAAACGGTTAACGGAGTTGACTGTGCAAAGCAGCTTCGTGATCTGGGCGTTGAGGCTCTCATTGTTTTTGTTACCTCTTCGGCAGAATATGTTTTTTCAGGTTACGAGGTAAAGGCTTTCAGATATATTCTTAAAACCGACCTTGTTAATGCTTTTGACAGAATTTTTGGTGAATGCTTAAAGGAGCTTTCCAAATCTGATGACAGCTTTTATACAGTAAAAACCGCATCAGCAGTTAAAAATATACCTTTAAACGATATTCTTTATTTTGAAAGTAATCGTAGAGTTCTTATTGTTCATACAAAAAATGACGAATACTCATTTTACGGTAAGCTTGACCGGGTGGAAGAAGACCTTGAGGGTAAGGATTTCATACGAACTCACCAAAGCTATTTTGTTAATGCCAAAAAAATTAAAAGCGTTTCTAAAGATAGTGCAGAATTACTCAGCGGAGAAATTCTTCCTGTCAGCAAAAGCAAGGCGACAGCTGTTAAAAATGCATATCTCTGGGCGAAAAGGTGATAAAAAATGCTTGAATTTATTGAAACAACCTTGTTCTATCTCATAAGGCTGTTTTCATCAACCCTTGAAATGCTGTTTGCATTTCTCTTGATGAATGCCTTTTTTGATGAGAAATATAAAAGTAAATTTCCAAAGTGGATTGCCTTTGTTGTAAGCTCGGGTGTGCTTTTAGCACTTCAGGAAACGGGGCAAAGCGGTAATATTAAAACAGGTGTGCAGATGCTTCTGATTTTTGCTGTTGCACTTGTGATTTTTGACGGTAAAAAGCGGTTGAAGGGTCTTTTCTGCGTGGTTTATTCGCTTTTTGTTGCTCTTTCAAAGCTTCTTTCCTATTTTGCATTTTCTCTGTTTATAGATAAAATTTTTGATAGAATACCCTATCTTGAAACGGATAGCTTCTTTTACAGAATTCTATCAATTGAACTGCCCAACATCTTTATGCTTGTTATAATCATTCTTGTGGGTATGTTCACAAAATCTAAGAATAAAGCCGTTCCCATAAGATATTGGCTTCTTCTTTTGACGGTTCCCGTTACAACCTTGGGTACCCTTACTGTTTATCAGTATTACATAGATTTGTTAGCACCGGGCGAAGATATAAATATTTATATTATTATTTCAACTGTCGGTCTTGTGTTTATTAATGTTCTTGTTTTCACTCTTTTCTCCAAATTACAGAATCAGCTTGAAATCAGAAGAAATGCAGACCTTTTAAATACTCAGATGCGACTTGAAAAAGAGTCATTCAAGAGAATTGAAGAAAGCTATAACCGAACAAGAGAGCTAAGGCACGACCTGAAAAATCATATTTTCGTTCTTAAAGGAATTGCAGAAAATGGGACAAAGGAAGAAATGCTTTCCTACCTTGAAAAAATGACAGATGCAGTTGAGGAAGCAACCTATGTTTCAATGAGCAAAAATTCTGCAGTTGATGCTATTCTCAACGAGAAGCTTTTATATGCACAGAAAAACGGCATTTCAACTCAGTTTGATGTTACATCTTTAGAGAATACAAAAATTTCTGCTATGGATATTTGCACAATTCTCAGTAATGCACTTGATAATGCAGTTGAGGCTTGCGTAAAATTCCCTAATCATAGTGACAGATATATCGATGTTAAAATTGAGGACTCTGAAAATGAAATGATAATTTCTGTCAGAAATCCGTCAACTCAAGCACCAAAGCACAGGGCAGGGACATATATTTCAAGGAAAAAAGACAGTGAAAATCACGGACTGGGTCTTAAAAGCATTAAAAGAACAGTTGATAAAAATAAAGGCGATATGCTTGTTAAATATGAAAACGGAATATTTAATCTTGTAATAAGCTTACCGCATAAATAAAACAACCACCTTAGAATTTCAAAAAATTCTAAGGTGGTTGTATCTTTTATAATTTGATTTTGAAAACTAATTTATGAGCGAAGTCAGAGTTTTCGCTTTTTCTGCAGGGAGCGTGAGCGTCCTGGGGGAAGAATACCATAAAATAGCCTTTTCTCAAAGCAAAAAATTGTCCGTCAGGTGCATCCATAAATGCAATGTCTGAGCCTTCTTTAAAATCCTCGGTTATAGTACATTCATCAAAGCTTGCCCAACCGATATTTTCTTCGCCCTCAAACATTAGCTGAACATCAGCATATTCCTTATGAGCTTCATATTTCAAAGGATTATCGGGGTTTACATCATACCTGCAAACATTGCACCAAGCATTTTCGCCGTCAATTTCTATTTTTCCGTTTTCAAAGGGTGCTTTGCAAAATTCTTTGTATGCAGCTTCAACCTTGTCAAAACCTTTAAGCTGGTCAAAGTATAAGCTCATATTTTCAACCTTATCATAAATCATTGGTCATCTGCCTCCCCAAGCATGAGCTTTCTTTCTTTTTTCTCGTTTTCGGGAAGAGTATAGTTATAAAGCACTGTCCAAAGAATTATTGCCCCAAAAACAGCGGGAATAAACCAGAAGTTTGTGTTAAGTGTAAGTTCTTCAAAGTTACCTATCAAAGTTCCCCAAAAGCTTTCCATAATGGTTGCTAAGCTTATTGTTCCGTCAAGAATCGGAGCAGCGATACCTTCAAAGCATTCCTTGAATACCAAAGAAAGACCTATGCCAATTATTGAAGAATAAATAACCTTGCGATTGTCCTTCATAACAAAAGCAAAAACAGCAGTAATTATTGCACATATTGCAACAAGAATAAGAACGATACCGGCAGTGATTAAAGGAGAAATGAGTACATCAATTTTTTCGATTAAATCACTGCCGTTTTCTGAACCGCTGAAACCTGAAAAAAGGTCATATAAGCCATAAAGTGATACGGTATCTGCCATTGCTTCAGGAACTACACCATTGTTGTCTTTAATTGCCTGCGTTAATGTTTCATTCCCCAACAATTGACCAATATAAAACAATGCGGATAAAGCAGCGGAAGACATTTTGAAATAAATGCTTTCAAGAAAAACAATCATAGGGATAATTGAAAGTGCACCTATAGCAGCAACAATTTTATATACATATTTCATTTTAAAAATCGTCCTTTCGGCTTATTATTTCCAAGAAGAATTAAGCTCAACAGTTCTATTGAAAATCGGAGCTTCATCGGTGGAATCTTTATCAACACAGAAATAGCCATTTCTCATAAATTGGAAGGAATCAAGAATTTTTGCATCCTTAATACCTTCTTCAACAAGGCAATCTTTGAGAACAACAAGAGATTCGGGATTGATTGCATTAACAAATTCATCATCGGGAACGCCTGCCGGATCTTCAACATTAAAGAGTCTGTCGTAGAGGCGAACCTCTGCTTTGAATGCTTTAGGACCTGCCCAATGAATTGTGCCTTTAACTTTTCTTCCGTCCGGAGCATTACCGCCCTTTGTTTCGGGGTCATAGGTGCAATGAAGAACTGTTACATTGCCGTTTTCATCGGTTTCATAAGAATTGCAGGTGATGAAATATGCACCTTTAAGTCGTACCTCATTGCCGGGAAAAAGACGGAAATATTTTTTCACGGGCTCTGCCATAAAGTCAGTTTTTTCAACATAAATTTCTTTACCGAAAGTAACTGTTCTCTTGCCCATCTCGGGTTTGTTGGGATGGATTTCTACTTCAATTTCTTCTGTCTGACCCTCGGGGTAGTTATCAATAATTACTTTAATAGGGTCAAGAACAGCCATAGCACGAGGAGCGTTTTCGTTAAGTTCATCTCTTACACAAGCTTCAAGAAGACCGTAATCAACAACGCTGTATGCTTTGGAAACGCCAACCTTCTCTATAAAAGTGCGGATTGCTTTTGAAGGATAACCTCTTCTTCTCATACCGCAAATTGTAGCCATTCTGGGGTCATCCCAACCGCTTACAAGGTTATCTGTTACAAGACGTATATTTCTTCTTTTACTTGTAATGCAGTAGTTAAGGTTAAGGCGAGCAAACTCAATCTGTCTGGGCGGTTCTTCAAAACCAATCTGCTCAATAAACCAGTTGTAAAGAGGTCTGTGGTTTTCAAATTCAAGGGAGCAAAGAGAATATGTTACACCCTCGCGAGCATCAGAAAGGGGATGAGCAAAGTCATAAATGGGATAAACACACCATTTATCACCTGTCTGGTGGTGTTCAACATGCATAATTCTGTAGATTGCAGGGTCACGCATATTCATATTGGGTGATGCCATATCAATTTTAGCACGGAGAACCTTTGCACCGTCGGGGAATTCGCCATCAGTCATTCTCTTGAAAAGGTCAAGGTTTTCTTCGACGCTTCTGTCGCGATAGGGGCTGTTTTTACCGGGTTCTGTAAGAGTGCCGCGATATTCTCTCATTTCCTCTGCGGAAAGGTCGTCGACATAAGCCTTGCCGTCTTTAATAAGCTTGATTGCACATTCATAAAGGAAATCAAAATAGCTTGAAGCATAAAGGCATTTATCCCATTTGAAGCCGAGCCATTCGATATCTTCCTTAATGGATTCAACATATTCAAGGTCTTCCTTTGAGGGGTTTGTATCGTCAAGACGAAGATTACAAACGCCACCGTATTTCATAGCGGTAGTAAAGTCAATACAGATAGCTTTAGCATGACCGATATGAAGATAGCCGTTAGGCTCGGGAGGGAAACGGGTCTGTACCTTAGTATTGACACCGGTTGCTAATTCTTCGTCAATAATATCGTGGATAAAATTACCCGCGGTTTCGTTAATAATTTCTTCCATTGTGTATATCTCCTTAAAGTTCGTTTATAACTTTATTTATTCTTTCGTTGACTTTGTCCTGACCTAAAAGGCTCATAATTGAGCAAAGGTCGGGGGTGTTTTTTCTTGAGGTTACTGCAAGGCGAATAACAGTTGAAACATCGCCAACGTGCCCCTTGAAAAGCTCGGGATTTTTCTTAAACTCTTTAACATTTGGTGTGAAGCCTAAGGGTTCGCAAAGGTCTTTGATTTTAGAAAACCATATATCTTTATCGTCCTCGGCATTATAAACCTTGAGATAATTTTCAAGGATTGCCTTTGCATCCTCTTTTTTGATGTTTTCGGGAAGCTCAAAGGAAGCCTCATAATATTCATCAAACATATAAGAGAAATATTCCTTTACCTCGCTCCATTTTGCAATATCTTTACGGGGTTTGGGACTTTCTCTGTCAATATTCACCATTGCTTTTGAGCGTTCGGGATTTGCTGTGAATACCTTGAAGAAATCCTCGTCATGTTTTTCTGCCCAAGCTGAAATATAATCATAAACAGTTTGTGCATTCATAACTGAAATAACATTTTTACTTACGTCATTAAGCTTTATAAGGTCGAAAAGGCAACCGCTGGGGCTCATTTTCTTAAGGTTGAAGGGGAAACTGAAAGCATCAGCTGAGGGGTTTGTTCTTCTCCAATCTTCAAAGTTGGAATTGAGAAGAGTGAGAAGATATTCAATAAGGCTTTCTTTTGGGAAACCTTCTTCAACAAAGTAGCTTACTGCTGCTTCAGGGTCCTTACGTTTTGAAAGCTTACGCTTTGTTCCGTCTTCTTCGTCAATTTTCATAACCTGAGGAGTGTGAGCGTATTTGGGAACGCGAAAACCGCAAGCCTTGAAAAGTGCAATATGCTTGGGAACGGATGAAATCCATTCTTCGCCACGGATAACGTGAGTTGTCCTCATAAAATGGTCATCACAAGCGTGAGCAAAGTGGTATGTGGGAATACCATCGGATTTCAAAAGAACCTCATCAATGATATTCTCGGGCATTTCAATTTTACCACGGATTATATCGTCAAAAAAGATTCTTTTATCTTCCTGACCATCTGAACGGAAACGAAGCACATAGGGTTTACCGCTCTTAATGTTTTCTTCAATTTCTTCTAAAGAAAGATCACGGCATTTTGCCCATTTGCCGAAGTAACCCCAGATAAGAGCATCGCCCTTTTCCTGTTCCTGGCGAATGTCAGAAAGTTCTTCTGCAGTACAGAAGCAAGGATAAGCAAGCCCTTTCTGAACTAACTCTTTTGCAACGATATGGTAAATTTCAGCTCGTTTGCTTTGGGTATAGGGTCCGTAATCACCTTTTTCTGTATTGAAGCCTGTAACACCTTCGTCAAAATCAATACCGAAGGAGTCAAAGCCGTTGATTATTGCAGAAACACCATCTTCAATTTCACGTTTTTTGTCAGTATCTTCAACACGAAGAAAAGCAACACCGCTTGTTGCCTTCGCGGTAAGCACATCAACAAGGGCACCGAAAAGACCACCGATGTGAAGATAACCTGTGGGAGATGGGGCGAAACGTGTAACACGTGCACCTTCCTTTAAATTCCTTTCGGGGTATCTTTTTTCAAGGTCTTCAATAGTTTGAGTAACATCGGGAAAAAGAAGCTCTGCAAGTTTATTTGTATCGTAGTTCATAAAAAATTACTCCATACTAAAAATCAAAATACAACATCATATTATCGCAGAAAAATGAAAAAGTATCAATAGTTTTTGACGATTTTTTGCTATTTATCTTGTAATTATACATATTATTTGATAGAATTTTTCCAAGAAAAGCGAAAAGAGGTGCTTTGAATGGAAAGTAAATTAATTACTTTAGGAAAAAGAGATAACACGGTGTTTATTCTTACACCCTTGTATTTAGTTTTGTTTTATTTTTTTAGAGACTTTTATATGGGCTTTGGCGGTTCTATTATTTTAATGATACTGTATATGATTTGCTGGGTGGTTGCGGTTGTTTCTGTTTTAAGGTTTTTCCGCAGGATATTTCTACCTAGCAAAATAATCGAATATGATGTAGCACATTTATATATTAACCGCGGGCTTAAAGGTACTCAGATGATTCCTTGGACAGATATCAGAAGTGTTGATAATTTACAGAATAAGGGTGGTATTGATTCTTTTATTGATGCAATAAGAAAACCATTCAAATATCAAAGGCACCTTGGCTTGTTTGAAGCGGCATGGGAATTGTCAACAACAGGAATTATAGTTCTAAATTGCAAAGGTGAAATAGTGAGGGTTCACGGTATAAAAAATGCCAGAGAAGTCAGAAACGAGCTTCATAAAATTATTATTTCAAAAAGAAGAGAATTAGAAAATACATTAGGGTTGAGATAAATGGATGTTTCAGAGGTTAAAGTATTAGCCCGAAGAGCAAATGGTTTGTTAGTGGTTTCGGTAATTTTAATGGTTGTCTGTGGCTTTGCTGTTGTTTATTCACTTCTGGTTTTAATAGGTGAAATAGAACCGAACAAGGATTTAATGTATGCTTTGTATATGCTATCGTTGTTTGATGGCAGACATAGGCACAGGCATTTTCACAGTTATTATCGGGATATGCCTGAAAGGTTAGCATTCAGGTGTGCGCTTTCTTTCGGTATGGAATTTATGTTTCTTTTATGGATTCTGATAAGACGCTTATCTATACCCAGAGTTATAATTGAATATGATGATTTCGGACTGTATATTTACAGAAAAGGTATGCCTGTTACACTTTTAAGGTATGAGTCCTTATGGAGTATGTATGTTCACGAAGAGGTGATCGATTCTTATGAAGATTTTGACAGTTCAGGGAGTGTCAGAATGCAACAATCTCTTTTTGGCTTTTCAGCAACAGGTGCTATAAGGTTTGAAACACCGAATGGTTTTATTGTTGTAAGTGGTATTTCCCAGGTGAAAACGGTTGAAAAAGAAATAAGAAGAATGGTTGAAAAGAATCGTCAGGAATTTATTGACGAAATGGAAGGAAGAATAGAAAAAAGCCAAAGAGAAAGAGAACTTGAAGAATTAGCGAAGCATAATACTGATACTTGAAAACGCAAAGTGAGGGAGGAGTACCACCCACCGCTAACGCGGTCCCCCCTCCTTTTTGCTCCGCAAAAAAGAGGGATAGGATTTCGGCTTTTGAAACTTTATTAAGGTTGTGAGTGTATGAAACTATATATTATCCGCCACGGAGAAACCTTCGGGAACCTGAATGGTGACGGGTTTTCAGAAACTGACCTTACTCCAAAGGGTGAAAGGCAGATTGCTTTTTTAGGCGAAAGATTTAGAAGTGAAAATATTGATAAATTCTATGTCAGCCCCTTGGTAAGAGCAGTTAAAACTGCAAATGCAGTAAGAGAATATCATAAGAATACGCCGATTATTATTGACTCTCTTCTTTTAGAAAAAGGAACTGAGCCTGATTACATAGGGCTCCCTGATGAAGAAATAAAAAAGCTTTGCCCTGATGCTGAAATTAACCACCGCACCTCTTTAGGTGAGGAAGATGACGAAAAAGCATATAACAGAGCAAAGAAAATAATAGAAAAAATTAAAGCAGAAAATGGTTTTGAAGATACAATTGTTATAATCGCCCACGGAACCTTTAACAGTTACCTTGTTCTTGCGGCATTGGATTTTCCTTTAAAAGAAAATTTCAATTTTTCTCATGTTAACACAGGGGTATCATTAATTCAGACAATAAAAGAAAATGGTGTAATTAAAACAAAACTTAAATTCCTTAACGATTATTCACATCTTGATGAATTACCGCAATTATAACCAACGAAAAAAGAGATGGCAAAACCATCTCTTTTTTGTTGGGTAAAAATATAAGCCGGGTTCTGTCGTTTAAGGCAATCATCTATCTACGCCATTTGTTGCCAAATGGCTCTAGCCACCCTTCGGGGTTGCGAATAAATTCGCGGCACGGCTCAACCCCAGTCGGTGTTGCATCGGGTAGGGTTTACATGGCAGCAATGTCTCCATTGCCCCGGTGAGCTCTTACCTCGCCTTTCCACCCTTACCGAAAAAATTCGGCGGTATATCTCTGTTGCACTTTCCCTAAGGTTTCCCTCGGCTGCCGTTAGCAGTTACCCTGCCGTGAGATGCCCGGACTTTCCTCGTCTGCGATAAATCGCATCCGCGACTGCCCATTTTACCGAAGAAGATTTTACAATAGAATTGATTTTTAGTCAAGAGGGAAATAGCCACCAGTCACAAGCTACCAGCTGCCAGTTTTTTCAAAACATAAACATAATTGTTCTGAATATTTTTATTCTATATATTCAATAAAGTAAATCAAAACGAATAAAGCTGTTGTTTCAATTCTGGCGACCGGTAGCTGGCGACTGGCGACTATCTTTGTCCCTTTATCTCCGACAAAATATAGTTGCAAGTGACAAATATATGTTGTATAATATATTTGTATAACTATGTAAAAACTTGTTAAGAGGTAGTAATTATGAAGCTTGAAGAAAAGAAACTTTCTTCTGAGGAGATTTTTGACGGGGTTGCAATTCATCTTTTTAAAGATGAAATTCTTCTTCCTAACGGCAACAAAGGTATCCGTGAGGTTATCCGCCATCCCGGTGCGGTATGCGTTTTGCCTTTTACGGAGGACGGACAGGTTGTTTTTGTTAACCAGTTCAGATATGCATTGAATAAAGTTACTCTGGAAGTCCCTGCCGGTAAGCTTGAAAAAGGTGAAGATCCCAAAGAAGCCGCTTTGCGTGAGCTTTCCGAGGAAACAGGACTTACCGCAAACAATATTTTCCCAATCGGTGATTTATACACAACTCCCGCTCTCATTGACGAGGTAATTCATATGTATATTGCAACGGATTTAGTTGAGGGCGAACAACATCTTGATGAAGATGAGTTTGTGAACACTCTTAAAATGCCTTTAAGTGAAGCTGTAGAAATGGTTATGAACGGTGAAATTAAGGATTCGAAAACCCAGACAATAATCCTTAAAGCAGATAAATTTTTTGCAATGAAGAAGGAGGGCAACAAATGAAAACATTGAAAAAATCCCTGTCAGTCTTTCTGGCGGTATTATGTTTGCTCTCTGCTTTGTCCGTAACAACCTTGGCGGCAACAAAATATAAATCCTATGATGGCAAATATGGTTTAATGATTCCGGTTAAATCAAACTATAAAACTAAATGTAATTCCTATTCTGTGAATGGAGATAAAGGTTCTCTGACCTTTAAGTTTGACAGTAAAGGTAAGAAAGATAATGTTTATTACGGTTTCACCATTTATTCCGATGAAAAAAGGCAGAATATTATCATAAATAAAAGTGGTGCATTCCCTACAGTTGACAGTAAAGGTAATCTTTCTATTGATTTTTCTAACCTTGAAAGCGGAACATATTATGGTCTTACTTTTACATATATTCAAAAAGGAAAAGACCTTATAATAGATAAAGACAGTATTTACCAATTCGATATAACGCTTAATAAAGTTGGAAATATCACACCTAAAATAACAGATGCTCAGGCTCTTTATTTGGGAAATTTCATTAAATGGAAAAAAGTAAAATATGCCGATTTCTATCGTATATACAGAAAGCAAGATGGTGCATCCTTCGAAAAACTTGCGGATGTGACAAAGCTTGAATATACTGATAAAACTGCTGTAAGAGGAGAAAAATATATTTATACTGTAAGAGCATTTGATGAGGATTGTTACAGTAAATATAATAAGAGCGGTGCAGATTTGATTTACCTTGCACCGCCAAAGTTTAAGGATTTGCCTGAAACTCTCGAAGATAATAAAATCAAGTTTTCCTGGGATGCAGTTAAAGGTGCGAAAAAATATCGTGTTTACAGAAAAACTGCAGACGCTAAAAAATATACCCGTCTTGCAACCGTTGGCGCAGATGTTTTGGAGTATACAGATAAAACTACAAAGGTTGATGGCGAAACCTATTATTATGCAGTTAAAGCGGTAAACGGTACTAATTCAGGTGTTTTATCAAACAAATATGCGATTACTCTTTTCGGTGTTAAGCAACCGGAGGTTTCTTGTGTAGGTGAGGTTGCAACAATCAAATGGGAGACACTTGAAAATGCGACTGATTACAAGCTTTTCAAGAAAAATGACCAAGGTCAATGGGATTTGATTTATTCAGGTACAGATACACAGGAATATGTTGACACAGACATTTCAACAGGTAATAAATATATCTATTCTCTTGTTATTGAAAAGGATGGTCAATACAGTAGTTTTGATACGAAAGGTGTTACTGCTTATTGCCTTGCAGAACCGAAAATAACTTCAATTAAATCAAGTGTAGATAACAGCGTATATATTAAATGGAATTCCATTGAGGGTGCAACAAAATATAATGTTTACAGAGAGTCACCCTTTGAAGACTACAAACTGATAGGTACTACAACAAAAACAAGTTTTTATGATACAACAGATAAAGAAAGCAACTATTTTTACACATATTATGTAGAGGCTGCTAATAACGATGGTGCAGGCATTTCAGGAAATAATATGCGAGCACATTTATATATGAAAGCTCCCGAAATGGTTTCAGTTAAATGGGACAGTGGTAATGTTATCAAATGGAAACGCGTAGCCGGTGCAACATCTTATGTTGTTTTCAGACGAACAACCTCAGGCGATTATAAGAAGATTGCTGAAGTTAAGGACGTTCTTTCTTATAAAGATAAATCTGCTAAAAAGAGCTCTAAATATTACTATACTGTTGCTGCAATGAACGGCAAATATCAGGGCGCTTATGAAAATGGCTTGGGTGTTAATTGCCTTAATGCACCTGAAATCACAAGTGTTAAGCTTAATAGCAAAAAGCAACCGGTGGTTAAATGGAATGAAGTAAGCGGTGCAAGTGGTTACTATGTTTACAGGAAGGCTACCATAGATGGTAGCTGGGAAAATCTCGGCAAAACAACAAAACTTAATTATACCGATAAAACCTCAAGAAAAAAAGGCATTGATTATTACTATACAGTAAGAGCCTATAACTCAAAAGGTAAAGGTATTTACAGTAATTTTGGTGTTAAGTTGTAATATGAAAAATTCCCCTATTCACGTTTAAAGTGAATAGGGGAAATATTTTTATCTTATTTAACTCTGTCAAGCATACCTTTTTTATACATGAATAATGCACCGCCCACGGAAGCAACAATACCTACGAAAAGGAGTGTGCTTGCGCCCATTGTGGGAGCAAAAACAAGAACGATTATCATAATGATAATGGGGAAGAAAGAAATTCTCCAATGTTTGATAAAGTAGCCTGCACCGAGCGCACCGAAAAGTGCGGGAAGAACCTGAGCGAATGCAGGCTTAAGAAGAGCATTATCAGTAAACGATTGAAGGAAAGGAGCAAAAACGATTACGCCGATTGCAAGAATAAATGTTGTTACAATAGATGATGTTGCAATTGCGATTGTTGAAACAACCTCGCCCTCTTCAGAGTTTGCTTTAACATCTGCACCTTCCATAGCGTTGATAGCGCAGGGAAGCTTAAGGTTTGCGATGTTGCCTGTTACGAAAGAAAGGTATGTACCGCCTGCACCGAGCATGGGAGTATAAACGATAACCTCAACAACTGCAACTGTCCAATAAGTAGGAATAAGCTTGAGAAGTCCTGCAAGAATACCGTTTATAGGCGGAAAAACATTAAGGTAAAGGCAGATGCCTATAGGAAACATAAGAAGAGCACAAAGTGCTGTAACAGTTGAAATTCTGCCCCAGGAATGAACTCGGTCAAAATATGATTTATTTGTCTTTTTAGCCATTTTTAACCCCTCCATTCAAATGTAGCGATTTCTTCGGGAAGAACGTTGAAGAAAACGATTGCGGCAACCATTGCAATTATCATACCGATAGGCATAACAAAAGGCTCCAACCAAGTGAGCTTGAGTTTCTTTGCAAGAACTTCAAGTGCAATTGAAACAACAACTGCAACGACGAGAGTTATGATTGAAAGCACACCTGCACCATCGCCGAAGGTTTCGGGCTTACCTGCACCGATAATAGCTCGGGCAATGAATGCACCGATAAGACCGATGAAAATTGCAGGAGTTGCAAAGTCATTGATAAAGCCGTTAAGACTTCTTTTCTTCTTTGCTTGTGCAGGGGCATTTTCTGCTGCTTCAGCTTTGGGAGCTTCCTCTTTTTTGCCTGCCTGAAGAAGTTTCTTGTGAAGAGGCTTTGCAAGAAAGGGAAGAATTACGAGAGAGAAGCAGATACCAAGGGTCATAACCCAGGCAACACCTGCATAAACTTCAGGCTCTGTAACGGGAACTGCCATACCGCCTTCATGACCGAAAGCTTCCATTGCAGCTTCTGCAGCAGTTGTTTCATACATAAGGTTACCGATAACCGAAAGGCGAACCCAGGGAATAACGGGACCTAATGCGGGAACAAGAGCAATAATTGTTGCGAGAATGGAAAGCGCGGAAGGAATAGTAAAAAGTGCGCTTGAAGTAATAGCGTTTCGCAGTTTGGATTTGTCTAAGCCAAGTGTTCTGCCTTGTTTATAAGCTTTAACAAGGAAGAAAATAGACTGGGCAAGGACAAAAAGGATAACTGCACCTGCTATAAGGTATAGCGCGGTTGAATACTTGAAATCCATATTTATCACTACCTTTTTTAAAATATGTCAATAGTTTAACAGTATAAGCAGAAATTGTCAATTAATTATAGTTTTTTATTTATACAAATAACGCCGTTTTTCGTGATGTCAACAACGCCATAGCAACCATCTCTTAAGCTACCGGGATTAAAATAATAGATACCGTCTTTATAGATGCTTTCGGGCTTATGGGTATGACCGAAAAGAACAATATCACATTTTTCGTTTACTGCTTCAAGCTGTAAATCAGTTAAACCGAATTTAACATTCTGAACATAGCCGTGGGTTGCCAAAATCTTTTTGTCGCAAATTACACGGATATCTCTATCGGGGAGAAAAGATGATAAATCACAATTTCCTCTTACACAGATAAAGGCTTGTTCTCTGCCGTAAATAAGCTTTGCTTCTTCAAATTCATTAGCACCGTCTCCTAAGAAATAAACCACCTCAGCGGTTGGTTCTTCTGAAATGGCGGTGAAAAGGTTAAAATTATTGCGATGTGAATCAGAAAGTACAAGTATGCGCATACATATTCAATCCCTTAATTCAATATATTGTAATAATTATAATACAAGTGGAGCGGTGATTTCAATGAGTAATCAAAGAAATGATAAATTTGATGTGAATGAGCTTATGGAAAAGGCTAAAAACAGTAAAAATCTCAATACAAATGAGGGCTTGAATGATTTTATAAATAAAAATTTAAGTGAAGAACAGGCAAGTGCGGTGAAAAATCTTCTTCAGGATGAAGAGAAAACAAAAGCACTCTTGAACAGTGATGCGGCAAAAGCAATTTTCAATAAATTCTTCGGAGGAAAAAACAATGGCTGATTTTGATTTAGGAGCCATTTTAAATTCCTTAACCCCTGATGATATTGAGAATTTAAAGCAGACTGCCGCAAGTGTTTTAGGTGGAAAAAATATTGAACCGCCTAAAAAAGAGCCTGAAATAAAAAATAATAAGCAAGAACAAAATCAACCTCAGTTAGATGATTTACTCAAAAATTTGGGCAGTTTGAGTGGACTTGGTATGCCCGATTTAAGTCAGCTTTCTGCAATTGTTCCTATTCTGCAAGCCTTTAATTCTCACGATGAGCGGTTGGATTTTATAAACGCATTAAAACCGCTTTTATCGGAAGAAAGGCAGAAGAAAGCGGATGAGGCAACAAAGCTTGTGAAGCTGATGTCCGTTTTACCGCTTCTAAGGGAAAGGGGAATAATGTAAATGGCAGATTATTCATACCAGGACCTTATGAAAATGCAGAATGATGCAATACGCAGAGCAGAGGATATGCAGAGAAGAGCAAGGCAAAGTGCCGGTTTTGAAAGAGAAAAACAAGGGAATCAACAGAACACAACTACAAAAAGAGAAGAGCCCCGAAGAGTTCCGATGCCAAATGATTATTTAGAAAATTTAAAGCATTACGGCTCAAATTCTTCAAAAAACGAGAGTGAACCAAAAGAGAAAGAAGAAAATAAAACTAAACAAAAAAATGAATGCAAAAACAATAATCAACCAAATTTTCAGAACAGTTTTGAAGACAAGATTAAAAGTGTTTTCGGAGATTTGAATATAGACAGCGATAAGGCGCTTTTGCTAGCTCTTATTTTGCTTTTATCGGAAGAAAAGGCTGATGAGCTTTTAATAATGGCTCTTATTTATATGCTTACATAAAATAAAAGTAACGCAAAGCTATCCCTCTTTTTTCGTGAAACGAAAAAGGAGGGGGGACCGCCCATGAACATACTTAAATTTATTGGTGGATGTATTTCGTGCTTGTTTGTGTTTTATAAAACTAACTTAATCGGGGCGGTGGGTGGTACAAAGCAATAGAAAGTAATAAAAAGGTACCACCCACCATTCCGTCCGAACACAATGCAAATATTATATATTTTTTACCCGGAATTTACTTTTTGCAAATGGTAACTATGTTCAGGAATGGTCCCCCCTCCTTTTTGCAAGCAAAAAAGAGGGGTAAGCTTCGCAACACTTTTACAGGACCATTTTATAAAACAATCAACTAAACTGCACTTTTAATAAGCTCTAAAACACCATATATACTGAAACAACCGAAAACTATATTCAGAAAAGATGGCAGGTAAAACCACTTTTTTACGTTTTCGGTATCTGCAAGTCTTGCGATTAAATAAAGAGTTTGAACCATGATGACAATACCGGCAAGTGGTACATATATAAACAAGCCGACTATATCTATAAAAAGCATCATGAGAAAAAATGTATGTTCAAAATCATCGTAAGGAGTAATTAATTCTGCTTCAAAAACCCAAAATAAAAGGTGTGCAAAAAAGTAAAATCCTGTAATAAATAGCGTTATATAGGCAAATATTTTAAATCTCTTATCTTCTTTATCAAATTTTTTCATATATACCGCTCCTTTCAATTACAGTATATAAAAACCAAAAGAAAAAAGATGCCCAATGTAATAATTGGACATCTTTTTGTAATTTTTGGATATTCTCGCTAACTTATTAAAGGTCTAAAAACTCTTTTTTGCACTGGTCTTCAAGAGCGAAGCGTTCAACAATTGCCCAGAGGTTTTCGTCTGTTATTGTGTTAATTCTCTTACCGTTTGCGGTTGCCAGCATATAAAGCTGAGCTGCTTTTTCAACAGTTTCGATAAGACCGAAGGTTTCGTCCATATCTTTACCTGCGCCGTAAATACCGTGAAGACCCCAGATAACAAGTCTGTATTCTTCCATTTTCTTTGCAGTTGCAATACCGATTTCATTGTTACCGCAAACCATCCAGGGAAGAACACCGATACCATCGGGGAAAACAACGATACATTCAGTACACATTTCCCAAAGAGTGTGAGTGAATTTCTTTTCGTCAAGCTCGTGAATGTGGTTCATTGCAAGAGTGTATGTAGGATGAGAGTGCATAACAACTCTGTTTTCGGGATTAACTTTAAGTCTTGAAATGTGGCTCATAAGGTGAGCGGGAAGCTCACTTGTGAATTTACCGCCATCTTTGTAACCCCAGAGAAGCTCTGCGGTTGTGCCGTCCTTTGCAATACGGATAATACCAAGGTTTGTTTCAGGGTCAACTTCAACATTCTTGAAATATTTGCCTGTACCTGTAACGATAAAAATTTTACCGATAAGATATGTTGCGTCAAAGCCTGTGGGGATTTCGCGGATAACATTGTTAAGGTCAAGGTATTCTGCAACCTGTTCCTCTTCAAGCATATAGCTGATGTTACCACCATTTCTTTCGTCCCAACCCTGACGATACATATTAGCGGTTGCGCGTTTCATTTCTTCCACAAAAGGAGCTGTTAAAATATCTTTCATATTCTTTTCACCAATACCTTTTCTTCATATTCTTTGATTTCTTTAAAGTAATCATTATTAACATTTTCTCTTGCGAGATATTCTGCCCATACATCACCGAAAGGAGCAGTTTTCATTTCTTCCTGAAGGCACATAAGCTCTGTGAATGAGCTTTCTTCCTGAAGAGCTTTCATTTTATCTGTAGGTAAAAGAAGTGCATTGAGAAGTGCCTTCTGAACATTTCTAACACCTGTTACCCAAGCAGAAATCCTGTTTATTGAGGCATCAAAATAGTCTGTTGCGATGAACACTCTGCCCAGTGCATCGTGGGAAACGATTTCTTTTGCAATTTCCTTTGTTTCGTCATCAAAAATAACAACATGGTCAGAGTCCCAACGAACACCTCTTGTTACGTGAAGAGCAATTTTCTCGTTAAAGAGGAGGAGTGAGGAGATTTTATCGGAAACTAATTCTGTGGGATGATAGTGACCGTTATCCATAAGAGGTGTAATGCCTTTGTTTGCAGAATATGAAAGGCAGAATTCTGCAGAACCTACTGTATAGCTTTCAAGACCGATACCGAAAACCTTTGATTCAAGAGTTACATAAACCTTTGATTTGTCATAGGGTGTGTCAAGAATTTCATCAAGAGATTTTTTGAATCTTGCACGGGGTGCGAATCTGTCTGCAGGAATGTCTTTATAGCCATCGGGAATCCAGATGTTCATAACACAGGGAATACCTGTTTCATTTGCAAAATATTCGGATATTTTAAGACACACCTTGCCGTGCTCAACCCAGAAATTTCTTACTTCTTCATCGGGAGATGAAAGGGTAAGACCATCTTTAACCATAGCGTGAGAAAAATAAGTGGGGTTAAAGTCAATACCCATATTTCTCTCTTTTGCAAAGTCTACCCATTTTATGAAATGCTTCGGCTCAATCTTATCTCTGCCTACAATTTCACCGTCTTCAAAGATAGCATAAGAAGCGTGAAGATTAAGTTTCTTTTTGCCGGGCATAAGCGAAAAAGCCTTGTCATAGTCTGTCATAAAGTCGGAGGCCAAGCGGTCTTAGGAAGACAAGACTCACTGACAACTCCT
>JAZNTA010000166.1:0-1508 GCA_045591525.1 Acutalibacteraceae bacterium | reverse complement strand
TATGCACAACGCAAGCGGTTTGACAGATGTTGTTGACTTCGAAATTGAAAGTTATTTCGGCAGAGATATTAAAGTCATTTTTGCAGATAAGTTTGCCGAAGCAACAGCAGATAAATTAAAAGGTACAAATTTAGAAAATGTACCGCTTATAGGTACATTAAGTCAGTTCGGCGGACTTTCTTCATTTGCAGATGAGAAAGAATTTTATCCGCAGATTATGAATTTATATAGCTGATAAGGAGAATAAAGGACATGCCGATATTTACAATAACTTTTTGTGCGTTGATTTTTATAATCTTCATACTTGATAACTTTATCATCATTCCCAAAACAGAAACAGTAACACTCAAAGAAAAACTGTGGTCGGGACACAACAAAGGCTACATAAATCACGCTCTGCATCTGTCCGAAAAGAAAATCAAAAAGGGACAAGTATGGCGACTGGTATCGTCATCGCTTCTCCATATCGGAACGTGGCACATTATTTCAAATATAACCGCAACACTCATTGTTGGCTATGCCGTTGAATCCCAGCTCGACTCGTTAAAAACTGCACTCTGCTATATCGGCTCGGCGTTCGTATCGGGCTTGTATATGGCGTTTGTGTATAAGCTCCACGAGGGCGAAGGTGCATCAACAGGAATCTACGGTCTGATTGCCGTATTTGTTATGCTTGCTGTCAAAAACGGAACTGTTTTCTTTTCTCCCGTACCGGCAATAGCATTGATAGTTTTGGCAATCTACACAGTCGGCGGTATGTTTATGGGCAAAGCAACCGCATGGGAGCATATTTCAGGATTTGCAGGCGGTCTGCTGATGGGATTTATTTTGATGTAAAAGGATATATTATCTATGAATACAGATTTAATCAAATCGGTTGTTGAAAAGCAAATGCACACAACGGTCAGTAAAATCCGTGCTGTCGGTAAAGGTGCAAGCGGAAGTGTTTATCTTGTAAAAATCGCAACCGAACCTTTTGAAATTGCAGTTAAAACGAGCAAATTCTATGACGCAATTTGCAAGGAGAAGGATATGCTTGATTTTCTCTCTCCCAAGGTTTCATATAAAGTTCCGAAAACATATTTTCTGCACCGTGAAAACGACACCGTTTATCTCGGTATGGACTACATAAAAGGAATGAGCGGCAAGAGCAAATATCTTGCATTTATTCCGTCAAGAAAGCGACTCAGAAACAGCATTATTGATGCTCTTATGAACGCACAAAGCGTGCATAATGACAAATTCGGAAAATACGATAATCCCGTTTATGACACTTGGGCGGAGTATTACAAGGATTATTTCGTTGATATTTACGCCTTTACCAAAGCGAAGTTTGAGAAAAACGAGATTGAAACCGAGATTATGGGAGCAGTTGAGCTTATCAACAATAATTTCGATGAAATATTCAGCGTTACCAACAACACCGCCTGCCTTTGTCACGGCGATTTCTGGATGCCGAATCTGATAATTGATTTCTGGAAATCCGAGCTTGCAGGTGCGGTTGACCC
>JAZNTA010000165.1:0-2228 GCA_045591525.1 Acutalibacteraceae bacterium | reverse complement strand
CCTTTCTTCAGAGGATAGGGATAAGAAAAACAAGACTGACGAGAGCGAAAGTATCCAAAATCAAAAGACGATGCTAATAAACTACTGTATCGAGAAAGGATGGCAAATCAACGGCATTTACTGTGATGAGGATTACAGTGGCGCCGACGCTTCAAGACCTGCTTGGAATCAGGTGCTAAAAGACTGCGAAGAAGGCAGATGCACGATAGTTGTCTGCAAAACACAATCCCGTTTTTCGCGTGATATGGAGATGATTGAACACTTCATTCACGGAAAGTTTCCCGAATGGGGTGTGCGATTTGTTGCGGTTGTTGATAATATTGACACGAACGTTAAAGGCAATAAAAAAACACGTCAAATAAACGGGCTTGTAAATGAATGGCAGTTAGAGGAGCTATCCGACAACGTTAAAGCCACTTTAAGTGTTAAACGGAAAAATGGTGAGTTTGTCGGCTCTTTCGCACCTTACGGCTATTTAATTGACCCCGACAACAAGAATCATTTAATTATTGATGAGGTTGCAGCGCCTACAGTTCAGCGGATATTTGATTTATATATCGGTGGACTAGGGTACATAAGCATTGCGAAAATATTGAATGATGAGATGATTCCACCACCTTGCGTTCACAAAAAGGAGCTTGGCTCTAAGTATTATAATGGTAATTATGAGAAGAACAATGCGCCGAGGACAACCTGGTCGGATTCGGCTGTCTATGCAATTCTTCGCCGATTTGAATACACAGGTACTCTGGTGCAAGGCAGACAAGAGGTTGTAAATTACAAAACGGGTAAACGCCGTAAAAAGCCGCAAAGTGAGTGGGATATTGTTGAGGATACTCACGAGCCGATTATCTCAAAGGAAACCTTTTATAAGGCACAGGAGATTCGGCTGTCCCGTGGCAGAGGTCAAAAAATTCCAAGCGGCAGTTGTTATTCACTTGCTAAAAAGGTGTTTTGTGCCGAATGCGGCAACACAATGTGGAAAATGAGTTATAAGCTGCGTGACGGAAGATATAACTACCTTTCTTGCAGAACTCGGAAAACCACTAACGGAGTTTGCCAAAACGCACACAGTATTCGCCTTGACGAGTTAGAGCAAATAGTAGTAGATGAAATTAATAAGTTGCTCGATAAATACTACGATAAAAAGCAGATTGGCAAGTTGGATGCGCCTAAAAGGAAAAGGAACGGTGCTAAAACCTTGCAGTCGCAGATTGCAGAACTTGAAGAAAAGGTAAAGCGGAACGATAACCGAATGGCTCAGATGTACACCGATAAATTAGACGGTCTCATCAGCGTAGAGGAGTTTACAAAATACCGAGAAAGCTATCAAAAAGAATCCGAGGAAACAGAAAAGCGCATCGAAATTTTGAAATCAAAGCTTGCCGCATTATCGGGCGGCGAAACAAAAACGGATACTAAATCTATACTCGAAAAGTACCGAAAAATTGACACCCTTACATTCGAGATTGCCGATGAATTTATAAGCAAAATATTCATTGGAAAACTCCAAGAGGGTGGCAAGAGAGAAATTAAAATTGAGTGGAAAATTTGAGTATTTTCCACAGTCAAAAAACGACAAAATATACAAGATTAACAAAAATATGTAGTATTGGCTAACTCAGCCCACGGCGGTGCGGATGGCGGTGCTTCCGCTTCGGATGGCACAGTAGAAAAGGATATTAACCTTGCAATTGCCCTAAAACTTGGGGAGTTTATGCGGATAAACGGCTATAAGGTTATAATGACCCGAACTGAGGATTCCTCTACCGATAATTCAGCCTCCGGCTTTTATAAAAAGGGGGATTTGCAAAATCGGGTAAAGCTTATGGAGGAAAATCCCGAGGCTGTTTTCGTTAGTATCCATCTTAATAAGTTTACAACCTCTGCCGCAAGGGGAACGCAGGTCTTTTATTCTCGCAAGGCACAGGGCTCAAAGGAGCTGGGAGATAGTATTAGGCAATGGGTAAAACAGCTTTTACAGCCCGAAAACAACCGTCCGCTGAAGATGGGTAACAGTAGTACTTATATACTTGAAAACGCAACCGTTCCTACGGTTATTGTAGAGTGTGGTTTTTTAAGCAACAGCTACGATTTACAACAGCTTAAAATCGAAGAATATCAAAATAAAATCGCCTTTGCTATAGGCATAGGTATATTAAACTTTAAAGGAATGATATAATGGCGGCAAAAACTAAAAGTATGTTTGTTTGCAGCGAATGTGGATA
>JAZNTA010000164.1:0-8810 GCA_045591525.1 Acutalibacteraceae bacterium | reverse complement strand
TGAACAACGTCAGTTGTTTCACCAACCGAACGGTCAAAAAGCTCTGTATATTCGAAAACAGGTGTTCTCATTTCGTGAAAGCCATAAGTTTTTGCAGTATCAAGAGCAGCCTGCTCAATATACTGGGACTTATAGCTTTCAGATGGTAAAGTATCTTTTGTGCCTTTGATTGCCTGAATATTTCCAGCCATTTTAAATCTCCTTAAAATGAAAATAATTACAAAATAATAAAACAAAAAATCGGGTAATCAAGCGTAAACTTAATTACCCGATAGTTATACAACAAAACGCGAACAAAATCAAGTCAGTTCAAGAAAAAATGAACATAAATCCTTTAATTCTTGGGATTAACAATATCACGCCAATCAAGGTCACCGTGTTCAAGGCTATGAATGAGAGCTTCCGCAGTTGCAATATTTGTTGCTACCGGAATATTATGAACATCGCAAAGTCTTAAAAGGTTGGCTTCATTGGGTTCACCGGGTTTGGGATTAAGGGGGTCACGGAATAAAAGTAAAAGGTCAATTTCATCGCAAGCGATTCTTGAACCGATTTGCTGAGCGCCACCCTGGGAGCCACTAAGATATTTTTCTATATCAAGCCCTGTTGCTTCGGATACAAGCTTACCTGTTGTACCTGTTGCACAGATACTATGCTTGCTTAAAATACCGCAGTAAGCAATACAGAACTGAGTCATAAGTTCTTTCTTGGAGTCATGTGCAATTAAAGCTATATTCATTAAACCTCACTCCTTATAGATTTATAGTACCAATTTTTTATTATTTTAGCAGAAAAAGACAATTTTTTCAATAATTTAAAAAATATTTTTATTCCAAAAAAGAAATTTTTATGAATTAAGCTTTGCGAAATTCTCTTTATTTGATTTATAGAGATTTTTATAAACCTCGTAGTATTTATCGTATGCTTTTTTGTTTTCCATATTAGGTTCAAAGGTCTTACTTACGGGAATAAGGCTCTTTGCATCCTCAATGGATTTGCATTGACCAAGACCAACCGCAATAAGAACTGCCGCACCCATAGCACCAACGTTCTGAGGTGTATCAACAGTTTCAACAACCTTGCCCAAGCAGTCTGCAAGAATCTGACAAGTAAGGTCAGAAAGTGCGCCACCACCAACAAAACGAACCTTTTCGGAAGATTTAACTTTCTTTTCTTCAGTTTCAAGGAACCAGCGAAGATGATAGCAAACGCCCTCAAGCACTGCTCTTATCATTTCGCTCTTACCTGTTTCAAGGCTGATGTTAAAGAACATACCACGAGCGTTGGGATCTTCAAAGGGACAACGGTTACCGTGAAGCCAAGGGGTGAAAATAACACCGCCTGCACCTGCAGGAATATCCTTAACCGCATCTGTCATATAGTCATAAAGGCTTGTATATTTAGCTTCATAACCATCAGTGATATTTTTCTTTTCAAGATAAATTCCGATTTCATCAAGAGCAAGATGGTCCTTAACCCATTCAAGACATTTACCTGCAGTTTCAAGCTCACCAAAGTAGTTATATCTACCCTCTTCTGCGCCAACAACTGCCGCAATCATAGCAGAAGCATCGACAATACTCTTATCAACAACCGTTGAAACCCAACCTGATGTGCCACTATAAATATGGGTATCTCCAAGCGCAACAGAACCTGCACCAACACCTATGAGAGACGCATCTCCGCCACCACCGAAAACTGCAGTACTGGGCATAAGACCGAGCTCTTTTGCAGGTTGCTCTAAAAGCTCGCCAACCTTTTCTGCAGATTTTTTAATTTGGGGAAGATGGTCGAAATTAACACCGAGCATTTTGCACATGGATTTGCTGAACTCGTGTTTTTTAATATCATAAAGAAGAGTTGCAAAGGCAGAGTCATGAGTCATACAGAACTCGCCCGTCATCCTTGTGATAAAGTATTCTTTAACATCAAGCCATTTATGTACTCTTTTAAAGTTTTCGGGTTCGTTTTTCTCAACCCATTTATATTTCCAGACAGGGTCTTTAACAGATGCGGCAACTGCACCTGTTATCATAAGAGATTTAAGAAGTTTCGGAATAAACGCTCCTGCAATCTGAGGTCCGTAAGCAATACCCTCTTTGAGCTCTTTTCTTGCTCTCTGATCCATATAGCTCATTGCACGGCGAACAGGCTTACCATCCTTATCAACAAGAACAATACCTTGCATCTGTGAACAGAAAGATATACCGCAAATATCTTTTGTATCAACATCACATTTATCAAGAACCTTTTTTGTAGTGGAGCACATTGCATCCCACCATTCCTGAGGATCCTGCTCAGCACCGCCATCAGGAAAAACATAAAGCTTATATCCTTCTGAAGCAGCAGATACCAATTTAATTGTATCGCCTAATTCAAAAATACAGGTTTTAACTCCTGTTGTTCCTATATCGTATGTAATAGCATATTTACCCATTTTTACACCCTCCACTATATTTTCAAAGAGTATCTTATTTTAATTATGCACTATTTTATGTGAATAATCAACAGTGAAGCCCTAAAAATATTGCACAAAATTTATGGACTTTGCTTGTTTTTTTCCACAAATAAAAAATTTTAAAAAAATCTTAAAAAAACGCTTGACTTTTAAATTTTATCTGCTATAATTGTCAATGTTGTTCGACGGACGAACAGTTCTTCGAAGTCGGTGTTGATGGCGTTGAGGGTCCACCCGTTCCCATCCCGAACACGGTAGTTAAGCTCAACAGCGCCGAAGATACTTAGTGGGAAGCCGCTTGGGAAAATAGGGCGATGCCGACACTACAAAGCAATCACTCAATAGAGTGGTTGCTTTTTTCTTTTCAGAAAAGTTGCAAGTTGAAAGTGGAAAGTGGCAAGTTTAGGGGAAGCTTCGCTTCCAAACATTATATTTGACACTCTACACTTTTATTTTTTAGACAACAACTATTTATGTTTTAAAATATCCTCAAAAATTCATTTCTCATAAACAAAAAAGATTCAGGACAATTAATGTCTTGAATCTTTTAACTTTATATAATGCTGACTGCAGGTCCCGAAATTTGCCACTTGCAACTTAATTAAAATAACACTCCACCCTATTTATCGGTACCCCCATAGAAGAAAATCTTTTTTCGTATTCTGTCATAACATTCCCTTCCATATATTCGGAATTGTGCAAATCGAAGGTAAGCTTTTCCATTCTCATACCAAATTCTTTAAACTCCTCCAAGGAGAAATCGAAAAGACCACGATTATCGGTTTTGAAATGAATTGCACCATCTTTTTTGAGAATTTTCTTGTAAATCGCAAGGAACGTTCTGTAAGTAAGTCTGCGTTTTTCGTGACGGGCTTTAGGCCATGGGTCAGAAAAATTAAGATAAATTCTGTCAATACTGCCCTCGGGAAAAATCTCTTCCAATTCTTTTGCATCAACGCAACAAACTCTTACATTTGAAAGACCTGAATTTTTAACCTTTTCCGCCGCAATAACAAGAACATCAGAAACCTTTTCAACCGCAAGGAAATTCACGTTAGGTTCTTTTGCGGCAGTTCCTACTATAAAATCGCCCTTACCGCAACCAATTTCAATTCTTATGGGATTATCATTTCCGAAGAGAGCTTGAGAGGTGTTACCCTCAGCTTTTAAATCCTTGATAACAATATTCCCGCAGGCTTCAAGACGCTCTGCACCGTGTTTTTTCTTATGTACTCTCATTTTTCACCTCAGAGTGAGTGAATTCGAACCAAATATGCCTTAAATGTCCGATTTCACGCACCTTTTATATTTTTTTGTCTCCATATACGACAGTATAACTTCGCCAAAGAAAATCTAAAATGCACGCAAACTCGAACATTTAAGGTTCTGCGAAGTTTAATACTTGGCAATTTTTTCTGTAACAAGGCAAAACTTGCAGGAATACTACCGTATTTCAAGAGTTTTAACGATGTTACGGGGAAAAGTGACTGTATTAAACCATATCTGGTTCGGATTCACTCACTCTAAATCTTATATAAGTTCTATCATCAAAAGAAAGCGTATCCTCTGCCTTACCCTTTGTTGAACGGTAATTCCCGTCACAAAGAGGATTATATTCTAATTCTTCTCTTAAAAGTCTCTCACTTTCTTCAAGAGTTTCCTTTAAATATGGATACCCATCAGAAGCTAAAACAATTTCATCTCCTGATTTTACTTTATGAATAACAATATGTTCATCCGGAACAGGTTCTCCATTAAAAACACCATAAGAAAATTTGCCCGTTTTATTAGCAAAAATATGTTGATTTTCCAATATGGGCATAATAAAATTTCGCCCCAAATCATTCTTAAGAAGCTCTTCCCGGGTTTTACCCTCCCTTTTCGCCATTTCCAGAACAAGAGCACGAACATCGGAATTAATTCTGTCAATTTCTTTTTCGTGAGAAAAAAGCTTACCGTTTATAAGGCATTGGCAGTCTCCCACACTCCAGATTTCGTTTCTCTCTTTACTGAAAATAATCGCGCCTGCCGCCGCAGCACCTTTTGGCTCGTTTTCTTCATAGAGTTCTGCTACTGCTTGGGTGATTTTTTCTACAGCTTCTTTGGCGGTGACATTTTTATCAAGAAGCACTATCGTTTCGCAGACTTTATCTGCCGCTTTTCTGCCTCCTGTTACACCTTCAAAAAGCCGTCCGTTTTTTGCAGAAACACCATCAACAACTGCAATAAAATCATAGGTTATTAAAAGCAAATCTTCATTTTTGCTGAATACAGCTTTTTTACCGCAGGTAAAATCCTCAATAATTTCCACAAAATCACCACCAATATAACGCTATTATACGGACAACTTGAAGCTTTGTCAAATTGCACTTGCTTTTCCAACATTATTTATGTATAATGGTCTCTATCTTTTTTACAAGGAACAGAAGAAATGGAAAATACAAATAAAAATGATTCATTGGGCTTGAGCCTCAACAAGAAAACTATGGCAACCATATCAGTTGTGCTGATAGTTATTCTTGCTTTCATAGGCTTTCTAACTCAAACTCTTCCCAGAGGAGAATATCAGATAATTAATCAGGATGGTCACGAAGCAATAGTTGACGGAACTTATGAAGTTTTAGAAGATTACAAAATGCCTGTATGGAAAATAATACTTTCACCCATACTCTGCCTTGCAAGCAGTTATGCGGGAACAGGTGTGGCTATCATTGCCATAATCGTACTTATCGGTGGTGCTTTTCTTATCCTCGATAAATGTGGAATTTTGAAATTCATTATGGCAACTCTCATTCAAAAATTCAGTAATAAGAAATACGCATTAATGGCAATTGTCATTTTTGTTTGTATGCTATTAAGTTCAACTGCCGGTGTTCTTGAAGAATCCATAACCCTTGTTCCTATTGCCGTTGCAGTTTCTCTTGCTATGGGTTGGGACTCTCTTGTAGGCTTAGGCTTGAGCCTTGTTTCAATCGCATGGGGATTTACGGCTGCAACCTTTAACCCATTTAATGTTGTAACTGTTCAGAAGCTTGCAAACTTAGAGGTTTTCTCAGGACTCTGGCTTCGTCTTCTTGTTTTTGTTGGTGTATACCTCATTCTCTTTTTATTTCTTTTCTTTTACGCAAAAAAAATTGAAAAAGACCCGACCAAATCTATTGTTTATGAATCCGACAAGGCTCTTCGTGAAAAATTCACAATGACAGATGCAGAAGCAGTGCTTGAAAATCCTGACATCCGCAAAGGTACAAGAGCATTTGTTATCTGCATTTTAGTTGATGCAATTTTCATAATTCTCGACTTTGCTCTTAACTTAGGTGGCGGACTTTCACTTCCTGCTATGGGAATTCTTTTCACAGTTGGCGGACTTTTAGCAGGTCATTTTTCAGGTTTAAAAGGCAAAAATCTCGGCGCAAGCTTTTTTCAGGGTGCAAAAACAATTCTCCCTGCAGTTCCTCTTATAGTTTTTGTTATTGCAATTTCCTATGTTCTTAACGAAGGGAAAATTATGCATACAATTCTTTATCAATTAAACAATGCTATGCACGGAGTTTCACCGTATGCCGCAATATTCATTCTTTTCGCAGTTATTGCAATTCTTGAATTTTTCATTGGTAGCGGTACCGCAAAAGCCTTCCTTATAATGCCCCTTGTTGCTCCTCTTTCAGACCTCGTTGGTATCACAAGACAAAGCGTTGTTACAACATTCTGTATTGCAGACGGCTTCACAAATCTTCTTTACCCAACAAGCGGTCTTATGATTATTGCAATCGGTCTTATTGGTGTTTCTTACGGCAAATGGATCAAATGGTCCTGGAAACTTTTTGTTGCAGAATTCGCCTTTTCAGCACTTGTTATGCTGTTTATGGTTGCTATTAATTATCAGTAAATACTTATTGACAAATAAAAAACTCCGGAAGTATTAACTTTCGGAGTTTTTCATTTTAATCTAAATCATCTTCATCTAAATCGGGAGCGCCATAATCAGGTTCAGTGTTTTCAACTACTTTTTTACCTTCTACAAATCCATCCTCTACAACTATTGATTCATCGATCCAATCGTCGTAATACTCCTCGTTATCTATCTGTAAGTCTTCGTCCGGGTCTAAATCTGCATTAAAATCATAGCGTTTTTTTGCTATAACAGCAATTGCAACAAGAACAGCAACTACCGCAACACCCATTACAAGAAAAATCACTGTTTCTGGTTTTTCTTCATCTTCAGTTTTTTCAGGAACATCTTCAAACTTGGCGGTAATCACAACATCGCCTTTAGGCATTACAAAGCTCAAAAAGTCGGTTGCTTCACCATTTATTTTTAAACTTCCCTGAACAAGCCTTTTACCCTCATCAGGAAGTACTGTTATTACCACCGGTTCACCCAAGCATGCAGACTGCGGATTCACCTCGATTTTACCACCGGATATCTCACCGATTTTTATATCGTGCTCTATTGTACTGTCATCCTTAACCCATTTAGCGTAAATAACCATTTCTTTTTTTGCTTTATCTCTTAAGAAGTCCCATTTTTTCTTGTATTCAGAATCTTGGTACCATCCTGCAAAAGCATATCCTTTACGCAATGGTATTTCAGGTTCAGGCAAATAATTTTCTCCAACAACAACAGTTTTCAATCGTCTTTGACCATTGTTCCTTTCAAGATACACATAGAAAGAACCTTCAGGAAGTGGTTCCTCTGTACTTTCTTCAATAGTTTCAGGCTCTGTGGCGGGTTTATCATCCTCCACAAAAGCATTTGCATTCTGACCGGAACTATAATTAGCATTGGCATTATCGTTACTTACCTGAGTTTCTTTGGGCTTTGTTGTATGTGTAGATGCAGGTTTTTTTGTAGGCTTTTCTGTTGTTTCTTTCTCTGTTTGCTTTTGTGTTTCCTTTTCTGTTTCTTCCTCAGTTTCAACGGGAACGGTTTCCGCTTGAGTTGTTGGTTCAAGAGGTTGAATATTAAAATCAAAGTCCACATCCCCGTTTTCTGCGAAAGCAGTTGAAAAACTACAAAACATACATAATATGGCAATAAAACATATAATAGCTTTCAAAAATTTTTGTGTCATATTTTTCCGCCTTAAGATCATTTTTTTAATATTAATAAGTAGAATCCATATTTTCGTTAACAATTTCTTTAACTTCTTTAACAAACGTTGAGTTTGCGATTTTCTCCTGAAGCATTTTATAGAAAAGATCTTCATCAACAGGAAGGTTTACCTTTTCACCTAACCATGAGGAAAGGAAAGCAGCATTGGAAATCATAAGACCATTAATGCCTTCTTGACCTGAGGCAACAAGAGGTTCACCTCTGAGAATTGCACCTGCAAATTTATTCATAACCTCAGGATGCTGAATATTTCTGCCGTCAAGCTCTGCCTCAAAGGTTTCGGTATCGATTCTGCCGAAGCCTTCAGCAGCGTTTTTAGTAAACTCACTTACACTCTCAGCAACTTCACAAACAGTAAGCTTGCCGTCTTCGCAAATAAGCTTAGCTTTGTCAAGGGTGATTTCGAGTCTGTTTGTGCCGGGGAAATCACCTGTTGTAGTAATAAATGTACCCGTTGCACCGTTGGGATATTCTGCGTAAATCATAACATCATCCTCAACCTCGATGTTATGCCATTTACCTTCGTGGCAAACTGCAGTAATCTTTTCGGGCATACCGCAAATCCACTGCCACAAGTCAAGCTGGTGAGGACACTGATTAAGAAGCACGCCGCCGCCTTCACCCGACCAGGTTGCACGCCATCCGCCTGAGTTATAGTATGACTGAGTTCTGTACCAGTCGGTAATAATCCAGGTTACACGCTTTATTTCGCCGTATTTACCGCTGTGAACAATCTCGTGAGCCTTTCTGTAAAGGCAGTTTGTACGCTGATTGAACATAATAGCAAAGATTTTATCACTTTTATCAGCAACAGCGTTCATTTCGCGAACCTGCTTTGTATAAACACCTGCCGGTTTTTCGCTCATTACATGAAGACCCTTTTCAAGAGCCTCTATAACAAGGGGAGGATGGTCATAGTGAGGTGTGGCAATAAGAACTGCATCAACATCACCTGAATCCATAAGCGCCGAAGCGGTATCATAAGTTTTTACTTCGGGGAGCTGTTCTTTTGCCCACTGAAGTCTGTCGGGCTTAATATCGGCTACTGCCGTAATTTCAATTTCAGGCATTGTGCCCTTGAGAGCATTTTTAATATGGCTTGAGCCCATATTACCAACACCAACAATACCTAAACGTACTTTTTCCATTTTCATTGTCCTCTCTTAATAATTTCTGTTATTTATGGAATAATATTCACGAGGTGAATATTATGAAAGAGCATAAAAAATCCAAAGT
>JAZNTA010000163.1:0-3678 GCA_045591525.1 Acutalibacteraceae bacterium | reverse complement strand
TTATGGCTTTCAGATTCTGCAACTATAAAATGCCCGTTGTTGGCGCAAATGATGACCTTTCAGGCTGCTTCATTTCTTGCGCAGTTGCAAAATTCCTTTCTGATAACGATATACGCTTTGAAAACACCGAGGTTGCAGTTCTTTGTGCAGGTGGTGAAGAAGCAGGTCTTCGTGGTTCAAAGGCATTTGCAAAGGCAAACAAAGATATGCTTAACGATGGTGTTGAAACTGTTTTCGTTTCTTTTGATACAATCCGTGAGCTTGAATTTGCAAAAATCTACGAAAAAGATATGACAGGTATGGTTAAAAACGACCGCAGAGTTGCAGAACTTTTGCAGACTGCAGCAAAAACTGTTGGTATGGATGTTCCCATCGGTACAATTGAGCTTGGTTCAACTGATGCTGCTGCAATGTCTCAGGCAGGCGTTCCTTCAAGTGCATTCACTGCTATGGACCCCACTCCTGCAAGATATTACCACACCCGTCTTGATACTGCAGATAACCTTTCTGCTCAGGCAATTGACACAGGTGTTAAAATTGCTCTTGAAACAGTATTCCTCTATGACGAAAAGGGTATCTGATTATGAATAAAAATCATAAAATAACAGGTAACGGACCACTTCTTGATGAAAATGGTGTTCTTCGTGAGCCTGGCTGGGCAAATTCTCTTGTGTTTGATTATTCACCCGATATGGTGGCAAAAAATAAGAGGAACCGTCTTAAAGAATGGGATTATTACCTCATTATGAACAGCGAGGGCAAGTATGCTCTTTCTTTCACCTTTGACGATAACAGATATATGGGGCTTGTTTGTTGCTCGGTTTTCGATTTTGAAACAAAAGAAAAATTCGATTGCACCGAAGCACAGATTATGCCAAACGGCAAAATGAATCTTCCTGTTACAAGCGAAAAAGGTGATATCGCATTCAAATCCAAAACCTGCGATTATCATATTGACAGAACAGAGGACGGCAGACATATTTACTGCAAATATGAAAGATGCTTCAATCATACTGACCTTGAAGCAGATATTTATTTAAAGCAACCCCCAATGGATACAATGGTTATTGCAACCCCTTGGAAAGAGGATAAAAAGGCTTTTTATTATAACCAGAAAATTACTTGTATGAATGCAAGCGGTTATGTAAAGGTTAAAGGCAGAACATATACCCTTGATTCCGAAAAGGATTTCGGTATTCTTGACTGGGGTAGAGGAGTTTGGACATATAATAACACATGGTTCTGGGGTATCGGTTGCGGACTTGTTGATGGTAAGCCTTTCGGATATAACATTGGTTACGGCTTCGGCGATACATCCAATGCAAGTGAAAACATGCTTTTCTATGACGGCAAATGCCATAAGCTTGACCTGGTTGATTTTGGTATGCCAACAGGCAACGTTATGGATGAATGGATTATGACCTCAAACGATAACCGTTTCAATATGAGGTTCAAGCCCTTCTTCAATGACCATACCAACATAAGTGCAGGCGTTATCTGCGAAAAAGCAGAAAAGCTTTTCGGTATGCTCAACGGCACTGCAGTCCTTGATGACGGCACTGTTCTTAATATTGAAAACATTCCTGTATTCCACGAAAAAGTACACCATAAATGGTAAAATAGACACCTGCTTTAGCGCAGAACAAAAAGTTCGTATTCTTTATGAATACGGACTTTTTTAGTCGTTTTTTCACCCACTCGGAGTATCTGTATACACCTTCGGGGTGAAGAAAACGCCTTCTGCATCTAAATCAGATGTCTATTTATATTTTCTTCGAAACGTTTTAAGGAAATTTTAGTTGTTTATTTCAATTTGTGAATGAAAAGTCCACTCAATAATTTTGGCTCAAACCAGGTTGATTTTGGGGGCATAATCATATTTGCATCTGCGATGGACATAAGGTCATCGAGGGTGGTGGGGTACATTGAGAATGCAACTATCATATCTTCCTTGCATCTCTTTTCAAGCTCTTTAAGACCTCTGATACCGCCAATAAAGTCGATTCTTTTATCTGTTCTCGGGTCACCAATTGCAAGAATTGGTGTGAGAAGATTTTTTTGAAGAATTGAAACATCAAGTTGATCAACGGGGTTAGCAGGGTCAAATGTGCCGTCCTTTGCGGTGAGCTTATACCATTTTTCACCAAGGTACATACCGAAATTGTGCTTCTCTTCAGGATGATATGCACCGTCGCAGGAAGCGAGCTCCACCTCAAATTTCTCGCTGATTTTATCAATAAATTCTTCCTCGGTATTGCCGTTTAAATCCTTAACAACTCTGTTATAGTCCATAATTTCAAGACTTTCAGCGGGGAAGAGGACTGCAAGGAAGAAATTAAATTCTTCTGTTCCGTCAAAATCGGGGTTCTGTTCTCTGCGCATTTTTGCAACATTAACAGCAGATGCACATCTGTGGTGACCGTCTGCAATATAGAAATCGCCAACCTGACCTAAAAGTTCGGAAAGCTCTTTACAGATTTCGGGATTTTCAATTACCCATACGGTGTTACCGATTCCGTCATCGGTTACGAAATCATAAACAGGAGCATTCTTTTTCTGCTCTTCAATTATTGCATTAACCTTTTCGTTATCTCTGTAGCAAAGGAAAATAGGACCTGTGTTTGCATCGCAGGTGTCAACGTGGCGGATGCGGTCAGCTTCCTTATCAGCTCGGGTTAATTCGTGTTTTTTAATGCGGTTTTCAATATAATCATCAACCCAGGCGCAACCAACAAGACCTGTTTGCTCTCTGCCGTTCATAATCTGGCGGTAAACATAGAAGCAGGGTGTTTCATCCATAGCGCAGATGCCGTCTTTTTCAAGGTTTTCGAGGTTTTCTTTTGCTTTTTGATAAACCTCAGGGCTATAAAGGTCTGTGCCCTCGGGCAAATCTATTTCTGCTTTATCAACATGAAGAAATGAATAAGGGTTGCCCTGAACCATTTCCTTTGCTTCAGCACTGTTCATAACATCATAGGGGAGAGCCGCAACACGAGAAGCAAACTCGGGTGTGGGTCTTAATGCTTTAAAGGGTCTGAAAACTGCCATATATAATACCTCCAAAGGCTAAAAGTCTATAACTCATTTTACTTTATTTGATTTATTATTGTCAATAATATTATTGCATTTTAAAAATCAGTATGTTATTTTATTTTTGAAAAATTTTTTGATAAGGATTTGAAAATGAATTTTAAAAGAATTATGACCTACTGCGGTAAGTTGCAGTTAAATAACAACAGAACCTGGTTTCATGAAAACCACGATGAATATGACGAGGCGAAAAAGGATTTCTTAGGCTTTATTGACAGGCTTCGTTTTGTTATAAATGATGAAGCTCCAGATATTGGTAAATCAATAATGTATATGGAACCGAGAGAATGGATGTATAGAGTTGCGAGAGATATGCGTTTTCACAAAAACGGACCACCCTATAACCCATCTTTCAGAGCTTATATTTCACCCGACAGAAAGTCTTGGTTGCCGATTGGCTATTTTTTGTGCGTTGCACCGGGGCGCTCCTGCTTCGGTACGGGTTTATGGTGCGATACCACAGCAAAGATGAATAATATACGTCACTATATTTCAAAGCATTTTGATGAGTTTCAGGAGATATTGAAGGAAACAAATATTTCCGTTAATGGTGATAAGCTTAAATCAATGCCACGAGGCTTTTCTGCA
>JAZNTA010000162.1:0-23980 GCA_045591525.1 Acutalibacteraceae bacterium | reverse complement strand
AGGAGAGACTCGAACTCCCTCGGCGGAAGCCGAACACAATCGGATGTTTGCTTAGCAAACGCAAGGCAGAGCCTTGCGAGTCTCTCCTTCTGCGCCAAACAAATCCATACACCTAACAAGGTGTGTGGGTTTTGTTTTTTTGTTATAACGAATAGGAGAGACTCGAACTCCCTCGGCGGAAGCCGAACACAATCGGATGTTTGCTTATCAAACGCAAGGCAGAGCCTTGCGAGTCTCTCCTTCTGCGCCAAACAAAGAAGATATCCGTAAGGGTATCTTTTTTATTTTGCATAAATTTCCCTTTCATTCACAAACTATTTACAAAAATATTTGCAAAAGTGGTTGACAAATGCTACCGAGGGGAGTATATTATTAACAGAGTTAGCACTCACCAAACGAGAGTGCTAACGGTGATAAAAACCAAAAAGAGGTGAGGTCGTGGCGGAACTTACAGGACGCAAGCAACAAATTCTTGCAATTATAATTGAACGCTTTATTGCTACGGGCGAGCCTGTTGGTTCGAAAGCAATTTGCTCAGAAATGGATAATGCGGTTTCTTCCGCTACAATCCGTAACGATATGGCGGATCTGGTTGAGCTGGGGCTTCTCGAACAACCTCATACCTCTGCAGGTCGCGTTCCCTCTCAGCTTGGTTATAGATACTATGTTGATAATTTAATGAATACCTATGAATTAGGCATAGAAGAGCAGGAACGAATTAAAATATGGTTGCAGTCCTTCTCGGGTGAACCGGATAAGCTTCTTGAAAAAGCAGGCAGCATTCTTGCAGAGCTGACAGACTGCGTTGCGGTTTCCTCTTCACCTGCAGATGCGGATGCGAAAATCAAGAGAATAGAGCTTGTTCCTTTAAGTGAACATACGGCAATGATTGTTCTTCTTGCTACATCGGGTATTCTTAAAAGCTCCGTTGTGAGAAGTGATACGCAGATTAATGTTGATATTGCCGAGGTTTTCTATAACATCTGTCAGAATTATTTTATCGGCAAATCCGTTTCTGATATTAATGTAATGGTTATTCAGACTCTTGTTGCTTCCCTTGGAGATAGGGTTTTCATAATGTCACCGTTCTTGTGTGCTATAGCGGACCTTTGTGAAGCAGTTAAAACAACCGAGCTCCATTTGAAAGGTCAGTCAAACATACTTAACCATGAAGAGCTTTCTGAGGATGCTTTCAGACTTATGGATTTTCTTCACAGAGGAACACCTCTTGAAAATATGCTCGGCTCACATAAGAAGCAACTAAATGTGGCAATCGGTACTGAAAACCTTTACAGAGAGTTGAAAAATTCTTCAACAATTTTCTCGAAATATTCCGTAGGGGATAAGGATAGCGGTTCAATCGGTATAATCGGTCCAACAAGACTTGATTATGCAAGGCTTATTCCAAGTATTAAATATTTAGCATCGGTTATCGGAAATCTTCTTTCCGAAACTCTTGATGAGGAGTGAGGTAAACAAAATGGTGAATGAAGAAAACAAAGCAGTTGAAGCAGAAGAAACTGCAGAAGTAAAAAAAGAAACTAAAAAAGAAAAGAAATCAAAGAAGAATGCAGAGGTTGATGCTCTCAAGGCTGAAATTGAAAAGCTTTCAACTGACCTTGCGGCTCTTAAGGATTCCCATCTTCGAACTCTTGCAGAGTATGATAACTACAGAAAACGCTCACAGAGAGAAAAGGAAGCAACCTATGGAGATGCAAAGGGTAACACAATTAAGGCGCTTCTTCCCGTAATTGATAATTTCGACAGAGCTTTGGAAAATCAGACAGATGACGTTGAGGTTTACAGAAAAGGCGTTGAAATGACAGTTACTCAGCTTAAAGAAATTCTCAAGAATATGGATGTTGAGGCTTTCGGTGAAGTTGGTGATGAATTTGACCCCAATATTCACAGTGCAGTAATGACTGTTGAAAACGGTGAGCTTCCCGAAAACTCAATTGCGGCAGTTTTTGAAAAAGGTTATAAAATGGGTGACAGAATATTGCGTTTCGCAACTGTTCAGGTTACTAATTAACAAATATATATAATAAATACTTAAAATAAATTCGGAGGTAATTAAAATGGCAAAAACAATTGGTATTGACTTAGGTACAACTAACTCTTGCGTAGCAGTTATCGAAGGCGGCGAGCCCGTAGTTATTGCTAACGTTGAAGGTAACAGAACAACTCCCTCTGTTGTAGGCTTCTCTAAATCCGGCGAAAGACTTGTTGGTCAGGTTGCAAAACGTCAGGCAGTTCAGAACCCCGACAGAACAATCGCATCTATCAAAAGACAGATGGGTACAGATTACAAGGTTCAGATTGATGACAAATCTTATACACCCCAGCAGATTTCTGCAATGATTCTTTCAAAGCTCAAAGCTGATGCAGAAAGCTACCTTGGTGATAAGGTAACAGAAGCTGTTATCACAGTTCCTGCTTACTTCACTGACTCACAGCGTCAGGCAACTAAAGACGCAGGTAAGATTGCAGGTCTTGAGGTTAAGAGAATTATCAACGAGCCAACAGCAGCTGCTCTTGCTTACGGTATTGACAAAGAAAATGACCAGAAGGTTATGGTTTATGACCTTGGTGGCGGTACTTTCGACGTTTCTATTATCGAAATGGGCGAAGGCGTTCAGGAGGTTCTTGCAACTGCAGGTAATAACCGCCTCGGTGGTGACGATTTCGACCAGAGAATTATTGACTGGCTTGTAACTGAATTCAAGAAAGAAACAGGTTCAGACCTTTCTACTGATAAAATGGCTATGCAGAGACTTAAAGAAGCTGCAGAAAAAGCAAAAATTGAGCTTTCAGGCGTTACATCCTCTGCAATTAACCTTCCCTTCATCACAATGACTGAAGCAGGTCCTCTCCACCTTGACACAACTCTTACAAGAGCAAAATTCAACGAGCTTACAGTTGACCTTGTTGAAGCAACAATGGCTCCTGTTCGTCAGGCAATTTCTGACTCAGGTCTTAAAGTTTCCGAAATTGACAAAGTTCTTATGGTTGGTGGTTCTTCAAGAATTCCTGCTGTTCAGGATGCAGTTAAAAACTATACAGGCAAAGAACCCTACAAGGGTATTAACCCCGATGAATGTGTTGCTATGGGCGCTGCTCTTCAGGCAGGTGTTCTCGGTGGCGATGTAGAAGGTCTTCTTCTTCTCGACGTTACACCCCTTTCACTCGGTATTGAAACTCTCGGTGGTGTTTGCACAAAGATTATCGAAAGAAATACAACAATCCCCACAAAGAAGAGCCAGATTTTCTCAACTGCAGCAGACAATCAGACATCAGTTGAAATTCACGTTCTTCAGGGTGAAAGAGAATTTGCAAGAGATAACAAAACTCTCGGTATGTTCCACCTTGATGGTATTCTTCCTGCTCGTCGCGGTACTCCTCAGATTGAGGTTACATTTGACATTGACGCTAACGGTATCGTTCACGTTTCTGCAAAAGACCTTGGCACAGGTAAAGAACAATCAATTTCCATCACAGCTTCTTCAAATATGAGCAAGGATGATATTGATAAGGCAGTCAGAGAAGCAGAGCAGTTTGCAGAAGAAGACAAGAAACGTAAAGAAGCAGTTGATATCCGCAACGGTGCAGACCAGATGGTATTTGAATGCGAAAAGCTCGTTTCTGAAAACGGTGATAAATTCGACGAAGCTGATAAGAACGACATCAATGCTAAGGTTGAAGAACTCAAAGAAGCTCTTAAGGGCGAAGACATTGAACTCATCAAATCAAAGCAGGAAGCTCTTCAGGCAAAATTCTATGAAATTTCCGAAAAGCTTTACAAAGCAGCAGGCGGTGCTCAGGGCTTTGACCCCAACAATATGGGTGCAGGCTTTGACCCCAATGCCGCAGGTGCACAGAGTGGAGATAACTACACAGAAGCACCTTTCACAGATGTTGACTAATAACTACCTAAAAAGACGGCTCATAAAGAGCCGTCTTTGATAGGGTATATTCCTAAAGAAAGGAATTACTTATGGCAGACAAAAGAGATTACTATGAGGTGCTTGGTGTTTCAAAAAGTGCCACACCTGATGAAATAAAAAAAGCATATCGCCAGCTTGCAAAAAAATATCACCCCGACCTTAATCCTGATAACAAGGAAGCAGAGGCAAAGTTCAAGGAAGCAAACGAGGCTTATGAAATTCTTTCGGATTCCGATAAGAAGGAGAAATATGACCGCTTCGGCTTTGCAGGCGTTGACCCCAGCTATGGTGCAGGTCAAGGTGGTGGCGGATTTGGTGGCTTCGGCGGATTTGACGGCGGAATGGAATTCGATTTGGGAGACCTTTTCGGTTCTTTCTTCGGAGGATTCGGTGGTGGCGGTGGTCGTTCCAACCCCAATGCGTCCCGTCGCGGTAGCGATATTCAGACTAACATATATATTTCCTTTGAGGAAGCTGCAAAGGGTTGCAAGAAAACTGTTGAATTCCAGAAAATTGAAGTCTGCGATGAATGTTCAGGCTCGGGCGCGGCAAAGGGTTCTTCACCCCAGACCTGTCCCGATTGTAACGGCAGAGGTCAGATAAATGTTCAGCAGAGAACACCCTTCGGCACTATCAGTACATCAAAGCCCTGTCAGCGCTGTGGCGGTAAGGGTACATTCAACCCCAATCCTTGCTCAAGATGTAAGGGCGCAGGCAGAATCAGAAGAAGCGTTAAGCAGGAAATTACCATTCCCGCAGGTATTGATGACGGACAGATTTTTACAGTCCGCAATCAGGGTAATGCAGGTGCAAACGGTGGTCCCGCAGGTGATTTGAGAGTTGGAGTTATTGTTAAACCTCATCCCTTCTTTGAGCGCGATGGTTATAATGTCTGGTACGATGTTAAAGTCAGCTTTGTTCAAGCGGCTTTAGGTGACAAGCTCCGAGTTCCTACCCTTGACGGTCAAGTTGAATATATTCTTCCTGCCGGAACTCAACCCGGCGACATTTTCAAGTTAAAGAGCAGAGGTATTCCCGTTCTTAATTCTACAAGACGAGGCGACCAGCTTATCAGAGTTAACATTGAGGTTCCTAAAAACCTTAATGACAAGCAGAAAGAAGCTCTTATGAACTTTAACACAACAATGGGTGCAAAGGCAGTTAACCCTGAAGAGAAGAAGGGCTTCTTCGGCGGTAAGAAAAAGAAATAAGCTATTATATTTAGCGCATAAGCTGAGTTTACAAGGATTGCAATTAAGCTTGTAATCCTTGTTTTTTAATGTACAAGTTGATGTTTTATTTAATTTATGGTATGATTATTTCAGCTTAAAACAGAGGAGATATTCTTATGAAAATTATGATTGCATCCGATATTCACGGTTCCTTGAAATATTGCCGTGAATTAGTCGAGAAATACAGAGAAGAAAAATGCGAAAAATTAGTGCTTTTGGGTGATGTTCTTTATCACGGACCCCGTAACGATTTGCCCGAGGAATATAATCCCAAGGGTGTTATTGCACTTCTCAATGATATGGCGGAGGAAATTCTTTGTGTAAGAGGTAACTGCGAGGCAGAGGTTGACGAAATGGTGCTTTCGTTTCCTGTTCTTGCAGAATATGCTTTCTTTTATCATAAGGGCAGAATGTTCTTCCTTACTCACGGACATAAGCTTAATCCCAAAAATCTTCCCAAAATTAAAAAAGGTGATATTCTTTTTAATGGTCACACCCATGTTAGTAAAATTGAAGAATTAGATGGTGGCTATATCTATGCAAACCCCGGTTCAGTTTCTATTCCTAAAGAGAATACACCAAGAGGGTATATGATAGTTAACGACATTGCTATTACTCACAAAACTTTGAGTGGTGAGAAGGTTCAGGAGTTTGCTCTTTAATGTGGAATGTGTGGCGTGGCCACTCGATATAAATCCTGAAGGATTTTCGATATAGCTAAAGCTTCGATATACCTGCGGTTCGATATGTGCCGTTGGCACGAGATAATAAGGATTTATATCATATCGAATTGAGCAAAGCGAAATATATCGAATTTTGTTCAAACAAAATATATCGAACAAGCTTGCTTGTATATCGATAATATATAAATCGTTGGCTGAGGTGAGGTTGTGGACTTTATCTTTGATTTCTTAATTGAAACTGTTTTCGAAGGCGCAATTGGCGGATTTTGGGATGATGGTTCGCCAAAGAAAAAAGCGCAAGCAATTTTTACCGGAGTTTGTGCAATAATAGTTCTTTCTTTGTGTATTGCAGGGCTATTTTTAACAATAAGAGCCGAAGATGTTTTTGCAAGTATTTGTTTTTTGCTCGTGATTGTTTTATTGGTTTTTTGTTTTGTGATGGTTATTAAGCATTTAATAAAAGCGAGTAAAAATAAATAATAAAAGATAAACGGTTAATCCCCAACAACAATTCTAAAATTGTTGTTGGGGATTAATTTGATTCTATAATTCAATTTTCTCACATTCGTAACCGAGTAACTCGTTACTTCTCTTATCGGGCTGATGTCCGCCGATATAAAGAGTGATTTTGCCGTCGGGAGTTACTCTCTGACCGTCTTCAAGAACTGCTTTGAGCCAATATGTATCAATATCAATTGTTACATTCTTGGTTTCTCCTGCTTCGAGGCTTGTGGATTTAATACCGCAAAGCTGGAAGTGGGGAGTGTAGGTTCTTGAATCGGAATACTGAGCGTAAATCTGTGTTTTTTCAATACCTGCTCTGTCTCCGATGTTTTTAACATTTACACTAACTTTAATATTGTCGTTAGTTTTTTCGAGAACTTTTGCGTCATTGTACTGGAACTTGGTGTATGAAAGACCATAACCAAATGGATAAAGTGCATCGCCCTCAATGAAACGATAGGTTTTACCCTGCATATTGTAATCTGTGAAATCGGGGAGAGGATGCTCGCCGTTGTAGATTGTTACGGGAAGCTTACCGCAAGGGTTGTTTTCGCCTGCAATTGTTTTTGCGATTGCAAGACCACCCTGAGAACCGGGGTACCAGGCGTGAATAATTGCTTTAGCGTGGTTTCTTACCTTTTCGCCAAGGTCAACGGAGCTGCCGCACATAATAACAACAATAACATTCTCACAAGCATCGCAAACCATTTCTGCAAGCTTCTGCTGAGTTTTTGGGAGATAAATATTTTTCTTATCACCGCAAGCGGTATAATCGTTGTCGTAGCCTGTGTCTTCACCCTCGATTGAGCAGTCAAGACCGAGAGCAAGAACAGTTATATCTGCTTCTGCGGCAGCGGCGGCACCGTCGCTGAGCATATTGCCGAAACCGCTCCATTCGTTAATTTTTTCGTGACAATAATTACAGCCTCTTTCAACAGAAATATCTGCATCAGTGAAAACTCTTCTTATACCATCTGCAACTGTGATATATTCAGAAGCATAAGCGTTATAGTTGCCCTCAAGAGCAGTAACGGAAAGAGCATTAGGACCGATAACTGCAATTTTATTATTTATGTTTTTGTTAAGGGGTAAGTAATTATCGTTTTTAAGAAGCGTTACGCAGTTTTCAGCGGCTCTTAAATTAAGCTCTCTGTGTTCTTTACAGTCAAGCTTTGAATAAGGAATATCAGAATAAGGTCTTACTTCTTCAAATTCGCCTAAAAGGAAACGAATCATATAAAGTCTTTCTGCAGCTTCTGTAATTTGCTCTTCTGTTATAAGGTCTTCTTCATAAGCGTCAACGAGAGCCTCATAAGTCTGACCGCAGTTAAGGTCACAGGAGTTTTTGAGAGCAGCTGCCGCTGCTTCTGCTCTTGTTTCTACAAATTTATGGAATTCGTAGATATCTTGTAAAGCGCCACAGTCGGAAACAAAGTAGCCGTCAAAGCCCCAGTTCTTACGGAGAACCTCGCCCATAAGATAATCGTGAGCACAGCAAGGCTTACCATTGGTGCGGTTATATGCACCCATAACACCTGCAACACCTGCTTTTACAGTTTTCTCAAATGCGGGCAAATATGTTTCGTAGAGGTCGTGTGGAGTTGCAACAGCATCAAAGCCGTGACGGTCTTTTTCAGGACCTGAGTGAACTGCGAAATGCTTTGAACAAGCTGCACCCTTTAAGAATTCACCATCACCCTGAATACCTTTAATGAAAGAAGTGCCAAGGGTAGCAGTAAGATAGGGGTCTTCACCGAAAGTTTCCTGACCACGACCCCAACGAGGGTCACGGAAAATATTGATGTTGGGTGCCCAATATGTGATACCCTTGAAAATATCGTGGTCACCATATTCAACATGCTTGTTATATTTAATTCTGCCTTCTGTTGAAATAACATCGGCGATTTCGTTGATGAGTTCGCTGTCAAAGGTTGCAGCCATAGCAATTGTATGGGGGAAAACTGTTGCAGTACCTGCTCTTGCGACACCGTGTGCGCCTTCGTTCCACCAGTTATATGCTTTAATTCCAAGTCTTTCAATAGCAGGAGATGTGTAAAGAAGCTGTGTCATTTTTTCTTCAACTGTCATCTTTGACACAAGCTCTTTTGCTTTGATTTTTGCTTCGTTTTTTGTCATCGGAATTTCTCCTTTTCGGGAAAATATATAATCAGGTTTAATATAAACTAAATATAGAATATAGTCAATGAATGAAAGCGACAAAAAATGAATAAAAAACTATATAAAAACAACAAACCGCCTATCTTTAGGCGGCTTGTTGTTTTTTGGCTTTTATGAAACTAATACTAAATGAATATCAACTTTGAAGTCCGGTTCGGCGATAAATATGGGCGAACAAGATGTTCAGGTGATATATCATTTATCAACAGTAACAATTATACTGAAAATTTATAAAAAGTCAAGAGAATATGTACAAAACAAAGCACGTGTATTTGTTCAATTTGCACAAACGAAAGCTTTGGACTTTTGTAGCGGTATTGCACAAATGAAAATGCGGATTTGTTTTAATTTTGTGCATCTTGTTTGTGCCGGGAAAGTTTTTTTACACATATTTCCGATTTAGTTGAATTTCTTTTTTGGAATATAAAAAAAGTTTGTGAAGATTTATCACAAACTTTTTGAAATTATAATAATTCTCTGTTAAATAATCCGTTGGTTTTCTTTCCCTCAGGAGCTTTGGCGTTAAGATATGCCTGATAGATTTTTTCGCAATCTTTCTTCTCTTCAATTGTGAAATAGAAGGTTACAAAATCAAGATTTGAAAGGCTTTTATCACCAATATAAAGCGGAACACTGTTATGGAGAACAGAATATTTTTTGCTTTGACATAAGAGAGGAAACTCAATTCCTTTTCTGTCTGTTAAAACTGATTTTCCCTTGCATTTAAGGCAACCGTCAACGCTTTTCTGAGGACAGTTCCTTAACAGCATAATGGGCAGATAGCCATAAATATAAATGCCTTTGGGGGTATCTGCACAAATATTTTTTATGTGCTTCTCAGATATTTCAAAAGATAGTGTTATATCTTCAAGTCCCATATCTTTGTAAGCTTGTGCAGAAACTGAGTTTGTTATATTAAGTCCGTGAGAACCGTAAATTTTAAACCCGGATTTTTTGAGAAGAGCGATACCACCAATATTTCCTGTTATACCTCTTACAATACCCGTTCTTTTGATTGTAGTCAGCTTTTTGAGAATTTCTTTTTCGTCTTCAGGGTATATAAGTTGAGGTAATTCAACGGCAATTTTTACGGGTAAACATTCAACTTCTTCAAGATTTTTGGAAACTTCTTCAAGAGGAAGAATAACCAAATCTGTCTTTTCAAAATTTTCACTATATTGCGAAAAACTTTCAAGACGGATTCTTGTTTTGAATTCTGAAAAATCGGGTTTAATATATGGAATGTTGGGTTTCGCATCAGTGATTATATATTCCTTTTTGGAAAGCTCTTCTTCCAGAAGATTGGCTGCATCTCGCCTTAAAGCGTTGATAGCAGAGGCGGGGAGAGTTAGAGAATCTTCGTTTTCAAAGCCTAATGAATCAAGATAAAATGATGTGTCACCTAATTTTGAAAGATTTCTGAAAGCGATTTCTTCTGAAAGTGGAGCAGTTCTCGGTTCTTGAGGGGTTTCGCCCTGAACTGTGACTGAAATTCCTTTTGAAGAAAAGTGCAGGGTTGCAGGTTCGTCTTTCTTGAGAATCAGCTTTGCACTTGCTTTATTAGGACGGATTTCGTTTTTGTATGAGTTTTCAAGCTCTTTTAAAACAGAGGTTGCTGAGGTTACGTCCTCTTTAACTCTGTAGCCGAACATATCAACATTTCTTTTGCCTTTTAAATAGCCATCTGTAAAACCGCTACGGGAGAAAACAGAACGTAAGGTTAATTTATCATAGAACTCGTTGTTCATAGCCTTTTTAAGACTGCTTACTGCGGCGGCAACATATTCGGGGCGCTTCATTCTGCCCTCAATTTTAAAGGAATCAATGCCGATTTCCATAAGCTCCTTTATGTTATCGAGATAGGACATATCTTTAAGAGAAAGGGCATATTCTCTGCCGTGGGCATTGATCCAATTAAGGCGACAGCCTTGAGCACAAAGACCTCTGTTACCGCTTCTTTCACCAAGCATTGCAGAAAGATAGCAGTTGCCCGAGGTGCTCATACAATGAGCACCGTGAACAAAAACCTCAAGCTCTGCATTAACCGCTTCTCTTATCATTTTCATTTCGTTCAGCGAAAGCTCTCTTGCAAGAACAATTCTTGAAAATCCCATTTCTTCAAGGAGCTTTGCACCTGCTACATTATGAACTGCCATCTGGGTTGAAGCGTGAAGAGGCATATCGGGGCAGATTTCTTTGACTGCTTTTACTGTTGAAAAATCCTGAACAATTACAGCATCTGCACCACTTTCGGCAATTGCTTTAACAGTTTTATAAAGCTCGTCAATTTCTTTATCGAAAATAAGTGTGTTAAGGGTAACAAAAACCTTAACATCACGAAGACGGCAATATTTAACCGAATCTTTCAAATTTTCGGTTGTAAAATTGTCAGCATTACGCCGGGCGTTGAAATTATCAACACCCAGATATACTGCATTTGCACCGCTTCTTACGGCGGCTTTTAATTGCTCTTGTGCTCCAACGGGAGCGAGGATTTCAAAAGAAGTCATAGCGTGAAATACCTTGTATTGTTTAGTTAGAAGTGAGGAGTGAGTAGTTAGGAGTGGAGGAATCTGTGGTTAGCATTATAAAAGTGGGAATTTGAAAGTGGAAAGTGGAAAGTTTCGGGTCTGCGACGCAATTATAAGTATAATGTTTGGAAGCGTAGCTTCCCCTTAATTTTCCAGTTTCAATTTTTAATTTTCAATTCAAATAATCACTTTGATTTTGTTAAATATCTGTAATAATCTCTTGTTTTTCTGTTCTCACCCTCAAAATATCCCCCTTTTTAACATCTGCGGTGCAGTCGAGGGTGAGGAATTCCTGAGGATGACAAGCACTTTCGCATTCTTCGCCTTTTTCATTGACGATTTTTGTTGCAGTGAATTTCATTCCGAATGTTTCGGGAGAAAGAACTTCAATTGTATCGCCAAGCTTGAAGAAGTTTCGTTGCTGGATTTTTAATTGACCGTCCTTGCAGTCTTCAAGAGCAACGCCTGCAAAGGTACAGTCCCAATGGTAAAGGCCGTCATTTTTATGACCGTGAACAAGGTTTCCGAAATAGAAGCCACTGTTATATGGACGATGGCTTATAGCATTAAGCTCGTCATCTAAAAGCTCAAGGGGAGCGGATTTATCAATAGCTCTTCTGTAAGCGTTGACAACGTGAGAAACATAGTATTCTGTTTTCATTCTGCCTTCAATTTTGAAGGAGTCAACACCTGCATCTGCCAATTTATCTAAGAATCCGATTGCTTTCATATCGTGGGATGAAAGCAGGGCAGAATGGTCAGGATATTCTTCAAGCTTCATATATTCATTGGGGCGGTTTCTCTCAACAAGATAATATTCCCAACGGCAAGGCTGAGTGCATTCGCCTCTGTTACCGCTTCTGCCGTTCATATATGAAGAAATAAGGCATCTGCCTGAATATGCCATACACATAGCACCATGAACAAAGGCTTCAATTTCCAGCTCTTCGGGGATTTTTGAGTGCATTTCCGCGATTTCATCAATAGTCATTTCGCGGGCAACAACAATTCTTGAAGCACCCATTTCGTGATATGCCAGAGCGGCAGAGTAGTTGCAACAGTTTGCCTGAGTGCTGATATGGACTTCAAGGTTTGGAGCTGCTTGTTTTATTGTTCTGACTGCACCCAAATCCGCAACAATAACTGCATCAACACCTAATCCGTAAAGGGTTCGGGCATAGTCTTTAAGAGGCTCGATTTCGCTGTTTTTTGTGAAGCTGTTTACAGTTACATAAAGCTTTTTATTCTTTGAATGCAAAAGCTTTACGGCAGAGTCAATATTCTCTTCTGTAAATGCAGATTTTTCTGCTCTTAACTGAAGAAGCGGTCCGCCGATATATACTGCATCCGCACCGAAACGGTCGGCTGCAATAAGGCAGTTCATATCTCCTGCAGGAGCGAGAAGTTCAGGCTTTTTATTTGGGTTTATCATAATTCAGATACCTCATTTAGTTAGGAGTGAGGAGTTAGGAGTGAGGAGTGTCGGGACCTGCGGTCGACGTTATAATATGGCGCATTTTCGCGCCCCGAAACTTTCCACTTTCCACTCTCAATTTTCAACTCTTAATTCTACACTACTTTCTCGCAAAAAACAAGGTGCAAAAAGTATATATAAAACATTATATATATACTTGATTTTCGATATGGTACTGTGCTATAATGTTCTTCTATTATAGGTTAGTATGTTTTATTTTACAGGGAGATGTTAGAATGAAATACGACGTTGTTGTCATCGGTGCAGGTGTTGTTGGTTCTCTCATTACAAGAGAGCTTTCAAAATACAACATCAAGGTTGCCCTTCTTGAAAGATGCAACGACTGTGCTATGGGTGCTACAAAAGCAAACTCTGCAATTGTTCACGCAGGCTTTGACGCTGTGCCAGGTACACTTAAAGCAAAGCTCAATGTTCGCGGTGTTGAGCTTATGAAAAAGGTTTGCAAGGAGCTTAATGTTCCTCTTAAAAATAATGAAGCTCTTGTTGTGGCTTTCTCCGAGGAAGAAATGCCTCATCTTGAAGTTCTCAAAGACAGAGGCGAAAAGAACGGCGTTCCCGGTCTTCGTATTGTAAGAAGAGAAGAGCTTGTTGAGCTTGAACCCAATATCGGTGAAACTGCTGTTGGTGCTCTTGTTGCTCCCTCATCTTCAATTGTCTGCCCTTATGAGCTTACAATTGCAGGTGTTGAAAATGCAGTTACAAACGGAGCGGAATTTTTAAGGAATTGCGAAGTTACCGATATCGACTATGCTGATGATGAATTTAAGCTGACAACCTCTCTGGGTGAAATTACTGCAGAATATGTTATCAATGCTGCAGGCGTTCATTCAGGTGAAATTGCTTCACTTATCGGTGACAATTCAATTGAAATTGTTGTTCGCCACGGCGACTATTATCTTCTTGATAAATCACAGGGCTCACTTGTTTCAAGAACGATTTTCCAATGTCCCACCAAAATGGGTAAAGGTGTTCTCGTTTCTCCCACAGTTGACGGCAACCTTATTGTTGGTCCTTCTGCGGAAGATATTGATAATGGTGACGATGTTGCTACAACATCAATTGGTCTTGATAAAATTTATGTTAACGCTATAAAGAGCGTTCCTGCAGTTTCTCTCAGAAATGCAATTACATCTTTCAGCGGTAACCGTGCTCATCCCACAAGCGATGATTTTATTATCGGTTCTTCCGATGTTAATAAGAAATTTATCAATGCTGCTGGTATTGAATCTCCCGGACTTTCTTCCGCTCCTGCAATTGCAGAGATGGTTGATGGTATTATAAACGAGCTTTCAGGCGGTTTTGAGAAGAAGGCAGATTTTGACCCCTGCAGACCTGAGCCTGTTCGATTCCGACATCTTTCAACCGAAGAAAGAGCAAGGCTTATTGAGAAAAATAAGGCATACGGCAGAATTGTTTGCCGTTGTGAAACAATTACCGAAGGCGAAATTCTTGATGCTATTCACGCTCCTGCAGGCGCTCGTGATGTTGACGGCGTTAAGAGAAGAACAAGAGCGGGTATGGGCAGATGTCAGGGTGGCTTCTGCGGTAGCAAGGTAGTTGAAATTCTTGCAAGAGAATTGAATGTGCCTATGAATGAAATTACAAAATTCGGCGGACAGTCGAAAATTATGTATCACAAAACAAAGTAAGGAGGTAGGGCAGAATGTTGAATTATGATTTAGTTGTAGTCGGCGGCGGCCCTGCCGGTATGGCTGCGGCTCTCAAAGCAAAGGAAGAGGGCGTAGAAAAAATAGTTATTCTTGAAAGAGCTGAAACTCTCGGTGGTATTCTTGAACAATGTATTCACACCGGCTTCGGTCTTCACTATTTCGGTGAAGAGCTTTCAGGCCCAGAATACGCAGGAAGATTTATTGAGCAGGTTGAGAAAACTGATATTGATGTTTTCACAGACACAATGGTTCTCAATATTTCCGATGATAATGTTGTTACTGCGGTAAATAATAATGAAGGCCTTATGCAGTTTAAGGCAATTGCAGTTGTTCTTGCAATGGGCTGCCGTGAAAGACCCCGTGGCGCTCTTTCGATTGCAGGTTCAAGACCTTCGGGTATTATGACTGCAGGTACTGCACAGAAATACGTTAACATTGACGGCTATATGCCAGGTAAAAAAGTTGTTATTCTCGGTTCAGGTGACATCGGTCTTATTATGGCAAGAAGAATGACCCTTGAGGGCGCAGAGGTTAAGGTTGTTTGCGAGCTTATGCCTTACTCAGGAGGTCTTACAAGAAATATTGTTCAGTGCCTTGACGATTTCGGTATTCCGCTTCGTTTGAGCTGCACTGTTGTTAAGACTCACGGTAAAGAAAGACTTGAGGGCGTTACAATCGCTCAGGTTGATGAAAAGCTTCAGCCCATTCCAGGTACAGAAGAATATATCGAATGTGATACTCTTCTTCTTTCCGTTGGTCTTATTCCCGAAAACGAGCTTTCAAAGGATGTGGGCGTAGAGCTTGACAGAGTTACAAGCGGTCCTGTTGTTGACGAATACAGGGAAACTCTTCACCCCGGTATTTTTGCTTGCGGTAATGTTCTTCAGGTTCATGACCTTGTTGACTATGTTACTGAGGAAAGCCAGATTGCAGGTAAGGGTGCTGCAGACTATATTTTCGGCAAGAAAAAAGGTGGTACATTTATTAACACAAAGGGAATTAATGGTGTTCGTTACATAGTTCCCCAGAGAGTTAATGTTGAAGGTGAAGAAAACCTTAAACTCTATTTCCGAGTGGGTCAGGTTTATAAGGGTGCTAAGGTTGTTGTTGAATGCGATGGCAAAATCCTTTCATCTAAAAAGAAAGTTAAGCTTGCTCCCGGTGAAATGGAAAATGTTACAATTACAACAGAAATGTTAAAAGATATGAACAAAGACAGCGAAATCGTTGTCAGAGTAGAAGAATAAGGAGGACAAGTTAAAATGAAAAAAAGTCTTATTTGTGTTTCTTGTCCTTTAGGCTGCCCTATTGAAGTTGAAATCGAAAACGGTGAAGTTATTTCCATTAGTGGTAACACCTGCAAACGCGGTGATTCTTATGCAAGAACAGAAATTACCAACCCTATGAGAAGCCTTACTACAAGCGTTAAGGTTGAGGGTGGCGTTCATCCGGTGGTTCCCGTTAAATCTGCGGGTCCTGTTCCAAAGGGTAAAATGTTTGACTGTATGGAAGAAATTAACAAAGCAGTTATTAAAGCACCCGTTAAAATCGGTGATGTAGTTATTGAAAATATCTGCGGTCTCGGAATTGATATTGTTGCAACAAACTGCGACCCCGGTAAGTAAGAGAAATAAAATTAAAAGGATTATATAATGAAACCCTATGAAATTGCGGCGGAGGTAAAGCCCTCCGAAAGACAGCTTAACTGGCAGAAAACAGAGTTTTATGGCTTTATAAACTTCGGTCTTGCCACAGTTTTAAACAGAGAATGGACAGATGGTGGAGTTAACCCCATAAACTTTAATCCCGAAGAATTCAGCGCTCAGGAATGGGTGGAGTTCTTTAAGGATGCAGGCTTTAAGGGTATGGTTCTCAATGTTAAGCACCATGACGGCTTCTGCCTCTGGTGTTCAGAACATACAGCTTATTCTGTTGAAAGTGCAACAGAATGGGATGTAGAAAACAGAGATATAGTTGACCTTTTAAGCAAAGAATGTAAAGAACAAGGTATGAAATTCGGTATTGCCATTTCACCTCTCGACAGAAACTGTCCTCTTTATGGTAGCGGAGAGCCTTATAACAGATTTTTCAAAAATTTGTTGAGAGAGGTTCTCACAAAATACGATGATATTTTCTATGTTCGTTTTGACGGTGCGGCAGAGCCTGATAAAAATGGCAATATTCAGGAATATGATTGGGAAGGCTATTATGAAATCGTGAGAGAATGTCAGCCCAATGCGGTAATCGCTCTTGTTGGCCCCGATGTTCGTTGGTATGGTAACGAATGGGGCGTAATCCGTGAAAACGAGTGGAGCGTTGTTCCTGAAAAATATAGCATTTATAACGCTATTGAAAAAAGCAAAAAACCTCAGAAGAAACGTCAGAAAGAAGAAAAATACGAGCTGGATTTAGGTTCACGCAAGGCTATTAAGAAAGAAGATAAGTTTATCTGGTATCCTTGTGAAGTGAGTATGTCAATACGTGATAGATGGTATTACCATAAGGATGACGAATACACCGCAAAAACTAAGGACAGGCTTCATAAGCTTTATCTTAATACTGTCGGTGCTAACTGCGCTTGGATGCTTGGCGTTCCTCCAATGAAAAACGGTAAGTTTGCTGAAATGGATACCCAGATTTTAAAGGCATTCGGCTATGACCTTAAGAGAATGTTTAATTACAAGGTTTCTCAGATTGGTACTGTTCAGGTGAGTTCTTCTCTTTCGCCTGAATATGAAGGCGCAAATCTTCTTGATGCAGACGAAAGCAAAACATGGCGTCCTGCTTTGGGCGATAAAGAACCTGAAATTACAATAACTCTTTCTCAGAAAGATATGTTTGACAAGGTTGAGATTATGGAAAATATCATTAACGGTCAGCATATTGAGGAATATGAAATTTACATAGACATCGGCAACGGCAAATTCAAGAGAGTTGCCAAAGGCGAAGTTGTTGGTTACAAGAGAATTGTTAAAATAACTCCCACAGAAGTTACAAAAGTTAAAATCAAAATCAAATCATACAGAGGCAATCTTGAATTGCAGTCAGTAACTTTATATTGATTTATGAAAAAAATTGCAATATATGGCGGTTCATTTGACCCGCCACACAAAGGACATAAGCTTTTAGCAGAAAATCTTGCAAGCGTATGCGGAGCCGAAAAGGTTATAATAATACCGACTGCTTTATCGCCCTTTAAAAATTCAAGCTCTGCTACGGCAGAAGACAGACTGAATATGTGCAAACTCTTTTTTAAAGAGGCTTTGTTTCAAATAAGCGACATTGAAATTAAAAGAGGCGGTAAAAGCTACACCGTTGATACTCTAACACAGATAAAAAAAGAAAATCCTGAAGCAAAATTGTTTTTATTTATGGGTGACGATATGCTTTTATCTTTTGATAAATGGTACTGTCATCAGGAAATTCTCCGACTTGCAACTATCGTCTGTGCTTGCAGAACAGAAAAATTAGAAGAACTTCAGAATATGAAAGAATTCGTGAAAAATGTTCTCGAAGCAGAAGAGAGAGTTATAATCTGCGAAAGTGTGCCCTTTGAAATCAGTTCAACTGAAATACGTTCTTCTCTGAAAGACGGTGTTAATAAAGGTCTTTCGGAAGATGTTTACAACTATATAGTTGCAAAGGGGTTGTATCAATGAACAGAGATGCGGAATATATTGAAATTTTAAAAGAAAAATTGACGGAAAAGAGATTTATTCATTCTCTTAATGTAGCAGAGTCTTCAAAGGAACTTGCAAAGATTTATGGTTACGATGAAAAAATTGCATACACCGCAGGTCTTATTCACGATTGTTGCAAGGATACCCCTGCAGGTTTGCAGTTATCATATATGCTTGAGAATGGTGCTGAGCTTACTGAAATAGAAATAAGTACAGCAAAGCTATACCACGCTATGTGCGGCAGTATATATGTAAAAAAAGAATTCGGAATTGAAAATGAAGATATAATTAATGCCGTTCGCTATCACACAACAGGAAGAAAAGGTATGAGCCTTCTTGAAAAAATTGTGTTTATAGCGGATTTCATAAGTGCTGAAAGAGATTATGACGGCGTTGAGATTATGAGAGAAAAAGCGGTAAGGTCGCTTGATGAGGCTATTGTTGAGGGACTTGGCTTTACAATAAAAGACCTCATAGACAGAGGCGAAAGATTTGTTCATCCCGATACGATTGACGCCTACAACGATGCTATGATGAATATTTTAAAAGAAAAACAGGAGAGAAATTAATGAGTCTTGATATTGTTAAGAAAATCGTAAAAGCTCTTGATGATAAAAAGGGTAACGATATTCAGATTATTAAAATTGAAGAGCTTACAATTGTTGCAGATTATTTTGTAATATGCACTGCAAACTCAAATACCCATGTTCGCTCCCTTGCGGATGAGGTTGAATATCAGCTTGAAGAAGCAGGTATCAAAGCAGACCACATTGAAGGCAGAGCAACAGGCTGGGTTCTTCTTGAGTACAGCGGTGTTGTTGTTCATATTTTCCTTGAGGAAGCAAGAAACTATTATAATCTTGAAAGACTCTGGGAAGATGCGGCAAAAATTGATGTTAATCAATTTTTGAATTAATAAAAAAGTTAGGAGTGAGGAGTTAGGAGTGAGGAATGTAGGGGCAAAGCCGATTATAAAAGAGCGTCGCAGACCCGAAATTCCGAATTCTGCATTCCGAATTCCGCATTCATAGAAAGGTATGATAATAATGAAATACGATTTTTCCGCCGTTGAACAGAAATGGCAGAAAAAGTGGGAAGACGAAGGTGTTTTCCACGCAAAAGATAATTCCGACAAGCCTAAATTCTACGGACTTGTTGAATTTCCTTATCCCAGCGGTGCAGGTATGCACGTTGGTCACATTAAAGCATATTCAGGTCTTGAAGTAATTTCAAGAAAGAGAAGAATGCAGGGCTATAATGTTCTTTTTCCCATCGGCTTTGATGCTTATGGTCTTCCTACTGAAAACTATGCTATTAAAACAGGTATTCATCCCCGTAAGGTTACAGATATGAATATCGAAAAATTCTCTTCACAGCTTAAGAAGGTCGGCTTCTCTTTTGATTGGAACAGAGTTGTTGATACAACTGAAGAGAGCTACTATAAATGGACACAGTGGATTTTCCTTAAAATGTTTGAAAAGGGTCTTGTTTTCCGTGACAAAACTCTTGTTAACTATTGTCCTTCCTGTAAGGTTGTTCTTTCAAACGAGGATTCTCAGGGCGGTAAATGTGATATCTGCCACAGTGACATTGTTCAGAAATCCAAGGACGTTTGGTATCTTCGTATTACTGAATATGCAGATAAACTTCTTGAAGGTCTTGATAAGGTTGATTATCTTCCCAATATCAAGCTTCAGCAGGTTAACTGGATTGGTAAATCAACAGGTGCTTTCGTAAACTTCGAAATAGACGGCACAGATGAAAAAATGAAGATTTATACAACCCGTCCCGACACTCTTTTCGGTGTAACCTTTATGGTTATGGCTCCCGAGCATCCTCTTATTGATAAATACGCAGAGAAAATCGGTAATATGGCTGATATTGAAGCTTACAGAGCAGAATGCGCTAAAAAGACAGAGTTTGAAAGAACTCAGCTTGTTAAAGAGAAAACAGGTGTAAGAATTGAAGGTCTTGAAGCGGTTAATCCTGTTAACGGCAAAAAAATTCCTATATACATATCTGACTATGTAATGATGGGTTATGGTACAGGTGCTATTATGGCAGTGCCTGCTCATGACCAGCGTGACTACGAATTTGCAAAGAAATTCGGTATTGATATTATTGAGGTTATCAAGGGTGGCGATATTTCCGTTGAAGCTTATACAGGCGACGGCGAAATGGTTAACTCCGGCTTCCTTAACGGTATGACAAAGAAAGTGGACTCTATCGAAAAAATGGCAGAGTTCCTCAGCGAAAAGGGTATCGGCGAAAAAGGTGTTCAGTACAAAATGAAGGACTGGGCATTCAACCGCCAGAGATATTGGGGCGAACCCATTCCGATTGTTCACTGTGAAAAATGCGGAATTGTTCCCGTTCCTTATGAAGAGCTTCCCTTAAGACTTCCCGAGGTTGATAACTTCCAGCCCGGTTCGGACGGTGAAAGCCCCCTTGCAAAAATCGACAGCTACGTTAACTGCACTTGCCCCAAATGTGGCGCACCTGCAAAGCGTGAAACAGATACAATGCCTCAGTGGGCAGGTTCTTCCTGGTATTTCTTAAGATACATTGACCCCCACAACACAGAGACTTTTGCTGATAAAGAAAAGCTCAAATATTGGGGACCAATTGACTGGTACAATGGCGGTATGGAGCACGTTACCCGTCACCTTATTTACTCTCGCTTCTGGCATAAATTCCTTTATGATTTAGGCGAGGTACCCTTTGACGAGCCTTATGCAAAGAGAACTGCTCAGGGTCTTATTCTCGGTCCTGACGGTGAAAAAATGAGTAAATCCAAGGGTAATGTTGTTGACCCCAACGAAGTTGTTGATGTATTTGGAGCAGACGTTCTTCGTACTTACGTTCTCTTTATGGGTGACTATGAAAAAGCAGCACCCTGGAGCGAAAGCAGTGTTAAGGGCTGTAAACGTTTCGTTGACAGAGTATGGAACCTCCTTGAAATTGTTAAGGATGGCGAAGAATATTCAAAAGAACTTGAAGTTTCTTTCCACAAGACAATCAAGAAAGTTTCCGAAGATATTGAAAATATGAAATTCAATACCGCTATTGCGGCTATGATGGCTCTTCTTAACGAAATTTATGAAGTTGGCTCAATTACAAAAGGCGAGCTTAAAACATTCGTTAAGCTTCTTGACCCCTTTGCACCTCACGTTGCAGAAGAGGTATGGGAACAGCTTGGCGGAGAAGGCTTGCTTGCAATTGCAGAATGGCCCTCATTTGACGAGGCAAAAACAGTTGATTCAACAATTGAAGTTCCCGTTCAGATTTGCGGTAAGCTCAGAGCAACAATTACAATTGCAAAAGATTCTTCCGCTGAGGATGCTATTGCCGCTGCAAAGGCAGACGAAAAGGTTCAGGAATTCCTTAATGGTAAGAATATCATTAAAGAGATTTATGTACCGGGTAAGATTATAAATATCGTTGCGAAGTAAGAAAAATTCCCTTATCAGTTTAGGCTGATAAGGGAGATTTTTTATTTAGTTGCAAGTTGAAAGTGGCAAGTGGCAAGTTGTGGGACCTGCGGTCAGCGATTATAATTTGGCGCATTTTCGCGCCCCGAAATTTTCCGCTTTCCATTTTCAATTTTCCATTATCGCACTGGCATCTAAATTATTCTATTGGCAAATTGAAGCAATGTGAATGTAATTTGTTCTGTAATCTTAATACTTCTGCTGCTTTGAAGTCGGTGCCTTGGGCGAAATACTGGTTCTGAATTCTGAGGGCGGCATTGAGTGCTAAGTCCTTCTGTGATTCGTGGCAATTGATTGCTTCAAATTTCAAATCCTCAAAATCGCTTATATTAACAATTGTGTTGGGTGTATCGGTGTAATAGAAGCCTAAAGTGAAAACATTGTGGGTGTCGGTATGAGGCTTTCCGTCAACTAAATCGGGAACAAAATCAAAGCCTGCGTCCATAAATGCAAATTTAACTGCATTACCAACTTTTATATGGTCCTCGTGGCATTCACTTGCAAGGTTAGGGTCAACGGTGAAAATTGCATCGGGTTTTATTTCTCTTATAATGGGTGTGATTTTATCGGCAATTTCTCTTGAGGTTGCTCTTGTTCTGTCACCAAAGCCTAAAAAACCTGCGTTTTTCATACCCAGCTTTTCTTGTGCTGCAAGTGCTTCTTTCTGACGTACTGTATAGCCTTCACCTGAATATGTGCGGTCGGTATATCTGTCGTCAAGAACAGTAAGTTCATAAACCTCAACACCTTTATTGACAAGGTATGCAATTGTACCGCCTGCGCCAATTTGATTATCATCGGGGTGAGGTTGGATAAACAAAGCTCTTTTTATATGCTCCAATTTTGGCGGAGCGCAAAGCACCTGCAAGGCGGGCATTGCCGTTTTTGTTGCGGTGCGGATGAATTTTGTTCTTACAGAGGTTTTCTTTTTCATAAAATCACCAACTTGTTAAATATGCTTTTAATATACCATATTATATATAGGTATTTCAAGTTTTAGGTATTTGAATTATTTTTAAACTTAATCATATTTCGGTTGACAAAAGGGGAGTGCTGTGATAAATTTTATTGTTGATTTGTGATTTTAAGAAAGGGTGCTTCTTTTGAAAAGAAAAAATAAAAAGAAAAGTCTTGTTAAAAGAATTATCAAAACATTCGGGAAAATAATTTCTGCAGTTCTTGCTCTGGCAATTGTTATTATAGTTATACCGTCTGTGATAGGTAAAGTTTCAGCCGGTAAAGCTCCTGATAAAGCTAAGATTACCAATCCTTATATAACTGAGGAAAAAGCCCTCGTTTCTGCTCACCGTTCGGGTAAAGATATTGCTCCTGAAAACACAATGGCAGCATTTCAATATTGTATTGAAACAGAAGATTTTAATGTTGATATATATGAATTCGATTTACATATAACAAAAGACGGTAAGCTTATTCTTCTTCACGACAGCACTCTTGACAGAACAACAAACTCTGCAGAGCATTTCGGTAAAGAGGGTGTTAAGCCCTCTGAGAAAACCTATGAGGAGCTTCGTGAACTGAATTTCGGTGAGAATTTTGAAAATGCAGATGGTGAATACCCTTATCGTGGTTTGAGAGGGGATGATATTCCCGATGAGCTCAGAGCAGTTCTTCTTGAGGATGTTCTTGATTACCTTGAAAGTAACGGCGGTTTTCAGTATATAATTGAAATTAAGGATTCGGGTGAAAACGGCAAAAAGGCTTGCGATGAGCTTTACAGAATTCTTAAAGAAAAAGAGCTTTTAGAGGATGTGGTTTTCGGTACATTTAATCCTGATGTAACTGCTTATGCAGATAAGAATTACCCCGATATGCTCCGCTCTGCAAGTATTATTGAAACCATTGTTTTCTATGTGCTTTGCGGTTACGGTATTGATGTGGGTGAAGATTTCTTCAAGTATGAGGCATTGCAGATTCCCTCTGAAAGAGCAATTATATATTTGAATACACCAAGAGTCATAAACTACGCCCACAGGCACAATATCGCTGTTCAGTATTGGACAATTAACGATGAAGAAGAAGTTAAAGAGCTTAATGCTATTGGTGCTGACTGCATTATGAGCGATGCACCCGATATGGCGTATGATGTAATTAATTCGTAATTTAAATTACGAATTAAATTGAAAATGGAAAGTGGGAAGTAGAAAATGTTGGGGAAGCGATGCTTCCAAACATTATAATATAATCGGCGCTTTGCGCCCCGAAACTTGCCACTTGCCACTTTCAACTTGCCATTTTAAAAAGGAGTAGGTAGGGCTAAAGTAAAGGATATGACTGTGGGTAGCCCCACGAAAAATATATTGAAATTCTGCTTGCCGTTGATGGTTGGTAACCTTTTTCAGCAGTTTTACAATATGGCTGATACAATTATTGTAGGTCAGTTTGTAGGTAAGGATGCTCTTTCTGCGGTTGGCTCTGTAGGCTCACTTAACTTTCTTATTGTTGGTTCTGTAATCGGTCTTTGCTCTGGATTTGCAATTCCCGTTGCACAGAGATTTGGTGCACAGGATATCAAGAGCTTGAAAAAATATGTTGCCAATATAATTTATACATC
>JAZNTA010000161.1:0-1512 GCA_045591525.1 Acutalibacteraceae bacterium | reverse complement strand
AAGAAACCATAATATTGATACGAAAAATATCGGTATTATGGCTTTTTTATTGCCAAAATAGGGGTATTTTGCCCTTTTTCATAGGTTTTACAGCAAAAATTTAGGCTTGCCGGGATAGTTTTCATCCTCGCAAGCCTTTTTCGTTTTTGGCCATAAAAAATAAATCGTTCACTTTATACCCCTTTCGTTCAATTTATGGGGTATCGTTCAATTATTGATTCGCTTAAAAGAATTATTGATTTTCAATGGATTATTTGATATAATAAACTCACCGATAAATAAGAATTTGACGGCCACTTTTAAGATGATTAACAAATTAGGAGGGGATCTTTATGACTAAAAAGAGGAAGATTATTCTTGCAACGGTAGCGTTCTCTATTTTATTGGCTATAGGGGTAAGTCTTACATATATTTTTGCTGTGGCATTGCCGCAAAAGCGAGAGAAGGAGCAATTATTAAAAGCGGTGCAGGAGTATTATGACGCAAAGCTTGCTATGTATACAGCGGAAAACGAGAAATATGATGACTATGAGGTGGACGTTGCATTCCTTGGCGACAGCCTTACCGACGGATACGATCTTGAAAAATACTTTCCGCAATATCTTGTTCTTAATCGCGGAATTGGTGGTGAAACGACCTTTGGTCTTGAAAAACGTCTTAAGGTATCGGTTTATGATTTAAAGCCTAAAGTGGCAGTAATGCTCATAGGGGCAAACAACTTTGATACAATGTTTGATAACTATGAAAATATTTTGAAGGGATTTAAGGAAAATCTGCCAAATACCAAAATAGTATTGCTATCTCTTACATCTATGAGTCAGGAATGGGGCAAAAATAATCAAAAAGCAGCTTATAACAACGTTAAAATAAAGCTCCTGTCAGAAAAATACGGATACGAATTTGTCGATCTGTATTCTCCACTTTTGAATCTTGAAACAGGTGAAATATATGCAGAATATACGACCGATGGCGGTCACTTAACATCCGCAGGATACGAGGTGCTTACAAATACGATAACTCCCGCACTCGAACAACTATTAGGTAGATAACTGCGCTTAACAGCATTACAAATTCCAATTTGTCGAACTAAAATGAGTGCAAACCCTTGTAGGAAGATGCACACATAGTTCAAAAATTTGTACCCATTTTGAAACGGTATCAAAATTTTGGATTACTCACAAAAAAAGGCAATCGCAAATGCGATTGGCTTTTTTCTTTTTTTAGGATCATCGCGTGAGTGGGGAATTTTATCTTAAAATAAGAAAAAAACATCTGTGCTTCAACACTTTTCGTCATCCTCTTGTAAAGCTGTTTTTGAAATGCTAAAATGAAATCCTCTACCCAAAAATTGAAATGAAACAAGGAGGATTTCTATATGAAAAAGAGTTCATCTGTTTTGACTTCCTTGGTGCTCTCAAAGCCCTCTCCACAATTGCAGAAGGAAGATGTTCAAACAGTAGATGCATCAGCCCGCACGCGCAAAGCAAAACGGCTTTGGAAGTGGCTCCTCCC
>JAZNTA010000160.1:0-3657 GCA_045591525.1 Acutalibacteraceae bacterium | reverse complement strand
CGGCATAATAATTGATATTTTCAATAATGGAGTGAAGATGTATTCCCGCATCAGCGGCAAATCCTGCCTGACTTGTTGTGACACCGTTGGGATTCGGGAAATCCGTATTGCCGAAAAAGAGGACGGGAGATGTAAGCTGACCGTTGATTGAAAGCCGTGATAATCCGTTAACCGAGATAACCTCTGACTCCGGCATATCCGCCGCAAAAACAGGCTTCGGTGTGTCAATCGCAACACTTTCATTTTCAGTGAATTCTGCTGTTACAGCAACCGCCTCTTTGCAGGTGTATTTCACCTTGCAGTTTGCGCACGGAAGAATTGAAAGAATAAAGGCAAGAATGCCGGCAAAAACCTTTTTAAACATACATCATATCCTCCTGCTTTTTTCACAATAATATCACAGAAAATTCAAAAACTTATTAAAACTTAGATTAAAGACTATTTTAACACCGTACAACAATAATTACAAGAACTAACAATAAAGGATAATTATCTGTTTTGTTTCAGAAGCTTAAGTGGATTATATCAGGAGAAGGACCTTCTGAGAATTGGATTGCCGAAGATATCACTGGGCAAAAATCTAACGCAGTATTCACATCCCGAAATTTAGGTTTTTGGATATAAAAAAACACCTGCTACTTTTGGGGTAACAGGTGTATGTGAGTATGTATTTTATATAAATTTGTAAAGTTGATTTAAATCGTTTATTACTCTGTATCCTTTGCTGATACTTTTGATTTTTTCTGAAATATATGCTTGCTTGTTCCTACAAAGGAGAACGGTGTTTATACCAACCGCCATAGCACCCATACAGTTTTTCAAGCTGTCATCAATAAATATTGCTTCTTCGGGTTTTATATTTAATTCTTGAAGAGCAGTGTTATACATTTTACTATCAGGTTTTGGTGTACCGAGGAAAGAAGATATAACAATCGAATCAAAATATGAAGTCATATTGTTTTCATTGTAAACATCTAAAAGTGACGGCCAAGCATCTGATACGATTGCCAATTTATATTTGCTCTTTAGTTTTGGGACTATTTCAAGTGCATCATCATAGAAAGCATACTTTTTAGGATTGAAAACCAAATCCTTTGCAACATTTTCTATTGCATCAGCAGTGAGTTTCAGTTCGGGTAACTGAGATGAAAATATTTCATAAAACTTTATGAAATGCTGATATTCTTCCTCTTTAGTTGTCATAAGTTTTTGAGCAACTATATATTTATCAGCTTCAGCAAAAGCAGAAGCAATTTTGCTTTTATCAAGAGAATCGAAAACACCTTTGTTGACATATTCCCAAAAGTTAGGTGTTATAAACCAATGTCCCGTAACAGGTCCGTTAAGAACTCTGCCTGAATCAAAAAGAATAGCTTTGATATTTTTCAACTTTATCACTTCCTATCTTTTTGAATTATATCATTCAATCAAAATATTATCAACTGTCTGCCTTTATTTTTTGTGAGGGCAGTTTTTCTTTGCTTCAACTTAAAGTCCGTTTTATAGGACTCTGAAATTTGTATAATGCAATCAGGTATGATAGTATAAAATATAAAGACATTATTTTGATAGTTATATATTATGACTAAACATTAAGATTTCATAATTGATGAAAACCGAGCAGAGGATTATAGCTCTACCCAGTTTTCTTAATTTTATGCTACGATAGTGTAAAATCAGATATAAACAAAAAATCCGAACCCTTTTCCTATTGGAAAAATTTGGTTCGGATTTTTCTGGTTTGGTGCGGGTAGCAGGACTTGAACATGTACCGAGTTGCCCCGACTAGAACCTGAAGCAAATCTTCCACACTGGACCATCGGTCTGAATCGTTGATATATAAGGGATTGCGGGTTTATTGAAGCATTTTGCCCGAGCGTTTGCCCAAGAAAAACCCGCCCCTTTTTATTTAATTATAAATTTCAAGGACATCATCAAATGCCTTAGTACACTGTTGATCAGCGTCTTTATACAAATGTGTATAAAGGTCCATTGTAGTGCTGAGCACACTGTGACCGAGCCAATTCTGAATCTTTTTCATTGGTACACCCTCTTCATAAAGAAGAGAAGCGCAGCTGTGTCTTAAGTCGTGAAGACGAATACGCTTCAAGTTATTATCAAGAAGAAGTTTGGGGAAATCTCTTGATATTTTGTCAGGCTTGATTCTTTCGCCGAATTCATTAACATAAACATAATCATCATATGCCATATTATATGAATTGCGATACAACTCTTTGCCCTTTTCTTTTTGAGTTTTGTATTTCTCAAGAACAAGTTCCAGAGGCTTAAGAATAGGCAGTGTTCTGAGACTTGATTTTGTCTTTGTTTTATCTTGCTCTAACATACCGTTGAAATATAATCAAACGTTTTTAAACTTAATGAATAATTTTGCTTAAAAATAAAAAGTATTTAATGAGGATAGCTACAACGTAGCGCAAGGCTCGCCTTGTCTGATGAAATCAGCGGAACTTTGTTCCGAGAATTTTGAAAAAATCGCAATGGCACCGAAACGGTGTATAATTGCGCACTTTTACAAAGTGGTTATATAATTTTTAAAAAAACTATTGTCTTTTTTTTAATACGGTTGTATAATACAGATACAATTTAACAGACGGGAGCTTGTGTTACAGGCTGAGAGGAAGGTAAAACCTTCGACCGATAACCTGATTTGGATAATGCCAACGTAGGGATGCCTGGATATAAAAGTATTTCGACGTGGCGGAATCAATCTGAAACTGTTTCAGATTTTTCGTCACTTTTTCTTTTTAAAATACAACTTCTCAACGGTAAGCTACCAAATCGGCAGCTTACCGTTTTTGTTTTTTCAGGAGGTGTGTTTATGGTAAAAATCAATGGCGAAGAACTGAACATTGCAGGAAAAACAATTGCTGAATATCTTGCAACTACAAATTACGACCCGAAAAGAATTGCAGTTGAGCGTAACGGTGACATTGTTTTTAAATCTCAATACGGCGAAACCTTGTTGCAAGACGGTGACAGCGTTGAAGTTGTAAGCTTCGTGGGAGGTGGTTAAGCTGATTCCGACAAAAGAAGAATGGTACAGAGCCTTATCCGAAAGACACGGCGAAAAGACACAGAAGAATTTTGAAGCCTCAACCGTTGCAATATGCGGGCTCGGAGGTCTTGGCTCTAATATAGCTTTTGCTCTCGCCCGTGCAGGTATCGGAAAACTGATTCTTATTGATTTTGACAGCGTTGATATCACAAATCTTCACCGACAACAGTATAAAGCTAATCAGATTGGCATGAGCAAAACAGAGGCTTTGAAGGAAAACCTTTCGGAAGTTGCTCCGTATGTTGCAATCGAAACTCATTCGGTTCGCATTACCGAAAACATTGCCGAGGAGCTTCTTGAAAAAGCAGACATTATCTGTGAAGCTTTCGACGATGCCGAATGCAAAGCGATGCTTGTTAACCTTGTGCTTGAAAGAATGCCTGAAAAGTATCTGGTTGCAGCGTCGGGTATGGCAGGAACAGGCAGTGCAAATTCAATTCTGACAAGAAGAATATCAAAGAGATTCTATCTCTGCGGTGACGGAACGAGTGATGTGCATTCAGAAGGCAGTCTTGTTGCATCCCGTGTGATGCTCTGTGCGGCACATCAGGCACATACCGTGCTCCGAATTCTGACTGAAC
>JAZNTA010000159.1:0-13347 GCA_045591525.1 Acutalibacteraceae bacterium | reverse complement strand
CATATATTTTGTATAGAAATATATGGGAGGATTTTTATGTTTAATGACTATGACGAAAGAGCGGTAGAGCTTGGGAGATACATAACTGAAAGTAAATCCACAGTAAGAGCAGCGGCTAAGAAATTTGGTATTTCAAAATCCACCGTTCATAGCGATATAACAACAAAGCTTAAAAGAATAGACCCTATTTTATATGGTGAGGTAAGGAAAGTGCTTGATGTTAATAAAGAAGAAAGACACATCCGAGGTGGGATTGCAACAAGAGAAAAATATAAAAGAGAAGCAGTTGCACTAAAAAGGTAACAATATTGTAAGTTGACAAATTGCTCCGAAAATTGTATATTGTCTGTGTAAAAATATTATTGTTAAAATGTTTCGGAGATTAAAGATGAAAAAAATAATAGCTATACTTTTAATATTAAGTTGTATTTCAATTTTTGCTTCCTGCGGAAAAAACAAAGAACAGGTTGATGACGGTAAGGCTCTTGAAACTGCTGAAACTGTTGTTGAGATTACAGGTAGTGCAGGCTCAATTGATTTGGATGAGAATGTTGCAAGAACGCTTTTAGAAGTTTATGATAAAGAAAGTTTAGGGCTGTCGAAGGATATTTACGAATATGAGCTTAAATTAAGCCCGACTCGCTTTATGGAAAAAGACGCTTGCCTTGTGGAAGCTTTTATTGATGGGGCAGAAAAGCCTGAGGGTACATTTATAATTCTTGGTCAGCAATGCTTTGTATATAATCAAAAAAGAAAAGAATATTTGCTTCTTACGGTTGATGGTCCGGTTAAGCCTGTGTCTACAACTGAAAACTCTGAACAACCATCGACAACGGAACCTGCATTTAAATATGATGAAGAAAATAACAGAAAACTTCAAGAAAAATTTTCTTCTTACAGTAAAAGCAAGCTTGGTATAGAAAAGGATATTTCAGAGTATATTTTGGTTGTTACCGGAACAACCACAACCGCAGAAAACGGCGAAACGGTTTATATTATAAGACTCTATGAAAAAACAGGAGAAATAACTAATCAACCCTTGGCTTTTAATGAAGATGGAAATTACGTTTTTGATTTTGAAACTAATCAATATGTAAAGCTTTGAAATAAAAAGGAGCTGTAAAAAAACGCAAGTTTTTTTACAGCTCCTTTTTTATATTACTTTGTTTCCGTTGGTTATAACTGATTTTATACTAATATTATCATCAAACAAAATTAAATCTGCATCGTAGCCTTTTTCAATTTTACCTTTATGTTTCTCAAAGCCTAAAACTTTAGCAGGTGTAAGGCTTGCCATTCTTACTGCGCTGTAAAGCGGTGCACCAACTGTTTTATACATATTTCTGACACAATCAGAAAGAACACTTGCACTGCCTGCCAAAGCTGAACGGTCGGAAAGCTTCATAACATTATCTTCGTAAATAACACTCATACCGTTTTCCTGTGTGTAAACGGTATTTTCTTTTATATCACTTGCGGAGAATTCAAGACCATCGGTAATAAGATACATTTTCTCATCACCCTTGGATTTGTAAATAAGCTGAAGAACACCCTTGGGTAGATGCCTTAAATCAGCAATTGTCTGGGTTGTGATACTGTCAATAACAAGACCTGCTTCAACAACACCGGCAGTTCTGAAAACCCCTGTTTTAAAGCAAGAGGTACAAGCATTATAAATATGAGTAATATCGCTATAGCCGTATTTAACCGCTTCTTCAACCTGCTCAAAGCTTGCGGCGCTATGGGCAACGGAAGCAACAATGTCTCTCTTTTTTAGCTTTTCGCCTAATTGGAGTCCGCCCACAACCTCGGGAGCAGCACCCATTATGAGAATTTTATTCCATAAATCAAGCAATTCTTCAGGGGGATTTTCTTTTGGATTAAGTATGTTTTCAGGGCTTTGAGCACCCTTGTATTTTAAATTAAGATAAGGTCCTTCAAGATGCACACCTAAAATATTTGCCTTTTTGCTCTCTTCACTTGCCTTTTTTATTGAAAGAACTACCTTTTTAAGCTGGTCTATTGGGGCGGCAAGAGTAGTGGGCGCAATTGAGGTTGTGCCGTATTTTAAATGAGCCTCTGCCATTGCGATAATATCTTGGGGATTTTCGCTCATAGCACTTTTGTTTCCACCACCATGAACATGAGCGTCAATAAAACCGGGGGAAAGATAAAGTCCACCGCAGTCGGTTACAATATCATTTTCTTTTTCTTCGTATCTGTCAACAATATCAATTATTTTCCCATTGTCCGTAAGCACAATGCAGTCACGGATTTTTTGAGGAAAAATAACTTTACAGTTTTTATAAATGTTCATCAATTTCACCTCTGCGAGTTTATATGTTAATTTTAAAATTATTCTGCTTTGTTGTCAATGAAAAATTTTTTTAGCGACCGTTACCGACAAAAGTTTTGCTGAAACAAATATATAATTAAATTAGTTGGGGGTGGCGATTTGGTGGTTTATGCAGATGTGCTTGTTGCGTCGAATATTCTATTGACTTACATATTGCTTGTTGCGAGCAGAGTGCTATGTAAAATCCCAACAAATAAATGGGCGGTTTTGGTTGCATCAATAATTGGCGGTATCAGTTCTCTTGTGATTTTTTATGAAAATAGTGGAGCTGCGTTTTCATTATTTTATAAAACTATAATCGGCGGAGTTATTGTTGTGGTTGCTTTCCTCCCAAAAAGTCTAAAGTTGTTTATAAAAGAATTTTTATCATTTTTCGGTATCAGTCTTTTATTTGGTGGGTCAATGTATGCTTTAGAAATCACCTTGCACCCTGATAATATATTCTTTTATAACGGAACAGTTTATTTTGATATGAGCATAGCATACCTTGTGGCATCTGTTCTTGTGATTTACGGAGTATTTCATTTTGCTGATTATATAATAAGAAAGCATAATATCAAAGGTGGAAAATGTCAGCTTGAAATTATTTATAATAATATTTCTGTTAATTTGATAGCTTTTACAGATACCGGTAACACTTTAACTGATGGTGTATCCGGAAGACCTGTAATAATTGCAGAATTTTCTGCAGTCTCACCTTTGTTTTCAAGAGAAGAATTAATGTTTTTTAAGAATGATGATTTTGAAAATATTCCTCATAGTTTAAATAAATCCCTTCGTTTGATTCCTTGTAAAACAGTAACGGGTGACTCGCTTCTGAAAGCATTTATACCAACCGTTATTAAAATAAGAGATGGGAAAAATAGTTATACTATTAACTTTTGTAGTGTTGCTGTTGCACAGGAAGATCTTTCTCAAGGGGAATACAGTGCTTTATTGAATAACAATATTTTTGAAAATGCGAAAGAGGAGAAAAGTGATGACAAAATTAATATATAGAATAAAAATATTAAAGGCAAAATTATTGAAAAGATTGGGCTTGAACAGCGTTTATTATATAAATAGCCCACAAACTCTTCCTCCACCATTATCAAAAGAAGAGGAAGAACGATTAACGGAAGAAAGTGCTAACGGAAACAGAAAAGCAAGAGATAAATTGGTGGAGCATAATCTGCGCCTTGTTGTATATATTTCAAAGAAATTTGAGAATTCGGGAGTGAATATAGAGGATTTGGTTTCTATAGGCACAATCGGTCTTATTAAAGCAACTAACACCTTTAAGCCTGATAAAAACATTAAACTTGCAACATATGCTTCACGATGTATAGAGAACGAAATTTTAATGTATCTTCGTAAAATTAATCAGCAAAGACTTGATATTTCTCTTGATGAGCCTCTTAATGTGGATTGGGACGGAAACGAGCTTTTGCTTTCGGATGTTTTGGGTACCGATGGTTTGGAAATCAACGATAACCTTGAGCAAGAGGATGAGAAAAAAGTGCTTATAGCCTGCATGAAAACTCTTTCAGGAAGAGAGAGGCTTATTATGAATATGCGTTTCGGTCTTGATGGGAAAAATGAGCATACTCAGAAAGAGGTTGCTGATATATTGGGGATTTCCCAAAGCTACATATCAAGACTTGAAAAAAGAATAATATTAAAATTAAAAAGAGATATTGAGAAAATGACTAACTAAAATGCGGAGTGCGGAATTCGGAATGCGGAATGAGTTTTGCAAATCTTATAACTTAACAGAAAGAACAAACAAATCACAAGGTATGGTTTTGTGCAAACTGTATCTTGTGTTTTTTTATATGGTGTAATAAAATAAAATTATGGTAAATTTGGAAATATTTACAAGGGGGGCGATTGTGTGAATAAAGCACAATTTGTTTTTAAGGCAGTTGATATTATAGGTAATCCTTCGCAGAATAACATAAGATATGAAAATGTTCTTTGCGTTAAAGATATTGCTTATGACAGCGAAAAACTGAATACAGGGGATTTATATTACATACCTGAAATTTTAAATGACGGCAAAAAACATCCTATTATTGTTTATTATCACGGCGGTGCATTTCTTGCAGGAGATAAGAAATACAGAGTGTCCATTTGCGAATATTATGCAAAAGAAGGCTATTTTGTTTTTTGTCCTAACTACCGTATGCCACCTGAGGTCGATTATAAAGGTCTTATAAGGGATTGTGTTAATTCTCTTAATTTTGTTTCTTCGCTTTCTCAAAAATATAACATTGATTTAGAAAATATTGTTCTCACAGGTGATTCTGCAGGTGGTTATATAGCTTCATATCTTGCAGCAATTAAATATAATGAAGATATCTGCGAAAGAGTTGATTGTGAAAAAATTGCAGTTAATCTTAAAGGTCTTATGCTTATGTGCGGTATTTATGATTTAGAGGTGCTTATGAAGGGTACATCTCTTTTCGGTGTTATACCTACAACAGCAAGAACGCTTCTTAATTTCAATTTCAAAAACGATTTTTCAAATATTAAAGACTTCCCTGATTATGAATATATTTCACCCGCTTCATTTGTTAATGAGAATTGGTGTTCAACCTTTATTTGCTGGGCAGATGATGATATGGTCTGTCAGGGTCAGGGCGAGCCAATGGCAGAAAAATTAAAAGCAGTTGTTCCACTTTATGACCAATATCATGTAGCAGGTTTTATCAATAACCATTGCTATCACTTAACACCAAAAAGCAATAAATATGCAAGAGAATGTTTGCAGAAATCCCTCGACTTCCTTGTGAAGCTCTTTGCGGAAGAAAAGATTACTGTGTAAATTCGAAATTCGGGATTCGGAATTCGAAATGAAGCTTCGCAAAAGGTTGATTAATTTATGAGTGAATTGTCAATTACTAAAAACGAATATGATAAGTCTGTAGTTTTAACGGATTTTTTATCAGAATTTAAATTGATTATAAATGATAACAAACAAATTAAAAATGTTGTTTTTATGCCTAAAATAGCTGGTTATCGTATCACTTTTGATTATAAAGATATTCCTTCTGAAATTTTGTTATCTCTTAATAAGAGTAAATTTACAGTTAAAATGAAAGTGGACTATATAAAGCAAAATAAAAAAATGAAAACCTTTTTATCAAAAAGCCAAAATGATAATCAAGAAATATTAAATCAGATACTACAAACAGAAAAATAAACAAAAAAAGATTCAAGACAATGTCTTGAATCTTTTGCTTTATAATTGCGTCGCAGACCCGACACTCCTCACTCCTCACTCCTCATTCCGCATTAAAAAAAGACGGTCGAAAGACCGTCTTTTTGTTATCTTATATTTCCTGTATTAGTCTTAAGTGTAACGTCGTGTGCGCCACCCTCTACAATACTTGTAGCACTTACGAGAGTGAGTTTAGCATCTCTCTGTAAATCAGGGATTGTAACAACACCGCAGTTGCACATTGTGGATTTAACTTTATAAAGGCTTTTTGTAACATTGTCGTGGAGAGAACCTGCATAAGTTACGTAAGAGTCAACGCCCTCTTCGAATGAAAGCTTTGAAGAACCGCCAAGGTCATATCTCTGCCAGTTACGAGCTCTGTTAGAACCTTCACCCCAATATTCCTTAACATAAGTGCCGTTGATATTGAGCTTGGGTGTGGGACTTTCGTCAAATCTTGCAAAATATCTGCCGAGCATCATGAAATCTGCACCCATTGCAAGAGCGAGAGTCATATGATAGTCATGAACGATACCACCGTCGGAGCAAATCGGAACATAAACGCCTGTTTCTTCAAAATATTCATCACGAGCAGCAGCAACCTCAATAAGAGCAGTAGCCTGTCCGCGACCAATACCCTTTGTTTCACGGGTGATGCAGATTGAGCCGCCACCGATACCAACTTTAATAAAGTCTGCGCCTGCATCTGCAAGAAAACGGAAGCCGTCACGGTCAACAACGTTACCTGCGCCAACCTTTACTGTGTCGCCGTATTTTTCACGGATGAAAGCGATTGTTCTCTTCTGCCATTCTGTGTAACCCTCGGAGGAGTCGATACAAAGAACGTCAGCACCTGCTTCAACGAGAGCAGGAACTCTCTCTGCGTAGTCACGGGTGTTGATACCTGCGCCAACCATATATCTCTTCTGGCTATCGAGAATTTCCTGGGGATTTTCTTTGTGCTGAGAATAGTCCTTACGGAAAACGAAATACATAAGATTACCGTTGTCATCAATAATGGGAAGGGAGTTGAGCTTGTGTTCCCAGATAATGTCGTTTGCTTCTTTAAGACTTGTAGAAGCAGGAGCGGTAACGAGCTTATCAAGAGGAGTCATAAACTCAGTAACTTTTAAATCAAGGGGCATACGGCTGATTCTGTAATCACGGGATGTAACAACACCGAGAAGCTTGCCGTTGGGAGTGCCGTCATCAGTAACTGCCATTGTTGAGTGACCTAAAGAATCATAAAGGTCAACAACATCTGCCAAGGTGTTTTCGGGGCAAAGGTTGGAGTCACTAACAACAAAGCCTGCCTTGTAGTTCTTAACTCTTGCGACCATAGCAGCCTCGTCCTCGATGGACTGTGAACCGTAAATGAAGGACATACCACCTTCTTTTGCGAGGGCAATAGCAAGAGTATCATTAGAAACGGACTGCATAATAGCAGAAACCATTGGGATATTGAGAGTTATGGGTGATTCCTCGCCTTTTTTGAACTTGCAAAGAGGTGTTTTAAGAGAAACATTTGCAGGAATACAGTCAGGACCAGTGTAACCGGGGATGAGCAAATATTCGCTAAAAGTTCTTGAGGGTTCGTTACAAAAATGTGCCATTTAAATCGCTCCTTCGGACAAAATTATTACCTTACATTTTAACGCTATTTTATATATATGTCAACTATGAATTATTACCATTTTCGACCATATTTTTCACTTTAAATTATTGTAAAAGTACATATTGTGTGATATGATAGCTTTACTTTATATACACAATGAGGTTTTTTATGGCACATTTTGAAATTGATTTTCATGACAAAAACAGTGAAAGATATATGATAAGCGGTCGTATCAATCAGATTCTGCGCGATATGTATAATAAATTTATCATCATCGATAGTGTTGATACGGGCGATTTTTTATATCGTGACGGTCAGTATTCTATTGAAGATATTGACAAAGGCGAATGGACTCCCTTTAAAGCAAATAAAGATTATTGGGGATACCGCGAATGCTATTGCTGGTTTAAGCAAAAGGTTAAAATACCCGAAAGCTTCAAGGGTCAGCACGTTATTTATAATATCACACCTTACGCACGAAACTGGGAAAACGAGGTTAACCCCCAGTTTATTATCTGCGTAAACGGTAAGGTGGTTCAGGGCGCAGACAGTAATCATCGTTATGTTACTCTTACCTCTTGCGCAGAGGGTGGCGAAGAGCTTGAAATTGCAATTAACGCTTATTCGGATGATTGGGAATGGAGAGGCGAAATTCAGCTTGGAGCTCAGCTTCAGGTGTTTGATGATATAGCCTTCTGCACATATTTTGATATTCTCACACCCTTAAAGGTTGCAAAGTATAAGGATGAGGACAGTGATGCAAGAGTTAACATCCTTAAAGCACTTAACGAGGCATGTAATATTCTTAATATTGACACTAATGACCGTGAAGTTTTTCACGAATCCTGTATTGAAGCATCAAAATATCTTGATGAAAACCTTTACGGCAATTTTGAAGAGGCAACCTGCTGGGCAGTTGGTCATACTCATATTGACGTTGCTTGGTTGTGGCGTCTTCGTCAGTCAAGAGATAAGGCTTGCCGTTCCTTCTCAACTGTTCTCAAATTAATGGAGGAATACCCCGAATATAAATTTATGTCCTCTCAGGCTCAGCTTTATGAATACGTTAAAGAGGATTATCCCGAGGTTTATGAGAAAATCAAAGAGAGAGTAAAAGAGGGTAGATGGGAAGTTGAGGGCTCAATGTGGGTTGAGGCTGATACCAATGTAGCATCCGGTGAAGCTCTTGTAAGACAGTTCCTGGTTGGTAAACGCTTCTTCCGCGAAGAGTTCGGCATTGATAATAAAATTATGTGGCTTCCCGATGTTTTCGGCTATTCTGCCGCAATTCCTCAGCTTATTAAAAAGAGCGGAATGGATTATTTTATGACAACTAAAATCAGTTGGAATGAGTATAATAAATTTCCCTATGATACATTCAAATGGCGCGGTATTGACGGAACAGAGGTTCTTTCTCATTTCCCGCCAAGCTGTCACGTGACCGTTAATGAACGTTCCAATTGGCAGACAACCTATAACAGTAAATTAAGACCTCTCTATGTTTTAGGTGGTTATAAGAGATATTCTCAGAAAGACCTTTCAAAAGATTTCTTAATGTCCTACGGCTTCGGTGACGGTGGCGGCGGACCTACTGTTGAAATGCTCGAATACGGCAGAAGAATGGAAAAGGGTATTCAGGGTTGTCCCGTTGTTAAACAGTCAACCTCCCTTGATTTTTTCAAGGACCTTGATAAAAAGGTTTCAGGCAATAAGCGTCTTCCTACCTGGTGCGGTGAGCTTTATCTTGAATTCCACAGAGGAACTCTCACAAGTCAGGCAAGAAATAAGAAATATAACCGCAAGAGCGAATGTCTTTATCACGATGTTGAAACTCTTCGTGCAATTGCAAATAAGGAAATCGGACTTGTTTATCCAAGAGAAGAACTTCTTAAAAACTGGAAAACAATTCTTCTCAATCAGTTCCACGATATTCTTCCCGGTTCGTCAATTTCTGTTGTTTATGAGGACAGTAAGGAAGACTATGAAAGAGTTTTCAAAGCAGGTTGCGAAATGGCAGGGGAAGCACAGAGTGCACTCCTTTCAAAAATCAATCTTGCAGAGGATAGCATTGTTGTTTTCAATACAACAGGCTTCAATCGCCATGATGCAGTAGTTTGCGAAATTCCTTGTGAAGAAGAGTTTGCAATTTTTGATAAAAACGGCAATGAAATTCCTTATCAGAAAACCTTTGACGGTAAAATTGTTTTCGTTGCAGATGTTGTTTCAAAGGGATATTCAACCTACACAGTAAAGAGAACTGCACCACAAAAATTTGATTTCGTTAATGCAACTGCAGATAAGGTTACAACACCTTTCTTTGATGTTGAGTTTAACGAAGAATATAATATTTCAAAGCTTATTCATAAAGAAACAGGCAGAAGCGTTGCTCCCGAGGGCGAAACTGTGGGTAAGGTTATTGCATATCAGGACAGACCCCATAACCACGAGGCTTGGGACATCAAATGCTATTTTGATGAAAAGAGTTGGAACCTTGATTTCAAGGAAGCAGAGCTTGTTGAACTTGGTGCAGTAAGAGCAGTTTATAAGGTTGACAGAACCTTCCGTAACTCAACCTTTATAGAGTATTACTGCATTTATAACGACTTGCAGAGAATTGATGTGGATTACGAAGCAGACTGGCACGAGGACCATGTTGTTCTTAAAGCAGATTACCCCGTTGATGTTAACTCAACAAGAGCAACCTTTGATATTCAGTTCGGTAATATCGAGCGTTCAACAACAACTAATACAACTTGGGAATTCGCTCAGTTTGAAGAGTCAATGCATAAATGGGCAGACCTTTCCGATAACGGCTTTGGTCTTTCTGTTATCAACGACTGCAAATATGGTTGCGATGTTAAGAATGGTCATATCAGACCCACTCTTTTCAGATGCGCTACCCGTCCCAACAAAATTCAGGACAGAGAACATCATTCTTTCTCTTTCTCAATTTATCCCCACTCTAAGAGAGTAAATGATTCTGACGTTGTTAAAGAGGGTTATAATGTTAACTTCCCGCTTTATGCAATTCCTGCAAAAGCACAGAAAGGCACACTTGCACCCGAATATTCTCTTGTTTCCTGCGATAAAGAGAATGTTGTTATAGAAACAGTTAAGGTGGCAGAGGATAGCGATAATATCATTGTTCGTGCTTATGAAACATGGAACAGCAAAACTCCCGTAACTCTTACATTCTGCAACGCAATTGAAAGTGCAACAGAATGTAACCTTATGGAAGAAGAGGATGAAGCAGTTGCTTATACTGACAATACATTAACTGCAACATTCAAGCCTTTCGAAATTAAAACATTCAAAGTAAAATTGAAATAAGGAAAATATTATGAACTACAGCTTTTTTGCGATGATTTCAAGAATGAAATACATCGACCGCTGGGCATTAATGCGTAATACCGACAGAGAAAGCCTTGACAGTCATTCAAAAGAAGTGGCTGTCATTGCCCATGCTCTTGCAGTTATCGGTAACAAGCGTTTCGGCAAAGCTTATAACCCCGACAGAGCAGCGGTTTTAGGTCTTTATCACGATGCCCACGAAATTATAACAGGTGATATGCCTACCCCTGTAAAATATCAGAATGATGATATTTTAGTTGCTTTTAAAGCAGTTGAAGATTCTGCTAATGAAAAACTTCTGGGTAAACTTCCGGAGGATTTGAGAGAAGCTTTTGATAGCCTTTTGACAGGTGAAAATGAAGATGAAGAATTACTAATTCTTATTAAAGCTGCTGATAGATTAAGCGCTCTGATTAAATGTATTGAAGAGCGTAAGGCAGGTAACACCGAATTTAAAGAGGCAGAAAAATCCACTTTAAAACGCATCAAAAAAATGAATGTGCCCGAAGCAGATGTGTTCTTGAATGAATTTATTCCTGCTTATGAACAGACACTTGATAATTTATGAGAAAAATCCACCTCTTTCTGAGGTGGATTTTTTTACAAGGTATCATATAATGTATTGGTGAATTGTATGATAAAAATGTATTTTAAGCCAAGGTTAAAAAGACCCCCGCCCATTATTGCTAAAAGATTTCACTTTCGCAAAAGACGGAATACTATAGGTTTCAGAGTTGCTTCAATATTTTTAGTTCTTGTTATAATCTGCGTTCTTGCCGATATGAAAATAAGACCAATTATTGAAACGGTAGGGGGTAATGCTCTGAAAAATTCTCTTTCCAATGTGGTTGATGGTGCGGTTAATGATATGGTGGATGAGCTCGGGGTTAAATATGGCAAAATGGTTAATATTGAAAGAAATCCCGATGGTACAATTGCCGCCTTAACCCTCAATAACACATATATAAACGGCTATAAAGCAGATTTATCTGATGGTTGCTCCGACAGGCTTTCTAAGTTTGATAAAACGGTTGTTCCCATTCCCATAGGCTCTTTAATTGGTGGCTCCTTTTTTAACGGCAGGGGATTTAATATCAATGTCCGTGCAACTATTTACGGCTTTGCAGTAACTGATATTGTTTCAAAATTTGAAAGCGCAGGTATTAATCAGACCCGTCATACAATTTACCTTGAGGTTAAAGCCTCTGCTCACGCTTATATGGGACTTTGTCGTTTGAATGAAAGCGTTGATGAAACGGTTATTCTTGTTGAAACAATAATCGTCGGCACAGTTCCGGATACCTATTACATAGGAAATGAAGAAATAAATTATCCGTACATACCACAATAGTATGTACGGATTTAATAATTAGTCATTAATAAAACTATCCATAAGTGTGTAACCAACTTCAACATAGTTTCCTGCTTCTTTAGCAGTGTTCTCTGTGAAGCTTTCAATGCCGTTGTCACTTGCCTTTGATTTCTGATAAATCAGATAAGGAACTGCATCGCCTGCGTGAGTCATTGTGACAATGGGTGTGGGGTGGTCGGGGAGTACCATAACCTTGTAATCATCATATTTATCGAGCTCAGGAAGAACTTTTGCAAGGACTCTTTCATCAATCATTTCAATTGCTTTAACTTTGTTTTCGGGCTCGTTTCTGTGACCGCATTCATCAGGAGCTTCAATATGAATATAAACAAAGTCTTTGGTTTTAAGCTCTTCAATAGCGCATTCTGCTTTGCCCTCAAAGTTTGTGTCTATGTAACCTGTTGCACCCTCTACATCGGGTGTTTCCATTTTAGCACATTTGCCGATACCTTTAAGCAAGTCAACCGCTGAAATTACAGCACCCTTGATGCCGTATAATTCTTCAAAAGGTGAGAGTGCAGGCTTTTTGCCCTCGCCCCAAAGCCAGATTGAGTTTGCAGGACGCTTACCGTTCTTGATTCTTTCAAGGTTTACGGGGTGGTCTTTAAGTAAGTCATAGCTTTCTTTCATCATTCTGATAAGGTCTTTTGCATTTTCACTTGTTGAAAGATATTCACCAACAACTCTGCCTGAAATATCGTGTGGTGGTGTCATATTGCCAAGGTCAGTTGTACCATTGTTCCACACAAGACAATGACGATAGCTTACACCACTGAAAAACTTGTAAAGGTCATTACCGAAATGTTCCTGTACTGTTTCAATAATTTTTTCTGCTTCAGCAGTTGAAATATCATCTGCACAGTAGTCAACCATTGTTTTGTCAGCATAATTTTCTTCATCAGAAAGAGTAACAATGTTGCAACGGAGTGTAACATCAGTATCTTTAAGGTCAACACCGATACTTGCAGCCTCAAGAGGACTTCTGCCGGTGTAGTATATTGATGGGTCAAATCCCATAACACTCATATTAGCAACGTCGCTACCCGGTTTCATCCCGTCAGGAACAGTTTTTACAAGACCAACTGTACCTTTTTTAGCTAGACCGTCAAAATTAGGCTTTTTAGCAAGCATCATAGGTGTCTTGCCATCAAACTGCGGAACGGGATAGTCAGCCATTCCGTCATACAAAACAACAACATATTTCATATATATCATCTCCAATTAGAAATCAAAATAGTTTAATGTATATTTTATCATATATTAATAGTATTGTCAAAGAAACTTCTTCACTCTTCACTATTACTTTTTACTTCATTTATTCCCCAACCGCTGATATTACCTCTCTGCATACCACCAATAATTTTCTGTCTTAATGCAGGATATTTTTTTTCAAGGTCACGAAGAAGATTTTTTGTATCCTCTCGATTTGTCTTTTCATCAGCAGGACACCG
>JAZNTA010000158.1:0-4235 GCA_045591525.1 Acutalibacteraceae bacterium | reverse complement strand
CGCTGACTTTGAATTTCCAAAGGCGGCCCATCTTGACGGCGGGCATATTACGCTTTTCAATCCAGATAAGAACAGTGTCACGGCTTACACCGAGATGTTCACAAATCTCTTTCATCGAATACCAACGTTCAACATTAGAATCCATTTTTGTGTCCTCGCTTTCATAAGGTATAAAAATACATAATAAATATAACATATAGGCGAGGAGTTATCAATGATTTTTGCCGATTTATAGGGAAAAATTATGATTTTTATTGAACGATGAGTTTTTTGCATTAAAAATGTATCTAAATATATATGACGAAAATTGCAAAATGTTACGCAAGAATTTTCAGATTTTACAAACTTCTATCTTTTGCACAAATAAACGACATTTTACTTATGCATAAACACCAACAAAATCTATCTTGACAATAGAACAAATGTTCTATATAATGTTTGTGTAATTTATGGTAAAGGATAGGATGTTGAATGTATAAGGACGATAATACTTGGTTTGATGCAGACAGGCTGCCGACGATGGGTGAGCTGTGTGAGTTTTTTAAGACTCACGATTTTACAACTTTGCAGGTTTACGGCGAAGGTGAGCTTGACCACGAGGACAATGCCGGGATAGCATATATAGCTTCGACTTTTAATGAGAAATGGGACGAACTTGCAAGAGAGAAGGGGCTGAGAGGTCACATATCCTGCTATGATAAAAACGAGAATCCGCTTATGCTTTTGAGAAACGGTACATCTCAGGTTGTCAGTGAAGCAGTTTACAAGCTGATTTGTGAAAATCCCGATGGTGTAGCACAAATCATTGAGCAGTTTTCATCGACTTTCGGTAATACTGAAAAGGCGGATGAGCTTTTAACCCAAAGTATAGATACCGCTTTGGAGACTGTGCAGTTTAGTGAGCTTGCGGGCATTGTTCAGAGTGTGCCGGCACACGAGGATTTCAGCCACAAGCAGCAGAATTTTCCTGCGGCGGATTTTGACCGCAAGTGGAATCACAGCCGGGCAAAGGTTACGGTTGAATCGGTAGATGAAATTGATGAACAGACCGCCTATGCGGAAGATGTGAGCGAGATTGTTTTTGTAAACGAAAGGTTTGCGAATTTCTGGGGAAGTCTGAGCGAGGAAGACCAAACCATTCTGATGTATTCGATGAACAATATGACACAAGCCGAAATAGCGGAGAAGATGGGTTTTAAAACTCACAGTGCAGTCGGCAAAAGGCTTGCAAAGCTGAAGCAAAAGTTTATAGAGGCATAAAAAAAGGGGACAAACTGTAAAAATACGGTTTGTTCCCTTAACTATTTGTTTCGACGAATTAGAATTTGTTATTCATACAGTCACATTTTCACTACATTGTTGAAAAAAACTCTCTCAACGTGATATTGAAACTTTGATTGCGATGTGTCACAATATATTTAGAAAGAGCGCACTTTCAATTATGAAAGAGAGGTTTTATTATGAAACTTAATATAGGCGAAACCATAAAGAGATTAAGGAAAGAAAGAGAAATAACACAGGAGGAGTTTGCTGAGGTACTTGGGGTGTCGTGCCAATCTGTGTCCCGTTGGGAAAATAATTCTTGCTATCCCGATATTGAGCTTATTCCGACTATCGCAGCGTTTTTCGGTATATCAACCGATAAACTTATGGGCATAGATGAGATAACAGAAAAAGAAAACATCGAAAAATATCTTGAGCGTTTTCAGCTTGCAATCAGTAAAGGTGAACTTAATGAGTGCATTGCAATTGCCCGTGAAGGCGTAAAAGAATATCCAAACAGTTATGTTCTTCTTGACAAGCTGATGTATGCCCTTTTTGCTTCAGGCGATGATGACGGCAATATCCCCGAATGGGAAGAAAATATGGCGAAGTATGATGCAGAGATAACGGCTTTGGGCGAAAGAATTATGAAGTATTGTCCTGACATTAATCTTAGGCTTGAAGCGGCATCGAGATTGGCATTTAATCATATTCTCCACGGAAGAAAAGAAATGGGAAAAAAGATTTATGAAACTTTCCCCTCAATGGAGCTTTGTAAAGAAAGACAAATGTGGTGGGCGTTGGAGAAAAATGAAAAACTGCCTTTTTTAAGAGATGCAATAAAGCAAAGCTATGAATTTTTAAAATCTTTTATTTGGCTTTTAGCTGATGCGGATGTTGTTGATGTTGAAACCGAGTACATTGCCATAACAAAAATTTTTGATTTGGAAAAGCTGATTCTCGACGGTAATCGTCCGAAAAACTCTTGGGGAGATGTGTGGCTTGACTTTGACATAGCCAAAAGATATGCTCTTATGGGTGATTATGATAATATGTATAAGCATCTGTATTTAGCTGTTGATGAAGCAAAGGCTTTTGACAACAGACCCGATGAGCAGAAATACAGTACGGTTTTGGTTGGTGAGATTACAGAAAGAAAGCTCGATTTTGAAACCTCAGATACCCGTCCTCTTTGCGAAATTCTCCGTGATAAGTGGCTGATTCACGATGAATTTGATTTGGTACGTGATACCGATGAGTTTAAAGAAATACTTAAAAGTTTATAGGAGCATAAAAATAGGGAACAATCCGGCTAAAAAGTCGGTTTGTTCCCTTGGTTTATTTAATTCAGCAATTGGAATTTGTTCCGATAATACGCTGCTTTTGTTTATTTCGAAGCTTTTTCAGATATTTTTCATAATCCTTTTTGAGATAGGGTGACTTGGTTTCTGCAATGACTTTTTCAACTCTTGCGATTTCCGATTTAATGTTGTTCATTTGAACACCGTCAATCCAAAATCCTGCCATCCGTCGAAATTGTAACCACTCTCCAAGGAATGAATTTTTCGCTTGCCTGCAATGCTTTCTTAACCGCAAACTCAATTCCTCCGCAACAAGGAACCTCCATTCTGACTACAGTAACACTCTTGATATTGTTGTTTGCGATAATAGCGGTCAGTTTTTCGGCATAGTCTCCCTCATCAAGCTTGGGGCAGCCTATGAGTGTTACGTGATTACGGATAAACTCATTATGGAAATTACCGTAAGCGAAAGCGGTGCAATCAGCCGCCACCAAAAGATTTGCATTATCAAAGTAAGGTGCGTTTACAGGAACAAGCTTAATCTGCACGGGCCACTGTGCAAGCTGACTGCTAACGGGTGTGTAATATGCACCGGGATCATGGCTTTCTCTGTTGATAGCTCTGGATTGCGTTCCGGGACAACCGCAAGGAAGATTTTGCGGTGTTTTCTTTGCCTTTGCCGCAAGAACGGCAGCTTCATTATAAGCAGGAGCTTCTCTTTCTTCAAAAGTTATTGCGTCTGTCGGACAAGCGGGAAGACAATCGCCAAGACCGTCACAGTAATCTTCACGGGTCAGCTTTGCTTTTCCGTTAATCATTTCAATTGCACCTTCGTGACAGGCTGCAGCACAAGCACCGCAGCCGTTGCATTTATCTTCATCAATTTTAATTATTTTTCTTATCATAAAAACTCTCCTCACTTGCTTTTGTGACTTAATTATAGTACAATAATTATAACGTTACGGTTGTATTTACAACAGAAAGAGAAGTTTTATGAAAAACTATATTCATATTCTTAAAAGAACAAAGCTGTTTGCAGGTGTTGGCGATGACGAAATATCCGCTATGCTTTCCTGCCTCGGTGCAAGGTTATATAACTACAAAAAAGGAGAATATGTGTTGCGTCAGGGCGAGCACTTGAGTGATATTATTGTGCTTGTCGAAGGGAATCTGCATATTCAGAAGGATGACTATTGGGGTAACCGAAGCATTCTCGGTCAGGTTGCTGTTGGAGAAATGTTCGGCGAAGCCTATGTTGCACCCGAAAGCGGAGCATTATTAAATGATGTTGTTGCAACGGAAAACAGCACCGTTATTTTCTTTGATGTCAGAAAGATTATTACAACCTGTTCTTCGGGATGCCGCTTTCATTATATGATTGTGCAGAATATGTTTTTTGCAATATCCGATAAAAACAGAAAACTCGTGCAGAAGCTTGGTCATATGTCCAAACGAACTACACGAGAAAAGTTGATTTCTTATTTATCTGAAGAATCCAAAAAGCAAAACAGCTCAAATTTCACAATACCGTTTAACCGTCAGCAACTTGCGGATTTTTTGTCCGTTGACCGCAGTGCGATGTCAAATGAACTGTGCAAAATGCGTGACGAAGGGCTGATTGAATTCGATAAAAACTATTTTAAACTGTTTTGATGTAATAAACCGCTTCAC
>JAZNTA010000157.1:0-2685 GCA_045591525.1 Acutalibacteraceae bacterium | reverse complement strand
CGTCTGTTTCCAATAGAAACAACCAGAACACGAGATGCCCAAAATGTTCAAAAAAGAATACGGCTCAAGCATTATCACATAGAGTCATTCAACTATCATTGGATTACAAAGTGATTGCAGAATATAGTAGTCTAATGGAAGCTGAAAAACAAACAGGTATAGGACATGGGCAAATATCAAGAGTTTGTAGCGGTAAGAGAAAAACAGCAGGAGGTTATATTTGGAAATATATAGAACAGGGTTAATTCATTGCAACTATAAGAACAGCAGCTCCCTCGCGGGAGCTGGCTTCTTTCGTATCGTTATACTGCCTTTCGTCGTGTGCACATCGTGTGCATATCGTGTGCATTTCGCCTGTTTTTGCTGCACACACAACTGCAAAATTGCAGTTGAAACTGTTTCATCTAAGCAAGAAAAAAGCCTGTATTTCGGTGTTTTCTCGAAATACAGGCTTTAATGATTTGGCAGGGGCAGAAGGACTTGAACCCTCGGCACGCGGTTTTGGAGACCGCTGCTCTACCAACTGAGCTATACCCCTACATTTATTTGATTTGTTCTTGACAACAATATAATTATACCAGATGAAAATAGATTTGTCAATAGTTCGAAATATATTTTTTTATTTTAACTTTATTTCATTCTAATTAATCCGACTCCAGATACGCAAAAACCACGCAAAATCGTGTTTGCGATAGGGAATATTCATATCAAACCGATTGAGCAAGTAAAAGCCATGCAGTTTTATTGACTGCATGGCTTTTAGCTTTTAAGACGTATTGCGGATACCTTCCATAATTTCAAATTCAATCTTATCATCTGTTAAACGCTAGGCGAATTTCGGGTTTCACTCTGTGAGACCCGATTTCTCTTTCGGGAAACAGCTTTAACAATCGCTCGGGTAATTTATAATCTGGTTATCTAGAAATGATTTCAGGTCAATTCCGCACAATTCGGTAGCTTAGTGTAAAATAAAAGTAGGCAGAGAGAAAATAAAAAAGAGCAGCTGAAAAAACAGTTGCTCTTTAGGTCACAATGTGCTAAAATGTAATTGACAGAAAACATAGAAAGCGAGTGACCATATAATGAGTATAACATATAAATTTGAATTTGGCAATAGTGAAATTGAAAATTTTTCTGATTTTGTAGAAAAAACATTCAAAACAGTACTTGAATGCGGAAAATTAATTGTAAAAGAACAGCTTGAAAATCTTGATGAAAAGCTGATGCATGAACGTGACAGGAAACGATACAGAAACAAGGGCAGTCGGCAAACAGCTGTTAAAACTAAACTTGGAACGATTGAGTATAGTCGCCGTATATATTATGATACAATTGAAAACAAACATATTTTTCTTCTCGATGAAGCCATTTCTCCTCAATCTGTCGGGCTTTATGACGAGGTGATATGCAAGAGTATCGAAGATATGATTTGCAATCAATCATTCCGAGAAACAGCTAAATCAATATCTGAAAATACAGGACTTGATATCACACATCAGGCTGTATGGAACATAGTGCAAAGTATGGGAGAAAAGCAGATTGAAGAATATAATAATGCAGCTCCAATCGGAAGCATTGAAAGTAAAATTCTTTATGAAGAAGCAGACGGAGATTGGCTTAATCTTCAGGGTGAAGATAGAAAAAAGTATGGAAAATCAAAGGAAATGAAGATAGGTATCGCATATGACGGAGTACTTCATCAGACACAAAAAGGCGGAAAAATCCGCAAAGAACTTGATAACAAAGTAGCCTATGCAAGCTTTGAAACAGCAGCTGCTTTCAGAAAGCACAAGGAAAATGTTATTGCTTCTGTTTACAATACAGATGAGATTGAGCTTCGTGTGAAAAATGGTGACGGAGCAAATTGGATTCAGAAAGACAATAGCTGTGAATGTATCTGTGTGCTTGATAAATTCCATAGAAACAAGAAAATTACCGAATGTGTCAGTGATAAGGAAATAGCTGAAAATCTTCGCAATTTTCTTTTTCAGGATAGATTTGACGAACTTCTGGTTTGTATAGAAGCATATATCAATTCATCCGAAGATGAGCGTGAAAAAGCAAAGCTTCAAGAGCTTTATCGCTATTATTCGGAAAACAAGGAAGCTCTTGCAGGCTATCGTGATAGAGGAATATCTATTCCACCAACACGCAAACCGGGTGAAATTTTTCACGCTAATCTTGGCAGTATGGAAGGTAATGTGTTTACTATTATCGGCAACAGAATGAAAGGCAGACGTGCCTGCTGGAGTGTTGCGGGCGGTAACAGACTTGCTGCATTGCTTTGCAAGCATTACTCTGTGAATGTAACATCTGAACCAAGAGCTATCAATGATTCTGAATACTTTGTTCCTCCTTTATCAGCGGCAAAAGCTCCTAAAAAAGACGGTAAAGGTTATGAATTCACAAGGAATATTTCCATCCCACCTAATATGAAATGGTTAAAAAATATTTCTTCTTGTAAGCCTTTTACTAATTTGAATTTCTGATTTTATGCATTGTGACGATTTTTCATATCCTTGCCTACTTTTGCTTGACACTAACGTGAAAGAATGAATACTTGATTTTAAACATAAAACATGATATAATAGTTGTATAGCAAATGCAGGGGAGGCTGTGTCACATGGGAAAGTATGTAAATCCGGATAATAAAGCATTTTCAATTGTAGCTGGTGACGAATTCTA
>JAZNTA010000156.1:0-1874 GCA_045591525.1 Acutalibacteraceae bacterium | reverse complement strand
TCTTTAGCCATAGCTTTAAAATTTATTTGTTTATTTGATTAATAATCAGCTTTTCGTATCAAGAGCTGTTAACGAGATTTGAACTCGTGACCTCTTCCTTACCAAGGAAGTGCTCTACCACTGAGCTATAACAGCAAGAATCGTGGGCAAAGATGGATTCGAACCACCGAAGGCGTAAGCCAGCAGATTTACAGTCTGCCCCATTTGGCCACTCTGGTATTTGCCCAACATTTATTCAAAGAACTTTTCTTTTTTTGAGCCTCTTGTCGGATTCGAACCAACGACCCCGAGATTACAAATCACGTGCTCTGGCCAACTGAGCTAAAGAGGCTTGTTCAACTTTACAGCCGCACCCTTGTCGGGCTAAGCGGCTGCAAAGTTAGACATTTATTTTTAATCGCAAAAACTTTTAGACTTTTTTTTATTTGCCGTGAAGTTTTTCCTTTGCTTTAATCAATTGTTTGGACAATGCATCTACGCAAACATCCACGGATTCTTCAAATGTATCACTCACCTTTTCTGCAAAAAACTCACCGTTCAATGCTAAGACCTTGATACCGGCCTCCTTATTCATTGCAGTTTCAGGCTTTACTACCTTTAATGACACCTCCACTTTCTTTATATCATCGCAAAACTTTTCTAATTTGGCAACCTTCTTCTGGATAAAGTCCTGAAGTTTTTCAGATGCATCAAAATGAATCGCTTGAATTCTTACTTCCATAAATACCTCCTTTTCTTTACGCTCTTGGATGAGCTTGTTCATAAACTTTTTTAAGTTCCTCAAAAGTTGTATGCGTATAGACTTCCGTCGTCACTAAACTTTCATGCCCTAACAGTTCTTTTACAGACTGCAGCTCCGCATGATCATTCAGCATAGCTGTTGCAAATGTATGCCTCAGCACATGTGGACTTCGCTTCTTTAGCGATACAACCTTGGAGAGGTTCCGTTTCACTAATCTATAAACTTCCATCGGATACATTCGTTTTCCATTCTTCAGAACAAAAAAACATTCCGTGCCGTCAGGAAATGCTTCATTTCTTACCTTAATATATAAGTTCAGATTTTCCTCCAATTCTTTTCCGAAAGGAATCAACCTTTGCTTATTTCTCTTCCCTGTCACCTTAACCAACTTCGTCGAAAAGTCAACATCCACATCATTAAGTCCTATCAATTCCGAAAGTCGCATGCCAGTCGCATAAAACACTTCAAGAATCGTCCGGTCTCTACAGCCTTCAAAGCCTTCCCCGAAAGGAATCTCATCAAGCAACCAGTTCATATCTTTTTCCCTCACAAAGAATGGCAACGGTTTCTTCTTCTTTGGTCCGACAACTTTTAACATCGGATTTACCGTTACTTCCTTCTTCCTAAGCAGAAAACGATAAAAAGAACGCAATGAGCTCAGTTTCCGATTTACAGAAGTCGATGCCTTACCATCTTCCATCAGATGAACCATCCAATTACGAACATGATCTGCATGTACCTTCTTCCAATCTAATCCCGACTCTGTCTTTTTAAGGTAGCCTTCGAACTCTCTCAGATCCGTCTGGTAAGAAACAATAGTCCTTTCCGAATAGTTCCGTTCAAGACGAAGGTAGTCCAAAAAAGATTCTATCAACATAAAAAACGTTACATCATAGATTTATGCAACGAATATATGAAAAAGAATTCAATTATTCAAAAAGTTCGCGTAAAAAATTAATCTTCTACTTGTTGGAGCTTCTGTACATAGACAGCACGTTCTCTTTTCAATCTGTTCAATACAGATGGCTTGTCGAACTGTTGTCTAGCTCTCAATTCCTTTACAACACCTGTCTTTTCGAATTTTCTCTTAAACTTCTTCAAGGCCTTTTCAATGTTTTCGCCTTCTTTTACT
>JAZNTA010000155.1:0-2054 GCA_045591525.1 Acutalibacteraceae bacterium | reverse complement strand
ACAGGAGCCTACAACATTACCTTTATCGTCCACAACAAAAACACAACGCTTTTTCAGTTCATCAATTTGTTTGCAGTAATTTCTTCTGAAATATGTTTCAGCTTCTTCAACGGATGAAAAATCACCGATTTCATATTCAAGCTCTGCCCAATGTTTTTCGTCACCTTTATTATACGTCTTAAAGCTGTATCCTTCAGGTAACAAAACTGGTGTTATGCAAATTTCATTGCATTTTAAAATCAAATTATAATACGGGATACTTCTGTCTATCATTTTACCTTGATTTTTCTTCAAAATTATTTGATATAGATATAATTGTTTCCTGTTTTTATAACATTGCTTTTAATTTCATTTGCAAGCAAACATATCACATACTTATTTTCTTTTGATTCATCAAGATGTTCAAGTTTTTTGCCGTAAACAAAAACTTTTATATCGTTATTGAATTTTATATATAGGTCAACATTGTCATAAGGTGGCTGACTACCGTCATTTACACCGTTAAAGCAGGCGGTTTCAACTGTAACATTCGATAAATCAACACCTAAAATATTTCCAATAAGTGATGGCAGTAATTGTTCATCACCGGAAACACTACGGAGATAAGGATAAAAACACTTAATAACCCTCAAATGTTCATTATCTCTGATTTTAATATCCCTCAGCTTTATAAACTCATCAAATTCCATCTGTGTCACCTTTATAAATAACATCAATCTCATCTTCACTTGGCACTTCAAATATTGAAGCGAATTTTGCGGCGAGGTTATCGTCGACATAATAAGCACTTGTTTCGTTTGCAAGCACAGCGTTGTTTCTCTTATATAGACGAGATTTCCATGTTTCATCGCTTATATCAATGTAATGAAGCTCACATTCGATATTACGGGACTTATAAAATCCTTTTGCAGACTCTCGTTCTGCTTTTGTCCAAAAGCCCCAGTCGAGAACAACATTGATATTGTTCTTGATTAGTTCCAAAGATTTATTTAACAGATATTTCTCAGTTTTTTCCACATATTCATCGTGTTTATCACCGCAATGCTGCCCGAAAAGAGCAAGCGTTATTTCATCAACCGAGAGTAATACGGCATTGTTTTCAGCACAGATTTTATTTGCGTATGTAGTTTTACCGCAGCAGATTTTGCCGCAGATTAAAAAGACTTTTGTCATAAGCAACACCTTCTTACTTGTTCATTTCATCAACAAATCCGCTGTTTCTTGCTGTCAGTTCAACCCACGCTGGTCTGAATCCGCTTCTGATAGCATTGCGGACAGATTTGATATTCGACCATGCAGCACAGTAGAACGGTACTTTGCCGAGTTTCAATATTTCAATGGCAAGCTTGCTTGTGATTGCGGATGCAACACCTTTTCGTCTGTATTCAGGTAGAACATCGACGCCAATTTGATACATCGTTTCACAATCAGCCGAACAGCCTGCAAGTCCTATGAGTTTGCCGTTATCAAACGCACCGACAGCAAGTTTATCAAGATGTTTTCGGCTTTTGCACAAAGCGTTGCCCCACTCGGCGGTGTAATATTGTTCAAATTCTTCGGGCTGTAAAACTCTTATTTCATAATTGCAGGGCAGTTCTTTAAGTGCGTTGACATCGGGCAGGAAGTATTCCGCCATAAAGCAGACTTTATATCCGAATTCTGCCAGCTTCTCGTTGAGTGCAATAACATTGGGTGCTTCAAAGCAATGCTCAATGGCATAGTTGCCAATGTACCACTCAACGGTTTCTTTCATTCTCGGACTGACCTGAGCGACAATATTGTTTCCGTATGATACTAAATCACACTCAAGCGGCAAGGGCACATACACCCTTGCTTTTTCATTCTTCTGTGATAAAACAACCTTGTTTTCATACGAAAGAAAATCCTCTGCGTTGCAGTTGCAGTCATACGCGGATTGCTGTAATGCAATTTGTAATATTTCTTGGTTTGTCATATTTACTCCTGATTATAATTTACAATACATTTCCTGTGCTTTGGGGATAAAACCGAGTTTTTCATAGAGCTTGATTGCACCGGAGTTATTTACAAGAACA
>JAZNTA010000154.1:0-52347 GCA_045591525.1 Acutalibacteraceae bacterium | reverse complement strand
CTCTTACAAAATCAGTACAAGCATAGTTTGTATTGGATACAGCTGTACCGCTTAGATAGTCGATAACCTTACCCTCAATCAGTTCTCCACAGATATTCTTTCTCATTACATCAACCCTATTCACAACTGTGCTTTCAATCGGTTGAAGATAATCGGGTGAAGGGCTTGCTTTACCACCTGTGTAGGGTTCATAGGTTGCGTCTGTGATTGATGCATCACGAATCATGGGCTTGAATGTCAGGTTGTTTATTGTTGTGCCTTCTGTGATAAAAATGTCAGCATAATATGTTAAACTACTAGAAGTTATGGTTAATACTCCACCGTTTCCAGTATCTTTGGTCGCTTGGTCTACTTGGTTAGACATATCAAGATAATAAGTAGAAATTGAACCACCGCTAGGGCAACCCGACAATCCGTATGCTTTTCCTTTTATAGCATTAATGCTTCCAATTCTGAATACTGCTTGACTTGTTGCAGTTCCGTTTACTGTTACACTTTTGTCAGCATTTACTATAAAAGAAACTCCATTTACAGTTCGTGACGTTGCTGTATTCTGCAACTCATTCTTTCCTGTGGTCTGCAACTGCTCGCTTTCCCCAAAGAAATCAATTCCTTCAAGCCCCATGTTGCTTGCATCATCCATATAGGCTGTTGTTCCGCTTGCTGTGTTGACAATCTTTAATCCGTTTACATCTTCTGCCACACCTTGAATGTCTTCAAGCAAGCTATCAACACGGGCTGTTGTTACCTCTATTTGTAATGAGTTGTCGGCAACATCTTCTTCCAATGCATTTACTTTGCCCGACATAAGACCTATATTTAATCTGTCCCTTTCCACCTCTGAACTTACTTCAATAATCCTATCGTCAAGTTCATTAATAGTCGCATCCATCTTGTTTAAATTTTTAGCACCTAAAGGTGTTGACAAATTCGGTCTGTTTTTCCAATTTATTCTTGTGTATGCTTTTTCTCTATAAAACATATTTTCCACCTCTACCCTTTGCTTTCTATATCATCCATGAGTGACTGAATACCGCTTAATGTTCTGCGCATAACAATGGTTTGCAATCCAAGTTCTGCATCATCAATCCATACACTATCGCCAGCTTCAATATACGGCATACCTTTAGCAGTAAGTGTTGTCGGTACATAAACAACGTCTTTTATGCCATTTGACAAATATTTAAGCGCATCACTAACATCTTCTGCCGTCCAGTTTTGCGTAGTCAGAATAACATTATCTTCAATTCTGTATTCCCTACTTTCTGTGGGTGAATAATAAACCTCTGATTTGCTATAACTTACGATTGTTACATTTCCGCTATACGTTGTTGCTGTTTGGAGATTTACTGTAATTGAAGTGATGCTCTCTACATTTCCAGACCACTCAACGCTTGTCTGTCCTTCTTCGCAAGGTATGTTTTCTCTTGAATTTTCAAAAGAAATATCTATGCTCTTGATAGGCATATCACTTTCGATATAGATTGAATTTCCAGTAATTCCACTTACGCTTGCTGATACAGTTTTTCCAGCAATATTATAAGTGCCTATCTCAACTGGTTCGGTATAAGCATATTCTTTTACAATATTTACTGATATTTCTTGTAACGTATCTCCTACATTGTATTTTGCGACCACTTTTCCGTAAGGCAACATTTGTACATCATCAAACCACAAATCAACAAAATCTTGTCTTTCAAGTGTGCCAGGGGATTCTGTTGGATATAATGTGTCGGACGGATAAAGGGTTTCACTTGGATATAATGCAAAACCACTATTGATAGAGTGATATACAAATTTTCCGTATCTGTTATGCTTTCCGAATTTTCCCAACAACTCCACATACGATTCAAATATTGGTCTAAAATCAATCTCTTCGCCTTTGTATTCATCAATGACGTAATCAGGATAATTTACACCAACATCAATTCTTGATTCTTCAATAACACCGCTATATTCCGCATAAACAAGTGATGATATCTCTTCAAATTCTGTGCCGTAATGGAAAGTAATGTTTTTCGGTACTTTTATAGAAAACGTGTAATCTGCGATACTATCGGACAAATAAGGACTAATATATTCCGTACCATCGTTAAGCAACACCTCGCCGAAAACGTTTGAAACAACTTTTGGATAAAGGAATGAGGTTAATTGTGATTCAAAAATAGATATAACTCCACCCCACAAATTATAATAATCCAAGTGCTCTATAATGTAATTTAATGCACCGTCAAGCAGGTTTTTAATGTCATTTTGCGTTGCGGAATTACTTATCTTATAAATGTATCTAAAGTAATCTTCCACATTGTAAACGGCATATTCTACGGACGCATAAATCATTTCCCTACTCGAACCATATCCTTGCGTTACTGATATTGTGGATGCTGTTTCAGTCGTTGTTCTAACTTTGCTCCATTCGACTGTGCTTTCATCAACAAGTCCGACATTGCAAGCTGCGTAATGCGGAATTGAAAAAGAGTATTCACCGCCAATCAATGCTTGCCGTTTTGCCTTTTCTAGCAAAGAAACTTTTTCAAGGTCAAATCCTTTGCCTATTGCAGAAACTTGTCTCTTTTGGCGCAATTTCGCGTCTCTAGGACACTCTTCCACAATAAATCTGCCAATAGGTATTGAATAATACGGATATGGCAAGCCATCTCTTATGTTTCCTACTGGATAATGCACTGTCACTTCTTCAATAGAATCATCTGATTCGTTTATCAGTATAATTTCCACCATTTTTCCGTACACTGTAAGTCCGGGCAATTCAACAAACTTTACCTCAAAAGATTCTTCCTCTACATTTCCAATTTGCATAATTGGCACTTCAATGTCGGGAGATTCAACAAAATATGCTTTTGCGTTTACTTTATCAGAATCAATTATTATGTCCTCAACGGCTTCAACCTGAAAACTTCCTTTTCCGTCAAACAATTTGACGGTTTTGGTAACATAATCTGCATCTGTAATATCAATTTCTATCGAAACATCAATTTCTGCTCCTTTTATGTTATCTACATTAAATGTTTCAAATTCAATCGTTGGACTTTCTGTTAATCCAAGTCGAAAATCATCCCTAGAGCAAATGCTTTCAGTAAAAGTCATGCTTTCTGCTATTAAATTATCATTTGTTATATCTTCATGCTCTCCGTTCGGAAAAGAAATTCTTAAATTCTTCCTTACAGAATCCCTTTTGAGCACATCTTTCACTTCTTCGGGTATATAAAGCATTTTTACACCCCCTTAATACGCAATTAGCGCAATTCTTGTTTGGTTGTATTGAACCTTTTCTTCATCCGCAAAGTACAATGTAAAGTTAATGTCAGGCACATACATCTTTTGTGTAAGGTAATCGTCCAACTCGGGAACATAAAACTCCACATACAAATTCTTTTCAACAGCATCAATGTAATTGCTTTGAAAATAGTTTAAAAACTGTGCCATTTCTGTATCAGTTAAAAGTGGCGGTGTTTCAAATTCTACTTTTCCAACTTTATGCTCCAAAGCGTTTCTGTGCAATTTTCCGTTTGCATCTCTGAAGCTATCCAAATCGTTTGTGCTTAACAATGCTTTGTATGTCTCTGCCCTCATGTAAGAGTGTGGAATCTTTGTATTTCCTACTTTTAATAAATAACCTTGATAAGCCATTCTTTTTCTCCCATACAAAAAAAGAGGACACCATAACGATGCCCTCTTTTGCGCTTAACTAAACGCAGGTGCGCCAGTTGATTTTTTGAAAATTCTTGATTCTTCTCTAACAGCATTAAATACTTGCTTTCGTGAAATAGAGAAGTCTTTATTTGCTGTTTCTCTTGTATTTTGCGCAATATCTTCAAGGTAAGGCGCTAAAACTCTTGATACTGCTCTTTCAACACCGCCCTCGATACCTTCAATAATTTGCCCGTTGTTCGCCACGGCGGTTTTTCCATTGCTAAACCTACCGACTAATTCTCCGCGATTTGCCATGAATAAACCATCTTCCGGGAATCCGCCATATTTATACTGCGGAATAGGTATTCTTCCAAGTGACACATCCTTGATTTTAATGTCAATGCCGGCAAAATCCAGTAAAGGAGCAAACGGATTGATATTTTCAATCAATTTGTTAAGTGCTAAAATGCCTAAATTTATCATCTTTTCTATTGATTCTATAAATTTATTCATTCTTCCAACAACAACCGTTATTACGCCAGTAAAGACGCTTACAAATCCATCCTTAAAACCTTTTAGAATGTTAGTCCATTTTTCTTTTGTAAACATAGGCAAAATCTTTTTGTCAATCCAATCTCCGATATAGTTTTTAATTTTGGTGAGCGATTCAACAAACATATCAAATATTCCATTGAATCCATCCTTGCCAAAAGCATCAAGTATTTTTTGGTCGATAAGGTCTACATTTTCCTTGCCAAAAATTGCATTTAAAAGCAAACCCATAAAGCTGAAATCTTTCCACATCGTTATTACCGAAAACAATGTTGTTTCTAAATCCTCAAAGATTGTTCCGAAAAATCCACCTTTACCGAACCATTTGAAATTATTGTAATACCCCATATCTTCCGGGAACAAAGCCTTACCAATGATTTTCCCGATTTCAAACCCAACTATTGCCGCTATTATTCCGCCAACAAGTCCAGTCGCTATTGTAAGTCCTATTTCTGCTGCTGTTCCCGCACCAAAAATCAAGCCCAAGTCAGAAGTTAATAAACCGCCAATTCCACCAACAGATTTTAATGCGGCGGCTAATGATGTGCTAATCTTGCCTGCTATTAGTTTTCCAAGCGGAGTAAAGTTTAATAACGAAAAAGCCGTAAATAATCCGGTTTCAATAGGTGCAGTCGAAAAAGAACCTGCCCATACTCGCAAAGAGGCTTGTATTGCCGTCCAAATAAGCCTACCGACTGAATTTAAAACTTTAATCCAATCTATTCCAGCAATAAATTTACCTATGTTCATTCCAATTTTATCCCAATCAACCTTTTCGATTTCATCGGATAACCAGTTGAAAATATCGGTAAAAATAGTACCGAATCCTTTTCCAGCCTTGTAGTATTCTCCCTTAAACAAATCTCTAAAAACATTTTTAACAGGCTCTAAAATCTTGTCAATTTTCTTAGCTATATCTTCTGCTTTGTTTTTCATTTTTGCATAGGCTTCTTCCCATGCTTTTTCATATTCTTCCGTTGCTTTTAATATATCTTTTGTTAAATCAATAGTGTTTTGAGCAACACCGCCAGCACCACCTGAAGCGTCGTTTCCGCTATTTAAGACGTTTAATTCGTCAATGCCAAGTAATTGACCCTTAAACTTTTTAATTGCGTTTGTTGCCTTTCCATAGCCATCCGCAATATCTTCTGCATCTTCTCCTAAATCAGCAAATCCTTGACCGAAATCGTCTAAGTTTAGATTTATGCCAAGAAGAGTTGCAATAGTGACAAAGAGATTCTTCAAAGCAATAGTAACACCATTAAGAATAGGCATTATTTTCTGCAATAAAGGAATAAACAACTGACCGAATACAATTCCTAACTCTTTAGCATTGTTAGCAAACTGTCGCATCATATTACTGGGGGAATTGATTGTATTAGACAAATCACCCCACGAAATTTTGCTGTCACGCAAGATTTTTATAAGACGCAACTGCATCTTCTCCATTTGAGACATTTCAGATACGGATTTTGTCAAACCTAACTCATAAGCAAGTGTTTGCAATGTTGCATTTGTGATGTCAATACCATACTTATATAACGCTCTTGATTGACCGATGAGACCAGACTGTAAATTTTTCATTACATCGGCATAATTAATATTGAACAAGGATGATAAGTCTGCGCCCAACTTTGTCAACGAACTAGCCGTAGCAAGTGAAACCTCGCCCATTTGCCCGACAGAGTTTGTGACACTAGCCAACTGTGAAGCGTATTGTGTTACCTCTTGAATGTTTAAGCCAAGATTTTTTAATCCGCTTGCAGTCAACAAACCTTTTCCTTGTGCATCAACTTCGATTGTTAAGCCGGACATCTTTTTAATTCGTTCTTGAAGTCTTTGCGAGAAACTTTCTGCGTAAACTTCTGCGCTTTCATATCCGTACTGTTCGTATTGCTCCGCCCAATCAGAACCAATTTTTCCAAGCGCAACATTGAAATAGTTGTATGCTTCGATATAATCTGCCGTACTGTTAATAGCGTTGTATATTCCTTTTATTCCTCGAATAAACAAGAAAGCATTTGCGTAAAACGTACCAAATATTGCAGCTAAAGAACGGAATCTAACACCTGATTTTGTTGCACTAAAAGATGCCGTATTTAAGTTTGTTGATATACTCTTTGTTACTCTTCCAATTTTTCCGCTTTGCGCACTCAAATTAGCAAGAGCATTTGTCATTTGTATAATGTTTTGACTTACAACCGGACTTTTTGCAAGTGTTGTCATAAGTTTTTTTAAGGCGTTTGCAAGTTGCGGTATGTTTGTAATCGCATTTGTGACAGATTTACCGCCGAGTTTTCCAAGGTTTTTTGCCAATTCTGATACTTGAACCGCATTTTGCGATACCGCACCAATGTTATTAAAAGACCTTGTAAGGTGCGATAACGAACTAGCCGTAGAATTTAAGGCTGACACATTTATATTGCCTAATTTAGCCAAATTTGAAGCTAATCTGGTAAAGTCTGCGGTCTTAACCGCGTTCATGGTTTGCATTGCTTTACCAAGTCTATCAACACCATTTGCTACACCAACAAGATTTGTACTACCGCCGTTTAATTTTCCAAGAGATTTTTGTAAAATATCAAGCCTACCAACCAATGCGTCAATCTGTCGATTTGCTGTTTGCGCCTTTGCGTTAATACTGATCTGCAAGGAATCAATTTCAGTCGGCATTTTACCACCTCACTTTCATAAAAAAATAAGGTGGCAACGACCTACTGATATGCACCTCTCATACTTTCAGTCATAAATTTTGCCACCATAAAAAAGACAGTAGGCTGTTACACTCTACTGCCCTTGTTTCTGATTATTAAAGTTTGCGCCCATAATTCCGAGTTGTAAGAATACATTTTCTGCTTTCTTCTCCAACTCTTTAACGGACAATGATTTTTCTTTTGTTTTTTCGTCAGATGTTTGCAATAGAGGTGTTTTTACAAACTCTGATTTTGCTTTTTTGCCAGCTAAACAATGCTCAACCGCAACGGAAACGGCGGATAATCCATACGTTCCCCACCATGCGTGCATCATGGCATCCATTTCTTTTATTTTGTTTTTGTACGCAACTTCATAGGGTTTTAATTCCTTGGGGCAACTATCCATAAATTTTTCCCAAGTCACACCAATAGCTAAATAGTGCGGAAGTATATCCTCATATATTGCTTGTGAGTATGGTTTTACTTTTGTTTCTTTTTGTGGTCTTGAGGAACCTTGGGCAGTTTCTGTTCCTCTTCCGCAGTATCTGCTAGTTTCTCCATCAAGTCTCTCAAAAAACCCTCATTCATAAGCTCCTCTGTCAACTTTGTAAACAAATCAATAATTCCTCTTTTATCTTCTTCTGTTCCTTCATCGTGATAATCGTCAAGAATATCTCCGACCTCTTGAACAGTATTTACCGGATTATATTTCTTCATTCCGACAAACAACAAATCCCGGACACAAGAAAAAAGTTCTCTAATTTTTCCCATTCCAACCACATCATCGTCGGTTTCAACCCCTTCTCCGCTGAAAAGTTTGAGTAAATCACTCGTTCTATCCATTAAATCAGTGTCACAAAAACTGTTATATCCAAATTTAATTTTATATTCTGTTTCTTTTACTTTTAATACCATCATATATCAATCCTTTCCCCACTATAATAGTGGAAAGGAGAGGGCTTTCGCCCCCTCACTTATACACGTTTTCTTTTTCTAATTAGCCTTCCTCAATTTCAGGGTTGCTGTCGTTAGGTTCAACCTTTGCCTGCATACCAAGGAACTCATCAATGGTAAGAGGAATTTCAACAACTAGCAATTCATTCTGTCCGATATCCGGCATGGGAATTTCAAGAGGGGGCTGTGCAGCAATGAAATATGCTCTTTCCAAACTCGGAGAAGAAACCTGCCACCAAACACGTTTTCCATCATCCATAACCTCTTTGTAATCCGCAATAACTGTTTCCCACTCTGCAATGGTATCGTTTGTTACGTTTACACCAACAGTAAAGTTTCCTGCGGATGTACCACGACCTGCAACGGAACGTGTTACAGTATCTTCCAATGCGGATGCGTCAATGGTTTCGGGTTCAATGGTAATACCACCGATTGAGTTAATTCTGTGTACTACGTTAAACTCAGCAGGCTTAACTCCGGCAGTTGCTTCAATACCATAAGATAATTTTACACCTAATGTAGAAATACCAGCCTGTGCCATATCTCTTATACCTCACTTTCATAAAATAAAAAAAGAGCGTTTCTGCTCTTAATCAACTGTTACAATTTGTCATTCATACCCATTGTTCTGCGTACTCTTGCAGTCATTCGATGAACGTCTTGCGTGTTTTCAAAACTAGGCATTGAATTGATTTCAAAACGCATAGTTTTCATTATCCGTAATACTTCCGTCATAACTTTTCTTGCATCCGATTGTGATTTGTTGCTATACACATCAATCTGAAACCCGAATACTGCTCCGTTGACCGATGTTGCGCTTAAATCATTTCCAGTTTCCGTTGCCGGAAGTGTCTGCAAATATACAAAAGGAAAAACCGCAGGGGCATTGCTACTACCTACGGTTGAAAAGTTCTTATCTGTCATATTGTATGTTTGTTTTATCGTTTGTGAAAAGTTCTGCTTTAGCCTTGTGAATACCATAAGAGGTATCATCATATACCAATCACTCATTATCCGTTACGCCCTCTTTCTTAATTCTTTTAAATCCCCGGCGTACAAAATAATGCTAGGGTCAGAACATCCTCTGTAAATTCTTGCATATATGGTTTTAGCATCTATGCCTATTTCCTCCGCCCATTCCGCCACGCATTTTGTTACTCCGTTGTAAGATACAAGCACATTGCTGGTTTTATTTCTCGCTTGTTCTCTCATGGTTATAAAACAACAGTTTTGGGGGTCATAGTTCCCGTTAAAATCCATTCTTTCAATAGAAAGACCGACTTTCCACCCGTTCTTATAAGCCCATTTGGCAAAACAATGAAAATCATTAAGCCATTCGTCGCAAATTCTTATACCCCTTGCTCCGTAAGCGTAATATCTATCACTCTTTTTGTCATAGCACCTTGTTTTCATGTTTTTCCAAACATTATATAATTTTTCATAATCTTGGGAAGAAATGTTTAATATGTTCTTTTTCATATCCTTGCTCCTTTTCTATAAGAAAAAAAGCAGGACTTACTGCTGTCTCACGACATGTGCCTACTCTTATTTTTTAAAAATATCCTTGGCGACGCTTACTACTTTTTTCATGATTTCAAGCGAAGTTTCGTACATAAACGGTCTTGACGGCATACCCTCTGTAAAGTACCAATCACCATTATCATCTTGGTAAAACCATCCGTACTTGCCATTCTTTGTGTGATGTATCGTCTTTCCTTGTGCGTACACAACGGGAAGTTTGCCCGGATATGGCTTTGAAGCTCCGATAAGCCCACTCCCCATTTCCACATAAATTGCGTGTTCACTGTCCGCTACAATATAAAAAATGGCAGTCCCTTTTGAACTACCACCATATTCCGTATGAATACTCGCTATCAATTCGCCTGTAAAAATTGCATCTAACCTTGCAACATTTGCTCTTGCCACATCAACACCAGTTTCAGCTAATGTTTTTGCCAACAAATCGACTTTATATTGCAATGTGTCTTTGTAATCTAACAGCTCTCTCTTTAGTTGCTCAATTCCTCTTTGTGAAAATTCAACAGAAATTTTTTTCTTTGCCATTACTTCACGACCTTTTTGAGTACATACTTGTCAAAATTAAGACTAGGGCTTATCTTGACTATTCTGTAATCGGCACTATACTCGTCTGTGTTTCCGTCAGTACCATTTGTAGGCTCTGTAACGTGCCAAATAAGACTTGTTTCTGTTATAGGTAAGGTATTCTTACCTACAAGCAAAACAGCTTCATAATCGGCTAAATTCAAGCCAAATTCTTGTGCTTCTGCTTCGCCACCGCTCATAGCAATATTGCCGTAAAACTCAACAGTTTCACTATAAATGTTTTTCGGCTCGCCAGTAGGGTATCTGTTTCCATCTTCGTCAATATATTCTTCTTGAACAGTATCGACAAGTGTTGCGTAGTACATCTTTTGTTTATTCTTGTTTAGTGTCCTCATTGCTTGTTTCCTCCGCCTTGGACTTCAAGACAGAAATGGCTTTTGTAATAACAGAAGGAACAGGTACGCCCATCAAACCGACATTTTCAATAATTGAAATGGTTTCATTCGCAACAAATGCAATTACACACGCATCACGGATAAAATTTGAACCCATAACAACATCTAATCTGCAAGCTACAAGCACAACCAAAAGACTAGCACCTTTTCGGACAAGACCTTTCCATCCTGCTCTACTTTCAAGCGCACCATTTTCTGTCTTTTTGCTTTTATGGAATACTCCTGCAACAACAAGCCCTGTCACATAGTCAATTCCCATAAAAATTAAAAGCGTAGTCAATGCCGCGTCCCATCCACCAAAAAACGATGCAATAGTGCTACCAACCACGCCTAAAATAGTGAAAAATGCACTTTCTTTCATATTTTTACCTCTTCAAGTTCCGTTTGTCTGTTACCCACCACCGATTACAGACTTTACCCTGCGGAGTAGACAAGTCTATGTCAAGCCAACCCCACGCACTGACTACTATAATATCGTCACATAGTTGGGAAAAGCACTATAAATACTAGGGCTTATCCAACTGCTATCATAACTTCTTGATACGCCATTTTCGGAGTGCGACTTCTGACCTTCTGCTCCTGCTTTTGCATACACATCTACACAAGCCATAGCCAAAGTGTTTTTGCCTTTTGACAAATCGGAAACAATATTCTTCTCCGTAAAGTGACTTGGAAAGTGGCAATTCTGTGAAATATGCTCAATAACAAAGTCCACAATAGATAACGGAAATGCTTCCATTGCTTCTCCTGTTTCTGTCGCATAATCTTTTGCCTTGTCACGCACATATTCAGTTAATTCAACGATTGTTTCCATATTCGCAACTCCTACAATCCAAACTTATCAATCAAGACTTTCTTCAATTCTCCGCCTGTCATATCGTCCGCATCCTCTACTCCGTTCAGTTTTGCAACTTCCTTGAGTTCTGCGGTTGACATACGGTTGATTTCGGTCTTGGTGTATTTCACTTCCGCACTTTCCTCTGTGATTTCCGGCGGATTCATATTCTGTGAAAAATCATCTTGTTTAGGCTCTTCCACTTTTTTAATAAGCGGTTTACCCTGTTTATTCTTATTGCTTGCCAGTTCTTCCAATCGTTTGTCCGATACCTTTAAACCAAGGCGAGGGAACTCGTCCCCCACCTTGTAAGGATGATTGAAGTCTTGCAAGTCTGTGAAATAACTAATTACTTTATACATACTTGTGACTATCCTTTCCCCTTAGAGTTTAGGCTCCTGTGCTTTCGCCGCTTTCGTCATCTCCAGCACCTTCGTCGGGTACATCATCTCCAGCGTCGCCGCCGTTTTCGCCACCTGCAACTTCAATTACAAAAGTGCTATCCATACCTTCGTAAGAAGGAAGCACAATTTCGGATGCAGTCACAGAAGTGATTGCAGGAGGACCGTATTCTGTTTTAACAGCAACTGCAATACCCATTCCGTAGATTGTTACGTCAACATCCGCAACCTGTCCGGCTGTTCTCTCTTCCGGTGTAGTCCCAAACCATGTAGAACCAAGTTTCCCTTCCGGAAGTAAAGTAACTTTGTTGTCCGGATAGAAATACTGCTCATTTCCGTCTTCGTCAGCAAACATCTTGTCGTAAATAACGATTGTAAGTTTTGTTCTCTGTCTCACGATAGAGATTACATTGTCATCCGTAAGCTCGATATTTGCTGTAAGGTTCTGCGCAAGAATAGCATTTTTAATCTGCGCATTCTCTAACAGATATTCAAATGTGTTAGAGTTCATAAGTGCATATCTTGCGATCTTGCCTTTCTTTGCAAGTGCTTTTCTTGCATTATTAAGGTCTGTAAGAGGCTTAGAGTTTTCTGTGTCACTCCACATAGCCGTGCCGGCATTCTTTACATAATGCTCTCTTGCGTACTCTCCCGTAGAGTCATAATCGTAAGCATACTTAACGCCATCACTTTCGATACCGATTGTAGGATGTCCGTCTACTGTTGCCAATAACTGCATACGCATACGTTCAGGAACAACCTGCGCTCCGCTAACAAGAGTGTTTGTGTCATCATAAATGCTCTGTAATGCACTTGCTAAATAAGGGTCATTTTCTTCCTTGATTCTGTCGATTTCCTGCGCATCTTCTTCTGTCACAATCATCTGCTCACGGAAGAAAGCCATCTGTGTTTTTTCTTTCTTTAAACCGCCTCTTGCTCTCAAAGTAGGAAGTGCATCAAAATTAGACGGTGCTAATGATACGGGTAAACCTTTATGTGTCTTAATCCAAGACAGGTCAAGTCCTGACTTCTTCTTTTCATCAAACCAATTTAAACCAAGATAAGGAATCTGATTGCTTGCATCTTCTGTTGCTACTGCTGCGATTGATGCTGAATTTACTACTTCATTTACTAACATTCTTATTTACCTCCTGTTAATTACTCAAACACAACCATAGGAAGTGCTGTTTTTACTGCCGCATCGTATGTAACACCGCTGTGTGCTTCTGCAACGTCTGTGTTAATATATGCTTTCTTTAACAATGTTCCTTGCGGTCTATCTTCAACAACATCGTGAAGAAGAATGCCTACTACTGTTGCTGTGTTGTCCGCAACGCCTGTTGCACCGATTGGAGTACCTGCTTTAACAACTTTCTTGCCGCTTTCGTTAGTGTCTTCTACTTCGCTAAAATCGAGTGTCATAGCAATGCCTTCAAAAGGCTTTCTTTTCAAAATCTGCACATCGCCTGTGTACGCTGTCTGTTCAAATAACATATTTGACATTTTTTAATTACCTCCATTTACATAGTGTGATAAAATATTGTTTTCCTGCTTTTGACCGCCGAATAATTTAGAAGCAATTTGCTCTGCCTTACTCTTTGTTTCATTATTTCCGCCACCTGCACCACCGGGATTTCCAGAATTGTCTCTGATTTCTTTTTCCTTTGCACTAGCAGCGGCAGTTTCCTTGTCAGAGATAATCTGACCCAAAGCGTCATAATCAAGGCTTCCATCGTCTTTTACGATTTTTTCCGCCTGTTCTGCGCTTACCTTGAACTTTGAAATAACGGTTGCTTTTGTTGTTGAAATAGCATCTTTCTTTTCCAACTCTGCAATTCTTCCATTGGCAATTTCCAAAGCCTTATTTGCTTTCTCAACTTCCGACAAATTCTGTTCATTGATTTTGTCAAGTTCCGCTTGCAAATCGTCCACTTTGTCTGCCTTTAATTTCAAGGCATCTGCCCTGTCTTTTTCTTTTTTGGTTTCAGCGCCAATTGAATTTAACAAATCAGTAATTTGTTCCTCTGTTGGTTCTGCGATTCCATAAGAAATTAGTTTTGCTTTTGCTTCTGCTCTTGTCATGATTATCTCCATACACTCACTTTGATTACGCAGGTCGTATCTGCTTTGTGTTCTCCTATTTTACGCATAGGTGCAAATTTTATATTAGAAAAGGCAACTACCTATTCAGTAATTGCCTTGTTCTTTTGATTATTAAATTCTTCAACTAATTTTTTCGCTTTATCTTCTTGTGCTTTTGCATCATCAACAACTTCATCAATGGTTTTGTAAAGCACATCTAAATAAGGTTTTGACATTAAGTAAACCTTTTCGCTGTCTCCCCATAAACCGCAAGTTTTGATTGCAATAAGCGGATGTATGCCAGCCGCAACAAGTATTTGATATACTTGGCTCTTTACTTGCATATTGTCAGTGGGACTATGGTTTATCTGTATATCGAAATCCATAAGCGTCAACGGACATTCATCTGCGCCCTTTTCAATGCGAATAAGGTTGAGAATAGGTATCATCAATCTTTGTTCGGCTTCGATAATGAACGGGTCTTTTAACTTTGCAGATTGCTTTGAAAAATCCCAGCCATTACGCAACTCTACCGCACCTTGGGTATCTCCGCCGGTATTGCCTTGCTTGTTTGGTATTGCTGATATTGATAACGAATTATTCCACAAGTCATCTTTTGCAACCTGACTTTCGGTTTGGTTTAACTCCTGTGTCATAATATCAACATCCGCTTTGTGCTCCGCGCCATTATTTGATTTAACAACTAACGCGCCTTGCATCTTCATTTCTTGGAATGTTTTACTATCAACTTCGCAATTTATAAACTTAACCCAACTTTGCACAAACTGTTCTATTGCGTCCATTCTGTTAGATTGCATATTGTTAATTGCGTCAAGCATTGTGATTACAAGTTCAATATCAGATATTCTGTCTTGATTGTTTGGCTTTTCAACAATAGGAATGCCAGCAAAGGCGTGTAATCTCGAATACACTTCTACATTTTCTTCATTCAAACCAAAAGATACCAGCGAACCATTTTTGATAACGTACTCGTATCTATCCGAAAAGCAATGTTTATACCATTCGCCGTTTTCATCCTTAAACTCTTGGACTGACAACATGGGCTCTTGTGTGCTTCGGGAATAAATAATAAAAGTGTTCATTGGCGTAGGTGCAACAATGCGAAACGGAACAACTGAATTAGGTTTTACTTTCTGTACCGCTTCAAATCCAGTGCCCACCGCACTAGTCCATTCGCCCGACATTATATCTTTTACTTGCTTGTTTGCCGCTTTTAAATATCTGTTTAATTTGTCAACCGCTTCATTTACCCAATCTTCTTTACGGCTACTTACGCATTGAATTGGTTCGCCGTTGGTTTGACCGTTTTTAAAACGTACAATTTCCCAAGCGTGATTTTCTACAACAAAGTTGCAAACATCATCTCTTACTGTTTTTTTCCGGTATAAAATCGGTTGGTCTCCGTTTTTGTAGTCCCAAAGATATTTAATGATTGGCTTATTCCAGTTAAAAACACCTATGCAATCAGCAACAACTTTAACAACATTGTTTTCGTTTATTTCTTCAACGTCCGTATATGCAATTTTTCTACCGTATTTTCCTTTTACAAGGTCTTGCAAGTGCATTGTATTCATTAAACACCTCAATAAATTCTTGTTCCACTACTGCTTTGTCTGTTTTCAAGCGGTTTCACCTCAACTCCATATCTCGGGTTGTAAACCACCATTTTATTGCATTTATTACACTTTCTCTTTGTTACCATTGAACTACCAACAAAGATTTTGAAACAATATCTGCCACATCTAGGACACATTATCTCTTTTTCTTCTCTCATGCCTATACCTCGTTGCACACAAAAAGCACCGCAGGAGGTTGTTTGCGATGCTCTTTGCTGAAAGGGTTATTTAATTTAATGGTTACTTTATCTGTCCACTTTTGTCAGTTTAACCGTAACATAAAAAATCGTAACATGTGTAACAACTTTATCAACTTTTTTCTAAAAATCGTTGAAATGCCATTTTCACGCTACCTTCTGTGTTGCCACCACCGATATTATCAGCCACTTCGTTCCAAGAAAGCCCGTTTACAACACGCAAACTCACAATTCTTCTGATGTGACTATCCTTAATTCCCTTAATAAACTTTTCTACTTGATTTATTTGGCGCATAGAATCCAATTCTAACAGATTTAGCATCTCTTTTCTTTCTGCAAGAAGTCTTTTTTTGATATATAACTCCGTTTTCTTGTCGTTATATTCCTTTGTCGGGATTCCCTCGATGTTAAAATGCTGAACACCGCCCAGACCGCCTTTTACTTTGTCCTTCACAATTTCCCCTGCTTCAATTTCCGCAATCCTTTTGTCAAGTTTTGGTATTCTATCTTCAAGTTTTTCAATTTTTATCCTAAGTTCTTTTACTTCTTTCTGCAAATCAATGTACTGTGTTAATACTTCTTTACAAACTGCCATAATACCCTCCTCTAAACGGATTTGCTATTGCTTCGACTTTGGCTACTGTTCCACTTCTCATTTCGTTTTCAAACAATGCCAATGAATCCGGCGCATCATCGTGCTTAACTTTTCCGCTTCGTGTCATTGTAGTAAGTTCTTTCATAAACTTGTAATACTGACTACTTCTATCCATTTTGCGGAAATCTTTGAAATAATAATCACGAATAATGTTATCTCGTGCATTTTCCATTCTTGTTATCTTGTTAGCGCAATTATATTTGTATCTCGCACTGCATCTTCCACCTTGACTTGTTACAAGCTGAATAACATCTCGTCCAAAATATTCTCCGGCACTATTGCTTTCAAATGTAACGGTCTTTACATTGTGCTTAATCAACATATTTGCGCATTCCGGCTTTGTAAACTGTGTTCCGGCATTATCAAATACCACATCAACAATATAAACCTCATTTCCGTAAACATATCCAATAGGCATTGAACAACTATCTTCTCCCTTGTCGGCACTATCGCACGCAGCCATAATTGCATCAGGTTCTCTGTCAACCGGCAATTCTTCAAAATAGTTCAGTTCTTTTTCCGGGAACATTCTACCCTTTGCCTCAAAAGGGCTTTGCTGAAATTCGGATTCCCAAGTTTCTTCCGTAACTAACAATCTTTCTTGTCTATAATATTTTGTTGTAAATATTTTCTTTCCGTCTTTTTCAATTTCCCAATTACTTTCATCAGTAATCGGATCAAGTGCCGGTATTGCAACTTCTTTCCACTTCCAACCCATTTCATCGGCTTTATTTTGAAGATGTGTTATAGGGTCATATAAACTGTATTTTGTTCCTTGGATAATAATTGGTGTACCCTCTATTCTTCTACCAAGAACATCATCAGTGACCTTTTCGCATAAAAATTCAAGTCTATCTCTGTTTCTTGCTTCTTCGTGGTTTTTTACACAGTCGTCAATGTATAAAAGCGTGTTTGCTTCTGTATTACCGACAATTGAACCATCAATAGGTCTGCAAGTAAAAGTTGCAAATCTTCTCTTTTTCCCAAGGTGTATTGTTAATTCATCTGCATTTTGCCCTACTTTTACTGCATCAGGAAACACATCAAGATACCTTTGATACATTTGTGCATCGTCAAAAGTTTCATTTATGCCACCAAAGAATGATTTTACAAGCCCTTCGCCTTTTCCAGTGGCAAAAATACATCCATCAGGTTTATTTCCACCCATCATAAGGCTTAATCTCAAGCCGGAAGTGGTCTTCCCGGTTCTTTTGGGTTGCGAAACCGATAAAAAGTCCAATTTTCCATCATAAATTTCTTGATAAGCACTTAAAATACTACTTAAAGTGTGTTTTCTTGGGTAATAAAACCTTTTGGCTTGCTCTGTATCAATTTCTATGTACTCAAAAAACGCTTTTACATCATACGGTGCCTGCATTCTTAAAAGTTCATAATACCAATTTAACTCGTCATACCCTTCTCCGTGTTTTTGCGAATGTCTTTCAAGTGCAAATATATCATCTCCTGCGGTTTTTATTATGTGACTATTTAACACACTTTTTGCTTTTTGGGTTAATGCCAATCCAGTTTCTATGTCTTTGTCTTTGTAAAAAGCCCACTTTACTGCCTCAACATAAGCACTTGAAACATCTTTGTCTATGCCATTCTCCAATATATAGTTCTCATACCCATTTATCGCATTTTGCAACTCGATTGAAGCCATAAAAAATAGCACCTCATTTCTGTAATACAAAAATAAAAGTGCTACTTCACTGATACATACACCTACTTGCGTATGCCTTAATCTTTATGAATTTATTGTATCTAACTGATACTCCATTTCTTCTTCGGAAAGGTATTTATGCCTAACCATATATCTTTCAATCTCGTTTTCTTGATAATTGACTATTTCGTTTTTCATTCGCACATACACATCGTAATTGTGAATATTTTTGTCCTTTGAGTATGTAATCCAACTCTTAACAATAACACCTATCAAGTTTTCTTCAACTACAACAATATCTCCAAAACAAAATTTCATATTTTCTCACTTTCCTATACTTGCGTATGACTTGGTTGTTATTCGTTTAATTCCTCTTGCAAAATTTTAATTATTTTTTCTGATATTCTGTTTGCTTTTTCTTCCGATATTGGCTCAATGCCATCATCAATAGTGCCACGCCACTTGCCATCATAAATATACTCAACTTGGTATCCGTTTTCTTCTTCATCATACTCTATTTGTACTTCAAAACCTAATTCCATTCTTTTTATCATACTCTCACACTTTTCCAACCGTCATTTTCTTAATCACTACACCGCTTGCCGACTTCGTGATGTAAACATCGTTGCCTTTGGCGATTTCTTTGGCGATTTTCTCTAATTTATCCATAAGTTCCAGTTTTACTTGTCTGTCTGTCATAGATTATCAGCTCCCTTTTCCATAAAATTCATTGTCAGCACCAATATCATATAAATGTCGCATAGCAAAATTGGTTATTGACTTATGCCTATGGGTTTCTTTAACAATGTACTGTGCAAATTCTCCATCTTTCCAAGTATCGCAAGTTGACATTGAGTTGTATATTGCTAAATATTCTCCATTTAACTTTTCAAAATCGAACCAACCCAAATCAAGTGTTGTTCCGTAATCATAAAATCCGTTATTACTCCACTTTTGCACATAATACATTTGTTGCTTGTATGAGAATCCAAGTCTTTCAAAGATATTGCCTATGTTCCGTACACTAAATTCTCTTTTGCTTATGTCCGATACCCTTTTTTGTTCATTCACACAAGCTATAAAGAATATTCGTTCAAGTGGTTTCATCCTCACACAACACCTTTCTGCTTACTTCTCGACCAATTCATCAGCATATCTTGACATTTCAATCTGTGTTCCGTTTTTATCCTTTGTACATACGCTTACAACTCTATTACTGCCACATCCGGCAAAATCTCCAAGATGTATTTCTGATTTATCATCATCAAACTTGTAACATTCACGCATTTTTTCAATGCAGTTTTTCATTTCTGTTATTTTCATTCAATCACTCTCCATTATTTTTGTTGTATCGGCACGTTGTTAGGTTGCAGTTATTTGTCTTTTTTTTCATAAATCAAAAATAATGCAGAAAACAAAATTATCCACCAATGATTGAATACAAGTGCTAATATTCCAAATATAGCAATTCTCATTGTGTTGTTGAACATCATGGCTATTCTGTGCTTTACTAATTCGCCCATATCCGCATTTTCTCCTTTCGCCCATACATTTTACCACTTCGCATTTTTAAGTGCCTATTTCGGCTTGTGAGTGCGTTAGAATGATATTGCTTCGGCTTCTTTATCGTTATTGTGTCGGCAATATACTTGCAAATGCTCCGCCAACTCTTTTAACTCATCAACCTTAAATGTATTTTGGTTAATAAGCGAATTTGCAACCTCTAAAGGTGTAAGAATTTCTCCGTTATCTGCGTGAAATTCAATTCTCATAGGTTTTACACTCTCCTTACTCTCAAACTCGGCTATGCGTTGCTTTAATGATGCATTTTCGTCAAATAACTTTTCGTTTTTTCTTGTTAAAAATCCAATTCTTTCCTTGAATTGCTTGTCGTGTTCGGAGAAGTCTAATTCGTCAATAATAACACCAAATCTTGATTGAAAACTATTTTCTCCGTAAAAATCGCAACCGTATTGTTTGATTTTCGGTACAACACCATTCTTTTTAAGCAATTCTCCGATACACTTTGTAAATTCCATTGCCATAGCATTGTCTTCTTGCTCTTTAATATCTTTTACAATTTCATCAATCTGTGTAAAAACGTCAAGTTTCGGAAATATCGCATCGTTGCAAATCCCACCAGTAGAAAATTTCGGTATTTTTACTTTTGGCACTTCATTCTTTTTGTCAAAATTTTTAAAAATATCACTCATTCTCCAACATCTCCTTACTAAACTTCCACAAATTTATTGCAATCATAATTTTCTCGGATGTAATCGGTTAATTCAAACAAAGTATTCTTAATATGCTCATCATTTTGCAAGTGCGGTATAACGTGAAAAGCGCAACTTCCGCTATGCTCAACATTGTACTTGTCTAAATCAATCGTAATTGATAAAATCGGAACTTTATGCCCTTTATCGCTTACGCTCAACATAATTTTATGGCACAACTTGTCAAACAGTTTGCTCATACTCTTCGCTCCTTAAATCTCTGCCACAGATGGGGCAATAGTTGATTCTAAAATCCATTTCTTGGAAATTACTTTCAAAAAGTTCTATTGTGCTAAATTTTGTATCTATAACTCTTTTATTGCTCAAAATAGTTGTCCGTGCGTGGATTGAATAACCATAAGCAACGCAATCATCTCTTACAATTTTACTGTTTTCACAAAACTCACACATATTATCACTCCTATCTGCGCATCTTCCTGTGTGGGAATGTTTTTTATAATCCTCACATCATTACTTTCCGACCGATAGGGAATGTCGGCAACCTACACAAGCATTTTTTGTTTTCGGAGGAACATCTGCTAGTCAACCTCTTATTCGGGAATGACCCGACCGCATGGATAGGCAAGGAATTGAACCTTGCTCAACTGCCGTCATGCATCCGTACATCACTATCCAACGTCCATTTATGTCTGCAAGGACTGTGCAGGTTTTACGGTCAAGGCAAGATGGTTTAACTTTTTAAGATTACCAACAACTATACAAGTTTTATGTATTGCCTTTATACCGCTTGTCCATTATTTTTTGTAAGGACTGTACATAGCATTGCGACTTATAGCCTACAATGCAAAATCCACCGAACCTTGCGACGGTTCTTTAATCAGCTTTCCGCTAGTGGATGAAAGGAGATTTTGCCAGATGAATACAAAAGACAAAATCGAACAGCCCTTAAAGGAATCGAACCTTTGAATGCAAGAATCAAAATCTTGTGCCTTTCCGCTTGGCAAAAGGGCTTTTTTAGTTTTTGAAAAATTTTTTAAACGCAGTGTAGCAAGCAAGTTTTTGCAATCAGGATTTTTTACGCCCACCACACCACGAATTAAACACTAATCTTCTTTGCTTTCTTGTCCGGCTTTATAAATACCTTTAAATACGGCTATTAAATGCGACGCAATTTTAAAAAACAAAGAAATCCACACAAGTATCCTGCACCATACAGGCATATTCATTACATAAACCATATACAATACTACTATTTGCGTTAGCATAAAAATTTTTCACCTCGCTATAATATCTTAAACCAATTTAAATCCAATCCGTATTTTGCCATATACAGGGATTTTGCCATATCTTCTAAAAGCTGATGCTGTTTTTCATTCCAATAGCACCCTTCCAGAGTGTTATTCTCTAGTGTCATAAACTTAAAATGCAATAATTCGTGTATAAGCACTAATTCCATAGGTTGTTTACATATCAAGTCTTTTGGAATATCTTCTTTCCGCAAAATAGATACTGTTCCGCATCTGTTTACAAACTGTGCGTTGCTTTCCCCGGACCACTCAATATCCGTCATTTCTCTACACGGCACTAGCGCATATGCAATTATCCAATCACTCAATAACAGCCTTGATTGCCACTCTTTTGCTAGTTTAAGCAACTCTTTCTCTGTGTCTATGTATAACTTTGGTTTTAATGCCATATATTTCTCCAATCTGTATTAATCGTATATAAATACTATATAAAGCGTATTGGTATATAACCAGTTAAGAGTAAATAATATACAATATACAACCCCCTTTACTTAAAAAATTATTTAAGGGACTAGTATATAAATTACTGTAGTATATAATAGCTTTTTTATCTTTGTGGAACATTTTGGGACTTAGTAGGATATAAAAATTTCCCCTATATAACCCCCACCCCATGAACCCGGCAGAGCGGGACTGAATTGTGTTAAACTGCGGAACTATTCAAACAATTTATACCGCCGTGTTTTTAAGACTTCGCTAAAGTCAACTTTCGCGCACTCTTAAACAGTACCAAAACACCGCAAACCCTTATAAAATCGGGCTTTCTAAATTGTGTCAAATTGTGTATGTTTTCAGAGCCGTTTTGGGTGATCTATTGTGCGCCGTTTTCGGTCAATTCGAGGGGCTTGTTTGCTCCCAATTGCGGCAGTTCGGCAGCAGTCAAAGATTGCTTTTGGCGGTTGCTGTCGCTTGTGTACGGACTCGCCCAGCCATAGTGCCGGTTGAGCATCGCTATCACTCCAACGGGATTTTGTTTACCATCTGCCAGCTTGTTACTCAAAGATTCCTCTCTAAATTTAACTAATTTTTTGTAGATAACAGAACTCGCTGAACTTGATATATTAACTTCATTCCCCCAATTATTTATAACTTCTGTATCAATACCAGTTAAATTACTAAACCCTAATATAGATATCTCTTTATTGTATATTTGGCATAAATATATATAATAATCTAATACGTCATTGACTATATTATAATTATACATATTGCAGTTAGTGGGGGTTATAGTGTTATCAGAATATATATGTTTGTGTTCTTTTAATGCCTGTTTATTACCCTTAAATACATTGCGATATATATATCTTAGCGCCCCATTCCAGACGCTTTGTGGCACTGTTCGCAAGTCCTCGATTTCCTGCTCTTCCTGAAACATACGCAAGTACATCTCTATATCATTCTCGAAAATTTCTATTGTTGTTTCCGTGTGATCCACGCGCTCAAAGTCGGGCATTTTTACTTTTCCTTTCCCGGAACAAAGAAAAAAGACGAAAGATATATTATGTATATCAATCGTCCTTAGTATTTCCGCTATATAGTTTTTGTGTTGGTGATATAGTACAACATCTTGTGGAAAATGTCAAGCGGTCAGAATGGAAATAAAAAAGCACCGCCGAAACGATGCTAATCTTTGTTATTCAACTTCATATCCAAGCCTCTTTAATTTCTCATCAATACATACGTTTATAAACTCGCTTGTTTTCATCTTTCTACTCTTGGCTATTTCGTCAATCTGCTCTTTTCCAATCTTTGATTTCTTCTTTCGCAATATAGTTATTCTGTCATACTTATCTTTTGCATACTCATTGTTATATTTAATTTTATCAAATTTACTTTCTTGCATATTATATACCACCTTTTAATCAATATTATACACATTTATAACACATTTGTAAATACAAAAATCCTTATTTTTCAATATTTTCAAGACTTATGCCAAAATAAATATTTTGCACATTTATAAATTCTTTATCAATGCCTTATTGACATTTATAAATACCTGTGATAGACTGTATTTAAACAATAAATTGACATTGATAATCTATTAAAATACAATATTGAAAAGGAGTGTGTTTCATGACAGACTTACAAAGATTTGAACATTTGTTTTATGAAATTGGAATTGAATACGAAAAGACAACACTTACCAACGAAAGAACCGAGCTAGATATTTCCGAAGAATCAATGGCTCATGGTTGCGGATTAGGCGTTCAGTTTGGCAAAGACGGTAAGTTTTATATGTTTGTTACGGAGTAAAGGAGTGATGTTATGCTTTTATTGATTGCATTAGTTTTTATGATTCTATGTTGGATTTTTGCATTAAAATGCGACAAGTTTAATATCAAGAAAGATATTGTACATTTTGTTTTATCAATCGTATTTGGATTTGCAGATATTTGCTTTTGTGTATTACATTTTGTTTTATAAAAGGAGTGATTTTATGAATAAATATTTATTATTTTCTTTTATGCTCTACTATCCTTCTGGTGGAATGGATGATTGCATATATGTGGCAGATTCAATCGAAGAACTAAACGACTACGCAAAAGAATATATAAAAAATCAGGGTTATCCCGATGATTTTATGGAATACTACGATGTTCAGAAAAACGAAATGTATATGGCGGACTGCGCTTTACTCAAACAAGGAATTATCAAATGGGAATTGGAAGAAGATTGGTTAAAGGAGTGATGTTATGAAATTGTGGAGAGTAAAAGAACAAAAATATCACATTAAAGACGCAACAAAAGATTTAGATTATGACAAAATAACAGAGTTTAAAAACGATATGAAAGCACATAATTACTATGTTTCTGTGTTTAATGACAATTTCAGAACTGTTTTAGAAGAACAAGCGGATGGAAAATGGCAACATAGGGCTTCTAGTTGTTGTAGCAATTTTGCAAACGCAGTAAAGGAGTAACCTATGAAATACAAACAACAACTATCCCCTTGCAACCGAAAGAAGTGTCCGTATTACAACACTTTATCGGCAAAATGCAAGGATTGTGATTATAACAAAAATGGAACTTGGAAACAAGGCAAGTAAGAAATTAGCCTACGCAATGTGGGCTTTTTTCAATATAGCAAACATATCATCTACTACCTCAAAGATTTCATCCCCATAAGTAGCGATGAAGTCACATAAAAATTCTTCTTGCATAATGTCAAGTTCTATTCCATAACTAAAAACCGCACTATGGCAGACTTCGTGTATAAAAACTTTCCGCAAAAATTGTCCTTTTAATTTATCGCACAAAAATATTGACCGCTTCGGAAAGTCGCACATTCCTACGGTGTATGAGTTATCCGACCTACGCAACATATCGCTATAAGCAGGAACTTTATATACATTCCATTCTATTCCATTCATCATAAATTTCATATTGCCACCACCTTGTTATAAAGGGGCAGATTGCTCCACCCCTTAATTTAATCGCACGCGTGTGTTTATTGTGCGTTTTTTGTGCGTTTACTGAATCTTCTGCATAAGCACCTGCATCTTGTTTTTCAGCATAGCCTTTTCTTCAGGGCTTGCATCTCCAATCATCTCCGTTACGTCTGTTGAGAGTTCCTTCATATACTCTTCCAACTCACGCATTTTGGTCTGTTTATCTTTGCCCTGTTCCTTAGCTTCCATATATCCGCGTCTGCTTTGTCCGCTTCTTCCCTCTCTGGAATCACGACTACCGCTTTGTGAACCTCTACCGCTTTCGGAATATCCCATAGAACCACCACCGCCGGAACTTCCGCCACTAGAACCACCGCTTGAGCCACCAGACGATCCACCGCTTGACTGACCGCCGCTACCACCAGATGATGAACCGCCACTCATACCGCCAGAAGATTGTCCGCCGCCGGAAGAACCGCCCGAATATCCCATTCTTCCGTAAGACATTCTATCCATATCGCGCATACGTTCCATTTCTTCCCATTCTTCTTCATCATCGTACATCATCATATCTTCGTAACCTCTACGGCTTCTGCCACGACCACGACCACCACGATTAGAACGTCTGCCATCGCCACGGGACATAAATCTACCGCTCTGACTTCTCGGCTGTCCTCTGTAACCTCTTCTTTCATCGTCCATCATTTCTTCATCTTCTCCGCCCTCTTCACTCTGCTTTTCCATTTCTTCGAGTGTGTAAGCATAGAAGCATGACTTCACAAGTTTTTCCTTTGCCTCGTAAACATCTTTGAGCATATCAATGGCTTTTCCCATTTCTTCTACGTCAATCTGTTCGATTCCTTTGTCAAATTCGTATTTAATCGTATCTTCCAGTTTTTCCGCAATCTTTCCTAAGCCTTTGGTTTCTTCTTCCAGTTTTAATGCAATTTTACTATCTTCCATACATCACACCCCCTTTATGCAACCCTAACCACAATAAGGTTTGCGTTCTGAACTTCAATAGTCTGTTCGGAAGTGTTTTCCACAGATACTGTTACACAGCAATTGCACGGTACGTCAATATAAGTCTGTGAAGATACATTGAAAAATTCTTCAACAGCCGCCGGAGTAACAATCATCTGTGTTGCAAGTAAAGGTTCTCCGTCTACTGCGATTGCAAGTGAGATTTCTTCTACTGTTCCATCTTCGGGAATCTGAATGTTGCCACTAAAAGCAACCAAATATCTCGCTCTCTGTCGGTTTCCTGCTCCGTTAAGCCGAACGATGCCGCTGCCCTCTCTATGGGTAATACATCTTGTAGGGCATACGGGTGTTTCATCAAAAATAACATTGCCATTAAGGGCAACTTCTTGTAATTCCACATTGCTAAATTCAGCCATTTTATTTACCTCTCTTTCCAAAATAAAAGGGCAAACTACATTTAAAGTCTGCCCCTAGTGTTTATAGTAATACTGCTCTAATCAGCAGACATATCACATTATCGTGATAAGATACTTAATATTCAGTTTTTAGGCGCAACCGCATCCGCATCCGCCGTTGTTGTAACCATAGTTACCAAATCCGCTAAACTGACCACAGCAATTTGTGGGGAAGTTTATGGGAGTAGGGCCGTTAACCACATAGGCAGGAACAGGACAGTCATTTCCAGTACGTCTAATGATCTCGGCGGTTGAAGCATCAATAGCCGCTCTCAATACTGCGTTCTGATCTGCCTGTGAAGCCGCAAGTCTAAGATTCTGATTTTCAGACTGCAAACTAGCGATTTTATCAGTCGTAAGGAAATCAAGAATAGCGCGTGTTCCGGCATTCTGGCTGTCAATAATATCTCTTGCTGTGCTGTGAATTGTGTTTCCTAAATCACAGAAGCCCTTAGCCATGTTGTAGTTTACTTCCTGAATATTGCTCTGTGTCTTGCAGCAACAATCTGCGATCTCTCTACTTACACCGTTGAATCCCTGGCATAATGTCTGCTGTACTCCAAAAAATCCGTTGTTGATAGCATTGTTTAAGGCATAAGTGCTATCTGACAAACCATAGGTAAGTCCGTCAAGTTTGCTGATAATAGCCTGCTGGTCAAATCCTCTCTGTACGGCACTGTCACAACCGCAACCATATCCGCCTACTGAATAAGGGATAAACTGTGTTGAACCACCGCCAATATTTCCACCGCCATTGTTTCCGTTGTTACCCCAACCGAACAAAAGGGCAAAAATAACTAGGATCCAAATCCAACTACCCTCACCAAAACCATTGTTTCCACCATTTCCGCCACTTGCAACGCCATAGGCAGGCATTACGGGCATTGAAAATCCTGTGTTTGAATTAAACATATCTTTTTCCTCTCTTTCATAAATAATTGTTTATATTTACAAACAGAGAAACCATAGTTTTATATGCGCACAACTCTGATATGTACTAATTCATTCCAAATTGTGATAATAAGCTGTTTTTTACTTCGTCCACTGTTGTGTGTCTTTCTTTTGCAAGGTTTTCAGCCATGCTCTTGATTCCGTCTATATTTCCGCTCTGGTACATTTCCAACGCGTTTTTAGCCATAGGATTTTGCATTACTTGTGTGTTATTCATGGCTTGCTGAATAAATGCTTGCGGATTTTTGATTGCTTGCGCCATTTGAAATAAATTATTCATCCTCTATCACCTCTTTTTTACCTCTTACGGGCTTGCTGATTTTGTCAACCTTGTCAGATAAGGTTTTTATGTCTGCTTGAATGCCCTCTAAAAACGCGTTAAGGGTATCAAATTTCAATTTTTCTTCATTCAATTTTAAATTGTTAGACTCTGCATCTAAAGACGGCTTAAAAGTCAAAATACGCGTTTGTCCGTTTGGCATAAACTGCTTTGTGTAAATCTCTTCTCCGTCTGCTTTCGGGAAATAGTACACATTTCCGTCCATAGGAATATCTGTTACTTTGACAATATCCATACTTTCTACCACTTTTCCGATTGCCGGGATTTGATTGGTAGGTTGCAATGTCTGCTGAAACTGTTGCAGATTTTCCATTCTCTGCAAGTACGGATTAAATTGCGGTTGCTGATACTGTGAATAATAGTTAGGATTCGGATAAGGTTGCATTGTTTTCTCTCTCCATTTCTTCTAAAACTGTTTCAATTACGTGTATCATTACAGATTGTTCGTTTATCGGAATATCCTTTAACTTTTTATGTGCGAATATTCTTTCTAAAACTTCGTCGCTAAACATCAGCATTTCTCCTTTCTATGCCTTAATTTTGGCATAAAAAAAGAACCCTATCACGCAGAGTTCGTACCAAGTTTGTGTATAAAATTGTGTCATTTTCGTGCAACTTTATGCCCTTTTAACAGAATCAACACCACCCAAGATTCACTCCTTTCTGTTAATCGAACATACGTCTGATTGTTTTTTTGATTGTTTTTCGATTTTTCTAAAAAAATAAAAAAGCCGAAAACCCTAGTAAAATCAAGGCTTTCAGCGTATTTTTTGCAACAGCTCGTAGGGGAATCGAACCCCGTCTTAAACAGCCACAACCCCAGTATTTTCGGGCGTTTCTGCGTTTTTGCCTTGATTGTTTTTGATTGTTTTTTGATTGTTTTTAGTTTTTAAAGCACTTTTGCGTTGTTCAGCATTTCCACTTGTTCATCAGTTTCCATTCTGTTGTAGTAATAGTGCTTTTTTAGGCAAGATATATCAGTATGTCCCATCTGTTGAATAATAAACCCTTCTGATATTTCGTCGGCATCATAAAGTATAGAACCATAAGTTTTTCGTATCTTGTGTGGCGATTTTACCACAATGCCTAATTTTCTGCATAAAGTATAAAGCCTTGTTCGAAAAACATAACTCCTTATTCTTTCGCCATTTTCCATAAACAAATAATCTCCAAACGGACATAGTTTTTTAATTTCCTTGAAAATCCAAAGATAATTATTTGGAACAATAGCATCCCTGATTCCGGCTTCTGTTTTAGGAAAATATTTAATTTCATAATGCGTTCCGGTCTTGTCCGTGTATATCGTTTCGGTTTTTGTGATAGATAATCTGTTTAACAACACATCAGTTTTTTCTAACGCAACTAATTCTCCTATACGAAGCCCTGTCTTGAAAATCAATAGCAGACCCAAGTTAATCAAATCAATGTTTTGTTCTAGGTAAGGAACTATTTTGTTTTCTTCTCTTACCATGAAGACCATTTCATTATCTTCGTGAGTTGTTCTCTTAAACTCTTTTTTAGAAAACTTTATTTTGGAAATAACTAGGTTTATGTCATAATCTATATATCCTTTTTCTTCGGCTCTTATAAATATTCCATAAATAATAGTTCTCATATTACTGTATGCTTTTCTAGTTAAATTAAGATTGTTTATTGTGTCTTTTACAAAGTCAACTACATCCGCCTTGCCTATTTTCTTCATTTCTTTATTCTCTATGCTGCCAAAACATTGCTCAAACACTCTTTCGTATCTGCTGTATGTGGATTTTTCAATTTCGCCACGCTCAAGTCTTTTATTATGCCATTCGTAAAATACTTGCTTAACCGTAGGTGATTCAATATCTTTCTTTATGCTCTCAACTATTAAATCTTCAATCGCTTTTCTTGTGGTTCTATTCTTCTGTACCCTGCCCCCATTCTCTTTCGGTAAATATGTATACCATTTTCCATTTGTTCCTTGCCATATCCTGTATGGATGCATTTCAAGATATTTCTGTCTTTCGTTCATCTCAATTTGCTCTTGGATGGTGTTAATATCTAACATACCATTTTCCAAAGCAAAGTTCAATATTTCATTTTTTGATAAACTAGGCATTTTTCTTTAACCTTTCCAACTTCTTCACAATACATTCGCTTTTATGACTTACTGTTCTTTCTGATATTTGGCAATTATCTGCAACAGTAATTCTGCTCCTGCCTTTGGATAACTGCTCAAATACCATTTCTTCATCGTCTGTTAAATTAAGTTGGTCTTTTAATTCTTCAAGTTCCGGCTTTGTTAAAGATGATAGATACTTACCCAATCTCCACATAAGCCGTAATTCCTTTCTATGCTTGTTTTAATCTTTTTTTCTTTTCATAATATCTCTTTTGTGCGTCTTTACCCTTTTGCGATTGAAAATATTTCCTTTGTGCATCCTTGCCATTTTCACTAGAAAAATATTTCGCCTTTCTTTCTTTGCCTTTTTGTGTTTTTTCATACTTTTTTTGGCTAATTCTTCTGTTCTTAATCTCCGGCTCTATTACTTTTAGTTCTTTATCGTATGAATCCTGAAATCTAATCTCGTAGTAATCAATCGTTTCCTTGATGCAATCATCTAATTTGCACTCAAAACAATTCGGATAACAGCACTTTTTCAATTTAATCTTTTCTCCTTAATTCAATCCCGGTTTTTTCATAACACATTTGCACCATATCAACGCCTTGTTCTCCGCATTCATCCCACAATTCTTGTGAACGAGCGAATAATCGGTTTATTCTGTTATATCCCCAACCAAATTCCTCATGTAACGCAAGCGCAACACCTGCATAAACTTCGGGAACTACTTGGTGTACTTTTTTGTAAAGCACTTTTTGGTATTCAATAAATGCCTTATTCTTCGCCATTATTCCTTTCTCCCTTCGCAAATTTAATTTCTTGTGACCGAATAAACGATAATGCCAACTCTTTTGACAATTCTATTTTTGAAAACTTCTTGTAGAATGCGTCAACATCAGTGACCAAACCATCCCAATAACCATCATTATTTTCGGGATTCCAGTATTTTTGACACAACTGCCAAAATTCTGTAAACATCATCCATTCTTCTGAACCTTTGCCAAATTTAACCTCTGCCATGCTTTGCTCCTAATACCTGATATTCAAATTTCCATGTTCATTTATCCAATCAATAATCTCTTTGTAATTCAACCCGCCTTGTTCCGTAGGGCGCATTATGTAGTCATACTGTTTTGGATGCGTTTCTTTCATTCGGACAAATCTATCATCATCCCGACAATGAGCTCCGTAGCCACAAAACATGCATCCAGTCCTATCGCAACCAGTAGTTTTTAATAAAGGTCTTTCCTTGTCGAAAATTCCGTAATCGGAAAGAGAAAGTTGGTGCACACCATTATCCAAACTCCAACCATCTTCAATGATTCTTCCGTATACACTTGCTATTGGCAAATTTCTTTCATAAATGTATAACAATACGTCTTGTTGCGTCCAAAATGCCATAGGATTACTCATAGGTCTGTCAGAATCAAAGGAATTACAGCCGGTTCTCAACCATGATGTTTTTCTCATTGCGCTTTCACTTGCCATACTTCCAGTCATTGGTTTTCTTCCAGTCTCTTTTTCGTATCTTTTGCAAGGCTCTTTTTTGTTTATAAAACAACATTCGTCAGACACATCAAAAGGTGCATCCAGTAAAAACTTCCATTTCTTAAATCCTTTTCTAAAATCGCAAGGATTTCCGTTTTTATCCACACCATTTAATTTATCTATTCCGCATTGAAAACCTCTCCGCGCCATGCTTACTGCATCACTAATCTCTTTGCTAACAAAAGGATAGCCATGTTGAAAAATCACTTCCCTAAAAGTTTTTTTCGGCTTTAACCAATCAATATTTTCAAAGGTTTTAACAAATTCTCTTATCTCTGGATATTCAAGCCCTGTATCAACAAAAGCACCTTTAATTCCAGGGTATAAACCTCTTGCTATGTGAAGTAATACTCGGCTATCTATTCCACCACTAAAAGCAACATACACATAATCAAGTCCGTACTCTCTAACCCACTCTCGGATTCTCTCTTCTGTCATTCGTATTTTTATACTTAGAGGAAGTGCTTGCCATTGGTACAATTCTTCAATCGTGTGTTTTGCCATTAAATCACCTCTTTCTCTACAAATTTTCATTCTCATTCCAATACAAATCATTAAGTTCTGGACGCTCAATCGACTGTTGCAAAGCCCACATCAGATTCCAACAAGCGGCACGCAAATGGTTTTCATCCGCATCGCCACGCATATACTTAATAAGGTGTCTCATTCCGCTATCGCATAAGCTATGTTGTGGAACACCTTTGTCAACATTGTGTTCGCCATATTTTGATGCACCCTCTTCACAATGCTTTGACAACTCAATAATCGCTGTTAAAGGTAATAAATCACATCTTCCTTTACCTGTGTGCATATCCCTTACTGCTCCTGTTTCAAACTGTGTTCTTTCTCCGCTATCTTTAATCATGTTATCTCTCCTTTTCTAATCAAATGGTGTTTCCTCAAAATCTGCGTCGTAGAAACCATCTTTTGAAGAAAAGCACCCATATTCAACGTGCAAATCGTCTCCAACACCATAAATGCGCTTTGACTTTGCATCATAATCAAGTTCAAACCCTTCTGTATTTACTTTTCCAAACAATCTGTTCTTGGAAACCTTTGCCAATCTTTTGTGTTCTTCTAATTCTTTGCTTTTTTCGTATGCTATGGTAATAGTTGCTAAATTTGAAATATCTCCCGAACCGCTTATTTCATCGTTTTCGTTTGTGGAAAAGTTGTTCTTTCTCTTGTGTGCTACCAACATAATCAAAACATTATGCCTAAGTGCCAACCTTGCCAGTTTCTTTACAAATACACTCTGCTTTTCGTATTTATCTCCGTTTCCAACATCTTCCAAATCAATAGCAGTCATAAGGTTGTCAAGAAGAATAACTTTTACACCATATTGCATAATTACATTTTCCGTAGTGGTGACAAGGCTTTCCGTTTCATCTCCATCCAAGCAACCGTTGTCATACAAGAAACATCTGTCCTTATACCAGTTTGAAATCTGCTCTTTATTTGCTTTGGAAAGTCCGTAGTTGGTATCTCCCCATTGATTCTGATATTCTGTAATGTGTCTGCTTCCTGCGATCTGAAAATCTATCCAAGATTTAAACAGATAGTTTGGCAATTCTCCGCTATAGGCAAAGCATTTGTAACCTTGTGCTATGGCATTTACCAAAATCTGACTTGCTAAAGTTGATTTACCCTCACCCGGCTTTCCACTAATAAGAACTACACCGCCAAAAGGCAGACCGCCATATAACAGCTTGTCTATCTTATTGATTCCTGTTTTCAACTTTGGAATTTTAAAAATATCTACATCTTCCACGCTTGAAAGGTCAATTATCTGCTTTACCGGAAGTCTTACCGCATTATCAATACATTTTCGGACTTGTTCCGCACCATACTTTTTCAGTATTTCGTTTGCATCCTTACAATCAAAATAATCTTCTTCTTTAACGTGCTTTACTGTGATATGCAATCTTCGTGACAATTCATCAAGCAGTGTAATCTTGCCTTTTTCATAATCTCCAAAGACAATTATTTCTTGAAACTGGTTAATCCAATTCCAGCAATACGGAACCCATGTAAAACCTTTTGCGCCTGTTGGTACGGAAACCGCATTTTCTATCCCTGCTGTTGCTACCGATAAACTATCAATCTGACCTTCTGTTATGATAAGTCTATCAAAATTGCCGTTGCACTGTTTCATTCCGAATAAAATTGGCTTACAATTGGCTTCGCACCATTCCTTGTTAGCGTCCTTGTTGCGGTCAAAATCGGTCTTTCTGTATTTTACAAACTGCAATATTCCCTTATCGTCAAAAAACGGAAATACAAGGATATTATCGCGTTCTGTCTGTGTTGTGATTTCATAACGCTTTACAACTTCTTCGGAAATACCTCTTTCAGACAAATACTTAACCGCAGGCTCTTTTGGTACAATAGGTTTTTTGGGTGTGGAAAGTTTTCTGTACTGTTTCTTCGTACGATAATACTCGTCATTTTCACTCCCAAGCGAAAAATCAAAATCTTTAGCAAGTGTTACCATATTTCCAGAAACTCCGCAGCTTGCTCTTAAACATTTGAATTGTCCTGTTCGCATATTAATAGAAAATGTTCCCAAGTTATCCCGACTTCCAACGGGATTGCAGTATGGGCACTTTCTAAAAGTAAGTTCATCTCCTTTTAATTTAGGGCTTGCGTGAACGTGATTTGCAAAATCGTATGCGTCTTGTTGTTTAAATTCATACATCTTCATCTCTCCTAAACCTATCAAGTAATTCTTCTAATGTATCAATTTCGGCTTGCTTATATCTGCTTGGATAATTCGCATATTGTCTTTTGCATATTTCAAGTTGGTTGATAATCTCATCCTTTGTATCTGGCATTTCCATTTTTCCAAACAGCAAAGTATCAACTATCATTACCAATCATCTCCCTCATAGATTTCTTCTTCAACCGCCGCGTCGTCATTGTTTATCTTTTTCTTTGGTGCGCTATTCAAATATCCTTCAAATTTTGTTCCAAACAATGTTTCTGGTCTTAGGTATTTTTCCATTTCCGTGCCCTTCCATTCTTTGCACTTCCAGTCAATAACTGTTTTAAAGTCCTCTTCCGTGAATCCCTCATTAAGTCTTGCCGTAATTAAGCTTCTCGTTTTTTGAACCCCCGGTTTATATTTTGAACCTAATATAATATTTAAATAATGTATTATATTATTTATATATAAAGAATAATTATTATATATATTATTATTATATATATTATTAGGTTCAATTTCTGCACCACCCCGGTTCAATTTCTGCACCACCGGTTCAATTATTGAATACTCGCACAGTTTTATTCCGTTAATGCTCTTCTCTTGTTTGGAAATTATTTTTTTATCTTCCAGTGACTTCAATGATTTTAGCACGGTATTCTTGGAAGTCCCCGTCCAATCAATTAAGTATTTCAATCCGCCGTTAAATTTCATGCCCTCTGCTTGGCAAAATCCATATATACAAGCATAAACCAAAAGTTCTGTACCTTTTAAACCCAATTGAGTAATCATCCATCCGCATATTGTAATATAATTTTCAGCTTTTACTCTGCTTTCCGCCACTTCATCACTTCCCTTCAAGTTCTTTTCTGCGATACTTCTCAAGAACTTCAACCATATCTTCTTCGCCCCAATCTCCGCTTTCTTTCCATTCTACTGCGTGAAATACCGGCGATAACATATCTTTCAATGTGCCAATTACACAATCTGCCGACTTTATGTATTCAATAAGTCTTTGCGTATCTTTTGCAATATCTTCATATCCGTACTTAATAAGTGATTCTCGCATATCTTCTAAATCGCTTATCCGATTAAACAAATCTTCTGTTTCCCTGCAACACAAATAATTAAAACTTCCACCGCTCATACTGTTTCACTCCTTTTATGTAAATTTTCATAGTGTCACTCCTTTATGCCATAAAATAACCTTGCTTTTTAAATTCTTCCCATTTTGATTTAGGGAAGTAACAAGCAGTAGTATGTGTTCTTCCGTAGCAATCGTATGTCAAGATAATTCTCAAAAGTGTCTCATTCGGTGGATAACCATTCTTTTCTTCAAACTTATTTGATACATCTTCTACGGAATGTACTTCTTTTATGTAGTGTTCAAGTAAATTCATAGTTTCACTCCTTATCTCCTAAAATTTCATCAATTATCATCATTCAATCAATATTCTTTCGTACTTATCTCCAAAGAATGTTTCTTCATCCTCTAATTTTGATAAATGGAATACCCAACAAGGACAACTTCTTTTATATTCCTTGTATTCAAGCCACCAACCAACGCAAGGCTCATTATCTTCGTTTATTCCTGCTCTGTGTCTTACAAACCCATCACTAACGCATAGATAATAAGGTTTCTTGAAATAAACTGTTTCCATTTCAACCTTGGCAATTTCTATCGCTTCTTCTTTTGTGAATTTCTCTTTTGATACTGCAAAAGAATCGTATCCCCCATAAAAATGGTTGTAATCAAATTTACTCACTTTCCGAACCTCCTAAAATTTCATCAACGCAAGCAACCAAAATCGCTTTCACGGTATCACTCCTTTATCTCTTCAATAAATTTTCTAATCTCGTAAACCGAACAACCTTTGCTTATAGTTTCAAGTAAATCTCCTCTTGGTTTTGCTAAATAATCAATAAGATCATAAACATTTATCATCAATGGTTCTCTTTTGAAAATTACCAACATACTCGGAAATGGTGCAGAGTTTTCAGAATTTCCAAACTTCAATCTACCTTTGATAAATCTGATCTCAACATTCGGCTTGTTGTATATGTAGTCGTGAAACCATTTTGTATCAGTTCTTGCAGGAATAAGCATTACTACATAAGCGCCGCCGATCATATTTTCTGCGTATGCTTTTTCAACCCATTTTCCTATTTCTCTTCCATAAGGTGGATTGCAAAAAACTCTTTCATTCTGCCAAGATTGTTTCAGTCCATCATCTTCTTCTGTGTAATACTTCTCGCACTTATGATTAAATTCATCAGCACACGGATCTAATGTAAAGTGAAATTCCTCATTCAGTTTGTCAAAGAAATCCTGCGGTGTAGCCCATTGGTCTGTTTTGCTACTAAACATTACTTCTGTGTTCATTGTTCAATCACTTCCTTTACTTCCGACTTAACCAATCTCTTGTAGTTATATTCATAGCTTTTAATCAAATCATTTCTCTTGTTTGTCAGCCATTCAATACACTTTTCTTTGCTTTCCGAATAATAGCAAGTAAGAGAATCTCTAATATCGTATTCTCTATCAAGCATATTCTTCTCAAAATAATGCGTTGAAAAATTTCGGCTTGTGAAATAAGGATGCTTAAGTTCAATCATATCGGGATATTTCTTGGCAATTTCCATTTCTGAATAATTAAACTCAACTTCTCCTGCTACTTGCGGAAAACTTATGTAAGCACCATACATCTTTTCTATATCCATATAGTTATCACTCCTTTCCATACTCCCCACGCATTCCACAAGACTCAAATTCGGCTTTTAAACCTTGCCTTGCAGAATTGTAGGGGTAAATGTTTTATGGGACTAAAATCGGCTTTTACGAAAAAGGAAGCTCTTCTACAATTCCCGAAGGAATGTTCATAAAGTCTGAACCGCCATTTTGCACTGTCTGATTGCTTCCGTTGTTATTACTTGATTTGCTTTCACAAAACTCTTGGTCTTCCGCCACAATATCTGTTGTATAAACTTTCTGTCCGTCTTTGTTGGTATAACTTCCAGTCTGAATACGTCCAGTAACTAATACCTTGGTTCCTTTGTGTAAATACTTCTCTGCAAATTCTCCGGCTTTACCAAATGCTACAATATTGATAAAATCCGTGTTGTTTTCTTCACCTCTGGCAAATCTTCTGTCTACTGCAAGAGAATATCTTGCAATGGCTGTAGCGTTTTCTCCTTGTGAATATCTAACTTCTGGGTCTCTTGTCAATCTTCCCATTAAAATTGTTTTGTTGATAAGTCATTCCACCTTTCTTTACTATGCATTCTTGCATGTTCTTTAAAATCCATAATTTCTAAGTTTTCTATTCTGTTATCGTTTCTGATTTTGTTTTTATGATGAACAATTTCGTTTTCTTTCAAATGCCTACCTATAACGCATTCCATAACTAAATCGTGCTCCGTTATATAGCCATCACTGTTACTTTTAGGATGGTCCGGGAAATAAACATACACATATCCATCTGTCCTATTTTTCTTATGACCTATACCGCCTTTTTTAGAAGATTCAGACATTCTTTTCTTGGTTTCCTCCGAAACAATTTTGCCTTTGTGCATTTTGGATATTCTTGCACATTGTTCTTTTGAAAGTTTTCTTCCTTTCATAGTAAATGTCTCTTCCTGATTTCTAGTAGGTATCTGATATTTTTTTAAATAGTTGTAAACAGTGCCGACTGCGATGTTTAATTCTTTTGCAATAGAATGCATTGGCTTTCCCCTTATCACATACAACTCATAAAGAGTTTCCTTGTCTGTTTTGTTCATTCTTATTCCCCACTTTCAAACTCATAAATAGTGTTATTTGTTTCCACGCAAAACAGATTAGAAGATACTGCGTGTATTCCTTGAATAATGGAACAACGCAAATATTTACCGCTATAATCGTTTCCATACTCGTCTTTTACATAATCAAGCACTAACACATTTCCGACTTGCAATTTATCCAAATCCATTTTTACGATTCTTCCTATTCTCATAGGGTATCGTCCGTCAGTTCTTTCAAAACCTCTTGTTCCAAAAGTTCCGCTATGCCGAATAGATTTAATTTTGTACTGTTTCTCCATTCTTTCTACCTCGTTTCTAATTTTTTATATTGCAAATGCCAACTGTCCGCTTTCTTCTGATTGAATTTTCATATTCTTTGTTCTTTCAGCTATGCAACATTCTGGAAGATTTGCTCTTACCAACGCGGCCGGTATTGGCGGACAAACCGCATTTCCACATCTTCTTACTTGTTCTGTTCTTGGATATTCCTTTCCCTCATAATCTCTATCAATGATGTAATCTTCGGGGAATCCCTGGCACCCATACAATTCCTTTGGTTCCAACATCCTCAATCCAATATCTACAATCTGATAATCTTGACCTTGTATAGTTACAAGACCGAATCTATCTTTTGTGGTTATTGTGTCAAGCGGTTCTTCAACGCTATGTACTGTCTGATTTCCATAGTATTTAATCAAGAACGCTCTTACTTCGCCAAAATGTCCTGCAGAAGTTGTAACAGTATGTAAAGGCTCTCTGCAATCTTGACCTATGCCAGTTTTATAAAACTTACTAAGGAATGATGTTACTAATCCGTATCTGTTTGAACCATCAACCGTCATAATAGGGTCTTTTAATGTTTGACCCCTTACTTCGTTTTTTGTTGTTTCTGAATGGTACTGAATAAGTGCCGGTGCCAAAACGGGTTCTACGACACCAAATCCGTGTTTAGAAGTTATAACCCTTAATGGTTCATTCATACTGTTACAATAATCCGATTTTGCTCCGCTATGATTTACTTGCACAATAAATGGTTCTGCATTATCAATCACAAATTTCTTAATTCCTCTTGCAATTCTTTCCATTGTTTTAGGAGCGAGAGGTCTTACGGCTCTTATTCCGTACTTTTCCTTAATTTCTTCTGATGTATCAAAGATAGACGGACAAGGCAACGAAAAATCCAACTGCGTGTATGCTCCTAAATATGGTTTTAAAAGACCTTGCTTAACCTCTTCGCTATCCGCCGGTGCGTGTGTTGGTTCAGCCCAAATGATAGGCTTTCCGTCGCATCGTGCAATCAAGAAAAATCTCTTTCGCATTGTGGGTGCTCCATAATCAGCTGCGACTAATTCATTTGTCTGAACTTCATACCCCAAATCTTCCAACTGGCTTATAAATTTTCTATATGTCTGACCTTGTTTTGATTTGATTGGTCTGTGGCTTCTATTCAACGGCCCCCAAGTTTTAAACTCTTCCACATTTTCAAGCATTATTACTCTTGGTCTTACCTTACCAGCCCAACGCAAAGCAACCCACGCAAGTCCTCTAATGTTCTTATCTTTTGGTTTTCCGCCTTTGGCTTTGCTGAAATGCTTGCAATCTGGACTAAACCACGCTAATGCAACCGGCTTTCCCTTGCACGCTTCAATTGGGTCTACATCCCAAACGCTTTCACAATAATGCTTCGTACTTGGATGATTTGCCTTGTGCATTTTTATGGCTTCTGGGTCGTGGTTGATGGCAATATCAACACTTATTCCGGTTGCCATTTCAATTCCAGTAGAAGCACCGCCACCACCGGCAAAGTTATCTACTATCAATTCTCCATTTATCACTTTCGCAATCACTCCAATCCATTGTTAATCTCCTGCTCTACTATGTTGATGGCTGTTTCCAACTTTATGCCAGTAAAACTCTGACCGCCCAAAGGCACGCAATACTGACTATTTTCTTTCAACTTCTCCACGATATTAGCCATAGGGATTCGGGTGTTCCATTTATCAATTAGTCTTTGGTGCATGCCATTCCAAAATTTCTTGTTTTCTGAATAATAGCCGCCTTTATACCCAAAATCATCTTCTGCTTTTGAAAACTCTCTAGCAGTTAAATGTAAATCGCTTCCACATTCACACCTTATTCTTGCTATTTTATCTCCCCTGCCATCTACCGTTTCTTTGTATTCAATAAGTTTTGCTTCTCCCCCACAAAACGGACAATTTAGCAATTTCAACTCACTCATTCTTCTCAATCCTTTCCAAACAATTCCTTTGTTTTCTTGTAAAGAAATTCAACATCTTCAACACCTAAAGTTGGGAATATCTGTTGCCAATGTCCGTATTTTGGAGAATGTCTAATCCAATCACTTTCTGCGTCCATAGGTTCAAGCATTGGCTCATTATTTCTAACAAACATCAAAAGGTTAATATCAACAGTTTTAATATCCTTGTTAAAACACATTGATAACTGCATTCCCTCATCTGCTTGCTTGTAAACCACACAACTTTCGGTTTCATTGTATTTATGACTTTCGTTCATCAGCACCAATCCTTTCCAACTGCCTGTTTAACTTCTGCTCGATAATCTGGTCGATGTCGGTCGCGGAGACTTCTCTGCATCCCTGATTAACCTACAACCATACATATTAAGACTTCCGCACTCTTTATAAGATTGACCTGCACTTATATAATCTACAAAGTAGTAAACCTTGTCACTTGGTTTAAAATCCACTTCATCAGAAAAATATTTCTCTCTGATTTCCGTTGCGTTAAAATCTTCTGTGTTATTCATACACCATTCTCTAATATCTTTCCCCAAATAACTTTCTCCGGAATTTACCTTTACTTCGCAAAATCGTTTTTTGGCAATCTTCTTAATCGCTTCGTTATTCATCTTGCACCTCTTTCTTTAACTCCAACTCTCTTATCTTTTCTTTTAATTTAGATATTTCATCATCTAATTCATCATTTTTGTAATTGTGATAAATCAAATCATTCGGAGTAACAGAAAGGTTCTTGCAAAAATTCAACAAGACCTCAACTGTCATATGATTTTTTCTTGAAAGGTAGCCTGCTTGTACACCACTATCTCTTTCTAAATCTCCTAGTTTTATTCCATTGGTTCTTGCAAGGTAACGTATATTGTTCTTTATAGTTTCGACCATTCCTACACCTCGATTTCTTCATCATCGGGAAATTTGAAATTTGGAGCATAATCAAAAACCCCATCTCTATAAGTTTCTTCGTGCTTGTTATTAAAATACTGTTCTCTCAACATCTCAACTACCTTTAGGGCTTTATCGGTATTGGAATAAACCGCAATAATTATTGGCAAGTATTCCACTATTCCTCTTGCTAAAATATGAACTTTTCCATCATCATTATCATTGTCAACTGCTATAGTAAGATTTTCATACGGAACATCAATCATTCCGTCTTGACTAATCAATCTCATAACCTATTCTCCTTCCACTTCTTCAATAATTACCTCTATGCGTGGGTTGTCTCGGCATAATTCGGTGTGAAACGTGCTGTCATATACCAAATCGAACGTATCATTCTTGATAACGTTTTTCTGTTGTAAGGCATCCATAAACGATTTTTCTAATGCAGAATTGATATTCCCTCTGTCGTGCATCTTATCTTTTGCATATACATAAAAATGGCAAATGATAGGATTTTCAATTTTTACTCCACGCAAGTATTTCTGAATAGCCAATCTACATTGCTTGTCATTTTCGGCTTTTACTTCGTTCTGAAACTTCTTTAATCTCGCATTCCAGTACATTCCTGCCAACAACTCATTTAATCCCTTAATAGGAAACTTCTTGTTGTTTTTACTGATTATTACTTTGTAAGTCATTGTTCCTCACTTTCTTCAAATGAATTTCTGCCTGTGTCCTTGTAAGAAAAATAGTCTTGCCAATATTGTCAACCGTTGTAATTGGTTCTTCTTTAGAGTTTAAGTTTCCATCAATAAATCTTGCAATAATCTGTGGTTTATAACCTTTATCGCACCTTATACCCTTGAACCAAACTTCTTTTATATATCCGTTTACTACCCAAAATAATGGTTCATTGTATGAACAAGGTAACTCAACAAGTCTTTCTTCGTATTTTAACTGCTCGTATCTTTCCAACTCTTCACAAACATTTTTGTATTCTTCTATTGCTTCAATAACTTCTGATTGAAATTCCGCTCTTTCTTTTCGTGTAAAGTTGAAAATATCGTTTCTCTCTTCTATATCTAACAATTCCTTGATTTTTGTTATCAAATCTTCCATTACTTATCAGCACCTTTCTTCTTGCCCTTTTCTTCCTGCTCTAACAACTCTGTCAACTGTGATGCAGTTTTAGGCTGTTCAAACCAATCGGAAATAGTGGTTTCTTTCTGCTTTAATCCGTTGTAGATACCGATATACTCTGTTAATTCATCAGCATTTACAGTCTCAATGGTGTGCTTTAATCTTGTTTCCAACATTTCCTTGGTAACACCTAACTTCGCAAATCCAGTTACCATATTCTTAACCTTGTCAATTAAAGGAATGTCATTCTTTCCTGCAAGTGTTTTCTTGCACTCATTGATGCAATCCTCAACTAAATCCGGCGGTAAAATTGCCAAAATACGGCTTCTTAATCTTCTTGCTCCGTCATTTGCAGTGCGCTCATAAATATCACGCTGACTTGTTAATTTACGGTTGCCCTGCTTTGTTTCCATAACGTGTTCAACTGTGAAATTCTGACTTGAAATAGTATTGGTTTCCAAATCCCAACAATATGCCTGCATCTCGGATTTTCCCTCTTCGTGTGAAAGTTCTTTGATTCCATAGTCTACATTCGTATAACAGCGTGCCATTTCTTCAGCAAATCTAATTGTTACACCAGTTACAGTCTGTTCGGCTCTTGGATATGAGAAAAATGCCTTTTCCGCAAAACTCTTACGCTGACACGCTTCGATGGCATTTGCATAACAAGTTGTGTAACTTCTCGGAAACTGCTTGGCTAATAACAACTTTCCTTGCGCTTCTGTTATTGCCCTGCTTGCTTCTACTGCAACAGTTCCTTGATTTATATTTGAAAAATTTACTGGAACTGCTTTTGTATTTGTGGAATACTCTTGTAATTCATAATTGTTTTCGCTCATATTTTTACCTCTTCTTTCTTTAATGGTGTTGTAAGTGCTTTTTCAACACTCCAACCAAGTTTCAAAATTCTTGCACTTAATGTGCTTCTTCCTATTCCTAATATTTCAGACCATTCAGACAAAGTATGTGTTTCATTATCCAATGTATATAGTGTGTTATTTGTCCTATTGTTTTGTTGAACCTTTTGACTAACCCATCTACAATTTGATGGCTCATAATTACCAAGTGTATTTATTCTGTCAATGGTCAGATTGTCGGCATATCCATTTGTAATAGACCATTCATAAAAAGGTATAAATTCTTCCCATTCCTTGCAGTAAGTGATATTTTTGTAATTTCCTCTGTTTTCATTACAACGCTGTTTCATACTGCACCAAATGTTATACAATCTACTGTGCCTTTGATTGTGTTTTCTAAAGTTGTCTCCTTTATGGCATCCGCAAGATTTAATTCTTTTTTTGCTTAATCTACTTGTGGAAACTGATATTTTATTTCCGCACTCACAAATGCAAATCCATTTATTTTCTCCGGAACTTGTTTTATTAGAATCCTTTTCTAAAACTTTCAAACAGCCAATTTGAATACCCGATAATTCCAAACAAGGTCTAGCCATAATCACACCTCATACTGTTTCTGTAACCAATTCGGCAAACCCAATGTGTTAATACCATCTTTTCCTGTTTCTGCATTGAATGTATATCCGTACCAATTACCCGACTTCTCACACTCTGCGTACATATCAAGGTATGTTCGGTACATATCCCTGCCACTCTTGATGAAATACTCATTTGCTTCAAGTACATTTGCCAAATATGGTGCGGTTTTCTCTTGCGCTATGAAGATAACTGTATGTTCACAACCTCTTCGCTTATCTAAAATGTTTTTGTAGTATGCAAGTTGCATATCATACATCAGTTTGATAGCATCTTTCATAAACTGTTCGCTTGTGGCATCGGAACAAGATTTGTAATCAATTAAAATATGTGCATCTCCTATGTCTGTTAAACAGTCTGGTCTACACTTCATTGTCACTCCTGTGCTTTCATCTTCCATAAAGAACGATAATTCCCTTTTTCCATTCAGTAGTTTAGCAACATAAGGTGTACTGTATAACGCATCATACATAGCCTTAATCTTCTCAAAATCATCAGCAGTTATAATGTCCTTGCCTTGATTTTCAGTTTCAAACAAAGCCCATTCTTCCTTGCCTGCCTTAGTTCGCCTGTCAACATTCGGTGCAATTGCAAATTCTGTAAAGAAATCATCTTTTTCCAATACATATTTATGTACTGCTCTGCCAAAAAGTAATGCCGGCGTATCTTCTTGTGGATTGTCTTTCCAATAACGGAAATGTGCCGGACTTTTAACCATGTGTTTCAAGTCGGTACTACTGACACCCTCTCGCTCTCTATATTCCTTATTGCTAATTCTTATGCCTTTTTCCATTTTTCTCCTTTAATCAATCACTTCAACATTTACAGGAATCCACATTTTGGGATTAAAATTTAATGTATAGTCGTACTGGGAAACTGCGTTTTCCCCCAAATTCAAATCCTCAACAACATAGGTCACATTATCGCTTAACCCAACAAAATGTTTTACATAAGTTCCGTTGTCCTCAACTATAATTTCAAGCTGATTATCCATTGTATCTGCGGTAATCGACATTTTGCCTGTCATTTGAAACAAAACATCCCCCTCAATACAGTTAATTACAGTAAGTTGACGAACAATGTTAAAATTATCTGCTTGTTGGGATAAGTTATAAGATGCCATTTCTGCTTCTGTGCAACCAGAAAGCACAAACACAATAGATACAATCAATAAAATTTTTAATAATCTGCTTTTCTTCATTTTTAGCCCTCACTTTCACTTACTTTTCTAAACTTCTTAGCCAAACAATCTTTGCAAAGCATATCTCCGTCATAGTCGTATAATTCCGATGGTTTAAACTCTTCCTCGCAACCCTCTCCGTCGCAATAATAATGCGGAACATTTCTATTCGGGCAAGCACTTCCCATACAGGGATAAGAAGGAACCGCGCAACTGCAACATTCATCTTCGTAAACAAGTCCCATGCTTACCACCTACACTTTCCATCATTACCATTTGCTAATTCTCCCCAAATATCGTTAGAACTGTTATAAAGTCTGCGTTCCATTTCGTAATGAACAAGCCTTATAAAATTGCCATTCTTTCCATCAAATCCGTTGTTAAACAGTTTGTTTGCCTTGTCTTTATTTGCTTGGCTTACTGCGTGCCGGATCCTTCTCTCTATTGCAGTGGGGGCGCATTCGTATCTATCCGCCAACACTTTATATATTTTTGTTTGTGAAATCGAATTGTCTGCATCGACAAGAATTACTGCATCCCGAATTGCAACAAACCCTGAGTGAGATATGTTTGCGCCTGCTTCAACAAGAATTTCCGTAATCAATATTTCTTTCTGATTCATATTTCTACTCCTTTTTCATAAAAACAAACATTCTGCCGTTTGGATTATGCTTTACTGAATCAAAGTCCAGTTCAACCATGTTCCCATCTTCCGTTTCAAGAACAAACTTCAAAGTATCGTTAGGCTTTGCGTAAAAAAGCTCTGAAATAAAATCTGCAACAGTATAATTATCTTCCATAATCAACCCTCTCTTTCCGGCGCATCCATCTTGTCAATAAATTCCTTATTTCTCTTGTGACGTTCAATGTTTGCCTTTTTCCTCATAATGCTGTTCTCAATCTCGAAACACTTGTTGTCAATGTAGCCACCAAATATTTCCTTCGCCCATTCAAAATCATCTTCCATAAGCCAAACAGTGTCATTGTTATCTCCTGAAACAATAGCAATATCCTGCTTGTGAACCTTTCTCGCAACTGGACTTTTCGGCAATGTGACCTCATAATATTTTCTGTGCTCAACAGCATCAAAAACTCTTAAACTGATTCTCGGAACACCGACTGTGTTCAATGTGTATCTGTATGCTTTCACTATTCTTCCCCTCTCTCACATTCTTCAAGCCATATAACGCTAACCTCATAAGCCATTTTTTCAATAGTCGTTCCGTCCTGGTTTTTCTTCGAATACTCTCTTGACTGAAATCTTCCAGACAATTTAATCCTTGAACCAATGGGAAGTTTCTCAATCCAAATCGCGTTTTTGCCCCAAACAATACATGGAATGTAATCTGCTTTACCGCATGGTCTGTTTACAGCAAGGACCACATCGGAAATATCTCTCCCAAGTGGAGTTTTTCTATAAATAGGAGATTTGCAGATAAATCCGTCAAGAAAAACCTCGTTTACATCTTCTGAACTAAGTTCAATTTCGCCCGATGTGTCAAATACGCTTGCGAACAAATAAATTATGAGTTGGCTTTTTAAGTCATCGTGCATGTTGTGTGTTCTTATGCTGCCGTTAACAAGCACTCTTCTTCCGCATAAATTTTCTTTAACATCACAAATTCTCTCGGAAACAATCACTGGTAAAACATCTTTGTTGCCACTTGTTCTTTCACATAAAATGTATGTCTTATAATATTTCTCCCCGAGAAACTCGTGGTCAAACTCAAAACCACCCGCAATATTTCCGATAATCGTTACATAATTGCTTTCAAACATATCAATACTTCCTTTCGTATACCATCATATTTTTTACTCCAAATTCCACCGCTGCTTCATGGCTATCCATGTAAATATCAATGCAATTTCCCTTAACAGCACCGCCACAATCATGCGCAACGTACTCAATTCCGTCTATAAATACCGATTTTCCATAAGGAATAATGTCTGTATCAACTGCAATGCTGTAATATGGCACTAATTCCTCTCCGCTTGCTCCGTAAACAATTCCATTCGGTCTGTTATTAGCCCATTTTCCGCAACATACAGAGCAAGAACAAAAAGCCGTGACGCGAAACTCTCCAAGTAGCCTTAAATCGTCAATTTCGCTTTCGGATTCTTCCTCTATGCTTTCTTCTACAATCACAACTTCCGGCTGTTTCGGTCTGATAAGAGGTTGTTCCGATATAACCTCAATAGGTTTCTCTTCAATCACTTGCGGTTCATCTTTCCATACTGCGTTTATAATTCCCGCAATCATAAAACAAACAATAAATACCAAACCAATCTGTAAAGTCGTTTTCTTATAAAAATTCATTCGTCATCTCCTTTGTCACCCATTCGTGATGCGCCAACAATCAACATTATTACTCCTGCAAATATTGCTGTCATACATCCGTTTATCTCCGTACTGTCAAGACCGCAAACTCCACATATAATTGCCACAAACCCCACGATAAAGAAAAACATTATCCAGTCACCTCGCTTGCCAGTCTGTATAAAGCAACATTTCTCTTTGTTTCCGCATCAAACACCTTGCCGACAACCTCTACACTTCCAGAATCAACTAATTCTGTTAATCTCGGCGCAACGGCTTGTCTTACTGGATAAGGTACTAAATGCTGTCCGTGTAACTCTTTCGCAATCTCATGTGCTGTTATAGGTTCAGACGATTTATTTAAAATAGACAAAACCTTGCGTCTGACTGTTTTCGCATCAACTAATTCATAACTTTCTCTGCGTGTTTCTTCTGTTATGCTCATTTAATTCTCCTTTCGTGTCGCTAAACCTTGCGCAAGAACTTATTCACAAAATAAATCTGACCTTTGCCGGTTACTTTTGTTGTCTTTGTGATTCTTACTGAACCGTCGGGATTCTGAACGCTACTTTCTTTAACTTCAAACAATCCCTGCTCAACATATCTTTGCATTGGCATATTGTAAGAATTTCCGCTTTTAATAAGGTAGCCGTTGTTTCTCAACCATTCAAAAAGTCTTTTCTGCCCGATTTGATAACCATTTTGGCAAATCAACTTTGCTAAATCTCCCACTAATATAGAAGTATTGCTGGTTGATACCGCATCCGCAAATATCGTCTTAGGCTTGTCAGCTTCAATCTTCGCTTTCTGCTGTTCGATAATCGCATTTCTCTGCTCAATCTGTTTCTGCGCTACCAACAATGCCTTTGCCATAAGTTCCGCATCTGACATTTCTTCTTGCCCTGCTATGTAACCGCCGCTTTTACGAATGGACGGAAGAACCTCGGATGTTACCCACTTGCGAAATTTCTTTGCGTTTGGCTTGTCGCTTCTAAGGATTACTGCATACAAACCGCTTTCTGTAATAAAGTTTGTCGCTCCATTTTGACCGCCTAGATTTAATCTAGTCACTTCGTCATCTTCTAATCTCTTCGCTACATCTGTGGCATTTTTAATTTCTAATGCCTTACAAATATCCATGAGACAAAACATAGGCTCGTTGTCTTTTGTTATTGTTCGTATCTGCCCGAACTCGGCATTATTAAAAATCTGTAATTCAGCCATTTTTACTCCTTAATCAATTCTTCCACTGTTGTACCTAGATAATTGGCTACCTTTGCGACTTTATCTACGCTAGGTTTAATTTCATCCCAGTGATAGATGCTTCCAAGGGTAATTCCTGTTTCTTGTTCAATTTTTCTAATGGAAATTTTTTTTGAATCTGCAATAGACTTGATATTTTGATAAATCATCCGATACTCCTTTCCTTGTTTATTAGAGTTCGGAAAATATCGCAAAATATATGTTGACTAAATTCTGAAAATATACTATAATCGAAGTTACCACACAACAATTGCATAGTAAGTATCAGACATTTTAATCTAACGCTATATTTTGCGATTTTTTCAAAACCCTTAATCTCATTATATGCGATATATTCAAAATGTCAATACTTATTTTGCGATTTTTTCAAAACTTTTTTGGAAAGGTTGCGATACTATGACGATAAAAGACAGAATAAAAGACTTATGCGTTAAAAACGGAATAACGGTCAATAAATTAGAAACGTCTCTTGGTTTTGGAACTGGTTACATAAGCAAGTTGGATAAAAGCACTCCAAATACTAAAAAAATCCAACTAATTTCTGATTTTTTTAATGTATCTGTTGATTACATTATGACCGGCAAGGAAAATCAATTTACTATTGAAATGGCAGATATGGATGCGGACCTGATAATGCTCGAAAAGAGAATCAAGGAATATGCAATTAAGTTATCTAAGCTGTCCGAAGAAGACAGAGAAGATATAATGAAGATGATTGATAGATTTGGAAAGTGAGGGGTTGGGTATGAAATGTACTAAATGTAAAGCGGAATTAAGAATTGCTCAAGAACAAATCGGAGTAAATGAACAAAATTTACCCATACTAAAGACGTTTGCGTATTGTGATAAATGCAAAATTAGATATGATTATGATGATTTGTTAAAAAAACAACCAAAACCTTATAGCGCATTAAGTGTGTGGGCTTTAATATTGAGTTTGCTTGGTTGCACTTCTCTTATTGGCGGACTTTTGGGAATCGTAGACTTGTGCATAAATGATAAAAGCAAAAAACATACTGGTTCATGGTTTGCGATAATATTTTGCGCTTTATTTATTTTAACCGGCGGAACAGTTTTAAGCTGTGGCGGAAAGACGGCAGATGATACCGCTTCAAACAATATGCAAACATCGGAAACAGTTGTTTCAACTACACCAAGCGAAAATGTTGTAGAAACTACCACAAGCGAAGAAATATCAGAAGTTGTTTCGGAAGATGAAAGTGTTGAAGTTCCAACAGAAACGGAAGAAGAATACAAAGCTAGTTGTCAAGAATATAACTACAAAGACGTTTTGAGAAATCCTAATAATTATGTAGGTCAAAGAATTGTTATTGAAATGGAAATATCAAGCGTTCATTCAGAAGATATACTCACTCCGGTTAAATATTATTTTGGACATACAAAAGAAGAGCCAGACGATACTTATTATTATGGCGATTTTTATGCGGTATTTGATAAAAGATACGACACATCATTAAAATTATTAGATGAAGATGTTGTTGTTGTTTGGGGCGAAATATCAGCACCACAAGAAACGCAATCTTTAATTGTAAATTCCGAAGAAGTATTTTGCATTGATATGAAGTACGCTGAACTTATAGCAGAATAAAAACAAGAGGGGTTGTTATCGCCCCTCTTTTACTATTCTTGAAATCAATCCGTGTAAGTACATAAGCACGTCTAATCTGTCTATACCCATAATAATATCAACAATAGCATTTTTGTAAAACTCTTTCTCTTCTCCCATGATATTTACCCCCATAAATAAATGACGGTGTTGGGGCACCGCCGACCAAAGCAAATGCCCCGCCAGAACTTGAAGTGACGTCTTAAAGACAACTTAAAAATAACTCAAAAACAAGCCAATGTAAACAAAAAATTTTCGACAAAAATTGCAGTAAATATTGAGTAAATTAAGGGTAAAAATGGCATAAAAAAAGAGGGGCTTTTACACCCCTCTCTCATTATGGTTTAATCAGTTTTCCGTTGTTAAGCAAATCAAGAAGTTTCATGTTTTGCTCTGCTGTGCCCTTGTAGTCGGAAATTCCGTTTGCAATAGCAATTTTTTTGCGGAACTCATAGGTGGACGTGACCCCAATATCGTTAAGTGCTTCAATCAATGTGATTTCGGGCTTGTCGTAATACTCCGTAGGCTTTGAAATTGGCTCAAAATAGCCGCAATCCATATCTACGTTACCTTTAATGCCAGCGACTTTTCCTTTGTTTGAATACTGCCAAATATCGCATTCTATGGATGGTTTATTAACACCCCACTGTGCAAGCCAGATTTTACCATTTGCTTGAATTTTGTTTAAGTCAAGAATATTTGTGAAGTAATCCTTGTTTGCATAGACACCGACGTTGCTATATCCAGCTTTCTTCAAATCTTCCATAAAAATGAGACAGAAATTTGTCAGTTCTTTTCCGTGCTTTTGGGGTGCAAAATTGTGTCTTGCCTTATATCCGTCAGCATCTTCCATGTCAAACCAATAACCAAGTGTTGCATTACCTTGTTTTGCTATTCTAATCATGTGCTGTGCTTCGGAATGAGCGGATTTTTCATTTAAAGCATAGGAATACAGATAAAGTCCGTAAGGGATTCCAAGTCGGTCACACTCTTTCATGTTTCGTATTGCTTGGGAATCGTCTTGACTTGCTATATCGCTCCCTACACCTACTCTAATCATAACAAACTGTGCATAATCTTTTGCCTTATCCCAATCAATAACTCCTTGGTGCTGTGATACATCAATTCCGTTTAACATATTTTATATGCTCCTTTCTTAAACCTCTTCCCAGTAAGCAGGATAATCTTTGGGCGACCATACGCAAGGGTCTCCGTTTGGTGCTGTGCATTTATAGGTTTTTCCGTCAAATTTCACCTTATCGCCATTGTAATACCACTTACCAACAACAAATTCGGCAATATTTTCTTCTGTCTGTTCTTCATCATCAGTCGGAATGTCCGTCTGCAATGCTTTTTCAAGTGCTGTGATGCGCTTATCAAATTCTTCAAGTTTCTGCATTACATCCACACTGTTTCCTGCGGATGCACAATTTCTTGCTAATGTCTGCAATTCCTCTTTCTGTTCGTCTGTGAAAGCACCCTGCACCCACAAGGTATCAATTTTCTTGATAATGTCAGCCAAATCATAGGCTTTTGTCTCAATTACACTTTTTACTACGTTATACATCTAATCACTCTCCTTTACTGATTTACAATGGCACTTGCCAAGGCTTCAAATTTCTTATCGATGTAAAGACGGGGGTCTGCCACATAATGAACATCCATTTCTGCATCTGCATCATTCATCACAACTGTGTTTGGCTTATAGGTGTGAAGATTCTTGATTGCATCAATGTCAGCTTGCGGAAGTGCGGTTTCAATAGGTTCTGCCAATTCATACACAACAGTCATGGGATTTGCTTGCAAGTGTGCTTTCCAAAGTGAAACATCTGATGTACTAAAGTTTTCGTCATAAATCAATATCACATCAGAAGATGCACCAACACTAATACCTTGTTTTGCGAAATAGTTGTCATTCGGATTTGTTGCAATATAGTGTGTACACAATACATGTGGTACATAGTACGCATCCAAAGGTCTTTTGATATTCGGAACTGTCACAATGAATCTGCTTAATCCGTTTGTTGCTGTACCACCTGCCGACCAACCCTCATCATCAGAACCATCAAAAACCACAACCCCAAACTTCTTCACCTTGTCCGTATCTCTCACACCCCCAATTCCGTTCAATTCGATTGGTGCGGAAAGGTTGACCGTCTGTGATTGATATGGCTCATATTCGGTTGCGACTGTGCCATGCTCAATCATGAAAAGATTCTTATTTGATATCTGTAGCGAACAACGAATATAACCGTCTGCATTTGCTGTGAAATATTTAATATTTCCGTCAGTAGTGGCAGGAATAGGTTTAAGGGCATTTTTGCTAATATCATAAAACCAATTTTCAGCCGAACCAAACGCATAGTGGATAACATAAGATTCACCTTTTTGTACTCTTACAAAATCAGTACAAGCATAGTTTGTATTGGATACAGCTGTACCGCTTAGATAGTCGATAACCTTACCCTCAATCAGTTCTCCACAGATATTCTTTCTCATTACATCAACCCTATTCACAACTGTGCTTTCAATCG
>JAZNTA010000153.1:0-4360 GCA_045591525.1 Acutalibacteraceae bacterium | reverse complement strand
CGGAAAGATAGAAGAATATCTGCGAAATAATACGGATTATACTACACTATCAGATATGAGATAAAAGTTTGGCAGGCAACATCACTTTTGTGGTGTTGCCTGCTTTTTATATTGATATCATTATTTAATGTGTCAGCAAGTATCAAATATGATTTAAGTTTGTTATTTCTTGTTTGCCAGACGGTAATTGTTTACAAGGGCGGCAAGCTCCAAACGGCTGTGAACCGCCAGAGTATAATAAATATCTTTTACATAATCCTTCACGGTATGCTCGGAAATGACAAGGGTTTTTGCAATATCCTTGTTAGTGTAGCCAAGACAGATAAGCTCCGCAACCTCACGTTTCTTCGGGCTGAGTTTTGCAAGAGGATTATCCGTATCGTCCGCCGAAACAGTTGCAGACTCGGTTTTTACTTCCGTTTCCTCGACGGGAGATTTCTCTGCTTCTTCCTCTGCCGCAGGAACGGTATCGTCGGCAATGCGACGGCGAAGGGTAAACATCAAAAACGGCTCCACCTGCGTAAACACGAACACAAGCACACCCATAATCACTGCGTAAACGATATACAGTGCGACAGGTGCGCCGAGGAACATCTCGGCAATAACCGCATGAATAAGAACCGCCGTGATTGCAAGCCCGATAATTGCGGAGGCTACGTATCTTGACGGATAGGCTTTCATAATCGGCACACCGTAAAGCGGAGCGAGCATACATACCGTCATACCGAAGCCAATGAGTATGCAGGCGACGTAGGAAAGTGCGGGAACATATGCTGACACAAGCATTACAAGAAAACCGAATCCACCGAGTCCGACAAACAGGGGCACCATACGGAAGGGATGAATGTTTGCTTTCTTATGAAGAAAATACATAGTAAAGCATGAAAGAGCCACTACCAAATACATAATCGATACGCCGTGCTCGACCTTGCCTGCGACTGCAGGACCGCCAACGCCCATCAGTGCAGCAATAAAAGCAACAAGATAAGCTCCCCGCATCATCTTCTTCGGTGCGATAAGATCGTCGCTCTTTTTCACGAACCGCGGCAGATGCTCATTGCCTGTGGGCATACGGAGGAAAAAGACAAGCAAAAGCACAAGCGCCGCCACCATTGCATAGCGGAAGGTAGAGAACGGGATGGATATCACCTCGTTCTGAACCAAAGCGATCAGGAACACAGCTATGCCGTAGCCGAAGGTCAGATACTTGATACTGCTTTTTTCGGAAAAGCAGTTGACCACAAGGAAGGTCTCAAAACTGATCATCAGGCAGCAACAGAAGATCTGCAGGTAAATGTTAAAGCGCAGAATATTGTCCGGCAGAGGAAGAAAGAAAGCAACTGCCGAAAGAAGCGCAACACCCGTGGCAATGCGCTGAGTATACACGATAATCTTCGGCAAAAAGATCATCGTAAGGATACCCAGTATATAACAAACCGCTGTCAGAGTGGTGCCATAATCTATGTTAATGGGGAGTGGGATTTTTCCATCCATTGCCGAGGACGGCTCAAGGAAATAGTAGATAAATCCCATCTGCCAAAAGCTGAACATAGAGAAGCAGACGAGCATCCAAAGCGGAATATCTCTCCTCTTTTTCTGGTTTTCTATGAGAATAGGGTGATTCATAAACCGCACCTTCCTTTGCTGCGAAAAATCATCGCAAAATCGTAAAAATCATTGAATTCTTAAAAAAACTCACCCGAACAGGTGGTTTTTTCCTAAAAACCCCCCAAACGGGGGGTGCAAAACGGACAAAAAAATCAATATAATCAAATCATAACAGTATCTTTTCTAAACAGAATTATAAATTACATTTTTCTTTTTTTCAAGAATATACGAGAAATACTACCCAAAAAGGTAGTGTGTGTCAAATCCCCCTATATTGGGCAGGTTACATCTTCAGCTTGACAAAGTATAATTATCCTTGAAGAGGTGGCGTATGGGAATACTGAATTATTTCGATTATATTGCTTTGGCAGAAAACGAACATAAGAGGCTGCTTGAAATTTATCCCGAGCTGGAAAAACTATCGAGGCGTGAACTTGAGGTTTTCGCTCATCTTCTTACCGACAAAACGCAGGCACAGATAGCGGAGGAATTGTTTATTACACATTCTTCCGTGCATTTCCATTGCAAAAACATATACCGTAAACTCGGTATAAAAAGCCGTAAACAAATATTGATAAGATATAAAGATTTATAAGGAGGAACCTTTATGGGATTTCTGGAAAGAATTTTGAGAAAAGGAATAAGCGATGGCGTAAGCAAGGCAGTAGGTGATGCAATCAGCAAAGCTATTAAACCTTCTGTAACGGAATTTGCCAATAAAACCGCACAGCAGTTTGACGATGCAGCCCGTAATGCACAGTCATCGCAGACATACGCCTCTGCTCCTTTTGTTCAGAAAACATACAACACCGATGACAATTATTTTGCGTCTGTTATCACCGAAGCAAGCTTCCCCGGTTATTCAATCTCAACAAATGTTCACGCCAAAAACTTTGATGCAAGTGCGCATCCGAGCTGCTACCCGATTTCATACCTTTTCTCAAACGGTTCTCAGCCTAAGCTTGCAGTTCTTGTTATGAACAAGAATCAGTACCGTTCTATGATTGCAAAAGGAACTTACAAGGTTCTTGACGATAACGGCATTCCTTACATCCGTTTCTTCAAGGGAATGGAAAACGAAAGCGGATATGTCATTAACCGAATAAGAGAAAACCTTAAATAATTTTTGCTTAAAACAGAGAGAAAAGCTTTATGCGCCTGTGAAGAACCCAGCACGGAACTTTATGAGTTTTGCAGGCAGCCGTTTCGTGTACGGTTTCGTATCGCAAAATTGCGATGTTAAATCATTTTTCTCTCTGTTTTTTTGTTTGGAGGTTTTATGAGTATAATTGATAAACTTCTCGATAAGGAAATCTGGGAGGCCTTTCTGAGGTATAAAATTCAACAAGGAAATATCAGTGAAGCTGATATCACAGACCTTCAGAGCTTTATTGACGGTGAAGAAAACCTCGCTTCCGTAAATAAAATCAAGAGCGGAGAAGGTTTTTCAGTGCCGCAAAAGACCCTTATCAATAAGACAAAGGCAGGCAAAAAAAGAACTGTTTATACCTTCGGCAGAGAGGAAAATTATGTTCTCAAGCTCACGGCCTTTCTCCTTCGGGATTACGATTATCTCTTTTCGCCTAACCTTTATTCCTTTCGCAACAACTCAGGAGTCAGAAAGGCCGTCGAGGATATTCTTAAAATCAGAAACCTCAACAGCAGATATGTCTATAAGGCTGATATAAGCGATTATTTCGGCTCTGTGGATATTGAGCTTCTTCTTCCTGAGCTTGAAACCGCCCTTGCGGATGATGCACAGCTTTATATGTTTCTAGCGTCTCTTCTTCGAAGCCCCTATGTGCAATACGGTGGTGAGCTTCTTGAAGAGCCCAAGGGAATTATGGCAGGGGTACCCGTTTCGGCTTTTCTTGCGAATTTTTATCTGAGGGAGCTTGATGAATACTTTTATGAAAGGCATATTCCCTATATCCGCTATTCAGATGATATACTTGTTTTCGCAAAGGATGACCGTGAGCTTTATGAAAGCATTGATAAAATAAAAAGCTTTCTTGCTTCAAGGAGGCTGACATTGAATCCTGATAAGGAAACAATCACTATGCCCCACGAGAAGTGGACCTTCCTCGGCTTTTCCTATCATAGGGGTATAATTGATATAAGTGAGGTTTCCTTCAATAAGCTCAAGGATAAAATGCGCAGAAAAACAAGGTCACTTGCACGTTGGGCAAACAGAAAAAATCTGCCCGGTGAATATGCGGCAAGAGCCTTTGTAAAGAGATTCAACACAAAGCTTTACGACAATCCCGTTTATAGCGAGCTGACATGGACTCGATGGTTTTTTCCCGTTATAAACACCGAAGAAACCCTGAAAAAAATTGATGAATATATGCAGGACTGTATCCGATACCTTGCAACGGGGAAAAGGACAAAGAGACGCTACAGCTTCAGATATGAGGATATAAAAAATCTCGGCTACAGAAATCTGGTCAACGAATATTATAAATTTAAGAATACTGATGATAACTGACCACAAAAAAGCTCCCTTCTTTTGGAAGAGAGCTTTTTGATTTATGCCTGAGGAACTGGGTCTGAAAGCTTCATGAAGTCGATTTTCTCCATCTTTGTTCTGGGCAGAGCGTCCATAACAAAAATCCTTCTGGGGCATGAGTAGCCTTCGATATTGTCTTTGCAGAAGGCCATAAGCTTTTCGGTAAGCTCGTCTCTGTCAGCTTCAGCATTTGCAGGAGCAACAACAAGCTTAACATAAGGCTTGCCGTTTTCGTCGTAGCCC
>JAZNTA010000152.1:0-13110 GCA_045591525.1 Acutalibacteraceae bacterium | reverse complement strand
AATTAAACGCTTGCTGCTTTAACGATAACAGAGAAATCTGCTGCTTTAAGAGATGCGCCGCCGATAAGACCGCCGTCAACATCTACCTGAGCTAAAAGCTCTGCTGCGTTACCTGCATTCATAGAACCGCCGTACTGAATTGTTACGCGACTTGCACATTTGGGGCAATAGATTTCGCCAAGAACCTCACGGATTGCATGGTTAACTTCATTTGCCTGCTCTGCTGTTGCAGTTTCGCCTGTACCTATAGCCCAAACGGGTTCGTAAGCGATGATGATTCTGTCAAGCTCTTCGTTAGAAACGCCCTGAAGAGCGATTTTAGTCTGTGAACGAACAACTTCCATTGTAACGCCTTTTTTACGTTCGTCAAGAAGCTCGCCAATGCAAAGGATTACTGTAAGGCCGCTGTCAAGAGCTGCTCTTACTCTCTTATTAACTGTTTCATCAGTTTCGCCGAAATACTGTCTTCTTTCGGAGTGACCGATAATAACATATTCAACACCGATAGCTTTAAGCATAGGAGCTGAAACTTCACCTGTGAAAGCACCGCTTTCTGCCCAGTGGCAGTTTTCTGCACCAATTTTGATGTTAGAACCAGTTGCTGCTTCCTGTGCTGCAAAAATATCGATATAAGGAACGCAGAGAATTACGTCACAATCAGCATCTGCAACAAGGGGTTTCATTTCGTTGATGATAGCCTTTGCTTCATCGGGAGTTTTGTTCATTTTCCAGTTACCTGCGATAACTGCTTTACGAAGTGATTTATCCATATCTATAAATCCTTTCACACATTTTATTATTTATTTCTCTACTCCATAGACCATCTCTCAAAGAGTGCGATAAGGAATAGAGTGCGTGCAGTTGGTGAGTTAGTGACCCCGAAGCGTATGAGATACGCAAGTTTGGGTCAGTAACTCGACAAATGCGCGTGCTATATTACTTATCGTTAACTGCTTCAATACCGGGGAGTGCCTTACCCTCAAGGAATTCAAGAGATGCACCGCCACCTGTTGAGATGTGAGTCATTTTTGCACCGAAGCCAAGAGTGTTAACTGCTGCTGCAGAGTCACCACCACCGATGATTGTAACTGCATCAGTTTCAGCAAGAGATTTAGCAACTGCAATAGTACCTTTTGCAAGGATGGGATTTTCGAAAACGCCCATAGGTCCGTTCCAAACAACTGTTTTTGCAGATTTAACTGCTTCTGCATAAAGCTCAGCTGTTTTGGGACCGATGTCAAGACTCATCATATCTGCAGGAATTTTATCTGCATCACAAACCTCAACTTCGATTTCTGCATCGATGGGATCAGGGAATGCTTTTGTGATAGTAACATCAACAGGAAGAAGAATCTGAACACCTTTTTCTTCTGCTTTTGCAAGCATATCTTTGCAGTAGTCAATCTTTGTTTCATCAAGGAGAGATGTACCTACGCTGTAGCCTTTAGCTGCAAGGAATGTGTAAGCCATACCGCCACCGATGATAAGAGTATCAGCTTTGTTAAGAAGATTTTCGATAACATTAAGTTTATCAGCAACTTTTGCACCACCGAGAATTGTAACGAAAGGTCTCTGGGGGTCTTCAACAGCGTTGCCGAGGTATTTAAGTTCTTTACCCATAAGGTAACCAACTGCAGCTTCTTCAACAAAAGAAGCAACACCAACTGTTGAGCAGTGAGCTCTGTGAGCAGCACCAAAAGCATCGTTTACATAGATATCGCAAAGAGAAGCAAGTTCTTTTGAGAATGCTTCGCCATTCTTTGTTTCTTCGGGACGGAAACGAGTGTTCTGAAGAAGAACAACATCGCCATCTTTCATTTCTGCAACTGCTTTTTTAGCATTTTCGCCAACAACTACATCGTCTGCTGCGAAAACAACATCTTTATTGAGAAGCTCGGAAAGTCTTTTTGCTACGGGAGCAAGGCTTTCTTTCTCGTTGGGGCCGTTTTTAACTTTACCGAGGTGGGAGCAAAGGATAACCTGTGCACCATCATCGAGAAGTTTTTTGATTGTGGGGAGAGCGGCTGTGATACGGTTTTCATCTGTGATAACGCCATCTTTGAGAGGAACGTTAAAATCGCAACGAACGAGAACCTTTTTGCCTTTTGCGTTGATATCATCAACTGTTTTCTTGTTTAAAAGACCCATTTTTGATTACTCCTTTTAACATTTTTTATATTGTTAATTTTTTACCGAATATATTTTATACTAATTCCCTTATTTTTTCAAGAGAATTTCTCATTTTTCGACCTATCATTTTTAACATTCTTTTATAAGCTTAACCCTTTATTTTTGTTACGTTAGGCTAAACTGTCATTTTTTCCCTTATTTCTTTTAAAATTTTCTTTTCTCTTCTCGAAACCTGAACCTGCGACATTCCCAATTTACAAGCTACTTCTGTCTGTGTTTTAGACATAAAATAACGCAGCTCAATTAACTTTCTGTCCTTTTCTGAAAGCTCTTTTATACACTTATCAAGTGTTAGTTTTTCATTGATTTTATCTTCTTCACTTTCTATTGGAATATCAAACTGTTTTTCATCTGTTTCTCCGTCACCTGACGTAAGAGAAACAACGGGTTGTGATGCAAGTAAAAGTTCACTTGTTTCATAAACACTTAAACCCACTCTTTCTGCGATTTCTGACAAAGTTGGCTCATATCCTTTTTCATTTTCAAGTTTTTCTTTTTCCGCCCATACCTCTCTTGAACGTTCTTTAATAGAACGGCTGACTTTAACTGCTCCGCCATCACGAAAAATCCGCTTTATTTCACCTAGTATGGCAGGTACGGCATAAGTTGAAAAAACATAGCCCAAGCTTTCATCAAATCCATCTGCCGCTTTTATAAGTCCTACGCAACCTGCCTGAAACAAATCATCATATTCCACTCCCCGATTTTTAAACCTTTGGGCGCAGGAATGAACAAGACCTAAATTATCATTTATTCTTTTTTCTCTTTGGGTCATTTTGTTTTACCGCAAATTCGTTTTTCTATCGTAACTGTTGTGCCCACACCAACCTTTGAGCGAACCCGAAGTTTATCAGAAAAGCTCTCCATAACTGAAAAACCCAACCCCGAACGGTCACCGCCAACGCTTGTATAAAGAGGCTCTCTGGCTTTATTAACATCTTCAATTCCGCAACCCTTATCCCTTACAGTTATGCGGACTATACCCTCTTCAAAAACTGAACAGGTTATGTAGATTTTACCTATTGTATTTTTATAGGCGTGAACAATGCAATTTGTTACCGCCTCGCTTACAACTGTTTTAATATCGCCTAACTCCTCAACTGTCATATCAAGCTGAGAGGAAAAGGCGGAAACTGCCATACGGGAAAAACTTTCGTTAACAGACCTACTGTCAAACACCATTTTTAATTCATTAATTTTCTTCATATATATACCTCATTCCTTTGTTTAATTTCCGCCAATTTTTCAATCCCTGACATTTTCATAATGGTGTAATCCCTCTTTGAAAGGTTATTAACTTTCAACTTTTTACTTTTACCCGAAACAAGTCTGTAACGTCCCATAACAAGACCTACTCCCGAGCTATCCATAAAGGTTACATCGTAAAAATCAAGCACAAGAACATCAATATTTTCAGCACTTACAAATGCATCATCAATTGCATCTCTTATATCGGGAACTGTGTGATGATCTATCTCCCCTTTTATAAATGCAGTTAACGTGCCGTTTCTGTTTTTAAAAGTTACAGGCATATTTACTCCTCCTTTTGAATATAATTTCAGTTTACATTTCCCCTTATAAAAAAAATGTCGCATAAAGACGATTCACATAAAGTATTTTAAACGAAAATAATATGGAATTTTATATTGTTGTGTGCTATAATGGATTTAATAATGTTTACTTGGAGGATTAAGATGTTAAAAAAAGTTCTCTCATTGATAAAAAGCAACAAACTTTTAAAATGGGCTTTGAGCATAATCCCTTGCGCATTTTATTCAAGATGTATAAAGAAAAAGCCAATTAACAATAACGTAATACTTTTAGAAGCACAGCATGGTGGCGAAATCAGCGGTAATATTTTTTATATTTTAAAAGAGCTTACCACTAACAGACAATTTTCTTCATATAAGATTTACTTAAGTTGCAAAGCAACAAGTAAAGAAAAAATAAAAAACATTCTCAATGCTTACGGCATCAAGAATGTCAGGATGGTTGTTGTTTTTTCTCCCAAATATATGAAAATTGTTGCTACTGCAAAATATCTTTTTAACGATAATACCTTTCTCCCGTTTTTCACCAAAAGAGAAGAGCAGATTTATCTTAACACCTGGCACGGAACCCCTCTCAAAACACTGGGTAAGGGCATAAAAAATGCTATGCACAATATCGGAAACACCCAGAAGAATTTTGTTGCGGCAGATTATTTGCTTTACCCGAACACCTACACAATGGAGCATATGATAGAAGATTATATGCTTGAAAACCTTGCTAAAGGTAACTGTGTGCTTTCAGGTTATCCACGAAACACAGTTTTCTTTGACACAAAAAGAAGAGATGAGCTTCGCAAAAGCTTTGGCATAGAAAGCAAAAAAACTTATGCTTATATGCCGACCTGGCGTGGTGCTATAGGCAATATAAGCAAAGATGCAAACACTCAAATGGCAGACTATCTTAAAGAGCTTGATACGCTTTTAACCGAGGATGAAATTTTATATGTAAATCTTCACCCAATCGCAGTTAAAAACATTGATTTCAGCGGATTCAGGCATATTAAAAAATTCCCAACTAACCTTGAAACATATGATTTTCTTAACTGCACAGACTGCCTTATTACCGATTATTCAAGTGTATTTTATGATTACGCAGTAACAAGAAATAAATGTGTACTTTTCACCTATGATGCAGAAGAATATTTTGCAGACCGAGGAGTTTATAAATCAATTGATGAGCTTCCATTCCCTCAGGTAAAAACGGTTGAAGAGCTTATTAAAGAAATCCGTTCTGAAAAGCAGTATGATGATACTGATTTTCTTAATGAATATTGCTTCTATGATTGCGCCGATGCAACGAAAAACCTTCTTAATCTTGTTTTAAATTCAACCGTATCCGAAAAAACAGTTTTAAAAGAAATTCCTTGCAATAACAAGAAAAATATCCTTATTCACGCAGGTAACCTTGACCAGAACGGCGTTACCGCTTCACTTTACAATCTTCTTAAAAACCTTGACCCAGAAGAAAACAATTATTACATTTGCTTCCCCACGGGAAAAGCAAAGGACCACCAAAGCACAATTGCTGATTTACCTGAGGGCGTTGGCTATTTCCCAATGCACGATAAAATGAATCTCGGGCTTATCAAAAACGTGTTCTGGTATACATTCCTTGCTACTTGCTTTATAAAAAAAGATTTTATGAAGGTGGATTTTATAGAAAAGCTCCTTAAAAACGAGTGGAAATATGAAATCACAAGATTGTTTGGCGGAGCAAAGTTTGACCACGCTATTCAGTTTACGGGTTACGGACCTAAAATGATTCTTTTCTTTGCTAATTTTCCGTGCAAAAAAACAATTTATGTTCACAGCGATATGCGAAAAGAAATCGAAACACGAGGAAACCAAAGAGAAGATATTCTTAAATTCGCATATAAGAACTATGATAATGTTGCTCTTGTAACCGAAGATATTTTCGAACCTATTTCAACCTTTGTTGATAACACCGATAATTTCAGAATCGCCCACAATGTTATTGCTTATGAACAAATTAAAGCACGCGGTATGCAAGAAATTGCTTTTGATGAGGGTGTAACTCAAAGCAACAAAAGATTGGATGAAGTAAAAGAAATTCTTAAGAGCGATGCAAAGAGAATTATAAGCGTCGGCAGATTCTCTCCCGAAAAAGACCATAAAAGAATGGTTGACGCCTTCAATAAAGTTTGGAGCGAAGACAAGAATTCTTATTTTATCATCATAGGCGGTAACCAATTCAACAACCATTATAATATCCTCAAAGATTATGTAAAAACATTACCTTGTGCTGATAATATTATTCTTATTCTCTCTATGAAAAATCCTTTACCAATTGTAAAGAGCTGTGATGGTTTTATTTTAGCTTCACATTACGAGGGCTTTGGACTTGTTCTTGCAGAAGCGGATATTCTCGGTTTGCCCGTTGTTTCAACAGATATTGTAGGTCCGAGAACCTTTATGTATAAAAACAACGGCACACTTGTTGAAAACTCCGCAGAGGGTGTTGAAAAAGGCTTCAGACTTCTTCTTGATAATAAAGTGCCAATGCTTACAACAGATTATAAAAATTATAACGAAAACGCCATAAAAGAGTTTTTATCATTGATTCAATAAAAAACAAGCTATCGACAAAAAATCGATAGCTTGTTTTTTATTGATTTCTTTTATGTTCTTGGAACCTGGTCAACACCGTCAACGGTTTCCTGAAGCTGAAGGTCGTTTTTTATCATTGTTGTAGAAACACCGGGTGTTCTTTCGAGGAATTTAACCTCGCAATATTCTTTAAGGTAGTCAAATTTATCGCTGCCTGCCCAGTCGTCACCCATAACAACAACATCGATTTTGTAATCTTTAATATCCTGAATTTTCTGCTCCCAGTTATTCTCGGGAATAACAAGATCAACATATCTTATTGCTTCGAGCATTTTTTTACGTGTTTCATAGCTGTGATATGCTTTTTTTCCCTTGGTTGCATTAAATTCATCAGTAGAAAGAGCAACAACAAGATAGTCACCTAACTCTTTTGCTCTTTTTAAAATCCTGATATGACCATAATGCAATAAATCAAATGTTCCATAGGTTAAAATTCTTTTCATTTTAATGCCCCTTATCTTAAACTGTCACAAATAATACTCGCCAATTTTTGTGTATTATCTGTTCCTTTATTTTCAATGTATTTATCTGAAAACCTTTTTAGGTTATCAAAATCATAATCATTCTTAATTGCGCTTATCAATTCACATTCCTTTTCAAAACAAGCGTCCGGAAACTCATCTTTTATTTCAATATTCAAACCTTTTTCTGATTTATACTGCTCATAATCGGGCACATAAAACCACAAAGGCTTATTCAACAACGAACATTCGATGGCAGTAGCAGAATAATCGGAAATAATGCCATAGGAAAGCTTCCCTAAATCATAGGTTGAAAAGCTACCGTTAAAAGAATACTCTTCAGAGGTCTTTGTTGCAGGATGAGGTGAAACTATTAAAACATACTCCTCATTATTTTTAAAGGCATCAAAAAGCTTTTTGATATAAATATAATCATTATCTCTAAAGGTGGGAAAATATGCTATAAGCTTTTTGTTTTCGTATTTTGGATTGAACTTTATAAACTCATCGTATCTGGACTTACCATCAGAAATAACATCAACTCTCGGGAGAGAGGCAATAACGATTTTTTCTTTGCTGCATCCGAAAGCCTCGCAATAAAACTCTGCAGTCTTTTCTGATGGAGCAACAACAAAATTATAGTTTTTGTGCATTGACATTGCTTTGGCAACACCTAAATCTCTCCCCTGTGCCTTTCCTGCAGACTGCAAACCAAATTTTTTAACTGCACCTAAAGCGTGCCATATTTGAAACACTTTTAAATCAGACTTATGATTAAGGCAAGAAATCGGGATTGAATAAGTATCTGTTATTGCGATTTTTGCAGATGCTATTTCCCACATATCCCTCAAAACAAAGAAAATATACGAAAAAGAAAGACCGCTTTCATTTTCAAGACGGCGAAGCCTGAAAACCTGCTTTGCTTCTGGTGAAAGCCTTGAAATTTCTTCCGAAAGCATTTTCATATCTTCAGATTTTTCATTAGTCTGACGGGAGAGCCATACTATTTTGTTTTCTGTTTTTCTCAGCTTTATAAAGGTATAAAGAACATTTATGAAAAAAACAAAAATCTTGATTATCAATACCTTCATATGCCACCTCAAGTGACTATTTCTTAAAACATATTGTATTCTAATTCCCGATTTTTGTCAAGAAAAGGAATTGTGAATGATTTTAAATATTGAATATAAGAAAAGTTATGATATAATATTGCTTGTTATCAGGGGAAACAGGTGAAAATCCTGTACGAGCCCGTCGCCGTGAGGTGCATTAATGTTTTCATTCTACCTGTTGCCGCAAAACAGGGACAAGCCATTGGAGATTTCCGAGAAGGCGAATTAAAACGCACTGAGTCGAAATACCCGTTAACAAAACCTCTTTTAAAGACATTGTCTTGACTGCGAGTGCCGGTTTTAATGAAAGAGAAATATATTTTATAAAGGAGAAATTCCAAATGAAAATGACACGCAGTAAAAAAGCGTTGTCGTTCATCCTTTGTATTGTGCTTATTGCGGCTATTGCACTGTTTACAACCGCTTGTAACGACAACAAAACAAACGATACCCCAACTACAACAGAAAATGCTGTATCAACAACTGAAAGTCCGAAAGCAACTGTTCTGGGTAAAGGTGAAACAAAGTTCAACTTTACAGTAACAGACCTTGAAGGCAACGAGACAGCTTTTGAAATCAACACAGATAAGAAAACTGTTGGCGAAGCACTTTTGGACCTTGAGCTTATTGCAGGTGAAGATAGTCAATACGGTTTATATGTTAAAACCGTTAACGGCATAACACTTGACTATGACAAAGACGGTGCATACTGGGCATTCTATGCAAATGGCGAATATGCAACAAGCGGCGTTGACACAACTGATATTGTTGCAGGAACATCTTATGCATTCAAGGCTGAAAAAGGATGAAACTAACACTTAAGGAAGCCGTTATTTTTGGTATGCTCGGTGCAGTTATGTATGCATCAAAGCTTATAATGGAAGTTTTACCGAACATTCATTTAATAGGCGTTTTTATAGTTGCTATTACTATTGTTTACAGAAAGAAAGCCCTCTACCCCATTTATATTTTTGTATTCCTCACAGGTCTTCTGAATGGATTTAATATGTGGTGGATTCCTTATTTATATATATGGGCAGTTCTTTGGTGTATGGCAATGCTTTTACCCAAAAAACTTCCATCCAAAGCAGCACCAATTATATATGCAATTATTTGTTCCTTACACGGATTTTTATACGGTACAATCTATGCCCCTGCACAAGCTCTGATGTTCGGACTTGATTTTAAGGGTATGGTTGCTTGGATTGTTGCAGGTCTCCCATATGATTTAATCCACGGAGTGAGCAACTTTATAAGCGGCTTGATTTTAATTGTTCCGATTATTTCAATCCTTAAAATCGCAGAAAAAACTGCAAGAAAAACATAAAAAAGCGACTGTTTCTGGTTTAAAATCAGAAACAGTCGTTAATTTTATACCATCTTTTCTTGCTTAACCTTGTGATCTATTACATGTCTTGATTTAAGTTCATTCATAATATCATCAACGGAAATGCCCATTTCAATCATAAGCACAAGCACGTGATACATAAGGTCGGAAATCTCATAAATTGTTTCCGCTTTATCATCTGCTTTACCTGCGATAATAACCTCGGTGCATTCTTCGCCAACCTTTTTGAGAATTTTATCAATTCCCTTTTCAAAAAGATAGGTTGTGTAAGAGCCTTCTTTTGGATCAAGCTTTCTGCCCTCAATAGTTTTAACTAGGCTTTCAACGCTGAATGAAGGTGCAATTTCTTCATTTTCAAAAACTTTATTGAAGAAGCAGCTTTCTTCGCCTGTGTGGCAAGCGGGGCCATCTTTTTTAACTCTTACTGTAAGAGCATCCATATCACAATCTGCAGTAATGCATACAATATGCTGATAGTTTCCGCTTGTTTCACCTTTAAGCCAGAGCTCCTGTCTTGAACGGCTCCAGAAACAAGTTTTTTTCTTCTCGAGAGAAATACCAAGGCTTTCCTTATTCATATATGCAAGAGTGAGGACCTGATTGGTTTCATCATCCACAACAATTGCAGGAATAAGACCTTTTTCATCAAATTTAAGCTTTTCTATATCAAACATATTATAACCTCACTGTAATGTTATTCTCTTTAAGAGTTTTCTTTAAATCGTCAATTGTTACTTCACCATAATGGAAAATGGAAGCCGCAAGACCTGCACTCACCTGGGGAACAGTATTGAATAAATCAACAAAATCCTGCTTACCGCCTGCACCTCCCGATGCAATTACGGGTACATTAACAATATCGCAAACTGCTTTGAGCATTTCTATATCAAAGCCTTTTTTAACACCATCGGTATCAATTGAGTTAACAACAATTTCACCTGCGCCGTTAATCACGCCTCGTTTAATCCATTCAAGAGCATCAAGACCTGTATTCTCTCTTCCGCCTTTGGCAAAGACTTTAAACTGCCCGTCAACTCTTTTAACATCAACGGAAAGAACAACGCATTGGTCACCGTATTTTTCTGCCGCTGCATGAATTAAATCAGGGTTTCTTATTGCACCTGAATTAACACTTACCTTATCTGCACCGCATTTTAAAACTCTGTCAAAATCATCAAGAGTATTGATGCCACCGCCAACTGTTAAAGGAATGAAAACCTTTGAAGCGGTCTGAGTAAGAATATCAGTAAAAAGCTTTCTGCCATCAGATGAAGCGGTTATATCATAGAAAACTAGCTCGTCTGCTCCGTGAGAGCTATAATACTCCGCTAACTGAACAGGTGAAGAAATTTCATTAAGGTCCTTGAAATTGGTACCTTTAACAACTGTTCCGTTTCTTACATCAAGGCAGGGAATAATTCTTTTTGTTATCATTTTACTGCCTCCAATGCATCACTTATTTTAATTGCACCTGTGTAATAGGCTTTGCCGATAATTGCGCCAAAAAGGTTCATTTTGTTAAGAGCGGTTATATCATCAAGAGTTGAAACTCCGCCTGATGCAATTATATTAACGCTGAATTTTTCGGAGAGTTCTTTATAAAGCTCTCTGTTTGTGCCCTGCATTGCGCCATCCTTGGAAATATCGGTACAAATAACAGTTGAAACACCGATTTTCTGGAGCTTCTCAAAGAATTCAAAAGTGCCGTATTCGGATTTTTCAACCCAACCTTTAATGGCAACCTTGCCGTCTTTTATATCTGCACCGACTGCAATTTTGTCGCCATAAGTTGCAACTGCAGTTTTGAGAAACTCTTCATCGGTTACTGCCGCAGTACCTAAAATAACACGACTGACACCTGCATCAAGATAGGCTTTAACAGTATCCATTGAACGAATACCGCCACCAACCTCAACATTCAAAGATGTATTTTCAACAAAGCTTTTTATTATATCAATATTAGGTGTTCCGCCGTCACGAGCGCCTTCAAGGTCAACTGTGTGAAGCTCAGTTGCACCCTGATTTTCAAAATCCTTTGCAATTTCAATTGGATTTGCAGAATAAACTGTTAAATCATTATAGTTACCCTTTAAAAGTCTGACAGCCTTACCCTCATATAAATCTATTGCGGGAAAAATTTTCATTGTATTACCTCATATTTCACAGAATGCTTTCAAAATCGAAAGACCTACATCCCCACTCTTTTCGGGGTGGAACTGACAACCGTATATATTGCCTTTACCAACTGCCGCAGTAACGGGAATGCCATATTCGGATGTGGCGATAACAGAATCGTCACAATCGGTTGCATAGAATGAATGAACAAAATAAACAAAATCTCCGTCATTTATATATTTAAAAATCGGGCTTTTCTCCCCTACAAAACCAAGAGCATTCCAACCCATATGGGGAATGTTAAGGTTTTCGGGTATTTTATTTTCTAAAGAAATTACATTACCTTTAAGAAAACCTAAACCCTCATGCTCGCCATATTCAAAGCCTTTTTCAAAAAGCAACTGCATGCCAAGGCAGATTCCCAGGAATGGCTTTCCGTTTTTAGCTTCTTCTGTGATAAGCTCAACAAGACCTGATGAGCGAAGCTTTTTCGCTGCATCACCAAATGCACCTACACCGGGAAGAATTATTCTGTCTGCCTCTTTTATTACATTTTCATCACTTGTTACAACTGCTTCAACGCCTATTTTCTTAAGTGAGCATTGAAGAGAGAACAAGTTACCAACACCATAGTCAATTATCGCAACCATTATAAAACTCCTTTGGATGAGGGTATCTCGTTTTTCATTGTTTCGTCAATGGCAACTGCCTTTTTAAGAGTACGGGCAACGGATTTGAATGCCCCCTCAATCAAGTGGTGAGAGTTAACTCCGTCAAGCTGTTTAATGTGAAGAGTGATTGCACTGTTAAATGCAAATGCCACAAAAAACTCTCTTAAAAGCTCGGTATCAAAATCCCCTACCATTGGGGCGGGAATATTCATATAATACTGAAGATATGCTCTGCCTGAAATATCAACCGCAGAAAGAACAAGTGCTTCGTCCATAGGAAGAATTGTGCTACCGTAGCGGTGAATACCTCTCTTGTCGCCAATAGCTTCTTTAAAAGCCTGACCGAGAGCAATACCTATATCCTCTGTTGTGTGGTGTCCGTCAACCCAGATATCACCACAACATTTTACTGTTAAATCAAACCTTGAATGCTTGGCAAAAAGAACAAGCATATGGTCGAAAAAGCCGATACCCGAATCAATATCGCATTCCCCTGTTCCGTCAAGGTTAAGCTTTACATATATATCTGTTTCTGCAGTTTTTCTTTTAATTTCTGCTACACGCATTTAAACTGCCTCCATAATTTCTTTGATTTTCTCTATAAGAATTTGCATTTCTTCCTGTGTTCCGATAGTGATGCGGTTGAAATCTTTGATTCTCTCTTTAGTGAAATGACGAACAAGAACGCCTTTGTCTTTAAGCTTTAAATATAACTCTCCGCCATCAATTTTTTCAGATTTTGCAAAAACAAAATTTGCTTTTGATGGTAAAACCTCAAAGCCGAGTTTTTCAAGCTCTTTTGTTGTGTAAGCTCTTGTTTCGATAATCTTTTTGCAGTTATCTGTGTAATAGCTCTGGCTATCTATTGCCGCCGCACCTAAGGAAAGAGTAAGGCGATTTATATTATAGGGGTTAGTTGAATAGCGGAGCTTGTGCAAATCATTGATAATCTCTGCACTGCCGATAGCAAAGCCTAAACGAGCACCTGCCATCGAGCGAGATTTTGAGAATGTCTGCACAACCAAAAGGTTATCA
>JAZNTA010000151.1:0-2682 GCA_045591525.1 Acutalibacteraceae bacterium | reverse complement strand
GGGCAGCGCTCCTTGTGGTATTGAGTAATACCACTCTAACAGTTCTTTTTTCGTCATCGTCTTCGCCATCGTCATTACCTCGCTTAATATTGATCTTTAGGCACTTCTTTAATCATTCCATTTTTTTCCAATTCTGTCAGGTTAAGTGACATATCATATGCTACATCTCCCTGAGAGAATCTTTTACTATATTATATCATACTCCACCGCAAATTTCAATAGAAATGAGGTTTGAAAGACTGCTTATATATAAAACCGCCTGTGGAGTGAACCACGGGCGGCTGTCTATAATATTTGGTTATACAACGTTTGGTTTATGACATCACATTATTTCTCAAAGATAGAAATAGAATCTCCGTCAGAACAATACATCGCAAATTTATCACATTCAGGCGTAACGATATAAAAATCCTCAATAAGACCGTCCGTTTCAGCAAGTACAGATAGGATTTCTTCTATATATCCCTCATAAACCCATCCATCAGATAATATCAAAAATAATTTTTTGTTCCAGTCGTATTCCAGAAATTCTTTAATTTTAAATAGCGAAGTATCCCAATCACTACTGGCATATTCATGATATATTTTATTCAGTTCATTTCTAAAATTCAACCATAAATAGCTTAATCTAACTTGAGAACACTCTTTATGATTTGCATTTTTATGTTCTACAAACGAATAATAAAAACGATTGATTACCTGTTGATATTTATTTTTGGAATATTCATAAAAACGGGTTCTGTCAATGTTCTTTTCTTTCACAATCTCTTCAATTTCAATTCTACTCCAATATCGTGCAGGCTTATTTTTTAAGTTTTTTCTCCATTCTTCCAACACAAACACCTCCTTTGTCAAAAAACGAATTGACTCCAAATTCTAAATTCCCGATTCGTTCGACCTATCATATTATACCACATTTTTACAAAACTCTCTAATTAAATCATTATGAAGTGTAGTTTTTATTGATTTACAGCTATAAGCTATACCTTTAACATGATATTCTTTCCTGAATCTGTAGTTACTTCAATAAATTCTGAATCTATTTGTTGGATATTTTCAACCCATATAGTATTTTAATCTCGTCCCCATTCTTTCCATTGTTTTGATGAAACATTTCTTTGATATTCAGTGGAATTGTCAAGAAATGTGCAGTCAGAAAACACCCAAAATCTAAAATAGGCATGTATCAGGCAACGTGATGAGAGAGTTGCTTTGAATTTCTTAATGCCACAGGTGGGAGACCACCTTCATTGAAGCTGTTGATCCTTTGTGTGTTGTAGTAACCGAAGATATATCTGAAGATGATCGTCTTGACATCTTCACGTTTCATCTTGTATGTCGGAATTTGATACAGCTTTTCTTTTTTCAGTGTAGCAAAAAAGCTCTCCATACGAGCGTTGTCATAGCAGTGAGCAGTACCACTGAGACTTTGAATAAGACCAGCTGTTACCAGTTCACTGCGGAAAGCATAGCTTGTATACTGACAGCCTCTGTCGCTGTGAAGGATTGCTCCTTCGAGCCTCCCATACTTCTCACGGAGTTGCTTAATGGTATCTATACAAAGCTCTTTCTTCATATTATCGCGCATTTCAAGAGCAACAATTTCGCCGTTGAAACAGTCGAGAATTGGAGATACATAGAGCTTGCCGTCAGCACACTGAACTTCAGTAATATCAGTCAGGAGCTTTTTAAGCGGTGCATCCGCAGTGAAATTTCGTTTTATCAGGTTTTCTTTATCCTGAGTAGCTGTGTCAGCCTTTGTAATTCCATGAGGCCTACGATGTCTGTGAATAAGTCCAGCTTCACTCATAGTGCGATAAACTGTTCTGATGCTGACATGAGTGCCACGCTGTGCAAGAGCTATCTGCATCCTTCTGACACCGTAATTCTTGTTGTCGGGATGCTCTGATAATATACCTTGTATTTTGACCAGAAGAAGTTGTCTTGCACCGGGCTTACCCTGATTTCTAAGCCAGCGATAGTAACCAGATTCACTGATTTTCAGGACTTGGCATATTTTTTTCGCTCCGTACTTGTGGCGAAATTCATTGACGAACAGATGACGTTCGCTTGTTTTTACTTCTTCCGGTCTTTTGCGAAAAAACCGAGTGCATCCTTTAAAATCTCATTTGCTTTACGCAGTTCGGAAATCTCACGTTCGAGTTCCACAATTCGCTTATTTGCTTCGTCATCAGACGTATGATAATTCTTTACCTTGGCAGCAGCGTTACGTTTTGAACGCCATTCTGACAGCGTGTAATACTGGATTCCTAATTGCTGAGCAGCCTTTTTCAGTCCAATCTCATCTGAGAGCTTTAACACCTCTTCTTTGAATTCTTTACTGTACTTCATTTTTTCTTTCCCTTTCTGGTTTTCTTATTTATATTCTACCAGATTTTTGGGTGTTTGTCGACTGCTCTTTCAGTATAACACATCATTAGATTTATGATAACAAGAACCATAAGGGGTTTTGTATACCATAGTTTCTTGTATTGGTAAGCACTCTGTCTTGACTTCTTTTTGGGTTAGTTCTGTATCGTTTTGTTGTGGCAAGGTTACAGGGATTGTCTTTTGTGTGATATTATTTTTCTGATTTGGTATGAAATTCTCGTCTTTTCTGAATACGAAATCAAACAATTCTTCGTATTCTTGATGTAATTTTGATTTCTTTTTTGCTTCGGC
>JAZNTA010000150.1:0-16930 GCA_045591525.1 Acutalibacteraceae bacterium | reverse complement strand
CACAACCCAAGCAATGGCATTATTTATAAGATAAAGTTCTTCACCAAGAATTCCGGTAAAAAGCCAGAAAGTTACAAGGTTTACAAGAGTTGTAAGAACGCCAAATATCAGATATAAAAGCAGTTCCCTATATTTAACAATAAGATCTTTAATTTTAGTCATCCTTACCTAAATGCTCCTTTAAGATGTAAATAGGTCTGTTTTTAACCTGAACATAGATTTTTGAAAGATATTCGCCCAGAATTCCAAGGCAGAACAACTGCATACCACCAAGGAAAAGAACAAGCACAACTATGGTTGCATAACCGGGCACATCTATACCGAAAATCAATTTCTGAAGCACAACAATAACAAGATAAATTATTGATGCAAAGGCAGTTACAAGACCCACACCGGTAGCTAATTTAAGCGGAAATGTTGAAAAAGAAATGATTCCGTCAAATGCGTATTTAAAAAGCTTTCCGTAGGACCATTTGGTTTCACCAAACTGACGCTCCTCAACAGTGTATGGAATATACTTTGTGTTAAAGCCTACCCAACTGAAAATACCCTTTGAAAAGCGGTGGTATTCAGTCATTTCCAAAATGGCATTTACCATTGTTCTTTTCAAAAGTCGAAAATCAGATGCACCGTTAACGAAATCAACGTCTGTGATTTTATTAATAACTTTATAGAAAGCTGATTTCAATCCTGAAAGAGTTTTGCTTTCCTTTCGGTTTTCCTGATAAGCCGCAACACAGTCAAGACTATCGTCTTTTTCAATTTCCTCCAGCATTTCTAAAACTACCTCGGGGCGCTGCTGTAAGTCAGCATCAATTATGCAGACCATATCCCCTTTTGCATTGGAAAGACCTGCATAAATTGCCGCTTCTTTACCGAAATTCCTGCTGAAAGTTAAAACCTGAACATTGGAAGATGGGTTTTCTTTATAAAGCTTTTTGAGTTCGGAGTATGTTCCGTCCTTGCTTCCGTCATTGACGAAAACAAACTCAAAGCTTTCAACTTTACTTTCAAAAACCTTGTTCACTTCATCGAAAAAGCGTTTTACATTAGCCTCTTCATTATAGCAAGGAACAACAAGAGATAATTTCATAGATTTACCCTTTCAGCATTAATTTGGTAGTTTTTTATTAGTTAAATTTGATTGTAAGAATTTTCTTTCCTGTGATTTCGAACTCTACAAAGCCATCCTCATTCATTGTCAAAGGCTTATCATCAAGCTCTTCAAGTGTAACAAGCTTAACCTCGTTCCACTTTTTGCCTGAGTATGCAGGAAGCTCGAATTCTGCTCTCTGTCTTTCAACAGGAGACTGAGCCTTTTCAATGGGAGCAATACCGCCGTTAAGACGAATAGCATTTTTAACAGTTTTATCAGAGGGGTTGAAGAGACGAACAACATAGCCTGTTCCGTCCTCACTCTTCTTAACTGCACTTACATTGAGGTTTTCATCCTTAAGCTCAAGGAATGAATGTGTAAGAGGATTCTTACCATGGTCTGTTGGAGCAATCTGACCAACTGTAAGATAAAGATTGAATCTTTCGCTCTCCTGCCATACATTACCCTCTTCCCAATTACCCTTGTGAGGCATAAAGGCATAACGGAAGGTATTTTTACCGATGCACTGTGAACCCTTGTCCCAATCGCTGTAGTTCTGCATATCTTTTGTTACGCAAATTCTTAAGGGATATGCACGAATAAGTGAAAGAAGAAGTGTATTGGTTTCATCGTCTGCTGCTTCATAAGCCTTAAGACCTGTATTGAGAAGAGCAACACCATTTTCGCCATCTGAAATGCTTACGAAGGAGTTCATAGGATGCTCTGTCATTGGGGGTTCATCATAAAGTGAATAATCAGGTGCTTTGATAGGTCTTCTTACAACATCAAACTGACCCTGAGCATCTGCGTATTCTGCTTTGATATTTGTGGGGAATGCAACCTGAAGATAATGGTCTTCACAGCGGTTGTTGATTGTTGTTTCAATTTCAACAAATTTTGCACCCTTGCGAAGTGTTACAAGGCTTTCGATGTCAATGGGAAGCTTATGCTCACTTCTTGATTTTTCATCGAATGCGCGTTTTTCGGGAAGCTCCCAACGCATTGCAATTTTATATGTTGTTTCAAATTCACCGTGATGAACAAGAGTAACAGTTGCTTTCTCGCCGAGAGTTGTAAATGTTTCGTCAATTTCGGGAGCAACATGCTGCCAGGGGTTGCCGATTTCACCGCTATCCTTGAAATAACCAAGGTTATCAAATACTTTACCTGTTTCTTTATCAAGAACTGCGAAAGTACCGTTATGATTAAAGCTAATCTTGAGATACTCATTTTCCATAACATTTGTTGTTTTAACGAGTGTTACGGGAGTGGTTGCACGAACATTATAAAGAGGTCTAACCTTAAAGGTTTTATAACCCATAGCAGGAATGTCTTTAACCTCTGCTGCTACATAATACTGCTGAGTATGAAGAACGTTTGCAGTATCGTTGGGGTTCTGAATAATCTGTGCGTTTTCTTTATTTGTTGAGATAACCTGATATTTAACAACATTGCCCTCTTCATCGGAAATTTCAAAGCTGTCCGCTTTCCATTCTGCAGGAATTTCAAGACGAAGGTTAACAGTTTCTGTTCTCTTGAAGGGTGCAGGGTTGAATACTACGACTGCTGCATCGTCCTTTGAGAATGTGCGGAGGTTGATATCACCTGCAATATCCATAAATGCGCGTTCAAATACGCACATTGAAAGCTCTCTTGCCTGTCTGTAACGGGACATAACATCCTCGTAAACAACGTCACGTCCGCAAGCGCCGATACTATCGTGACCGTGGTTCTGAAGAAGATAATTATAGGAAAGGTCAATAAAGTTCTGAGGATAAGGTGCACCTGAAAGGGCTGCAAATACCGCCATAGGCTCTGCATAGTTAATAATTCTTCTTTCAGTATCAAAGTTTTCCTGCTTGATATATGTTCTTGCAGAAAGAATCCAACCGCAAAGCTCACTTACGCTACCTTTGGTATAAGGGTCACGCATTTCGCCTTTAAGAACAGGAGAATCCTCTTTGAAATTATCGATAATGCCCTGCTCCATCTCTTTAAGAGTGCTATGGAAAACATCCGCATCAGGAAGAGCTTCATTAAGGTCGTTAACAAGCTGAACCTCTCTTTCATCAGGGCAGGAAGAATCGTGACCTATTGACCAGAAACGATGATTTGTTGTCCAGTCGCCGTCCTGCTCTTTCATTGCCTGCTCTGCTCTTGCCTGAACATTTTCCTTATGGTACTCGTAGAAAGGATGAGTATACTGATAGTCAAGCTTCCAATCGCGGTCAATGAATTTGAACACACCATTATTATCATTCCAGAGCATATCACGATTATTTTCATCGGTCTGATTGAAATAAACGGGACGCTGAACAACATACCAGATATTGTAACGAGGTCTTTTTGCAAGACGAGAGGCATAAATACGAGTTCCATCAGGACTTTCCCAGAAAAATTCAGAGTTAGGAGCCTTGTATTCGTTAATTCCGCGATAGAAGGATGCGAAATTGATACCAAAGCCTGAATAAATCTGAGGAAGCTGAGAAATCTGTCCCCAACCAAAAGGCGAGTAACCTGTTTTGCTGATACCGCCCATTTCACGACCGATTTTATGACCTAAAAGAAGGTTTCTGATAAGAGCTTCGCTACCAACAGTAAATTCATCGGGAAGGCAGAACCAAGGTCCTACTGCAATTTTACCCTCCTGGATGTATTTTATGAGTTTTTCTTTCTTTTCGGGGTAAACCTCAAGATAATCCTGAACAGGCATTGTCTGAGAGTCTAAATGGAAATGCTTGTAATCAGGGTTTTTATCAAGAATATCAAGAAGCATATCAAGCATATAACCGAGCATATACTGAGTTCTTCTTGCGGAGAAACGCCATTCTCTGTCCCAATGGGTATTAGAAATAAAATGGCATTGGATTCTGTCTTTATTTTCCATAATTTTCACCTTAACCTTTAATAATCTTCATAATTTCAGCGAAATTATCGCAGAAATGTGAGCAAACAGCTTTTGTTCCGCTTGATTCAATATTACCGCCTGCAATACCGATTGTGGTATAACCTGCAAGACGAACAGAACAAGCACCTGCGCCACTGTCTTCAATACCAACAACACGGCTTCTGTCTGCAAAAGCTTCGCCAAGACCTACAATTGAGGTTTCACTGTAAAGCCAGGGATGAGGCTTGGGAGAAAGCTCACCCAAAGTACCAACACTACCCTTACGAAGGGGGAAACCTGCGGAAATGATTGCATCATAGAAATCCTTGGGGTCACCCATACCGAGAGTTTTGAATGCAGAAAGAATTTCGGGCCAGGCTTTTTCATAAAGACCTGATGTAACAAGACCGATTTTTATACCCATATCCTTAAGCTCCAAGAGGAAATCCTTAACGCCCTCTGTGGGAGTAAATGCACCGTCTTTACCTCTGCCTGCCATAATTTCTTCCATTTCTCTGTGAGTATGCTCGAAATAGAAGTTTCTTGCTTTTTCAAGAGATTCACCGGGGCAATATTTATCAATACAATACTGAAGATGCTCTGAAACACTATGACCTGAAACAAAGGGAATATCAGCCTCTTCAAGCTGGAATTTGGGATTGCCGAGCATACTTGCGGTTGTCATTTCAATAATCCAAATCCAGAATTCCTCACTGCGAACTGTTGTTCCGTCCAAATCCATAAGGACTGCATTTAAGGGATATTCTGTTTTTACAGGGTAAACAGGATAATAAACGGGGTAAGCAATTGCAGATTTAACGCAAGCAAGAGAATGAGTTCCGAAAGAAACAAATTCAACCTTCTGGTCACCTGTTGCAACAACGAATTCTACTCCGTTTTTACCTGCCACAAATTTTCCGTCCTCGGTTGCGGGAAGAAGGTGGAAACCGCTGTCCACTCCTACCTCTCCCAAGTCGGGTATGTATAAAGTTTTGTCAAGTAACATAATGAGTGTCCTTTCCTATTACATAATTAAAATAAGTTTAGCACAAATATTTAATTAAGTAAATCACATTTGGTAAAATATTGTAAACTTTTTTGTTTTACAGCAAGAAAATTATGTGATATAATTTAATAAATTTTTATGGGATGTGAAAATATGAAAAATCACTCAGAGAAAGCCGCAGAATTATTCGTAAGCGGCTGCAACTGCTCTCAGGCGGTATTCGGTGCATTTGCAGAGGATTGCGGTATAGATTTTGAAACTGCACTTAAGCTCTCCTCCTCTTTCGGTGGCGGTATGGGCAGGCTCCGTGAAACCTGCGGTGCGGTAACGGGTATGTTTATGGTGGCAGGACTTCTTAAAGGCTATACAGATACAAGTGACAAAGAAGCCAAAGACAACCATTACAAGCTTATTCAGGAGCTTGCAAATGAATTTAAAAGTGTTTACGGAACATATAATTGTAACGAGCTTTTGGGAAACATCGGTAAAGGCACTTATGTTTCTGCCCCGCGAACTGCAGAATATTACAAAACCCGCCCTTGCGTTAATTTCGTGGTAACTGCCGCAGAAATTTTAGACAAACGCTTTTTTAATGAATAAATTTAAGAAAAATATGTATTTTTTTACATTTTTCTATTTACAAAACTTTAGCGTGGTAGTATAATGAAGCAAATTTTAATCCGAAAGGGTGTTTTTTATGGAAAAAGGTCTTAAAAAGCAATACGGACTTTTGATGGCTATCTGCATGGTTGTAGGTACTGTTGTTGGTTCCGGTGTTTTCTTCAAGGCACAGGCAATTCTTCAAAAGACCAACGGCGATATGCCCATGGGTATTCTTGCATGGATTATCGGTGGTTTGGTTATGATTTTCTGCGTTTTAGCTTTCTGCGTTATGGCTCAGCGCTACGAGAAGGTTAATGGTCTTGTTGACTATGCAGAAGCAACAATAGGCGGTAAATATGCTTATTTTATGGGATTCTTCTCAACAGTTATTTACACACCTGCAATGACATCTGTTCTTGCTTGGCTCACAGCAAGATACTTCCTTGTTTTCTTAACTTCTGTTAACCCCGATTTACAGCTTAACGGTAACCCCGTTACAAGCTCTGAAACCTTCCTTCTTGCAGGCTTCATTCTTATCTTTGTATTCGCAGTTAACACACTTTCTTCAAAGCTTGCAGGTAAGCTTCAGATTAGTGCAACCTTCATCAAGCTTATTCCTCTTCTTTTAATGGCAGTTGTTGGTACAATCTACGGTCTTACTCACAACTTCGCAGGCGAATCCACATCAATCCTTGCATCTAACTTTGCAACAGGTACAGGCAATTTCTCACCCCTCTTCGGTGCAGTTGTTGCTACTGCTTTCGCTTATGAAGGCTGGATTCTTGCTACATCTATCAACTCCGAAATCAAAAACTCCAAGAAAAATCTTCCCATCGCTCTTGTTTTAGGCGGTATTATCATTATTGCTATTTACCTCTTCTATTACATAGGCGTTGCAGGCGGTTCTCCCGTTCAGACACTTATTGACGAAGGTACTGCTCCCGCATTTATTACTGTTTTCGGTAATGTTTTCGGTAACATTCTTAATCTCTTCGTTGCAGTTTCCTGCCTTGGTACTCTTAACGGTCTTCTTATCGGCTGTATCCGTGGCTTCTATTCTCTTGCAGTTCGTGATATGGGTCCCAAGGTTAACCTTATGAAACAGGTTGATAACGGCTCAGGTATGCCTTCAAACTCCTGTATCGTTGGTCTTGTAATTGTTGCAGCTTGGCTCGTTTATTTCTACGGCGCAAACCTTACTACTCCTTGGTTCGGTAAATTCAGCTTCGATTCTTCCGAGCTCCCCATTATCACAATTTATGGTCTTTACATTCCCATGTTCATTCAGTTCATGAGAAAAGAAAAAGGACTCCCCGCTCTTAAGAGATTTGTTCTTCCCGCTCTTGGTATTATCGGTTCTGCATTTATGGTATTTGCAGCACTTTATTCACACGGCTACGCTCCCTACATTGCTGCTAAAGAAGCAGGTCAGGGCTTTACTTGCCCCGTTCTCTTCTATCTTATTGTTTTCGCAGTAATTATGGCAGTTGGCATGTTCCTTATGAAACCCAAGAAAGAAAAGAAATAAAACGCAAAAAGTTATGCCCCTGTTACTTTTTATCAGAAAAAGTAACAGGGGCATTTATTATTGGAAAAATTCACTTTCTAACATTGCACAAATTGTGTGATAAACAGGTAAGGTATATTCCTGAATTTCGGGAGTTTTTTGTGAAGGCAATTTAATTATCACATCTGAAAGTTCAAAAAGTTCTCCACCTTTCTCCCCTGTTATTGAAACAACCTTTCCGCCTTTAACCTTGGCAGTTTCGGCAGCAAGAACAACACTCTTTGAATTACCCGATGTTGAAAGACATAATAGAGTATCATTCTCATTCATTAACCCGTATACCTGCTGAGCAAAAACAAGGTCAGGCGAACAATCATTACAAAAGGCAGTCATTAAGGCACTTTCGCCAACAAGGGAAATTGCCGGTAAAGCACCCTGAAGACCATCTGCTATTTTTTTGTTTTTAAACCTTGATTTTTCATCTTCAGACAACTGACGGCTTAACATAAAGCCTTTCATAAGTTCGCCAACAATATGAGCACTGTCAGCGGCACTTCCACCATTACCGCAAACCAGAAGCTTGCCCTTGTTTATGTAAGATCCTTTTATTATTTCAAACACATCTTTAACAGCTTCTTTAACGCAAGAAAGTTCGGAATATCTTTCAAACAACTCATTATATATTTTTTCAACATTATTTTTCATATTAAAACAAAACTCCTAAAGCGGCAAAATCACCGATACTGTCCCCTAATTCTGCAGGTAGGATTTTACATACCTCTGCACTGAATGAAAGGGCTTCTTTTTTTATAATTCCGCTTATTATCTCCGAGAAAAACGCCTGATTTCTTTCATAAATACTGCCAATAATAACTGCCTCAGGATTAAGAATATCAATGATAATTGAAAGTCCTCTTCCGAGATATTCGGCACATTCAATATAAACTTCTTTTGCAAAGGCGTCACCTTGGTACATAGCCTCTGCCACAATTTTTGCATCAAGCTTTTCTATATCCTCTTCGGTTTTAAAAAGTATGCTTTCTTTATTTTCTGTAAGATATCTTCGGGCGGTAAGCTGAGCGAGATTTTTAATTCCCCCACCTGAACAGAAACCTTCAAAAGAACCTGCTTTACCATAACCGACAGGACCATCTTCTGCAAGACGAATGTGACCTACCTCACCTGCGCAGTCATTAGTACCGCAGTAAAGTCTGCCGTCAAGAATAAGACCTGCACCCATACCGGTTCCAAAAGTGAGAAAAACAAGGTTATTATAGCCTTTACCTGCACCAAAACGCCATTCTGCAACAGCACAAGCATTTGCATCGTTATGAAGAACTGAGCGCACACCGAAATGCTCGCTTACTATTTTCACAATAGGAACATTATCCCAATCGGGAAGATTTGGCGGACAGTTGATTGTTCCTTTTTTACTGTCAAGCGGTCCGCCACAGCTTATTCCTACACCGATTAAATCTGTATTCTTAACATTATTTCTTGAAAGCAGTTCATCGCCTTTTTCTAAAATCTCATTAAGAACCGCCTTCCAACCGCGATTAACCTCTGTTGGAAATTTGATTTTATCTATTATAAAGTTCTCGGTATTTTCCGAAATTTCACCTTTACCGAGAATTACAGCGCATTTTGTTCCGCCGATATCAATACCCAAGGAATACACATCATCACCACCAAAGGATTATAAAATAAATATATCAAATACTTTGGCAAGTTACAAGACAAAATTACAAATTATACGATACGGTCAAGACCGTACTCTACATTTTTCTACTATGAAATGTTTCTTCCCCTATTCTTCTTATAGTAACATCTGCGGTGATGGTCAGTTTTATTTCGGGGAAAACTCTATCCCAGTCATTTTTCATATTCTGATATAAATCATTTTCCTTTAGTCTTAATCTTTTTCCGTAGCGCACAACATCTGCTCCGTGCTTGCCTTGAAGAACTATTAAAGTATTCTCTGCTTTCTTGCAAAGAGATTCGGCTACTGCAGTCTGAAAGGTTTCGAGAACTCCTGTATCGGTGCTGAAATATTCATCACCCTGAACGCCCTCGAGGTCGCAGGAAATTGATACTTTTAAATTATAATTCAGCTTTCCGTTTTCCTCGGTTATCTTATATCTGCTTTTACCTTTGTTAATATAAAAAGAAGCTTTTTGTCCGTTGGGTAAATCTGCACTTATAACACCCTCATCCATTTTATCATTGAGAATTGCAATGCCTTCGGCAGTGGTACTATCAATATACATTGAAAATGTGCTGTCTTTACCGAAAAGGGCGCATCCGTCCAATTCATAATTTTCATTTTCTCCGTTCTTTTCAACCTTTACTACAGGTATACAAATCCCCGAGGTTTCGTCTTTCATATAGTTAACTGCATCAATAATTCTGACTTTTGGAACAAGTGATTGCTTAGCGCTTTCTTCCAGCATATTTTCAAGAATTTTGCTTTTTATACTATCTGTTAAAAGCTTTGCTCTTATAACTGTTTCGCCTGTTGAATTTTTAGCAACGCAGAGAAGCTGTGAGGCTCTTGAATCATAGTTCCTCTCAAAGAAATCAAGAATATCGGAAAGATTTCTGTTTGCTGCCTCCTCACCGATTATAATAACTCTGTTATGGGCAAACATAGGCTCGTTTCCGCTTTTGGTTATGAGTTTTCGCAGAGCTTCTCCAACAGTTTTTCCCTTTGCGGTGTATATTTTTGTTTTGTTATCACTATTACCATTACCACCGGGACTGCCACTTTGCTCATTATTGAGAATTTCAACAGTTACTTTAAACTCGTTATCGGAAACATCTATTCCAATTCCCTGCATTATCATTAAATCCGAAAGCTCTGTACCGGGTTTTTCACAAGAAGAAAAAGATAACAAACAAAGTACAGAAAGAAAAATCAAAGAGCATATTTTAAGCAGTTTTTTCATTATTCTTTCTCCTTTTAATAAGGTTATAGATGAGCAGAACCAACGGCAGAACGATAACGGGAACAAGGTAAACACCTACAACAAGAGGTGTAAAGGAAATGAAACCAAAGTTCATAATATTTCCCGAAATAAATACTAAAAAGCCTGTTATGACTACACCAACTGAAACAGAGGTTATCTTTTCGGAAAGCTTTGGAAAAGCAAAACAGATGCATTTGACAATAGCAGAAATATAAAGAGTTAATTTTGTTACAACACATAATATCCATATTGCAGTTTCAAGGGCATCAAGCCTTTCAAAAAGTCCGAATTGGGCAAGAGATACTGCAGTGTATGTGGGGAAAAGTTGGGTATCTGCAAATGCGCCTAAAGTAGCTATAACGAAAAATAAAATAAATGAAAATGAAAGTGCACTTAAAACCGACCAAAGAATATAATGTTTTTTTATATTACCTTTGATTTCGGGAAAAAATATAACAATTGCACCGATTTCCGATGCTTGTACCGAAAAAGTTAGGCTATCGGTAAAAAATTTACCAACACCATTTTCAAAAAGCGGAGTAAAATTGAGAAAATCCACATCTTTTGAAAGTGTGAGTGATGCAAAAACAGTTGCTGATACAACAACAAGAGTGAAAATGGTGCTTGCCCTACCCAACGCACCAATACCGCTAAAGGTAAGAACAACACAAACAGCCACAAGACCTATTAAAAAATAGGTCATTTCAGTACCAGGGAAAAGCTCCGAGCTTGCAAAAAGGTCGAAACGACCAACAGTCATAAGAGCATCAATAAAATAAACTATGCCATAAAATACTGCTACACCTTTATAGACTTTACTTTTCTTTTCGCTCTGCAGATTTTCCTTTAAATTACCTTTTGCGCAAAGAAGATATATAGGTATTGCAAAAACAATACTGGCAATTGCAAAAACAACAGGTCTTAAAAGAGATTCTGCTGTTGCAATTGTTATCTGAGGAGATGAAATATACATAAACATACTCCCCAGCATTGAAAGATATAAAAGCGCGAAGAATTGGGGTGCGCTCACCTGTGATTTTGTCATTGTTTGCCACCTTTCTTAAAGCCATTTATATCGAATACTTTATCTCCTAATTTCTCCATACTTAATCTATATACAGAATCTCTGAAGAGAGTTTTATTATATGGCGTTGCAGGTGCTAAAAAAGGGACTCCGTAATCGGTCATAGATGCAAGATTTATTAAAAGTGCCGCTGCACCAATCATAATTCCATAAAGTCCTGATATACCGCCTACAAGAATAAAAATGATTCTCAGAACGGAAATCGGTTGATATAAATCCGATGAAACAAGAGAACAGATTGCAGTCAAAGCAACAATAATAAGCATGGGCGCACCGATAAGACCTGCGGTAACCGCCGCGTCACCAATAACAAGAGCACCAACTATACTGACTGCATGACCTATGGCTTTAGGCATTCTCAGTCCCGCTTCTCTTACTGTTTCGTACACAAAGTGAATAATCAGTGCCTCAACAGTTAATGTAAACAACGTGTTACTTTCCATTATCACAATGTTATAAAGCATATCATCAGGAAACATCTCCTGATGGAAAAGACCTATTGCCACAAAAGCACCCGGTAAGAACACACTTATAAGGAATGCAAGCAATCTTACACCTCTCATAAACGCACAAAAATACGGGCGGTTAATATAATCATCAATAGTTTGAAAATTTTCTATAAAAAGCCTTGGTACAATAATAGCAAAGGGTGTACCGTCTACAATTATTCCGACTTTACCCTCGCAAACCTTTGCCGCAAAGGTGTCCGGGCGTTGAGTCTGCCCTACCATTGTAAAAAGACTTTTCCTTTTAGTGTCAAAGGTTTTCCGCAAATAGCCTGATGCAAAAACTGTATCTATATCAACAGACTCAAGGCGTTTTTTCACCTCTGCAAGAGTGTCGGGGTTCACTCTGTCCTTCATATAACAAATCAGAATTCGGGTTTTACTTGTTTTACCGACTTCTTTTGATTCTATTTTGAAATTGGTTGTGCAAAGCCTTTCTCTTATAAGAGTTAAATTGGTTTTTATATTTTCAACAAAACCCTCTCTTGACCCAAACTCCTGAACTTCATTATCAGGCTCCTGAAGAGCTCGTTGAGGTGGATTCTGAACCCCTAAAACAAGACAGGTTTTCTCACCCTCAACAAATATAAGAAGAGTACCTCTTAAAATCTCTTTCATAGCGTCATCAAGAGTGGTCAGACGCTTTTGCTCCGTTCCGTAGATTATATTGTCTGCTATAAAATCAATTACATTTTCTTTTGGCAATTCACCCGGATAAGTTAAAAGAGGCTTTATTGCATTATCTGCTATTCTCTGAGCACTGCAAAGACCGTCACAATTGGCAAAAACCACACATTTGCCGTTGCAATATCCCTTTTTAACAACAATATCAAAGCTACCTTTAAACGCTTCTTTTATAACTCGTCCGTTTTCCACAGCGTTTTCTTTTATATCACCATAGGTTTCTTCATTATACTCCGACAACGGCGAAAGCACATTTTCTTTATTTTCCATAAAATCACCATTTTTATTTTCCCCCTTTTTTACTGCATATTCCAAAGCTTAAAGGAAAAAACAAGAATGGTGATTTGATGATAACAACAATAATCAGAACATTTATAATATATTGTGTTGTTTCTGTTTGCGTTCGACTTATGGGCAAACGTCAATTAGGTCAGCTTCAGCCGGGTGAGCTTGTTATAACTATTCTTATTTCCGAAATTGCAGCTATGCCCATCGGAGATAACAATGTGCCCATATTAAACAGTATTATTCCGCTTTTTCTGCTCGTAAGCTTTGAAATAATAAATTCTCTTATTGACAGAAAATCTGTGAAATTCAGGCATCTTACAGAGGGTAAGCCCGTAACAATAATAAGGAACGGCGAGCTTTTACAAAATGAACTTAAAGAACTACGCTACACCATTAATGACGTTTTATTAGGATTAAGACAAAAAGATGTTTTTGATATTGAAGAGGTTGAATATGCTATAGTAGAAACTAACGGAACTTTATCTGTACTATTAAAACCTTGTTACCGCCCTACTATTCAGAAAACTTTGGGCAAAACAGAAAAAGACAATGGTATGCCCTGTGCTGTTGTTATTGACGGAAAAATCATTGAAAGCTCATTTAAAGACTGCGGTATAACCGAAAAAGAGGTCTTTTCAAAGCTACAAAGAGAAACAGACGATATAAAAAATGTTATGCTTATGACGGTTGATAAAAGCAAAAAATTCAACATAATCTTCAAAAAGGAATGTTAAAATATGAAAAGAATTGTTGTTGCGGTAATAATTCCTGTTGTTTCTGTTGCATTAGGGATTTTTTCTTTCTTTTTTATAAAAAACACTTGTAACCAAGTGGTATCGGAACTTGACGAGGTTCTCCATAATGCTTTAACCGAAGATGCAGAAGAGGTTAACCGCTTGTCCGTTCAGACGAACCTAAATTGGCACAAAAAAGTTTTTTTACTGAATATTTTTATCGGCAGAACCAATACAAGCGAGGTAGATAAGCTTCTTAATAAAATTGTTTATTTTTCAGAAATCCGCGATTATGAAGCGGTTAAGCTGAATGCAGAAGACTGTAAGGAAGAGCTTTTGTATATTATAACGTCAAATGAACCGAAATTAAGTGCCGTATTCTGACAGCAAAAATGTAATGAAAAAGTATTGAAATATAGCAAAAAGGCGTATATAATCAAGGTGTAAAGCATTAGAAAGGGTGTGATTTTTATGATGGTTTGGATATGGGTTGCATTGCTTGCGCTCTTCATAATTGTTGAAGCCTCAACCGCACAGCTTCTTACCATCTGGTTCGCAGTTGGCTCTCTTGCCGCTCTTATTACAACATTTATAACCGATAATATTATTGTTCAGGTTATTGTATTTGTTGTTGTATCTGCAATCGCTCTGGCAGTTACTCGCCCTTTGGTAAAGAAAATGACACAGGCGAAAAAACAGCCTACAAATGCAGATATGTACATAGGCAAGGAAGCCGTTGTTACAGAAGACATTAATAACCTTGAAGCAAAAGGACTTGTTAAGGTAGGCGGTTCTGTGTGGACCGCAAGAACAGAGGTTGATAATTACACAATCCCTGCAGGCTCACATGTTACGGTTATTAAAATTGAGGGCGTTAAGCTTATTGTTCGCCCCATTTTATAAAAGGAGGAAAAATATATGTTTATTACACTTTCAGCTATGGCATCAGTAGGTATAATTGCAATTATTGCGGTTATTGCAATTGTAATTCTTCTCGTTATCGCAAACATCAAAATTGTTCCCCAGTCAAAAGCCTATGTTATTGAGCGATTGGGCGCATATTTTGCAACCTGGGACACAGGTCTTCATGTTAAAATTCCTTTCATTGAAAAGGTGGCAAAGGTTGTTTCCCTTAAAGAGCAGGTTGTTGACTTCCCTCCCCAGCCTGTTATTACAAAAGATAATGTTACAATGCAGATTGATACTGTTGTTTTCTTCCAGATTACAGACCCCAAGCTTTTCTGCTACGGTGTTGAATACCCCATTTCTGCTATTGAAAACTTAACAGCAACAACTCTTCGTAACATCATCGGTGAATTGGAGCTTGACCACACACTTACATCCCGTGATACAATCAATGCAAAAATCAGAGGTATTCTTGATGAAGCAACTGACCCCTGGGGTATTAAGGTTAACAGAGTTGAGCTTAAAAACATTCTTCCTCCTCGTGAAATTCAGGATGCTATGGAAAAGCAGATGAAGGCAGAGCGTGAACGCCGTGAAAGCATTCTTCGTGCTGAGGGTGAAAAGGCAAGTGCTGTTCTTGTTGCAGAAGGTAAAAAAGAAGCTCAGATTCTTGAAGCTGAAGCCAACAAACAGGCAGCTATCCTTCACGCAGAAGCAGTTAAGGAATCAAAAATGCGTGAAGCAGAAGGTGAAGCAAACGCTATTATTGCAATCCAGAAGGCTCAGGCTGAGGGTATCAGAATGATTAACGAGGCTTCCCCCTCTAAAGAATATATTTCTCTTAAAGGTATGGAAGCATTTGAAAAGGCTGCAGACGGTCAGGCAACAAAAATTATCGTTCCCTCAGATTTGCAGAACCTTGCAGGTGTAACAGGCAGTGTTAAGGAGTTCTTAAAGGACTGATTATAAATGGAAATCTTAAATGATTTTGAATGGTTAAATAGTGAATTAGTACTGGGTGAAGCAGTACTCTGGAAAGGTAAACCAAATGATAAGAAATTGCTTTCCGCACAAGATATATTTTTAATTCCATTCAGCATTATGTGGTGCGGATTTGCAATATTCTGGGAAGGCTCTGTTCTTATGGAGGATGCTCCCATTATATTTAAGCTATGGGGTATTCCCTTTGTTTGTGTTGGTCTGTATATTGTTTTTGGCAGATTTATTCATCAAAAATATATATTGAAAAACACCCGATATGCTCTCACAACGCACAGAGCAATTTGCTATAAAAAAGGAAAAATTTCAAATTGTGATTATATAAATGAACCGTCAATATCGGTTGATTGTAAGAAAAACGGCTCAGGAACGATTACCTTTGGGAACACACCCAATTATAAAAACGGACTTTTGGATAAATATGATAAGCAAACTGTTTTTCTAAATATTCCCGATGTTCAGAGTGTTCACAGAATAATTAACCAACAGAAAATCAGTAAATAAAAAGCTAAAACATCGCTTCATTCGAGGCGATGTTTTTTCATATTGTACCACCCACCACCTTCGGTGGTCCCCCTCCTTTTTGCTAAGCAAAAAAGAGGGATAGGCATTGCTCTCATCAACGAAGTAAAGAAGGGCAAATAGGGATGAAATGATTAGCGTTACTTTAACTTATTCTGGTAGCTGGCGACTGGTGACCGGCAACTTTAATATTGACACTTTTCTAAATTATGATATTATATAAATATATTGGAAATTATTGGAGGTATTGATATGACCGCAGGTTTGGCATCAAGCATTGGTTCAATCATTATGGCATTCATCACTATGATTACTTCTTTATTTGGCTTTATCTCAAATAAGCCCGATGACAAAGTTATTCAAGGATTTGAACCCAAGGAGGCAGCAGAAATGAGAATTATGAGCTTTAACATTCGTTGTGCGAATGTTGGTAATGACAGTTGGGAAGACAGAATCGGCATTGTTTCACAGACAATGCTTGATAGCGAAGCAGATTCAATCGGTGTTCAGGAAGCAACACCCGAATGGATGGCTACTCTTAAAGAAACTGTTGGCGAGAAATATGCTTATGTTGGTGTTGGCAGAGATGATGGCGACAACGAAGGCGAATATTCCGCTATTTTCTATCTCAAAGACAAATATGACCTTGAAGACAGCGGTACTTTCTGGCTTTCAGAAACTCCCAACAAGGTTTCTTTCGGTTGGGATGCAGCATGCAGAAGAGTTTGCACATGGGCAGTTCTTGTAAACAAAGAAACCGGCGAAAAATATGCTCATCTTAACAGCCACTTTGACCACATCGGTATCGCTGCAAGAAAGAACAGCGTTGATTTAATTGTTAACAAGGCAAAAGAATTCGCAGATATTCCTGTTGTTTTCACTGCAGATATGAACGTAAGAGAAGGTAGCGACAACTACAATCAGTTTGTTGAATCAGGCGTTCTTAATGATACAAAACATCTTGCACCCGATACAATGAGCTACTGCACATATCACGATACCAAACCCGAAAAACACGCAGACGATATTATCGACTATGTTATGATTAACGATAACTTTAAAGCTGTTTCTTATAAGGTTGTTACAGAAGGTGTTGACGGACGATTTGTTTCCGACCACTACCCTGTATATGCTGATATTAT
>JAZNTA010000149.1:0-4137 GCA_045591525.1 Acutalibacteraceae bacterium | reverse complement strand
GCATTGAAATACCGAACCAAACATCCCGACAAAAATCTGAAAGTTCTGTTTTGGCCTAAAAAGTTTTTAGAAGGCTTTAATGGCCTGCAATATTATGACCCTCATTTTGGAGAAGCCTTTTATAACGATTCGTTCAATGACACTGTTGATTACAATGACCTTCTTTCTAAAATCAAATGCAACACTCTGTTTATGAAAGCAAAGACAACGATTGGTGAGAATGGTTTGTTGCAAGGCGCATTGTCTGATGAAGATTTGCAGAGAGTCAATGCCTTGATTGAAAATATGAAAATCAAGCAATTTGATTGTGGACACGGTATTCATACAGAAAAGGCAAACCAGTTTGTGAAAGCAATAATTTCAATTTGACCAATTCCAATTTGTAGATATATAAACAAGACCGAATCACCTTTGGTTATCAAGGGGTTCGGTCTTGTTATCATTTATTGATTTTTAACTTATCTCAATTTTAAAGCAGACGGGTAAATCATTTTTAATTTCACCATTGATATTTATTTTAAGCGAATTTTCATCTCTTGTGAAATTGATTTTCTCATCGCTACCCAGCAATTCAATGCTTTCAATAAGATAATCGTGCGGACTATGTTTTTTGAGAGTTTTTATTTCAACTGTCTTCGTCGGGCGCATCTGGAATACATAAAGATATCCGTTTTTGTATGTGAATCTGAAATCCTTGTCAGTGAATTGTTGCTCATCGCCATCGGAGAAATAACCGCCTGCGGTATTTATTTTGCCTTCACCGAACTGTTTCCAAAAAGTTGTACCATAAATACCTTCGCCATTGGTTTTAAGCCATTCGCCCAAATCAAGCAAAACTTTAGTTTCTTCATCTGTAATTGTGCCATCAGGTTTTGGACCGATGTTTATGAGCAGGTTTCCGTTTTTAGAAACTATATCAACAAGGTCACAGATAACTTGACGGGAACTTTTGAATTTGTTGTCCGTTGTATAACCCCAGGAGCATTTACCTATTGCTGTATCTGTCTGCCAATAAGTCGGTGAAATTCCTGTTAATGCACCTCTTTCAACATCAAATGTTGCCACATTTGGTGGGAAAGCCTCGTGCTTATAGTTAATGGTTACTTCCTTGCCCCATTCTTCTGCGCGGTTGTAGTAATATGCCGCAAGCTTTTTGAGATAAGGCTTGAAAGAATGATTGTGAATCCACCAATCAAAATAGAGGACTGCAGGTTTGTATTTATCAATAAGCTCACAGGTACGAACAAGCCAGTCTTCCAGCCATTCCTTGCTTGCTCCGAGAGAATATGTATCAGCGGTGTATTTGTGTAAATCACCTGAATGAAACTCTTTGCAGTAAACGGCAGGACCATAAAAATCACTATAATTTTCATCATTTACATCGCTGTCAAAAGTTCTGCCCATATTCATAAAGAAATAGTGCTCGGCTCTGTGAGTTGATGCGCAAAGGGTAAGTCCTTGCTTTTCACATTCGGCTTTCAATTCGCCAACAACATCACGGCAAGGTCCCATTTCCTTTGAATTCCAGCGGTTGAATTCTGTATCATACATTGCAAAGCCATCGTGATGCTCTGCAACAGGCATAACATATTTGATACCCGCTTTTTTGAAAAGTGAAATCCATTTTTCTGCATCAAATTTTTCTGCCTTGAACATTGGAATAAAGTCTTTATAACCAAAATCCTTTTGATCGCCATAGGTTTTTCTGTGGTATTCAAAATCTCCGCAGTTAGGGTCATACATACCTCTGGAATACCATTCACAGCCGTGTGCAGGTACGCTGTAAATACCCCAATGAATGAAAATTCCAAGCTTATCGCGCATGAACCAAGCGGGAACCTTGTGGTGAGAAAGGGAGGCCCAATCTGCTTTGTATTTACCATTTTCGTTAACATTATCAATGAGTTTTAAATATTCCTGAGTTGTCATTTCTGCACCTCTGATTCTATATTTAGCATAAAATCAGTATAACATAGGCACAGTTAAATAACAAGAAGGTTGTGTTGAAGAAGTTTTTTATTTATCGTGTTGAAGACGTTTTTTATTTATGTTATCATATAAATCTATAATATACAATTAGTGGATTACGAGGGTAGATTTGCTGTTGGAAATTCAAAAGAAATGGGATATTACTGTTATTGATTTATGGAACGATGAAGAAATCAATAATATCACCGACGAGCAAAAAGCAATATATCTTATTGACCATATCCATCCCACAAAAGCAGGCTACAAAGAGTGGTGGCTTCCAGCATTTCAGGAAACGCTGTATGAAGTGATTGATAACTAAAATTTAAATAAAAACAGCAACTCCCACTTACTGAAATGTAGGTGGGAGTTGGTATATTTTATCTGTATTGTAAATAGTCAATAAACCGTTTTACTGCAAGAGAAGCAGTTTTCTTATCTCGCAGTGCGAGTCCTATGTTTCGATACGCGGGAACATCAAGTTCTTTTGCTATAATTCTATATGGAACACGCTTTAAAATTAACTCAGGAAGAATCGCTATGCCAAGTCCGCTTTCTACCATAGACATTACAGCGTAATCGTCCCAAGTAGTAAATTTTACATTTGGTGTTAAATTGTTACGCTCAAATATTTCCGAAATTTCTGCTTTTGCACCTTTCTCAAGAAGCATAAAAGGTTCATTGCAAAGAGCAGTTACAGGGAACTTATTGCAATCTTTCAATGAATGATTTTCAGGGATTATTGCCATAAGCTTGTCTTTTTGGAGAAATATTGTTTCAAATTCAGGGTGGGTGGGCAATCTTAAAAATCCACAATCAACTCTACCTGTATGTATCCATTCCTCAATTTCGGTGTAATCACCCAACAGAAGTTCATAGTCAATGTTCGGATAATCTTTTTGAAATTCCTTGATAATATTAGGAAGCCAATGGGTAGCTACACTCGAAAATGTGCCGATACGAATTAGTCCTGACTGCAGACCGTTTAATTCATCGACCTGCATTTTCAGTTTATCAAAATCGATACAAAGATTCTGTGCATACGGCAGGAGTTTCATTCCGTCACTGGTTGGTTTTACTCCGTTTTTATTTCTCTCAAGCAGTATTACGCCCCATTCTTTTTCAAGGTCAGCAATCATTCTGCTGATACCTGATTGTGTGTAGCTTAGTATTTCTGCTGCCTTTGTAAAACTGCCGTATTCCACAGTCTTAACAAACGAAAGATATTTTTGTAAATTCATATCCATATTAAAACCATTCCGAATTGTGATTTTGAGCATAACAAACATTCGCTTTTGTTATATCTTTGCTTATGATACAATATTTCTAACCTGAAATCAAGGAGTATAATATGGATAGAAAAGCATTTTTTAAATATATATCTGCATTACTGTTGTTCGGTTTAAATGGCATAGTAGCAAGCCATATACCTCTGAACAGTTATGAAATTGTATTTTTACGAACACTAATCGGTAGTATCCTTTTGATTATCCTCTTCTTAATTGGCAAGGATAAATTTCATATAAAAGAATATAAGAAAGACACAGTTTTTATTGCCTTGTCAGGTATTGCAATGGGAACAAGTTGGATGTTCCTATATGAAGCATATCAGCAGATAGGTGTAAGCTTATCGTCGTTACTTTATTATTGTGGTCCTGTTATTGTGATGATATTATCGCCGTTGATTTTTAAGGAAAAGTTCACTGTCCCTAAAATAATAGGGTTTGCGACGGTTCTTGTTGGCATTGTGCTTGTAAATGGAAATTCGGTTGGTAGTAGCAATCCTTGGGGATTGTTTTGCGGTGCAATGTCGGCTGTTATGTATTTCTTTATGGTAACACTTAACAAGCAATCCCAAAATATAAGTGGAATGGAAAATTCGGTGATTCAGCTTGTTGTAAGTTTTTTAACTGTTGCCATATTTGTAGGCATAAAACAAGGTTTTATTATAAATATTCCAACAGACGCTTGGAGTTGGATTCTTATACTTGGTATTGTGAATACGGGAATAGGTTGTTATCTGTATTTTTCACCACTTTCAAAATTACCCGTACAGACAGTAGCAGTATGTGGATATATTGAACCACTTTCGGCAGTTGTTTTCGCTACAGTCTTGCTTGGTGAAAAAATTACTATAATACAAAATATCGGCGCTGTTTGTGTTATAGG
>JAZNTA010000148.1:0-6095 GCA_045591525.1 Acutalibacteraceae bacterium | reverse complement strand
AATGTTTGATTTTTATTCATTTATAGTTTGTTGTTTTTCTTTCAGCATTTTATTGAGTTTTTTTGTATTTCTCTTTATTACGGAATAAATAACTGCCCAGATTGCCAGATAGCCCACAACAAAAATACCCGAAAAAACGAGAACGGGGATCCAACCCCAATCAAGCCAATCGTTGAGAAGATAAGTGGCTAAATAGCTGACATATAGGACTGCGCCGTGAATCAGAATTGCAATCATCAGAGGCAACCGTTCAATTTGATAGACAGCATTCATACCACCTGCAACAAAAGCAAGGAGAGTTATTGAAAATATGCCGATGCATACCTGATTTACACTCAGCGTTTCAACAGCACCCTTATAATGTAAAATCAGATATAAAACCGCCAGAATGATTGGACCGAAACCGCAGGCTGTTAAACCTCGGCGAAAAAATTCCGAAACTAACCTTTTCATATTCATTCATACCTCCTTCTTATCTGTGAAAAACAACGTCTTGAAACATATTCACGGTAACCGCATTGAAACACGGCATCAACACCGCCGCTGAACGCAGCATCAAACCGCAGAATACGGTGTTCATTGGCAAGGGTGGATTTGTTGATACGGATAAAATATGAAGGCAAAACATCCTCTAAATCACGGAGTCTGTCTTGAATGCGATATTGGTTCCCGTTCACATCAATTGCAATTACTTTTCTGTCAAGAACGGTAATGCACTCTATTTCCTGAAATGTTAATTTACGCATTTCATCGTCCTTGTGCCCCATAATACTGTCCGTACCTGAATAGCTGCAGACAAGGTTTTCTATCTGCTGTGTCAGAGAAGAAGGCTCATGAACGATGGCAATTATCTCTTCATCTGCATTTTTGTCGATAATCAGTTTATATTTCATCGCATCAAATCCTTACTATTTTTTCATTTGCTTAAGGAAAAAGAACACGGCAACCGCTGTTATAGATATACAGTATATAATTATCGGAAGAATGTGTGAAAACGCAAGCTCAGGGTTTCCTCCGAACAATGCTTTTTCTGCTTCTGCTGCGCGAAAGAACGGCAACGCATTAGCGAGCTTTTCAAAAAAACCACCGACAAGCTTCAAATCAAACCACACACCCGAAAGCCATGCGGAGAGATTGGTAAGCAATGCACCGCAAATGCCGCCGACCTGCTTGACGCCGAAAATACTGCCGCACAAAAGTCCCAATGCAATATTGAATACAGCCATTGGAATTATGCCGATAACGGCATATATAATATTTGCACTCACAGTCAATCCCAAAGGAATCGCAAACAGATAGCATATGACCGTCTGGGCGAGTGCAATCGGCAAAAGAGGAAGCATATAACCGATGATAAATTCAAACCCCTTAAGCGGTGTTGTATATAATCTCTGCAAAAAAGCGCTTTCACGATCTTTGGCAACCAGCGTTGCGGAGAAAAGCGTCATAAATGACAGACCGAATACGGTAATACCCGGAGTAAGGGTATCAATTTCAAACAAGCTTACGGGAATGTTCCTTTGCAATGCACTCAGAAGCACCAGCAATACTAAAGGGAATCCTAGACCGAAGCCGAGATTGAGAGGGTCACGCAAAATCTCTTTTGCGTTTCTTTTTGCAAAAGTAAGCATTCTCATACTGTGCCCTCCTTTATGATTGAAACGAAGGCTGCTTCAAAATCGTTTGTGCCTGCTTTTTGTTTCAGTTCTTCTGCCGTTCCCACCGCAAGAAGCTTACCGTCTTTCATAATGCCGATGCGGTCCGAAAGAGCTTCCGCTTCTTCCATATAGTGCGTTGTCAGGATAACAGTAGCTTTACCTTTCAGAGAGCGAATCACATCCCAAAGCTCGTGCCGTGCAATAACGTCAAGACCGAGAGTCGGCTCATCAAGAAAAAGTATTTTCGGTTCGCCGATAAGTGCCATTGCAATGCTGACACGACGCTGCCAACCGCCCGACAACTTTCCTGCTTTTCTTTTCAAAACGGAATCCAATGAAAATTGCCCGCAAAGTTCCTCAATTCTTTTCTTTGTTTTCTCTCTGGGGAAACTATAAATTCCACAGATTAGCTCCAAATTTTCTTTTACGGAAAGATTCGGTGCAACTGCGGTTTCCTGAGGGGAAACGCCGATTAATTGCTTCACCTGTTCAGATTGCGTTGTTATGCTGTATCCGCCTACAAACGCATCACCGTTGGATGGCTTTGTCAGGCAGGTTAACATTTTTATTGTTGTGGTTTTTCCCGCACCGTTAACACCCAACAGCGAAAACAGTTCACCTTGCCGTATTTCTAAATTGAGCTTGTTTACAGCAGTCAGATTTTTGTAGTGCTTTACGAGCTCAACTGTTTTTATCTCTTGCATTTATGTTATCCTCCTTTTTGTTTGCAGTACCATCATAGCAAATATAAAAGAAGAAATGCTGAGTTTTGTCTGTTCGGTCATTTTTGGTGTCTAATCGGTTATAAAATGCTTTCACGCCCCGTTATTATATAATATCCTTCTTGAATCGCAGAAAATGTTGCAACTGCACATACCACCGTGGCACTGTGTTTCAAATCAATAAAATGTTGTGTCATAGGTAACAAAAACAAGAACAGTCCTGTAACCTTGTTTGCGACTGTATGATACGATATCAACTTTTTCGTGCGAACAAAGCCCAATATAATGTTGCCTGCTTTAATGATTAATATGATAACAATCCAAATCCATAACCATTTAGTAATATGAATCACCGGAAACAATTTAAATAATGATACGGCTATAAATATTAAGTCAGAAACAGTATCAAATTTTGCTCCGAATTCGCTTATGCTGTTTGTCTTTCTTGCAACAGTTCCGTCTATCATATCAGTAAATCCGCAAATAAGATATGTAATATAAAACTCCGCGGAAAACACAGGAAAGAATATCATCAAAATACTGCAAAAAATTCGGCAATCTGTGATTATGTTTGCAATCTGTTTTTTCATATATTTCCCTCAAAACATTTTTAAATCCAGCTGATTATACCATATTAACACCATAATTTTCAATCCGACTACATGCTCTTGTTACTCTAAAAGTGGCAAGAGTTTTTGTTTTTCCATCCTCTTGGAAATACGGGAAACAGCTAACATTTTCGCTAAAATGTAATCAACGGGTAACGGAACAATACAATTGAATGACCGGCCGACGAGAACAAACCGCCATGACCTCTCAAACGAGAGCGAGCGCAGCCGAAAGGCTGACGGCACAGCGCCCATAGAGATATGAGGAATGCCTGTCGGAACTCGAACTTTGGGCAGAACGGCGATTCATTTATGAAAGGATGTGAAATCAGCGAATTAATTAACGGTTTTGTGTGGAAATCCATACAGAACAGCGATACGCCCAAGAGCGAACACGGCTCACGGAAATGTGTGACAATTCACCAAACCGTAAACAAACACACGAAACAATGAATATGAACAGCGCCTGTATTGAACGGTGCATCATAAATTAAAACCGAAAGGGGTGATTTAATGGATATACGAAACGAACTCAAATCTTACATAGTCAAAGAAGGAATGACGATGCGTGAACTTGTTGATATGCTTTCATTTGAATACGGTTGGAGCGACAGTGTGCCGAACTTTTCGGGCAAACTCCGCCGTGGCTCTTTGCGATATTCCGAAGCAGTCGAAATGGCGGATGTTATGGGATATGATATTGTTTGGGTGAAAAGAAAATAATGTTGTTTTACATATGTGTATGTGATATACTTTTAATCAACAAAACAAAATCGTGGAGGTGTTAAAGTGTATTATCATGCATCACAGATAGCTGATATAAAAGTTTTAGAACCGAGGGTATCAAACCACAACACATCTCTTATTTATTTCTCCACAAAAAGAGAAAATGTTTTGGTCTATTTAAGTAACGCTGTTGAAAAGCATTGTAAAGAAACAGGTTTTGTTCATAACGGAAAATGGCACAAATGGGCAAGTTACGGTTTTGAACCTGACGGCACATTAAGATTGGATGAATATTATCCCAATGCTATCGAGGATACATATAAAGGTGTTTCAGGTTACATTTATTCAGCAGAAGATATTTGTGAAAATGGAAACGACATCAATATCAGCAATGCCGTTGCAACATCAAAACCTGTCACAGTAACGGATATTGAATTTATAGAAGATTCATATTATGAAATACTTAAAGCGGCTGAATCAGGCTTAATAAAAATTCGCAGATACGAAGATATGAGCGACAAGATGTTAGCTTGGATTGAAAACACAATCAAGAATGAATATGCGGAAGCGAAAAATGAACCTGATTACAGATGCTTTTTAAAAGCAAAATTTGATTTCATTTAAACTTTGAAACGAGGCAGTAAAATGGAATTTATTAATCGTGAAAAGATAAAAGAACTTTCAAATCCCGGAGTTGTTTCAAGGCAACTGATAAATCCCGATAATTCAAAAAGCGAAAGAGTTACAATTACGGAAGTTCATCTTGAAGTCGGCGCAAGTCAGCCAAGACATAAACATAATACATCTGAACAAATATGGTATGCGGTTCAGGGTAAAGGGAAATTGCTTCTTGCAGATGATAAAGAAATGATTTTCGCTGCAGGAGATGTTGTCAGATTTGCAGATAAAGATATTCACGGCTTATTGAATGATGGTGATACCGAATTTGTATATATTTCTGTTACTTCACCGCCTATAAATTTTGGCTATGCTTACGAAGAAAAGAATTGAATAAAGAGGTGTGATTTATGAAACATTGCGGAACACAAAGATTAGAAACAGACAGATTGATTTTAAGACGATACGAGATAGATGATTCATCTGCAATGTTTAAGAATTGGGCATCAGACCCGGAAGTCACAAAGTTTTTAATGTGGCAGACTCATTCAAGTGAAGACATGAGCAAAAATATAATCAAGGATTGGCTGAAAGAATATTCCGATGAAAAATATTATCATTGGGCTATTGTTTTAAAAGATAACGGCGATAAACCGATTGGAGATATTGCGGTAGTTCATATGAACGAAGACGTTTCGATGATGCACATTGGATATTGCATCGGAAGAAACTGGTGGCATCAAGGTGTTACCTCTGAAGCTCTCAAAATGGTTATTGATTATTTGTTTGATGTTGTAAATGTCAATCGCATTGAATCAAGACATGACCCGAGAAATCCGAATTCGGGCAAAGTAATGCAAAAATGCGGAATGAAATATGAGGGAACTTTACGCAGTTCCGATTGGAATAATCAAGGCATTTGCGATGCTTGTTATTATGCTTTGTTAAAATCGGAACGATAAGGTGACAGTGATGAAAGTAGAATTAAAACAGTTAGATATTAATATGACTGAATAAGAATACGGGATGTTACAAGGCATTCTTGATGGCGAAAATGGATTTACAAATCCTGCATATAACTTATCCTATGAAGAATATAAAAACTGGCTGCTCGATGTGGATAACCATTCTCGAGGTGTAGGCTTGCCAAAGGGATGGATACCATATACTACATATATTTTGTATGTTGATGATATTCCTGTAGGGTACGGCAGAGTAAGACACTCATCATCCGAATATCTGGAAACTGTTGTTGGTGCAGGGAACCTTGGATATGGAATTTCAAAAGATTATCGCAGAAAGGGTTATGGAAATATACTTTTCAAAGAATTACTGAAAAAATGCAAAGAACACGGATACAATGAAATCAAATTATTCCCATTAAAAACAAACGAAGCAACTATAAAAATAATGATAAAAAATGGCGGAAAAATAATTGGCGATTTTAAAAACGAAAAACATATTATTTCAATTCCAATAAAGTAATACTATATCTAAATTTGTTGACAGTAGATTATAACAAAACCGTTGAAAAAATTAAAAATCAAATAATTTATCTTTTGAATACCGTTTCACTTTAAGTGAGGCGGTATTTTTTATAAAAACCGAAAGGAGTAAAAGATGCCAAGAGAAAGTTTAAAAAACAAAACTCCGTCAGAATTGCGTGAGATAAAAGCAAAGAACGAAGCGAAAATCAAGTATATGGAAAACAAAATAAAATATCTTGAATCGCAGGAAAAGCAGCTCACACGCAAAGAACGCAC
>JAZNTA010000147.1:0-1878 GCA_045591525.1 Acutalibacteraceae bacterium | reverse complement strand
ATATATTACCGTTTCTTCAGAAATCTCGTAAAAATTACCTTTCTAAAAAGCCGCCTTTGAAATCAAAGGCAGCTTTCGACACATTATATTGATTAGGTTTCATAGAATACAAAATTCTTAATATTATTTTTTCACAAGTATGTTTTAATATGTAGTGGAACATCAACCTCCTTTGCAGCTTCCATCTTGAACTGATCAAGAGCAGCTCTTGCCTGAGGAACAACTGAATTATTCTTTGACATTTCGTTTACACCCCTTCAAATTCAATAAGTCGGATCGTAGCCATGTCGTTCTGTGAGCCAAGGAGTTGTCAGTGAGTCTTGTCTTCCTAAGACCGCTTGGCCTCCGACTTTGATTGCAACAATAATAAAGCAAACGCAAATTGAATTTGAAGGGGTGTAAACGAAATGTCAAAGAATAATTCAGTTGTTCCTCAGGCAAGAGCTGCTCTTGACCAGTTCAAGATGGAGGCTGCAAGAGAGGTTGATGTTTCACTACATCTTAAAATTCACAACTTGTGAAAATATAATATTAAGAAATTTGTACTCTACAGAAACATAATCAATATAATGTGCCGAAAGCCGTCTTTGATTCACAAAGGCGGCTTTCGCTTATTAAAAAATCAAAAAAATTTTCATTTCTGCACTAAAGTACAATGTGCAAACCGAAAAAAGGTGATAGAATTACAGTGTAAGAATGTATACTGACAAAAGTATACCTTTTATAAACAAAACGAAAGGAGAAAATTTTCTATGAAGATTTTCAAAAAATCATTGGCGATACTGCTCTGCCTGATTATGGCGGTCGGTATTATGCCTCTCTCTGCAGTCGCAAAAGATGATGATGTGGTTAAGGTAGACCATGTTACTGTTAAGACAAACAGTATCTTTAAAGTTGGTGAACCGTTACCTAAAGACTTCAAAGCAGATTATACTGACCATCTGTTCAAATTGGAGGATGTAGATTGGTCTTGTACCGAAGTCTACAATGAATGGGATTACAAATCACTCGGTGCCTTTTCCAACGCAGGCGACACATTTGAGAAGGGTCGCGGTTATGAGCTTGTATTGACTTTCTATTCCGATCAGAAGGAAGTCGATGTAAAAAAATTCACGCTGAAAACCGGCGACAATACATATACTTCATATTCAACAAGCAGCTTCTCTCCACTTGTCAAAGTTGGTGCTACTCATAAGCATCAGCCCGTTACATTGGCATATTTCTACATTCCTTTTACCGAGTTAGGTAATAAAGTTACAACTTATGACGAGCTTAAATCTGCGCTTCTCAAGAGCGAGGACTATGTAATCACTCTCGGAAAAGATATTACAAAAGAAATCGGTCTTGGCAAAACAGAAGAGAGCGAAGCGGCTCAGCTTACTGTCAACGGCAAAAAGTGGCACAACCTCAATGGCAAAAAGCTCAAAGTGGTTGACCATTCCGATGTTACAGATGACAAGGATGAATCACTTCGGTCATACAGAACCCTTTTCACTGTTTCAGAGGGTGCAGAATTAACAGTTGACGACACCCGAGGCAAAGGTGAAATAAAATACGATGCTCACTTTATTTCGCCAAACTTTTTTGCTATAGCTTATGACGAAGCTTACTATTTCAGTGTTCCTGAAAGAAACATGTTTAATGTTCGCGGTAAGCTTATCGTAAACGGCGGTAAATTTGATGCCGGCGGTGCCAAGGAGCAATATCTTGCAGATGAAGTCTGCAACGCTTATCAGATTGCTGCAGGCTATATCTGTAAAACCGAAGGTAGCGGTCAGGCAACATTTAACGGCGGCGATTTTATCGGTCATACATTTTCCGAAAAAATTGAACAATATTATCGTGTAGTAATGCCGGGCCCGCAATCAGATAAATTCA
>JAZNTA010000146.1:0-32441 GCA_045591525.1 Acutalibacteraceae bacterium | reverse complement strand
CCCCTCCTTTTTGCAAGCAAAAAAGAGGGATAGTATTCAAAAGACTTTTGATTTTAGATGCAGAAACTGTTTTCTCGACCCGAAGGTGTATACAGATACTCCGAGTGGGCGAAAAACAGTTAAAAAAGCAGGCTGGTGCCTGCTTTTTGTTCTGCGCTAAAAGCAACAGTCTTTATTCTTTTACATCGCTTTCATTTGGCATAACAAATGCCGCTACAATGTAGATAATCAATCCGCTACCGCCTGCTAAGCAGAAAAGTGCCCAGGCAAGACGAATGAGTGTTGGGTCAATATCAAGATATTCCGCAATACCGCCACAAACACCTGCAATTTTTTTGCCATCTTCTTTTTTATATAATCTCTTTTTATTCATAATATCACTCTTTTCTTTCAGAATGTTTTTTCTGAGAAAATTGTAACATTATGAAAAAGCAAAGTCAATATTACGGATTTCAATTTAATAAATACTTAATAATCAAGTTTTAGTAACTTAATTGCATTACCTGAGAAAATCTTCTCTTCTTCATCGGGTGAAAGCTCAAGAGTTTTTATCATCCCTATGTCCCAGGATGGTGCGTGCCAAGGTGCATCAGAACCAAAAAGGATTTTTTCAACACCTTTTTTCTCTAAAATATGTTGAGCGATTATTTTCGGCATTGAGGCATAACCGAAAGCGGTGTCGAAATAAACGGGAGTATCACAAAGATATTTCAAAACATCCTCCCCCATTCCTGCCGAACCCCAATGAGCGCAAATCATTGGTGAGTCAATCCATTTTGCCGCCTCTCGTAATCTTTCAGGAGTAGCATGATATGGTGCAGGGTAACCGAAATCCACACCTGCGTGGAAAACCACAATAAGACCAAGCTCCGAAACCTTTTTATAAAGAGGTTTCATTTTAGGGTCATCAACAAAAAATTGCTGATATTCGGGGTGAAGCTTAATCCCCTTAAGACCCATTTCTTTTATACGCTCTAATTCTTCCAAAGCATTTTCAGCATGAGGAAAAACAGAGCCGAAAGGAATAATATCTTCACTTTCGCAGGATTTAATATAATCATTAACGGCAGTTTGTTGCTTTTCATTGGTGGCAATTGATAAAACAACGCTTTTATCAACACCATCTTTCCCCATCAAAAGCTTAAGGCTGTTCAATGTGCCGTTTGTCTGAGGAATAAGTCCACCCGAAACGAAGCTCAATTTTTCTATCGTTCTTTCTGCGATTTTTTCAGGAAATACATGGGTATGGAAATCTATTATCATAGTTGTGAGAATTTCTCTCCATTTCATTAAAAATCTTTTAATATTATAACCTATTATACTTAAATCACCCACCCTTTCGGGTAGGTGATTATTTTAATTAAAGATTATAATACTTTTCAAATTCAGCAGGTGTGGGGATTTTTGCCATTTCAGCAAGCTCAGCACGCTTTGATTTGATAAAGTTTTTGATAAGCTCTTCAGGGAATACGCCACCTGCGGTAAGGTAATCGTGGTCTGCTTCAAGAGCGTTGAGAGCTTCATCAAGAGTTGTGGGTAAGCCCTGAAGCTTTGCCTTCTCCTCTTCAGGAAGATTGAAAAGGTTAAAGTCGTAGGGTCCCCAACCGTTTGCGTGAGGGTCAATTTTATTTTTAACACCATCAAGACCTGCCATAAGAATTGCTGCAAAGCAGAAATAGGGGTTACAGGTTGCATCGGGGTTACGAAGCTCGAAACGGCGTTTCTCGGGAGCTTTTGCATATGCAGGGATACGGATAACCGCACTTCTGTTTGATGTTGCATAACCAACTGTTACAGGTGCTTCAAAACCGGGAATCAAACGTTTAAAGGAGTTTGTGCTGGGGTTTGTAAGGGCACAGAGTGAAGCAATATGCTTAAGAAGACCACCCATAAAGTAATGTGCAGTTTCGCTAAGATTTGCATAACCATTATCGTCAGAGAAAACAGGCTTACCGTCTTTAAGAAGAAGCATATGCACCTGCATACCCCTACCTGCTTCACCGTAAATGGGTTTAGGCATAAATGTTGCAGTTTTGCCGTATTTAAGAGCTGTGTTACGGATAATATATTTTATCCACATTGTAGCATCTGCCATTTTTGACATTTTGCCAAGCTGAGGTTCAATTTCAAACTGACCTGATGCAGCAACCTCGGGATGATGGTAGTTGATTTCAATACCTGCATCTGCCATGTGCATACACATTTCGCTGCGGCATTCGTAAGTAACATCAAAGGGTTTTGCGATATGATAGTTTTTCTGCTTGGGAACAATAACACCGTCACCTGCAACATCGCTGTTCCAATAAGACTGCTTTGCATCAACGCCTGCACTTATATTATCAGGGCTAACATTCCAACCCACCCGGTCAAAGAGATAGAATTCAAATTCGGGAAGAATGAGCATTGTATCTGCAACGCCACAATCTGCCATATATTTTTCTGCTGCAAGAACTATATTTCTGGGGTACTGAGCCAAAGGTCTGTTCTGAGGGTTATCAATAATCATAGCATTACCTGTCATTGATAATGTGGGAATAGAACAGAAGGGGTCAATAACAGCGGTATCGGGGTCAGGAATGAACACCATATCGCTTTTTTCAACAACAGCATAGCCATAGTTTGAAGCATCAAAGCCTATACCGCTTTTCATTGTTTCTTCAGAGAAATTTTCTGCAGGGATTGTTACGTGGCGGTATTGACCGTTGATATCAACCATTTTAAAGTCAACCATTTTGATGTCTTTTTCTTTAATAAGGTTGATGATGTTTTCAATTTTTTTCTGCATAAAAAACAACCTTTCCTAATTGAAAATTACAAGTTTTATATTAACACAAGCCCTTTTCATTGTCAATTAATGGAAAGGGCTTTTCTTTATTATTTCTTAGTTCCCGACACCTGATACATCTCATTGTCAGAAATTATTATATCAATATTAAAATATGGTTTGAGTGATTCTGCTAAATCCTCTGCAGTAGGCAATTCCAAAGAAACTTTTGCCGCTCTTTTTTGGTGACGGCTTATTATTTCAGCTCTACTCATTGAATGGGCAATTGTAAATCTGCAGTTTTCTTTAAGATATTCCGAAAGATTTTTAATCAGTCTTTCGGGATTCGGGAAATGAGGAAAAGCATTGTAAATCATTATAATATCAAATTTTTTGCCAAAGTTATATTCTTCTGCATCACCGCATATTATTTCTGTTTCGGGGAATTTACTCTTTGCAATTTTCACCATTTTGGGCGAAATATCAACTCCCGTAACAGACCTTACATTTCTTTCCCGATAAAAGGGAAATAAAGTCCCTGTTCCGCAGGCGATATCAAGAACATCTTTGCCTGCTTCTACTCCCCCGTTATCAAGTATTTTTTCGATAATTTCATCCTTGTTCAGTTGCTCATCATCCCAGCCTGCAGCTAAATCATCAAAGAAATTTATAATATCTTTCTTATCCATAGTTTATTTACCCATAGAGCTTTTAAAATGCAGTTCTCTCATACCCTCAACCTCATCGCAAATTGCTTTAAGATTACAGGTGTCGCAATCAAAAGTAAGATTATTCATAACCTGATTAAGTGTTTCCGTTATTTCGTGGTTTTTTCTTGAAAGAGCTTCAAGAGCTGAAAAATCAACTGCATCATCCGTTACAAAAACGATTTTCACACCTTTAACTGCAGTATTTTCCTTATATTTATTTATAAGAAGATTACCGATTTTCTGAAAATCCATCCCATTTTCAACTGCAGTTTTAGAAACACGAACATTCTCTTTATGTGCTTTTGCAGAGGTTCTTATCATATACCCATCGGGAAAAAAGTGATATTTTGTATATTCAATTTTTCTTATAAGGTTATATGTTTTCTGTATTTCTTCTTGTTCCTCGAACTCAACAAAGCATATTCGGGCAAACTTGATGTTTCCTTTTAATTCCTGTAAATCCTTACCGATAACAACAACAGAATCTTCAATATGGGATGAAGTTAAAAGATTAAAACCAACACCATCAAGCTCAAAAAGAGTTTCTTTCTGAAGAATCACCTGATTGTGTCCAACATCTTCCCACAATCTTTCTTTTTCGTAAGGAATTGCTTTTTTGGAATAAGGTTCAATTATTTCAGAAACCTCTTTTATTAAAGAATCAAAAATTTCCATTACAGCTTTTTATCTCTTTTCATATTATCGTAATGCTTACCCAATAAATCGTAAACCTTACGCACAAGCTTCATATCAAGGTTAAACCAATAAATTGCAAAGGTTAAAAGGAAAAGAACAACGATAACTGCCAATATTATTAAAACAATATCCATTTTAATTCTCCTTTGCAAGTCCTTTTTGACGTGCATACTCCGCTGCACCTAAAGCTCCCATAAGCTGAGGGTCAATTGAAAGTTCAACAACCTTGATTTTCAAAACCTTTTCAATAGCCTTCTTAAGACCGTCATTTTTAGCACAACCACCTGTAAGGGTGATGCTGTCTGTTGCACCTGCTTTTTTTGCCATAACAAAACAACGCTTTGCAACTGCAAGCTGAATACCTGCGGCAATTTCATCCATGGGCTTACCCTCACCAACAAGGGAAATAACCTCGCTTTCTGCAAAAACTGTGCACTGAGCAGTAATCGGAATTGTATTTTTTGCCTCTAAAGAAAGCTTTGAAAACTCGGGAAGAGTCATTTCAAAAGCATTTGCCATTGCTTCATAGAATCTGCCCGTACCTGCGGCACATTTATCGTTCATAGCAAAGTTTTTAACTGTACCGTCGGTATCAATAGAAATACCCTTAACATCCTGACCACCGATATCGATAATTGCCTTAACCTCAGGATTTGTAACGTGAACACCCATAGCGTGACAGCTGATTTCAGATATGTTTTCATCAGCGAAGGGAACTTTGTTTCTTCCGTAGCCTGTACCGATAAGGTAGCTTAATTCTTCTGCAGAATTTAAGCCTTCAACTTGTGCTATTGCATCACCCAAAGCAATTTCTGCACTTGCAACGGGATTGATTTTACTTCTGTTTGTAACATTTGCAACTATCTTGCCATTTTCGTCAAGAATAACGCATTTTGTGTATGTAGAACCTACATCGCATCCGCCAAAATATTTCATAAGTTTCTATCTCCTTACCACGCTAAATCGTCTTCAAAATCAAGAAGTGTTTCATCGAGAGGCTCTTCCTGAAGAACTGTCTGCATATATTTATTAACCTGCTCTCGCATATCTCGCCTTGAAATTGTTCTTGGATCCATAAGGTCCTGCTTAACCCAGATAAAGTTAATATCTCTTTCTCTTGCCTGGTCATCAAATATACCTGCAAGACCATCCATGCCTTTGCAAGAAATCTGGTCATACATAATAACTGTATCAGCATTGTATTCTTCAACAATTCTCCAAAGCTCATCAACAACATTACGATAACCGCCCTTTGTGTGCTTTCTCATAATAGAGCGTTGGTATGTTTTTGCTAAATCCTTGAGAGATTGTTCTTTATCTTCCGTGTCAATTTCAAGATATGAAATCATTGTTTCCATATCCATGACAACATTCATACCCCAGCAGTTTTCAAGCCAGTTTGCGAAGCTTGTATAGTAGTTTGCAGGGCAGGACCAAACAACTGCTCTGTGACGCATCTCCTTTGATACGGGAGTTTTCTTCTCGTATGCTTTCATCATTATTTTATTAACTTTTTCATCAACCTTAAGGAACTTTTCATTTGAACCGCCTGAAAGGTTGAAATAGAAGATTCTGTAAAGCCAGAAGCAAGCACCTGTCATCTGAGGATAAGGAGTTTTATTTATATCCCATTTCTGTCTTTCATACTCAAGCTGCTTGTTGTAGTCCTTCATTCGTCTGAAATAATTATCCCAATCGAATTTTTCGCCTGTCTGCTCCTCTATAAATTTAATCAGAGCTTTAATCTCGTCAACCGCATATTCCTGAACATCCTCACCATTATAACGAAGAGGAATACCGAAACAATGAGTGGGAAGATTAAGTCTTCTGTCAAGGAAGGAGGAGTTCATAATTGAACCGTCGCAAGGCATATTCGTGCCAATCATACAGCAACCCATTTTGGGGTAATCATCCTCAATAGCAACACCTGCCTCCGCGCTTGGAAGAGGGCAAACGTCCGCAGGAACGCCAAAGCTTTCTGTTACCTCAAGATATGGTGGTGTAATCTGCTGGTCAACCATTGATGAAAGGAATATGGGCAATGTCTGCAAAGGCATTGGAATTAAATTAGGGAAGCCCGTGAAAATTTCATTGGGCACAATTTCATCCATAAGCACAATTTTCTTTGAAAGCTTGTTACCGGGATTTATTTTTTCATCTGCTCTCAATGAAATGTTAATAAGCTTTGTTGTGTGTTTAACAATCATATTATAATGAAGATGAGCCATACGAAGCTGAGGTCCGCGTAGACCTGCAACATGTCTGTCAACAAATGAGGGAGCAGAAAGGTATGAAGCCATCCAGCGATATTTCCAGATACCCTTCACTGTAGAAATGGGTGCTTTAAGCACCATTTTTATCATATCTTTCCAGGTGACGAGCCATCTGTAATAATCATACATTGTGTCTTTGAAGCCACGCCATTCTCTGTGCTTAAGGATGGCGGTATGCTCTTTATAAAGCTTACCATAGTTTTTCATTTGTTGCTCATCTCCTTTGCTTTCTGAATTTTTTTGATTTCAAGGCTTTCAACAAAAGCCTGTACTCTTGTGCGAAGCTGACCCGATGCAGAAGCGGTATATTGGCGGTCAACCGCAGCAGTCGGAACACCATAGTCACCATTCATAACATAGGAAGCTAATGCTCTTTCATAGCCCCAATATTCGCAGAATTTAAGCTGTTCATACATAACGCCATCTGCATGGTATTCATCAACAAGGTGTTTTACATAATCTCGTCTCTCCTGCACTTTTTCGTGACTCATAAAGCGAGGGCACTGACTTGTTCTGAGATAATGGGTGCAAATCTGTGTAAGAATATCTTTTTCTTTATCAATAATTATTTCCTGCCTGCCGGGTAATGCACCGAAGCAGAATCTGTCTGCAACCACAAGTGCACCACTGTCTTCAATAAGAGCAGTAAAATCCGGGTCATCCATTTCAGAACCAACCACAACAATTTTTGCTCTGTAGTTTTTCTTCCGGTCAGGCTCTCTTGTTTTAAGCTCTTCTGCAGTTTCACGAAGAGCGGGAAGAATAAGAGCTTTCGGGCAACAATATGTAACAAGGTTTAAAATATGATATTCATATCCTGTTATTCTCGGATTTTCTTCTTTTCTGTAGTCCCCGATTTCAGTCATAAGTCGGCAAACCTCATTATGCTCTTCAACCGCTTTAAGAAGAGCCTCATCTGAGGTATCAACCCCATAAACCTCTGTTAACATATCAAGGATTTTAACCTTTGTCTGATTAACATAATGCTTAATGGTATGCTCTTCAATTTTAAATGGTGCATCAAGAAAAGTAAGGAAAAATTTATCATTGGGAACTAAATCAAGAAGCTCAAAGTGCTCTGCAGCCCTGTTCATTTCTGAGCAGGTTTCTGATGCAAGCAAAGCATTGAGGAAATTGTAACCGCCCTCAATAGCTCTTTCAAGAATTGCTTTTGAATACCCACAAAGGAAATTACTCATATAATATGTTGCAATATCCATAGAGCCTGTTCTTGGTGCTCTGAGTCTTACGGAAAAACAATTTCCGCAGTTAAGAAGCACCTCGGGAATATGATAACAAGTGTAACCCAAAGCAATTCCGCCATCTTCTTTTGCTTTTTTTACAAGGTCATTATTTGCTTCCTGCAAAAGATTTTCAAAATAATAAAGATGTTTTAAATCTTTCATACCCTTTTCCTCTCACCTTATTATATAATTTCCAATTTCCGGAGGGCTTTTCTTGCACCCTCAACTACATTTGAATTATCGGGAAGCTCAATTATGTTTTTACCCTCAATATCGTATATTGCTAAATTGCTGTCGTTTTCAATATATGAAAGAACGGGAATGCCGTTTGTATTTATATGGTCAATAACGCTTTTATCGGGAAGTCTGTTGATAATTGCACCGATTTTTTTATACATAACAAGCTCGTCTGCAACGCTTTTAATTGTAGAAATAACCTGTGTGCCTTTTTTAGATGCATCGCTTATGAGAAGAAGGTGAGAAACCTTTTCCATAACTCTGCGATTAATCTGCTCAATGCCTGCTTCACCGTCAATTACAACATAATCAAATTCTTGAGAAAGTATGCTGATAACCTCTTTTAAATAGGTATTGATTTTGCAATAACAGCCTGCACTTTCAGGTCTGCCAACGGCAATAAATGCAAAACCGTCTGTTTCAACAAGCGCATCAAAAATTTTGTATCTTGCCTCTCCCAAAAGCTCAATAGCAGCTTTAACTTCACCATCTGCAACAGTTACTACTATTTCTTTTCTTATATCGTCAATTGTAGTTTTAACCTCAATACCTAAAGCGGTTGAAAGTCCTACCGCAGGGTCTGCATCAATGGCAAGAATTCTTTTTTCGGGATAAGCTTCAACAAGAAGCTTAACAATTGCTGCCGAAATTGAAGTTTTTCCTACTCCGCCTTTTCCTGAAAGAGCAATTATTGCTTTATTTTCCATTTCATCACCTGAAAACACATTTTTTTAATTATACCACTCTATTATTTTCTTTTCAATGAAAACGAAAAACAATTTGACATATACTGACGAAAAAATTATACTTTTATTAATATCTCTTTCGGAGGGCTACTATGGAAAAACAAAAACCGATAATTGAACTTGAATTATACCTTATACGCCATGGGCAAAGTCAGGGAAATGTTGGCTATGACAAGGAAGATTTAACACCTCAGGAGCAACACGACCCTATTTTAACTGAAAAAGGTGTTAAGCAAGCAAGGCTTGCAGGTAAACATTTATCAGATATTGATTTCGACAGAGTTTATTCAAGCGGACTTTTAAGAGCCGTGAGAACGGCAACAGAAATCCTCAAAGAGCAACCAACTAAAAAACCTTTATATATTTTCCCACATTTAGCAGAAGCCGGTTTAAGCGCAGAATATGAAACAACTTTGGAAACAATTCATCAGATAAATGAGAAAGCAATTTTATCTCCCGAGCTTGACCCCCTAACTCCTCTTCTCATTCCCTCCGACAATAAAGATGATGCAGGACTGTTTAAAAGAGCTAGATTTATTTTAGAGAATCTCAGAAAAAACTTTAACAACGGTGAAAAAATCGCCCTTGTCTGCCACGCAGCATTTTTAACTTTTATTGTATTTTCCATAATGGGCTTCACCACCGAAACACCTTTTTACGATATAAACTTTGCTAATACAGGCATAACCCGTGTTATCTTTTACAAAAGAGGTACAAACCCCTATGGTGATGTGGTTTTTGATTACATAAATAATACAGAACACTTAGGAAATATATAAAACTCACTCCTGCAATTGATTTTTGCAGGAGTGAGTTTTTTGATTCTATAGTTACAAATTATAAAATTCCACCTTCATTTTCAAGAATTGTTAAGAAGTTTTTTGTAACATTATTTGAGAATTTTGCATTTTTAAAAGAACATCCTTTTATATGTAACTCAGGCGACCTATATTGTGGGTTAATATCAAATATTATGTCAAATTCCTCTTTTTCTATACTATATGAAAGCAATCCGCCCTCTACACTACATATTACTAAACTATCACCATTGTTATCAATAGAACTCCATCTTCCTTTGTTCGGAATTTTATAATTAACTAATTCTTGTGTTAACCTATCTATTATATACAATCCATTGTTCTCGGTAATACAGTAGATTTTTGTGAAATCATCAGATAACACAAAATCATCAATTTCCCCCAAAACAGAATATGCTGTAGTTGTTTCGTTTTTAATAATATCCCATTCAGCAACAATTCCATCTTTTGTACAATATATTACTGTGCCTTTTATACCGTCGATTGCGACTTGCATTATATAAGAATCTGAAATGTCAGCAGTTGAAAATCTTCGATCGAAAGATTGACGATTAAAATTGAATCTTACTATCTCTCTGGAACGACTTGCCACTATTATAGCATCTCTCTCAAAATCATAACAAAAATTGTTAGCTGAAAAATCTACAGTTGATATTTTAGAGGAATTCAAAACATCATACACAAACACTTTTTTATCTCTGGTAAAATAAGCGACTTTATCTGGTGTTATATATTTAGCTATACCAAACATTACACCATAACCATTAATTAATTGCACTAATTTATTTTCATCAATAATATATTCATAAATTCCAGAATAAAGACAAGAAATAACAATTTTTGTTTCATCAGGGGAAATATCGAGTGACTGAATAAAATCGTTTTGACATACTGACAATTCGGTGTAATCTCCAACTAAATTGAAAAGCCTAAAAGATCCGCCACCCGAGGTAGACACGATTTTATTTCTGCTTTTCAAAAATTTTACAGAGGAACGATCTTTACAAAACTGTACTGTTTTGAAAAACCATTGGTCTATGTCACTGCCTGAAAAATTTGTAGCAACATAACCACTTTTTGATGGCCTGGAACAAACAATGTTTGAAAAAGTCAATCGACGTAAATCTAAGAAAGATAAATTCAATCCCGATAAGTCGCGCTCTCTACAAGCTGCTATAGCTGAAACAATATTAGATATTGCTATCTTAGCTTTATTTGAAGTATTGTTTCTGTAGAGATCAATTATATGAAGCAGTAGTCGGCTCTTATTTGGAAATACCCAACCAATTTTTTCATCTTCATAAGGTTTGTTTTTATATTCTTCACAAAGCTCTCCTAAATATCTTCTTGTTTCATAGGATAAAGAACCAGATTCTAAAGTTTGCTTACATATATCGCTTAACTCAAAACTTTCATTCTGCATTAAAACTATATTGTATATATGTTTTGCACAAAGATAATTACGGAAAACACTACTATTGAATGTATATCCTCTTTCACTGGTGCTCAAAATTCCCGTTTGTTGAACAAACCATCCGATAAGGTCATTAATTTTAAATCTATATTCTTCACCATAATGATCTTCGAAACGTGTTACAAAAGCTACATTTTCCAACAATTTTATTATCTCTTGTACACAAATGTCTATTTCAAGTTTGGATATGTGTTGGCGAACATTTATTGACATATAATATGCAATTTTAGGAAGAATAAAATCAAAGGCAAAAAACGCTTTATTACGATTAATTGTTTCTGATTTATCAGCAAATTTTACAGCGATAGCTTCGAAAAAATTAAATAAAATATCTGCTTCTGTGGAAATGTTCTCCCTGAATTTGTTTTTAAACTGACTGTTTTGGGAGCCCACAAAATCTTCTGTTTTAGCATAAATAGAGAGCATAAAAGGATTCGACAAGATATGGTACGGAGTGTTACCCGTGCGATTTATACATACAGAATCCAAATAATCTTCTATTTGTTTTTTAGATAGCCCTTGAATCTCAAAAGCCTGTTTTGAGATTTTTCCCAGTGTGAACGGAAAGTGCTCATTTACTGCAGAAAAAATTAATTGTATGTGTGATTTGTTATATAACGAGAATTCTTTTTGCAATATTGCAATATCATTAGCGGTTTCAGTCGAGTTTATGCAGTTTGATAATCCATCAAGGAGCAACACGAACGAAGGGCTATCTTTCTTTTCATTAACATCTTCAAAAATCATATTTTTCAATTCAGTTAAAGACATTTTATCTGTATAATGAGATTGGATATACTTCAAAATTCGATCTTCGCCACTTCCATTGAAACATTCTTCCAAATTAATGTATATAGGAATAACAGTTGGGTAGTTTTCTAACAAATAATTTGAGCACGCTAAAAAGGCTGCACTTTTTCCGCCACCCGACTTTCCAATAAACAAGCCATCACGAATATCTTGTTGCCACAAAAGAATTACGGTCTCAATAAGCGTTTTCTCGTAAATACCTCCTAACCAATTATCAATATCTTTAACATAGGGAACTATATTATGTGAAAAAGTTGCGGTGTTTATGTAATTGTTTGATAGTTCTTTGAAATATTTTTTTATTCCACATATCAATACTTGCAGACTATTGCCGAAGGTTTCTTCGGCAATTTTTTCTATTTCAATAGAGTCACTATTCTGAAATTCAATTTTCACCCCTTCTTTAAAGGTCAATTCGTACCCCCTGCCTTGATGATTTTTTATTTCACAAAAAGCTGCTATTTTCTTCCGTAGTTTTCCCACTTGTTCTTTGGCATTTTGATCAGAAGGTTCATATTTTTTGGATTTCCAACATTCTCTAATTTTATTATAGTAAATTAGTTGATTAGGATTATTGGCAAACAATTCAAATATATTAAAATCCAACTCAGTAAAATTTTCGAATTTATCTTCTAAACAAAACTTCTCATTAATCATATCAATAAAGGAGTGTTCGTTAAGAAGAATTTTCTTGATTTTTTTCATAAAAATAAGCTCCTTTTAAAATTCGAATCAAAATCGATTGTTTATCGAACCAAAAACGAATTTGGTTATGGTATGTAATATATAGACGTTTTGAACAACGGTTCCTAAATCAAAAAAATTGAAGGTGTTTTTTATGTCATTATATCATGATAAAGTTAATTCGACAAGTGAAATAGATAGATTCCAATCTTTCTATGCTTATGTAGAAAAAGAAACATCTGCCGGATGTATGGTTTCCCTTCAATTAGATGGTGGATTCACATCACCTGCATTTGCTTTCGGCAATTTCCATATAGGGGATCTGTTGTTAGTTAGTGTGAGCAAAATTTTTAGTGATGATCGATATCCCAGAGTTTCTGTAGATGCGGTTATTTCGTATGCATCAGATTTCGCTCTTGGTGTTGTGTGAGGAGATATTACTATGTATACAATTAGAAATTTTATTCCACCATAAGCTTTAGCCAAACAAGTTTTATTCCACCTTAGTCAGCAAACCAGCATGAAATGGCAACTTATTAAAAACCACATCTATAAAGGAGAAATTTAAAATGAAAAACTTCTTAAGTACTACAAAGCGAAATCTCGCAATTTTCTGTATAGTAACTGTGATGTTTACTATATTTTCTGTTAATACCTCCGCAATATCTGCTAACCAGAGATTTGATTGTGATAAGACTCTTACCTTTGTTGTAAAAACTTCAAAAAAATCACCATCAATAAAATTTGTTTGTAATGCAGCGCCAAACACTTTAAAACATCGTTGTAGCCGAGCACCTATCATGGCAATTTCTGTTTCACCTGCAATTAACGGTAAAAGCTTTTACTTGATTTCAGGTAATGGAAAAACTATAGCATCTACCCTTCGTTTACAAAAAAATTCTACTTATAGCATTAAAATCAGCTATTACGTAAACAAAGTTAATAAATGTTCTTGTCTTGATCTTGGTTATGTAAATTTTCACGAAATTGGTGGAAGCACCAAATTTAGGGGATTTAATGGCCGTGATATTTATGCGAACGGCTCATACTATATTTCAAAAACATCCAATTGTACTGTTTCAAATATTAAAATTAAATAAGCATCTATATAAAATTTCACAATAAACGGGAGGTGAAAATAATGGCTTACGGCGAATGTTGCTCAAATTGCATCCATTGTGAATATTCAGCGTCTTATGACATCCACGAAGGAAAACATGATAAGCAAGACTGGTATTGCAACTATTATGGCAAATGGCTTGGTAACGGTTCCGGTTGTTGCAAAAACTTCGAAGAAAAATAATCCCCCAATGAAAGAATATGGTGATTAATTATGATTAAACGTTTTTATGATTATTAGTATTTGGTTTTATTTAAACTTTAATCAAATATAACTTACGCTAATTAGCAAAAGGAGAAAAATTATGTCTATAACAAGTGCATTACTTATACTCGCAGGTAGTTTTATTGTCTTATGTATTATTTATGGGATTTTTACATGGGATCCGGATTACGAATCAGATAGCTATGATTCACGCTCAACAACCTCTTGCAAATCAAAAAGCTACAATAATACAAATAAATACGGGTTATACAATTCAACCTCAGTCACAAGAAAAAACACTACTGACCATTACAACAAAAATGGTTATAACGGCTCTAGTTACCGTTCAGGAAATGACGTTTATCACTATACCGGAACTTCCGGTTATAAAGGGCGCTCCCATATTGACGGAAGCACCGTCAACCATTATGGCAAAGACAATTGCTATACGGGATGCTCGAAAAAGAATTCCTCAGGAGGTTTCGACCATTACGATAAATGGGGTCTTTATACCGGTAGCAGCAGAAAAGATTAATCAATTTAAAGGTGGTTTAATAATTATGAAAACAACAATCAGATACAACAACAAAAACTATAATGAAGTTCTTATTGATACTTCATCAGTATTAAATGATAATTTTGAATGCTTTGTAAAAAACTTTTTACCTCTTCTTTCTAATTCGAATATGTCTTTCACTATTCCACAAGCGGTTATGAATGAAATAAAGAGATTTTGCTTTGAATCTACACAAAGAGGTGTTTCTGCCAGACGAGCCAAAGAAAACATAATGGCATTGCACAATATAGGATATATAAAATTTGAGGGGAATCCTAACACAAAAGAAAAGGCAGATGCTTATATAATTTCAAAGATTCTAAGAGCAAGACAAGCATCGAAAAAAATTCTGGTTATAACTCAGGATGTTCAGCTTGGAAAGGATATCCTTAAAACAAACTCGATGTACTCCACTCCGGCACCTGCTAATAATGTGCAAAGAATTGGCAAATATGGTAATTTGGAAAATTTTGATTTATCTACAAATGCGGTAGAATTTAAAACCAAGTATAAAAACACCAATACGGCTACTATATTAAAGCGTTTTGGTTTATAAGAAAGGAGCTTAGAATTATGAATACTATTATGATTCCAAAGGTAAAAAACTTTCCTGTTGCCACAAATGAAACCAAATCTCCCTTTGCAATTTATCAGAATGAACATTTAGTGAAAATAGATGATTATAGCTGTCAGCCAATCACTCTTGTAAAAAATGATTTGGATTTGTTGATTATCGTAACTATAAATCGACTCCTTGTAACTACATCAGCAATTTTAAGTGAAATGCTTATATCTTTTGGTGCAGATATATCGCAGAAGGATTTGCAAAAGCGTTTACGAATTCTTGCAGCTTCAGAGTTTCTTGACGCTTATAGGTTCGAAAGTAATTCCGGTAGAGAAAGATCAGCAAACAAAGTTTATAAGTTAGGTTGGAGAGGTGCTGGTTTATTAAAATCCAAAAACATCAAACCGAGGTTATGTGGCTATTTAAAAGAGGCGTCTTCTGAGCAGATCAAAAAAATCCTTTCCGCTTCACAATATATTGTAAAGTCTGCAATTGAGCCGGATGATTTCCAAATGTGTGAAACCTTGTTTTGTTCGTCACCAAATATGGTTAAATCAAAAATCTTTAGGCCTCAGGCGATAATAAAAAAAGGGAAAGAGACTATTTTTATTGAATCCGTTCGTAGAACCACTGATTGGCGCAAAAACCTGATTGAAAAAATGGAACGGGTTGCTAAGGTTTCCCAATGCAAAACCACTAATATTGAGTTTATTAAAAACAACACTACTTTGATTCTTATCGGAGAAGATACCGCACATACTAAACAGATTATGCAACTTGTTGAAGCAACCTACTTATGTTTCCCTATAAAAGTAACTTACACATCTGATACACTTACTTATTCAAAAAAAGATTGCGTTTATAACATTAAACCCAATTTTTTTGCAACACTTTTTTCTGCATAAAATAGAGGTGGTACTGTTGTTTGAAAAAAAAGACTATAAGTCGTGTTGCGAAGTAATAAAAAGAAATGGTTTTTTTGCAGGTCTTATGGATGACGAATCAATACTGATTCTATCACCGCCGAAAGAAAAGGAATACTGTGCGTGTATTTTTAATAAGGATGATGGATGCACTGATGACGAACTCTATCTGTACAGGCTGTTAACCAGAGAAGAATACGATGGATTTAATTCTTGCAAACTTGCTGAAAACTGGTCGGTTCAAACGAATGAAAAGCAGACTGGATTCGCACTGGTTTACGAAAAATATTACCCTGTTTTACCGGATATAGATGAAATCGCTATGGACATTCTAAATGCCATTAATTACATAGTTAAGGAGGTGGAAAAATGATGTTTTTTACAGGCCGCTTTTTTAAGGTAAAGATTAAAAAAAGATTTGCTATCGACAATATTCTTTTAAGATTGTCTTTAATTGTTATGAGCTGGATAACTTATACTTTGGTTGTATCTGATTATACCGAGCCCATAACTTATGCGGTTTTCTGTTTTTCGTTTTTTTACATAGGATTAAAACTATTGCGAAACGAAAATTTTGTATTGCAAGTTATACCCGAGAAAAAACATATCGGATTGAAAAGGGTTTTATTTTACATATTACTTGTGCTACTTCCAATAGGTGATATTCAAATCCTTTTAAATGAAAATTTTAATGGCGAAGCTATTGAAGTTTATACATTTATTCAACCTCAAAGAGATTTAAATTTGAAAGAATTAGAGGAAATCCGACTAATTCCATTAATAGATTCATTAAAATACTGGCTTAGAAATGATTATACAGATTTCGAAAAACATAAAATTCAATTATAAAAAAGGAGACACTATTATGAAAAACAGAAACTTGGAAAAAGCTCTCGAACAAGCCTTAGAACATCTTATGGATTCACATATTATTGGCTATGATAAAGAAATTTTTTATTTCTTAGAACTAAAAAACACGGATCTTGAAATGTTAGTTGATACAACAGTCAAAAACCATATTAATATAGTGGGAAAAACAACTGGATTTCAAATACGAGGCAACAAAAAAGACTTAAAGAAAGCCTTGTACGCAAATATCATTACGAATAACAGTAATAAACGCATTATAGAAAGTGAAAATATGATTGGGAAATGGGTCTTCGAAACCTATTCAAAACCAACCAAAAATGATGACCTTGATGTCACTGGCAAATTTACATATATTGCTGAATTACCCGTTAATTCTAATTGTGATTGTGAATCAATAGAAGCCTTTGTGCAAACTGCTATAGAATCTTTTTTAACCAGTCGAAATCGATTAGCTCTCTTTTCTGACACACCGCTAGATGAAATAACTTATGATTTATTATGCTTTGAGGACACTGAATTTAGTGATGTAGAAGTATTTATAAATCCTGAGTTTGAGAGATTCTTACAACATAATTTTGGCAAAGATAATAAGTAAAAATTTTCAATCTTTTAATAGCATCCCAAAACTAAAAACCACTCCTGCGAATTAACAACATCCGCAGGAGTGATAATTTTAGGCTTTTTTCTTTCTATCGTGAACAATCATACCGACAATAGTAAACACAAGAAGAACTACGTGGGTAATAAGTGCGCTGTAAGATTCTGAAAGCACATCATATACACCCCATAAGGTGATGTTAAAAAGTGTCCAGAATCTGTATTTTGCACCGCTTGACTGACCAATACACATAACGAAGGTTAATGATGCCACTATTGCAAGAATACCAAGGGGATTGAATCCGCCAACTACAAGATTACATACAATAAATGCAACGCAATATGCTGCAATCAACCATTTGGGTAAAGGCTTATTCTTTGAATCAAAGAAATAATTGATTATCGACTGAATCGCTCCTATATAACAGGATGCTGCGCCATTCAGACCGCTTCCGTCAACGAGATAGCTTGTTGCGATAAGTGCATTAGCGCAGAAAACAAAGAAAAGGATTTTCTTCATTTTTTCGCCCTTTATGAGAGAGGCTGTTATCATTGAAGCCAGACCTAAAAGGCTTAATATATAAGATAAAATTTCCATAAAAATTTGTCCTTTGTGTTATTTAAGGGGTGAAACGAAAAGGAATTCATCTGCAATCATAAACTGAGGATATGCCTCAAAAGTATCTATTGTAGGCTGATCTTCACTTTCAAGGAGAGTAAATGTAAATTTACTGAAGCCTGTGTTATAATCCGCCGCAACATGAGGGGCATCTTTAACAAACCATGTATAATCTTTAAAAGGTGTTGTTGCTGCATCAATCACCTTATCAGGAGAAATATATTTGCTATCATTCTTTGCTATATAAGCTTTTGGAAGTGTTTCTCCAAGAGGAGCAATTGTGGCAAAGTTTGAGGTAAGCTCACTTTCAAGCACATTGTCTCCATTAAGATTCGCTCTTTCATAAACAGGAACAAGGGGTGAATTGTAGTTAGAAACGAATGAAATCTTTGTTCCGTTTGCCATTGCTCCCATAAGAGTTTCCTCTGTACTGAAAACAAAATCTTTTATGCTATCAAGTTTTTCAAGAAGAACAGGATATTCTTCCTCGTGACCGCCGAAAATGTTTTCAACACCACTTTCAAAATCCGCATCCGGACAAAGTGCCCAGAAACCACAGAAAGTACCAAGACTGTCGCGGAGCATAAGGTCATTACCTCTGTCAAAGCTTGAGGAAACCATATCATTTGCAACATCCGCAATAAAATCAACAACTCCCATTATATCAAAAGCACCAACAAGGAGTTTAACAAACAAATTGTCTCCTACTGCATTGTTTATAAATTTAACAAGCACATCACCATTAAAAACAATTCTTCCGTTAAGTGCGTCACCGCAAACGTAGGTACCATTCTGAGCACCTGAAAGAAAAACTGCTGATTCAACATTTTCTGAACCATAGTAATAGAAATATGCAGTTGTAACCATACCACCCATTGAAGCACAGATGATATTTACTTTGTCTTTACCACTGTTTTCTTTTGCTGTTTCAACTAATACGTTAAGTTCGCTTGCAATTTCCTGAGGAGTTTTTCTCCAGTCATAAGTAAAGAAATATGTGTTTTCTGCACCATATTTTTCAATTGCAGTTTTAACAATACCCTCTTCTGCCCCATCAGGAAGTTCTTCCACAAATTCAGGATAACTTGCCATTGATTCAGGATACTGCTTCATCGAAACGAACATATAAGGATTGCCGTCTTTATCACAAGCGATTGGGTCAAAAATTTCTTTCGCTGCTAAAAATGCGCCATCAAGAACTGACTGTGCATCTTTTAAACTTAGCATACCTAAAAAACCATTCATCAAAGCAGAAAAAATTGTTCCTGCGCTTACATTGAGTGCTTTTTCACCATTTTCATAGGTAAGACCTGCGAAATCAATACCTCTTACAATAATAACAGGATTACCCCCATATGAATTTCCTATTGGTGCATCACCATCAGCCGCAAAAGCCGGTACTGTAATTGTAAATATCATTACAGTTGCTAATAAAATTGATAGTACCTTTTTCATATTTCCATTCCTTTCAATAAATCTACGTTAATCCTACAATAAAATTACATATTTTGTCAAGAAAATCACCATAGCAATTGCCAAAATCAAAATGGCACTACAAATAATTATCGCTATTTTTAAATTTTTCTTCATAAGCAAATCTATTATCTGTATTATAAATCCCCATTAAAAACAATCATACAAAAAAACGTTACGGTATTCTCTCCGTTATAGTATTTTATATCAGCCTTTTTTGCAAGCTCGAATACGTTTATACCACAAGCTTCAAGCGGAACGATGGCTTCTTCGGGAAATCTGCAGGGTTGATATGGATAAGAACAAACATCACAAATTTTACAACTACTACAACCATAAGCCAGACAATCAATGTCTTCCCTTTTTATCTCTTTTACAATTTTTCGGAGTATATCCATTGTTTTGTTTCTTGCAAAATCCATATATTCAATATTATTAAAATCTTTTATCTCATATTTGCATGAAAACACAAGAGCGTTTGTAAAATCGCAAGTGATTTTTTCTTGTTCAACTATATGTGACACTGCCGGAGGACAGCTCCAACTCGAATTATACTGTCCACACATATTTTCCTCGCAATATTTCAAAAAATCTCCTGAAAATGATATTTCACTTGTCTTCACAACATTAAATTCAAAAATATCTTTTTTGTCTACATATTTATTTATATTAATCATATAATCTACCTATCTGAAACTGACATAATCACGCATACTAAAAGCCACCATATAAAATAATTATAACATCATTCTCCAACAAAAACAACCGAACCTTATTTACTTATTTTATTTTTAGTAGTATAATTATTCCAATGTGTGTGAAAGGAATTGATAGAATGAAATACATTGGTTTCGCATTACTTGCGGTTTTAGCAATTTTAGTGTTTTTAATTGTAATTGCTGCAATAAAAGCAGTGAAAATCAAAGCAAAGCCCAACACAAACGCACCTGCAATTAATCCTACGCAAGAAGAGGCAAATGATTATGCCCAAAAGCTTTCCGAAATGGTTAAGGTGCCCACTGTTTCTTTAAGAGGAAACACAGATTTAACTCAGTTTTATAAGCTTCATGAAGTTATGAAGCGGAATTTTCCCCTTATTTTCTCAAAGCTTGAATGTACCGAAATTGAAGGCAATCTTCTTTTCCGTTGGCAAGGCAAAAACCCAAAGAGAAACGGACTTCTTCTTATGGGACATCAGGATGTTGTTACCGCTGACGAGCCTAACTGGGAAAAAGACCCCTTCTCAGGCGAAATTGCAGACGGCAACATTCACGGCAGGGGTTCAATGGACTGCAAATCAACTGTTTTCTCAGAATTTCAAGCTATTGAAGAATTACTCGCAGAAGGTTTTGAACCCCCTTGCGATATTTACCTTGCAACTGCAGTTGATGAAGAAATTTCAGGTGATGGCGCACCCAAGCTTGTTAATTACTTAAAAGAAAAAGGCGTTCACCTTGATGTTGCAATGGATGAGGGTGGTGCAATTCTTAAAGACCAGCTCCCCACTATGAAAGGTTGGTGCGCTGCAATCGGTCTTCTTGAAAAAGGTTATATCGACCTTAAGGTTATTGCTAAAGGTAAGGGCGGTCACTCCTCCACACCCAAGAGCAACACACCTCTTGCAAGACTTTCAAAATTTGTTGCAGATATTGAAAAAGATAAACCCTTTAAAGCAGAAATTTCAGGCGCAGTTTATGCTATGCTTGATGAAGCCGCACCCTATCTCGGCTTCCCTCTCAGAATGGTTCTGGGCAACATGTGGCTCTTCAAAGGTCTTCTCACAAAGGTTCTTCCTATGGTTTCACCAATGTGCAACGCTTTTGTTAAAACCACTTTCTGTTGCACAATGGCAGAAGGTTCTCAAACTCCTAATGTTATCCCCTCGGAAGCATATATCGTTTGCAACCTGAGAACGTCTCCCCATCAGAATGTTGAGGAATCTCTTGCGGTTCTCAAGAAATATGCAGATAAATATGACCTTGAGTTTGAAATAATCCACGCAAGAAACGCTTCAAATACTGTTGACTACAAGGGCGAAGAATTCGGGTATCTTAAGAAATGCCTGAATGAATGTTATCCCGATGCAGGCGTTATCCCCTACCTAATGACAGGCGGTACAGACTGCCGTCACTATGAAGAGGTTGCAGATAACTGCTTACGCTTCTGCCCCATCAAAATGAGTAACGAACAGCTTGCTGCAATGCACGCAGCTAATGAAAGCATTGGTGTTAAAGAGGTTGCAGATTGCGTTAAATTCTACAAATACTACATAAAAAATCATAAGTAATATTTTTGGCTACTTGCTCATTTTTGAACAAGTAGCCATTTTCTTTTATTTATTAACCTCTTTTAAAATACAAGCACCATCTCGGGTATATTGAACAACAGTCATCGAAATGTTATCAAGAGAGAAGAAGAATTTTCGGGTTTCCAAACCCAAAGCGGTGGGAATAAGATATTCAAGCATACCGTGGTGGCTGAAAACCGCAACTCTATTGCCGTATGTATAGTTTTCTTTTATATAATCAATCACCTTTTGTGCACGAAGATTATTATCTTCAATTGCTTCGCATCCGAATTCATATTTCTCTGTTCCGAAAAGCTTTTTGCACATTTTAGTATTTTTATAATATTTCTGCAGATATTCTTCACTGCAACCGAAATAACCGGGGGTGCAACCGCATTCAATAAGCTCAGGGCAAATCTGAAGAACTGGGTTATCACTCTTTGCCTTGCAAACACCCGTTGCAGTTTTGAATGCACGAAGAAGTGAACTTGTTATATAGCCATCTATCTGAATATCCTTCAGCTTTTCCCCCAATATATTGCATTGCTTTTCACCGAATTCGGTCAGCTCACCATCGCAATTATCTCGATCGCCTATATCTGTATAATTTGTTTCTGCATGGCGAATAAATATTATTTCTAATATATCTTTATTTTTCAAATTTTCCATTTTTTCTGTTTCCTTCCTCATCAAAATTCTCTTTCAAGGCTTTTTCCGTTAAAACACCTGGAACAATCATAACAAAGGCTTGAACCATAGTTATAATAGCAGCTAATCCACCTACTGCATCTTCATCTTGTCCGATTGGTAGAAACATTAGTAGAACAGACACAATAAGTAAAACCACTCCATATTTAAACCATAATTTCCCCATATAATTATGAGCAAAGTTCCATGTTTCATTGTTTTTCATTGACCTTTTTGTTCTGTAACCAACAAAGTGATTTATGTTTTTCGGAGCTTTTTTAATATAATATTTTCCGCAGATTATCATTAAACCGGGAATAAGAAGCACAGTTAATGTTATTCCAAACCAAACTTCCATAACTTACACCTCACTCAAGGTTTTCTGCTGTTCCTTATAAAATTTCTGAACACTGATGAATGCACCTATTACACAGTAAAGAGCATAAACGCCATATATGAGATAGGTTGTTTCTTTATAATCATTTACAACCATTTGTATGTTAAGAAAAACACCAACTATACATTGAATAATCCAAAGATATGTATATTCAATATAAGCAAGCATTGTTAAAACGGGTATTACAAAGCCGAATATAAATGAACAGCTATCAAGAATTGCGTATTCATAATCAAGGCGCATAAATACTGCCGCCATTATGCCCCAGACAACAAGGAAAGAAACAATGCAACTCACTCTCATTTTAGCTGACATTTTTCTGAAAACAACTGTTTTCTTATAAGCATTTTTCTTCCAGCGGAAAAATGTCATTAACTGAACAGGGAAGCTGAAAAGAATTGCAGATGCTGCAGAGGCATAAACACCCATATAAATATATGCCACTGTATAGATAATTGAATTTATTGACCCTATCAACGGACCTATTCTGTTTGCTTCCGACTGAAAAGCCATAACAAAGAGAGATATAAACAAAGGTATCATCAAAAAGAATTCCTGCTTACATAATATTCCCGCAACAAGTATGGCAATCCCCGTTGCTATTATAATAACTATTTTGCTGTTTTTCATATTTTATAAATCTATATGCTCCATAGTTTTATCAACCGCTTTTTCAATATCAACAGTTTCTATGCCGAAAAGTGATGTATGAATTTTATTATTTATAGGTTTTTTCCAGCATTCGTCGATACAATCAATTCCTCCACGCATACCTAAAATTGAACCAACAGTTGCACCGTTGCAGTCTGTATCAAATGCAAAGCCTACTGCTGTGCAGATTGATTTTCCGAAATCGCATTCACCATAAAGAAGTGCTGCAACAACAATCATTGCATTTGAAATTGTGTGGCACCAGCCATGGTCGGTATATTCATCAAATTCGCTATGAATATAATTGAATGTTTCTTCAAGAGTTACTCCATTCTTGAAATCTTCATAAATTTTCATAACCGCTTCATATAGTCTTGAGGTTGCGGGAATCTCGGCTAGACCGCCCAAAATAATATCCTCAATATTGTCATTTACTGCCGCAATTGCTATCATTGCTGAAATAAACATTTCACCATAAATTCCATTTTTAACATGAGAAATGCTGGCATCATTATATGCCATTTCGGCCGCTTCCTCAGGTTTACCCGGGCAAATGTAACCGAAATAGTCGCCCCTTATCTGTGCACCAATCCACTCTCTGCAAACATTTTTATACATTGCCGATGCAGGAGGTTGAATACAGTTAAGAAAGTTTATGTATGCAATTCTTTCTGCTGTGAAATAAGAACAAACCGACTGATAACGAAGCCATGCGTTTGCAACATCTTTCGGTTCAAAATCCTTGCTACATTTCTCAATTATCTGTTGCGCCATAACAACATAGTTCGTGTCATCATCAACAGGCATTCCGTCAACATTATCACCATAAGGTTTATTTTTAAAGGAAAATTTATAATGGGAACAAACCTCATCGGTAACATCTGTAGAAAGAATATATCTGTGCATAGGGTAATTCCCTGTTTCTTTAAGAAAAGGAATAAGCTCGTTGCTTCTTATACCCTCAACAGGCTTACCTAAAAGGCAACCGCAAACTCTACCCATCCAGGCACCGAGAATTTTCTTGCGAAGAAATTCTTCATCCGGTACTACTGATTTGTAATCATAGGGCTTTCTCAATGCCTTTATTTCATTTAATTTATTAGGTTCGTTGTATTTATAACCTGAACAGATTTTTGAATTGATAACCAACTCATATATAGCATCGCACATTTTTGCCTTGATTGCATCATTTTTCATAGCAGCAACAGATTCAAACAAACCTTTATACTTTTCAATATCAAGACCCTCTTCCATACTCTGCTGATACTCCAACATAATATCATCAAGGTATCTGTTAAACCCATCAATTTGTTTATAATCTATTTTTATTTCTGTATCATAAATTTTAGCAAACATAATAACACACCTTAAAGCTCAAATTTTTCTGCAAACAAATAACCTAATTTAATAGTGCAATCCGAATCATAATGGGCAAAATCAACCTCTTCTTCAGGTTCTTTTAACGTAACAAGCCCCTCTGCAATTGTATCTATATAAATGCTGTCGGAAGTTTTCTTTGCGTACTCTTCTTTCCATTGATTTATTTCTCGGTAATACTGCCACACATCTGAAATTCCTGCATCAATATAGGTGCAATTTTTCATATATTTTCCGAACTTTTCATTTAAGTCTTTTAACAGATTTTCATATCGCTCCCCATATTTTTCAACAGTATCTGTTTCCAAAGCATCGCTTTCACCCTGCATCCAGCAAAAAGCACAGATTTCAGGCTCATAACCTTGATTTTCCAGAACACAAATACTTTCACCAAGAATTTTTACAAGCTCGTTAAAAAGCCAACCACCACAGCGGTAAAATTCATTTTTGGTATCACCAAAACCAAAGGCATCTTTATGATATTTCCCTTTGCAGGAGGGCGGTAACCAATCGTGGAACATGTTTGTACCGCCAACAGCACATTTTACAATAAAAATCTTTTCATCTGGATATTTTTCGCTTAAATAATCCGCAATACCAACCTCGGGACCAAAGGTATCTTTGCCCTTTTCGGCACTATTAAGAGTTGTTTTAACAAAGCCGTTGCTCTTCATATCGTGGGAATAATAGTTCATTAAAATACTATCATACCCTGATTTAAACTTTTCTACCTTTTCACTGCTGAAATGCCGTGATAAGTATTTTGTATGAGCAACGCCAACCGCATTTGATTGCCCTGCTAAAACGATTATTTTTGCTTTGTTCATTGTATCACCTACTTATGAAATTATATTAACATACGAAAGTGAGATTTTCAATAATTTGCAAAAAAGCACACCATCGGAAAATGATGTGCTTCTATTGCATTTTCAGATATCAAGATTTTTTAAAATAGCTGCAATCTCTTCAGTATTGATTTTTTTCTTGTTACCTTTAATGGCAACAGTCATATTTTTTGTTTGAAAAATTTCCTTTGCTGCTTCTATAACCTGCTCTTTGGAAACATTTTTAAATCTTCCGTATAATTTATCGGTATAGTCTACTGAGTCTGTTTTTAATATGTGGTTGTAATATGCCATATTCCAATTAAGGCTACCGGGCTTATCTAAATCAATTTCTACTGAGATTGTTTCAAATTTAAAGCTAGCTTCATAATTAAATCTACCAGCTTTAACATCATTTAAAATCTTAACAACAATCTTAACCGCATCTAAAAGCTTTGCTTTTGAAACCTCAAATTTAAAATTCAGATTTCCTATATTATCGTATTGCTCCTGAGTGCTGTCATAAGAATATAAAATTGGATTTTCTTCCGATAAATAATTATATACCAATGCATTTTCGCCTTTAAACAATATGCAATAAAGCACATCAAGTACCCCACCCGGAAATTTCCGTGTATCAAAATCAAAACCGAATTTAATATAATGCCAACAATCGTTTTTTACTTCAACCTTACCGTTTCTGTTGAAAAAACTTTCATTTAATGTAATGGTATTTGTTCTTTTGCTTTCATTCTCTTGAAAATCAAGTTTTTTTAGCTTTTCTTTTAACAGTGCAATATCTTTTGAGGCAACATTGCCTGTTACATAAATGAAGAAATTATCTTTTGAAAAAATTTCTCTTCTGAATTCATTTAATTTTTTCAGAGAAATTCTGTCTAAAACCTTGCAACATCCTATAATCTCTTTCTCTACTTCTGTATTATTCCATACAAGTTTATTAAAAAAATAATCTAATGAGGCTCTCTCATCATTCTCTCTGATTTCTGCTTTAATTCTGTTTTTTTCTTTCAGAAACTCCTCTTTAGATACTTTAATTTCATCAAAAAAGTGGCATAAAACATCTGCAGCAAAGAAAAATTCAGAGGATGGACCATCTATTTCAAACTGAATAAACTCTTTATAGGTTGTGCCTTGCATATCTATTCCGTGTAATGCCAATTGCTCATAAAAATTTTTATATTTCGATTTAACATTCCTGAAAACAATATGTTCAAAAAAATGGCTGATTCCATTATCAGCGGATGTTTCAAAAATGCTACCTGCCCTGATATATAAGCATAAACAAAAGCTTCTGAGATTCGGGTTCAATAATGAATATATGTTAATGCCGTTTACATTAACTGACTTTTCTTGCATCCGAAACACCTCTTTTGTTTGAAAATTTGAATTGTTTTTATATATTATATATATTATTCTTTATTAAATCAATATTTTTAAGAATATTTTCTAATTTATTAGTCTTATTTTGAAATTCATTGTTTGAAATATTTTAAAAGTATGCCGCCTTTTACTAATAACAATAAAAACGCAATAACTACCGCATAAACCGCTCTTGTTAGAGCGAGGAACAGCACAACAAAAATATTTAAAGCAATTGAAAGTGTCATTAAAATTTTATTGCCTTTTTTCGCCTTTGTTTTAGTCAGTATAATTTTTATAACTCCAACTGCAAAAAGAGAAATAAACATAACCCAATAAATAACCAAATTTATTGAGGTTGTTTCATAATAATTTAATAAGTTCACTGAATAAACAAAACCATCAATGGTATTGGGGTAAAGGGGCAAAACAACAAGAACAAAAGAAAATAAATCTACAATTCCTAATAAGAAATCGAACATATTTCTTATATTTGATTTGTTTTCTTTTTCTGCAATTGAAAGCAGTTTTTCTCCCGATAATAAGTCATCAATTGAAACATCAAAGAAGTTTGATATTTCTTTTAACGATTCTATATTAGGATAGCCTCTTCCCGATTCCCATTTTGAAACAGCAGTTCGAGAAATATATAAAATTTCTGCAAGCTCCTCTTGTGTCAGACCTTTATTTTTCCTTAGTTCCTGCAATTTTTCGCTGAATTCCATAATACTATTCCTTTATAAATATAAAATAATCCTACACTCAAAAGTACAGAACCGATAATATCCGTTAACCAATGGACGCCCGAAACCAATCTTCCGACCACCATAAATATGGCAAATATTGCGGTTATAGTTTCTATTATTCTTTTTATTGGAGCATTTTTTAATCTGCGATTTGCCTGAAAATTGAGAGTTGGCATAACAGATAAAACTAATAGGGTTGTTGATGATGGGTAAGATGCTTCAAGAAATCCATTAATAAGAATAGGTCTGTAATTTATTGGTATCATTTCAAAAATAAGATACCCACTTATTACTATAACATAATATATGCCTAAAGCTATAATGTCAAAATCAACCTTAAATAAACTTTTTCTTTTCATCAGCTGAATAAATCCAAATCCGCCAAAAAGCATACAAATAAATATTGGTACGAGCCCCAACCAATCCGTAATTATATAGAGTGTCATATTAACACCCGTTACCGAATGAAACCAGGTATTTATTGTTGCAAAACCAATTTCTGTTCCGTTCACACCCGCAGCTTTCACATCTATTATCTGAATAAGCCAGGTCCATAATGCAAATGCAATAATAAAACCAATACCCAAAAACAATAATTTTCTTTCCTTTGTTTTCATATCTTTTTTCCTTTTTTTTTCAATTTATATTTAAAAATTAACAGAAAAAAGATATGATATAAAGAGTTTTCAAATAACAATTGTGATACTTTTCGTGTCAAAGATAAAAAAATAAAGGATACCGGATGATATCCTTTATTTTTTTAATAATTTTTCCTTAAAACTTTTAAAAGCATTATTTTTAGTTTTATTTATAGCTTTAATTTTAATAGGTGTGGGATTCGGCACTTCTAAAACCCAAGGTAATCTGATATTTGTAACAGAAAGTGTAAAATACTCTCCGGTTTGTTCGTTTGGTGAAGCAAAACCTTCAGTAACAATAACATTTAAAAATAAGTTGTCATAAATATCTATCTCATACTCAGACATATTAATTACATTACCGCAAACTGTATAATCTACATTCAAATAATCAATATAACCTTCGTTTTCAACACTCATTATTTCGTCAGGCTTTGAAATATCAACACCAAAATCATCTAAAAATTCTTTTAATTTAGGGAGTTCTTGTTCTATCTGCTTATAATAATTACGACAACATACACAATCACACAAGGAATGGGTTTTATAATATTCTTTCGTTTTTTCTATATCAACAGAAAATTTGTAATTATTTTTCTCGATTAAAACCATAATATCTTTCCTTATTCAAGTTGTTCTATGTAAACAATTATATTACCGTAAGATGAATCATAATAAATATACCCTATTTTCAGATGTTGCCCATTCCCCTCAATAACGCCACCATGTGACTTGGCATTATTGTAACCACATAGTTCAATATAATCTGAATAAGAAAATTTTACGCCATTAATTTCAAATGATTCATTTCCGTGCCCATCATACGGCATCGGTACAAAATCTTCTACGAATCCTTCTACAATTTCATAGTTACCTACTTCATATTGCTTTGCTATTTTTTTGTGCATATCTAATGATGAGGTTATATCAATAACATTAAAAAGCAATAAAAAACCAAAACACAAAATAGAGATTATCTTTACAATTTCATAACGCGTATCTTTATATTTAATATTTTTACATTTTACAAAAATTGTGAGACACGCAGCCATTAAAACAAAATTAAATGCAAAATCAAAGTAATCAAATTCAAATGTTGTCGGCACTTCAAATAAAATATTTCCCATTTTTCACCTCAAACAATTATTCAATGCAAAAATTATAACATAGATAAAAAACAAAGTCAACTAACACATTCGACAACTACGGTCAGAAACATAGTCGATTTGCTTCGCTATTCACTCGCAAATCTCCTTGTTTCTTCCTCTTGAAACCTTGCCTGCATCTGCCACCGGCAGCGGCAAGGCTTCGAGCAGTTAACAGCCGACTCGTCTGCCGTAAACAAATTGTCGTGAGTTTAAGTTCTTCTAAAGAGTAAAAAAATAAAGGATACCGGATGGTATCCTTTATTTTTGGCTTTATGTAACGAAAATCAAACTGCTTTATTTCAAGTTTTTAAGCTTCTAATTTTACTTTTTTCGGATTTCAAAGACTGTTCAATTTAAAATCTATTCGCTCATCGTTTTTTACCAAAAAACTTATTTTTTGACGTCTGTATTGAGGACAACATAACAGCATCTTCCAACTGTTGTTCCTTTTCTTCCAGCATATTTTCTTTTTTATCAAGTAAATCTTTTTTCTCTTCTAAATCTTTTTTTAAGTGATCAGTGTTTTCAATTTTTTCTTTTAATCTTATTTTTTGAATCACCCAAGCCACTACAAACCCAACACAAAATATTAAAAAGCATGTAGGAAACTCACTTTTTAAAATGCTAAAATCAAACAGTGATGATATATCAATGGAAAAATCAATACAAAGAAACATCACACTACCATCCTTCTTTTAGATTTAATTTTGTCGTACAACCGCTGCCAGCAATAAAATCATTGCTTCCTTGCTTATATCTCTTTCCGCAAAAGAATAAATCAATTCTTCTTTAAAGGGTTCAGATTTATAATAACTTTTTGATATACGTCCTTTAGCATGCTTATATGCAAAGGTTATAAATATGTATGCTGCAAACACTTCGTTAACACCACAACCCCAATCGGCATAATAACATCTTGCTTTATCCGGATTAGATATAGTAAAGGGCTTGTACTTTACCAACCAGTAACAAAGTAATGCGATTTCTTTTATTTGTGATATATTTCTCAAGTCTATATCACCATCTAAATACTGCGAATGAAAATATTTGTAATAGTGTTTTCTTTGGTCTATTCTAATAACAATACTACTCAGTAATTCATCGCTCCAAATAACATCATCTCTTATCAATATTGATGTCTTTAAATAGTCATTAAACAAACTTTGTATTTTAGTCATCTGTTCAGCAATTTCTTCATCAGAAAGACCATTATAAATCTCATCAACCATCTTTTTCCCTCTTAATCTCTCTTTTTTACATCAAACTGTTCGTGTGGAAACAGTTCATAATATTCAGTTGTTGCCTCTAATGCCAATTCCAAATAATCCTTTGAATCAATTCGTCCATTTATAGATACTTTTCTTTTTGGAATTTTCTTTATATCTTCAGCTGTGTACACCTCAAGTCTTTTATTCTGCATTTCTATCTCCTCAAAAACAATTCAATATATATTTCTACTTTACAGTCTAATCATTATAACAGAATATAACAACATTTGCAAGTGATTTTTCAAATAATATTTCTGCAAACCGTAACATAGTTCTTCAAAAATTAATTATTATTTCTTCTTTAGTTTCTACATCTATCCGCTATTATTTTATGCATAATCTTTACAAAGTTTCGCATAAAAATCACATTTAAAACAAAAGGATAAAGATAGTGGTACAAGAGTTGCACTGCAAAGAAGTAAGTTTTAATTGGTTATTCTATTCAATTATCATTTTAATTTTTGTAGACATCTTTTTCATCCTTACTATTATTCTATCAAAAATTCAACACAAAGAAAGCCACAGTAATTTACTCTCCAAAACACTCCATTCAACTTATGAAGAGCGAAAACCTGATGACGGGTTGATTTTCCATAGTGACAATGGTTCAAACTACACATCTAAATCATTTATGAAATATTTGAAAGAATTGAACATAACACAATCATTTTCACGTCCACACATTCCATATGACAACTCAGTAGTAGAATTATTTTTCAAATACTTGAAAGCTGAGGAATTATATAGAACAAAATATAAATCCGAGCGTGAGTTTAAAGAATCTTTAGCGAAATATATGACATTCTATAATACTGAGCGACCCCATTCAATTATTAAATATTGGACACCTGATAAATGGGAAAGCAAGTATTGGAATAAAAATAATCATACATAATCGAACAGTTTTATATGCAAAACCTCAAATAAAAATAAAATTGTTTCAGAATTTAATTAGATAATAAAAACTTGTACGATAAACACATCAAAAAAAAGCCCCAATATTACGGGACTTTAAAAGAAAAACAGACTTCTAATCGAACACTTTGGTTCAGATTTTGAAGTCTGTTCAGATGGCGCCTCAAGTAGGACTCGAACCTACGACAACTCGGTTAACAGCCGAGTGCTCTACCGACTGAGCTATTAAGGCATTTTGTGTCGGCATCGCCCTATTTTCCCAAGCGGCTTCCCACTAAGTATCTTCGGCGCTGTTGAGCTTAACTACCGTGTTCGGGATGGGAACGGGTGGACCCTCAACGCCATCAACACCGACTAATAATATTATAAACAGCTTTTAGACCGTTTATTCCTAAAAAATTTGGTGACCCGTACGAGATTCGAACTCGTGTTGCCGGCGTGAGAGGCCGGAGTCTTAGGCCACTTGACCAACGGGCCACATATCTCGTGAATCATTCAAGGAATATGGTGCACCTTCAGGGACTCGAACCCTGGACACCCTGATTAAGAGTCAGGTGCTCTACCAACTGAGCTAAAGGTGCGAATAACTCCTGCAAGGCATATACCCTGAAAACTGAATAAAGGGAAAGCGAAGAAACAAACGAAATGGTCAAGCCCTCGACCTATTAGTACTGCTTAGCTGAACATGTCACCATGCTTACACACGCAGCCTATCAACCTCATAGTCCTTGAGGGGTCTT